>JBEKXF010000021.1:0-57617 GCA_049512315.1 Candidatus Aminicenantales bacterium | reverse complement strand
GACAAGCTGACGCTCTTCAACCTGTCGCTGGCCCAGGTCGGCCAGGCCATCCGGTCCGAAAACCTGAACCTCCCGGCCGGCCGCATCACCCAGCAGAACTACGACTTCCTGATCCGGACCAAGGCCGAGTTCCGCGAGGTGGACGAGATCAACCGGGTCATCGTGGCCAACCCCGGCGGCAACCCGATCTACCTCAGGGACATCGCGGCGGTCAGCGACAGCAACAAAACGCGGCAGACGATCTCCCGCGTCAACGGGGTCGAAAACGTGACCCTCGTCGTCCAGAGGCGGTCCGGGACGAACACCGTCAAGGTGGCCGAGGACGTCAAGGCGGCCATGGTCCGGATCGGCCGGGCCTTTCCCGACCTCGACATCAAGCAGTCCACGGACGAGTCGGTGTTCATCAAGGAGTCGCGCGACGACGTCCTCAAGAGCCTCATCGAGGGCGCCATCCTGGCCGGCCTCGTCGTCCTCCTGTCCTTCGGCGACCTGCGCAATACCCTCATCACCATCGCCGGGCTGCCCGTCTGCGTCATCGGGACCTATGCCGTCATGTTCGTTCTCGGTTTCACGATCAACGTCATCACCCTTCTCGCCCTGAGCCTCTCCATCGGCCTCCTCATCGACGACGCGATCGTCGTGCGGGAGAATATCTTCCGGCACATGGAGAAGCTCGGCAAGCAACCCATGCAGGCGGCGAGCGAAGGGACCGCCGAAGTGGGACTGGCCGTCCTGGCCACGACCCTGACCCTCGTCTCCGTGTTCCTGCCCGTGGGCTTCGCGACCGGGATCGCCGGCAAGTTCTTCAAGCAGTTCGGCATCACGATCGCGGCCGCGGTCCTCATTTCGCTCTTCGAGGCTTTTACGTTCGCCCCGATGCTGTCCGCGTATTTCTTCAAGGAGGGACGGCAAAACGGCCGGACCTCCCTCTCGGCCAGGCTCATGGCCTCCGTGACCCGGGTTTACGAGAGCCTCGGGCGCGGTTATCGCCCGATCCTCAAGTGGGCCGTCGGCCACCGGAAAAGCGTCATCCTCATTACCTTGGCGATCTTCGCCCTGAGCGGCTGGCTCTTCACCCTGGTGGGGATCGGCGGGATTCCGCACGGCAACCGTCCCGAGTTCAACATCAAGGTCCAGGTGGCCTCGGGGAGCTCCCTTGAGAGCACCGAGCGGACCGTCCGAGCGATCGAGGACATCCTCCGGGGCGAACCTGAGATCAAAGACATTTTCTCGGTCATCGGCACGACGGACGGCGCCTCCGACGAGGCCACCGTCAACGTCAAGTTGAAAATGCAGGGGACGTCCGACGAATTTCAGGACGCCCTGAGGCCCAAGCTGGCCGGCATCCCCGGCGCCAAGCTGACGTTTCAGGAATCGATGTCGATCGCCGGCAGCGCGGCCCAAAGTTTCGCCCAGCTCCCGATCCAGATCAACATCAAGAGCACGAACCTGGAGAGCCTGACGACGGCGGCCGACATGATCCGGACCTCGCTCGCCCAAATCCCGCAGCTCGTCGACCTGAACTCCGACTACAAGCCCCCCAAGCCCGAGATCCAGATCCAGATCGACAGGGAGCGGGCCTCGCAGCTCGGGGTCAGCACCCTGCAGGTGGCCTCGGTCATGCGCAGCCTCGTCGACGGCGATATCGCGTCCCGCTTCCGGCAGGGGGAGAAGCTCTTCGACATTCGGGTCCTGGCCGCCGACGACACGCGCCTGGACCTCGACCGGCTGTCCCGTGTCTACATCCCCACCCTTAGAAGCGGGATGATCACCCTGGACCAGGTGGCCCGGTTCAAGGTGGTCAACGGCCCGACCCAGATCAAAAGAAAGGACCGGGTCCGGCAGGTGACCGTCGTATCGAATATCCTGAAGGGGGCGGCCATGAACGTGCTCACGCGAGACATCCAGGGCCGGCTAAGCGCTCTCAATCTCCCCAAGGACGTGACCTACGATTTCGGGGGCCAGGTCGAGACGAACGCCGAGATGTTCCAGACCCTGACCCTCTCGCTCGCGCTGGCCGTCGTGTTCGTCTACATGATCCTGGCCTCCCAGTTCGCCTCGTTCCTGCAGCCCTTCGCCCTGATGCTGGCGCTCCCTCTGTCGATCATCGGGGCCGTCCTCGGGCTCCTCCTCGCCAACAAGCTCTTCGACATGGTCGCCTTCATCGGGCTCATCATGCTCATGGGGCTCGTCACCAAGAACTCCATCCTGCTCATCGACTACACGAACGTGCTGAGGCGAAGGGGAATGGAGCGGACGCAGGCCGTCCTCGAAGCCGGCGCGACGCGGCTGCGGCCCATCCTGATGACGTCTCTGGCCATGATCCTCGGCATGATCCCGGTCGCCTTCGGCATCGGCGCGAGCTCGAACTTCCGTGCGGGGATCGGCTTCACAATCATCGGCGGGCTCATCTCCTCGACCATCTTGACGCTCGTCATCGTCCCGGTCTTTTATGTCGTCCTCGACAACTTCGAGGGCAAGTTCAAGAAGCGGAAGCCGGCGCAAGTCTAAGAAGGACAGCCCTCTGGCGAGGACTGTCCCTCTTATTCATATTCTGTTAGAATGTCCTTGCCGGCTCGAATTCACCGGGAGCGCTGGACATGAGCCTAAGGTCCGCTTCGGTCTCCGGGAAGGTCCCCACGTCCCGGGGTCTCCTCCCCGGCATCGTGATCCTCACTCTCGCCCTCTGCGGCGCTTCCGAGGGCCAGGGCCAGCCCGACCTTCAAAAACCCCTCCGCTACGACATCAGTGTCACTCTCAAGCTCGTCCAGGTGTACGTAACGGCCAAGGGCGGTCAACCGGCGAGCGATCTCAAGGCCGACGAGTTCGAGGTCAGCGACAACGGCCGGACCGTCGCGGTCACCCATTTCGAGAAACATTTCCTGGGCGAGCCGGAAGAGTCTTCGGGCCTTCCCTCTCCCGGTCCCCGGATGAGCCGGAAATTCTTCCTGCTCTTCGATTTCGGCTTCATGGACGCCCACGGGGTCCTCAAGGCCAAGAACGCCGGCCTCCACTTCCTCGACACGAAGGTCCAGCCCGCCGACGAGGTGGGACTCCTGACCTATACGGCGCTTCGGGGCCTTGTCCTCCACGAGTATCTGACGACCGACCACATGAAGATTCGCCGGATCGTGGACGGCTTCGGGCTGAAACGGCTCACCGGGCGGGCCGAAAACCTCTCCGACTACATCTTCACGGTCGATCTCCAGGAACGGCCCCCGAGGGCGGGAACCGGCGAAGCCTCCGGGGAAGATTTTTTCCAGCAGCAGGCCAAGCTCCAGACGGGTCGGGAGGTAGACGACGGGACCCGCCAGAGCTACGTCGAACGGGCCCGGCACTTCGTCATGAGCCTCGATAATTTCGCCCGGGTGATCCGCTACATCCCCGGCACCAAGAACGTCATCCTCTTTTCGGGCGGGCTCTCCCGCCAGGTCCTGTACGGGAAAAAGGGCGGGGCCGGGCCCGTCAGCGGGTCGACCGTGGATCAGCTGGCCGCGCAGATGAGAAGCTATGACGCCGCCCAGGCGGACACGGGGCTCCGGTGGGACTTCACGGCCATGCTCGAGCAGTTCAAGGCGTCCAACAGTCCGGTCTACGCCCTGGACGTGTCCCGCGGCCAGAAGGGGTCGGACATCTCCGATATCGAGGGGTCGAGCGCGATCGCGGAGGAGCTCGAGGGGGCGGATTCCCTCCGCCAATTTGCCTCCGGCACGGGCGGGAGGTTTTTCGCCAACACCGTGGACTACAGGAAGAGCCTGGACAGCATCCAGAACGTCACGGGCGCCTATTATGTCCTGGGCTATTCCGTCAATGAGAAATGGGACGGCAAGTTCCACAAGATCAAGGTCCGCGTCACTCGCAAGGGCTGCGAAGTTTTAGCCCAAGGCGGTTATTTCAGCCCCAAGCCCTACACCGAGTATTCGAGCTTCGAGAAGCTGCTCCACGTGACCGACCTGGCCCTGAGCGAAAATCCCCAGTTCCAGGTCCCGGAGGAGGTCCCTGTGGCGGCGATGGCCGTGACCGTCAGGGGATCGCCGGAGCTCGTGGCCTTTGCCCGGGCCTCGAGCACTGCCCAGGCCGACGTCCTCGGCGGGAAGTCCGAGGCTTACCTTCTCCTCCTCGACGAGAACGGAGACATCGCCCTGATCAAGAGGTTCAAGCTGACCCTCCCCGAGGACAAGGCCGGGAAGGAGACCTTTTTCCCCACATTCCTCCTCAGCGTCAAGCCCGGCCGCTTCACGTGCCGCCTGGTCCTCCGCAACATGGAGACGGGGAGGGGAGCCAGGGGCTCGGCCGCGCTCGTCATCCCCGGGGCATCGGCCGGACCGATCGTCCTCGACCCGCCGCTCCTCCTGACCCTCGACCCCCGGTCCAAGGACCTGGCGGCTTCGGAAGCCGGTTCCCTGTCGTCCCTGTTCTCCTACGACCCGGACTCTTACGCTCCCCTGGTCGGCGACGTGCCCACCGGGCTGGCCAAGGTTTTCGCGGCCGTGCGCTGCTCGGCGGACGTTCCGGACGCGGACTTCGATTTCTCCGCCTCACTCGCGGGGGCGGCCTCCCAAGCCCGGGCCGATCTCCCGGTCTCGGTGCTCAAGAGGTCGCGGGACGGCCGGACCGTCCTCACCCTGCTGGAGCTCGGGACGGGCGAGCTCCGGCCCGGCAGCTACAACCTCCAGGTCGTCGCCAAGGCGAAGGGCGGTCCTTCGACCTCGTCCGCGACCGTGGAATTCGTCGTCCGATGAAAGACCGTTGACCGGGGGCCGGACTTCAGATCCGGGACTTTTCGAGGATCGTTCTCGAGGTCTCGGAACCGCGTAAGGAACCCCTTGGCTATCCCCATGTCCGATGGGTCGTCACTTGACCCGCCGGATGTGCGGGTCGGTGAAGATGTCCCGTTCGTCGGTGCTCGTCGAGGAGAACTCGGAGACGACGGCCCCCTTGTCGCCGGCCTGGAACCAATGGAGTCCGTTCGGAGCGATGGTGTACTGGTCGCCGGGCCGCAAGATGATCTCGTGCCAGACTTTGAGATAGCGCTTATGCTTTTTCGGGACCCTCGCCCGCGGCCTCGGCGTCCGGTCGCCGGCCACGTAGAGATAGATCTCTCCGAAGCGGCAGCGGAAGGTCTCCTGCTTGCCGATGTTCCGGTTGTTGATCGGGGGATGCTGGTGCTCCGGGCAGGTCTGACGGGGGAGGAGGACCAGCTCCTTGGCGCAGTAGCGGTCGTTGTTCTCGTAGACCGCGACCTGGAAGCCGATGTGCCGGAGGTCACCGAGTCCGAGGTCGGTCACCTCGATATTGTCCTTTTCAAAGAGTGTGAGGACGATCCGGGCCCTCCTGAGGAGCTCGAGTGTCCGGGCCTTGGACAGGGCCTTGGCCTTCATGACGGCCTTTGTTTTCACGTTTCCCTCCGTGTGAGGGAATTATAATCCCGCCGCGGGAAGAAATAAAGGCCGGGTCCCGACCATTTCAGGTCTTGTCTCCGCCTGCCTCCTGATGTAAATATGGGGGGATCGTGGCCGGGAAGGAGGAGCGAATGACCGATTCCATGCAGAGGGAGCCCCTTCATGGCTGAGCGGCTGGCGAAGTTCTCTTCGGCCATGGACCGGCTCTACGAGTTCGACCGGGAGCCCGTCTCTCCGAATAAGTTCCAGTCGGGGGGAAGTTCGCCGGGCTCTTCGCCGGCGAGCACGTGGCCGCGACCGAGTTCGTCATCGGCGCGTTCTTCGTCCTCCACGGCATCACCGCCCGGGACCTTCTCCTCGGGCTCCTCTTCGGGAACCTCCTGGCCGTCCTGTCTTGGACGTTCATCTGCGCCCCGATCGCGGTCCGGACGCGCCTGACGCTCTACTGGTACCTGCGGAAGATCGCTGGTTCAGGCGTCACCCTGATCTACAACATCGCCAACGCCTTCCTGTACTGCATCCTCGCCGGGGCCATGATCTCGGTCTCGGCCACGGCCGTAGGTCTGCTCTTTGGGATCCGGGTCCCGGCGCTGGACGCGATCCTGCCGACGAGCGCCGGCTGGGTAGCCATCGTCTTTGTCTTCGGGGCGGCGTTCACGACCATGGCCATCCTGGGGTTCGAGAAGCTGAGCCGGTTCGCCGAGGTTTGCTCCCCGTGGATCTTCGCCATCTTTGTCGCTGCGGCTGTGGCCGTCCTGCCGAAGCTCGGGGTCGAGCGGAACCTCGCGAACCTCTGGCAGGTGCTTTCAACGAAGGTCTGGAACGGCGTCGCCGTGGCCGGCCAGGAAAAATTCGGCTTCTGGCACATCATGTTCTTCGCCTGGTTCTGCAACCTGGCCATGCACGTGGGCCTTTCGGACATGGCCCTGTTCCGGTACGCCAGGAAATGGACCTACGGGCTGTACACGGCCTTCGGAATGTATCCCGGGCACATGTTGGCCTGGATCTGCTCGGGGATCATGGTCGCGGCCATCGGCCGGCAGATGGACCCCGGGCGGATGGCTTTCGAGGCGGCCGGCGCGGCGGGGATCGGAGCCGTGGTCCTGGCCGGCTGGACGACCGCCAACCCGACGCTTTACCGGGCCGGGCTAGCCCTTCAGGCGATCACCCCCAACTGGCCGCGGTGGAGGATCACCCTGCTGGCCGGGGCGGCGACGACCGTGCTGGCCTGCTTTCCCGTGTTTTTCCTGAAGCTCTTGGATTACGTGGCGATCTACGGCCTGGTCCTCATGCCGGTCGGCGCGATCGTCTTCACCGAACACTGGATCTTCCCGCTCCTCGGGATCGAGCAGCTCAGGGCGGAAAAGAGGGGTTGGGCCTTCAACTGGGCCGTCCTCGCGGTCTGGCTGGGAACGCTCGCCGTCTGTTTCCTCCTGCCGATCCACCTTTACTTCAAGTGGCTCCCCGGCTGGTTCATTGCCGCGGGGTCCTATACGGGGCTGACGGCGATCCAGGAAGGGAGACCGCGGTCCGGGCGGCGAGGCCTTGTCGCCGGCGGAGAGACGCCAACGGCCACGGGGGAGGGACGTTGATGAAGATCCTTTTGGCTTTCTTCTCGATCCTGAGCCTCGGCCTGTGTCTCGCGGCGCCCGTCCTTTTCTTTCTCGGGATCCTGCCCGAGGCGAGATTCAAGCTGGCCCTGCTCCTTGCCTCGCTCGGCTGGTTCTTCCTGGCCACAGCCTGGGCGTCTTACCGCAAGAAAAAACCCTCCTAGCGGGTTTTTTTCAGATCTCGAATTTCTGCTTGACCTCGGCCCGACTCCCATCGTTGGCGTTCGTCAGGCTGAGGTTCAGGGTGTAGACGCCGGGGCTGAGAGGCGCGGAGACGGTGATCTCGAAGTTTGTGACCAAGACTTCTTTCAGGCGATTTTCCGGGATGTCGAGGGGATATTTCTCCGTGGACTTCCAGACTTCGGTACCCGAAGCGTCGAGGACCTTCAGCGTTAGCTCGAGAGTTGCCTGGAACCGGTCGCCCTGGACTTTCATCCAGATATTCCTGTACGGAAGTGTGATCAGGATGCTCGCGCCTCCGGTCGGACCCTTCTGGACCTTCACATTGAGCTCGGGCGGCGCCCCTCCCGGCGTCATTTTCGGCATCTTTTCCCGGGCTTCATTCCACTGCTGCTGAGCCGTGTTGATCTCGCCGATCTGCATGGCGCTTTGGGGATCAAGTCGGTAGTCATCCACCCAGCGCTCGTCGACGAAGATGATCGAAAAGAACCCGTACCACCAGATCTCCGTGGGCAGTCCGTAAAACGTCATCCCCCGGGGATAGGTCTCCCTGGTGTCCGGTGGTCCGAGGGTGATATAGACCCTTCCCCGGTCCTGAAGCCAGCCCGGCGACCCTCCGCCCGAGAACAGGTGGTTGGCCTGCTCGATCCGCCGGAAATACTCTTCCTTGTATTCGTTCTTGGGCGTTCCCGGCGTCGGGTCCCGCCGCGCCCAAAAATCCTGGATGAACTCTTTCCTTTTCTCCGCCGGGAGGCTCAGGAACGTCCGGCGCTCCTCGGGCGTGATGATGAGCCGGACTTTCGAGAAAAACTCCCGGCTCTCAGGATCCAGCCCCTTTTCGATCCCGGCCGAAGCGCAGGCGGCCAGGATGGCGGCCAGGCCCAGGCAGAGAAGCAAGCCTCCGCGCCATGACCTCATCGCTTCTCCTTGACCTTCCCCTGGACCTCGTCGACCCGCTTCCTGAGCTCGTCCTGTTTGGGGTTGATCTCCAGGGATTTTTTCCAGGCCGTCAGCGCCTGGGGGATGTCCCCGGCCCTGAAATAGCACTCGCCGACGGCATTGAGGACATGGAGGTTTGTCCCGAAGGAGCTCAGGTAATCCTTGTAATAGACGATGGCCTGGGCATAATCCCCCAACGCCTGGGAGGACTCGCCGAGGAACTGGGCGAATTCGTATTTTTTCCGTTCCGCGTAGAACGGCAGGGCGACTTTCTTGAGACCTTCATAGTCCTTGGCGGCAAAAAGGGCCCGGCAGAAGTCGAGGGCGAACTCGACCGAGTCGGGCTCCCTACGGTACGCGTCCTCGAGGAGCGGCCGGGCTTTCCCGAGGTCCTGGAGGCGGAGGTACTGCATGCCCCGGGCATTCGCGAAATAGGGGTCTCCCGGAGGGGGGAGCGGGGCATAGAGGATCCAGGGCCGGGGAACGGACTTGTTGGGGGTGATATAAAACGATGCTTTTCCGGATACGAGCTCTGTTTTGTTCGCGTCGAAGAGGGCCACCTTCACCGTGTAATACGCGGGTGGGAAATCGGCCAGGGGGACGTCCTCGAGAATACGGCCCGGGTCCCCGTATTCCTTGAGGGCCTTGGTGAAGGACTTGAAAGCCTGTTCCTCCTTCGTGATCGTGAACTCCAGCCTCCCGGCTTTCTTGATGCCGTCGGTCAGGCCGTCGAGCTGGAAGTAGATCGACATTATGTCCGGAGCGGCAAAATCATTCCGCGGCGAGGCCATGAGCTCAATGCCGCCGGCCGTGAACGGCTTGGTTTTGGTCAGGAATTCGGGATTCCGGACGACCCTGTTCGCGAGGAGCGGCGAGCTCATCGTGAGGGTCCCGGCCGGGGGGACCCTGAGCGTTGCTTCGACCGACGTGAATTCCTTGGAGACCGTGTTCTTCCAGAGCACGCTGAGCTTGTAGTCGCCGTCGACGAGAGGGAAGATATCCTCAAAGGAGACCAGACGGTCCTTGATCTTGGCGAATTGGTCCAGGTTGAACTCGAGGGGGATGGATCGGTCGAACTGATAGACCGTGTTCCCCTTGGCATCCGAGACGATGCCGTTGACATTGAGGATCGTCCGATAGACGCCCTCGAACTGCTCGATGGTGAACTTGGAGGGCTCGATGAGGTAGTGGACGAAGGCCCCGCCCGCCTCGTCCCTGAAGACTTGGACCAGGGCGTCGCTGGAGATGTAGTTGGCCGTGTACTCCACATCGATCACATCCTTGTACTTGAGGAGCTTCTCCGCGTATTCACTCTTGACCTTTTCGTACGCGGCGGCCGGGATCTGTTTCCCGATGAGGATGTCGGACGCGATGGAGGGGTTCATCCCGATGAAGTAATCATTCGGGATGAGCGTCAGCGAGACCTCGGCGATGTTCGGGTCGATATTCTGCAATGAGGCGAAGGCCTGGAGGTAATCCGTCTGATCGCCGGCGTAGTTTGGCATCAACTTCTGGGGGCCGTCCCGGACGGGAGAATAGAGGATGTAGTCCCCCGCCCCGTAGTTCTTGAAAAAGACGACATTGAACGCATTGGGGAGCCCGTACTCGGCCATCCCCTCGTAGAACCATATGATTATCGGGTAGACTGATTGCTCGTTCTCGAACTTTTGGATCTGCTTCGGTTCGCCCAGGATGATGTACACGCGTCCCATGTCGGAGCGCCAGCCGCCTGCGGCAAGGCCCCGCCCGTACCACAGATTGGCGTACTGGATCCGGCGGTAATGCTCCTTCTTGAAGGCATTCTCCGCGGCGGCCGGGTCCGGGTTCCTCGCCTTCCAGAAGGCCTCGATGAAGAGCTCCCGTTCGTGGTCGGTCGTCAGCTGGAGGAAGACGTCCTTTTCCTTGGGGGAGATAATGTAAACAACCTCCTCCTGGAGCCACTTCCGGTAGTAGGGCGGGAGGTCCTTGACGCTGACCCCGCCGGCCACGGCCGGGAAGGCCGCCAGGAGAGAAACGAGGGACAAAAAGAGGAAACGGGCTTTCATGGGCAGCTCTTTCTCAGGACTGACTCTTGAATTTTCAGTTTATCGCCTTCGTTGCCGTTTTTCAAGGGAACGATGGGAACTTCCAAGGCTAGCCGCTAGAGCGGACTGGAATACGGCTCATCTAAGATGACCCCTCGTCCGGGGGGAGCCGGCCTCACCAGCGATCGTGACGGACGAGCTCGCTGATGGGCTTGCGCTTTTTCGGAGGACGGGAATCGGTGGGATAACCCAGGGGCGTGAACGCCGAGGGGACCACGCCCCCGGGCAATCCCAGGACTTCGCGGGCCGCCCCCGGGTCGAAGGCCGCGATCCAGCACGTTCCCAGGCCTTCGTCGGCGGCGGCCAGGACGAGATGGGTCATGGCGATCGTCGCGTCGACCTCGGCAGCGTTCCAGGCGTCGGCTTTCCTGACCCAGCCATCGCCCGGCAGGGCGCAGACCGCCAGGACGAGGGGCGCCTGGGTGAACCAGTTGCGTCCATAGATGCGTCGCAGTTCCTCCTCCCGCCCCTTCGTCCGGATGACCAGGACGCGGAAGGCCTGGCGATTGGCCGCGGTCGGCGCCAGGCGGGCGGCCTCGAGGACCCTGGCCAGTTTCTCCTCTTCAACCGGGTCAGACCTATAGGCACGAACGCTGTATCTCTTCTTTATGAGCTCCTGAAACTCCATGCCTAGCCTCCTTTTAATCTCATTCTGTTCTAATTCGGTGACACACAACTAAATCCCTTAATTATTAAGCAGATCAGCTTTTCGATAATTTCAGTAATAAGTTATGTGTTACCGAAATTAATCGCCCTCGAGGACGAAAATGTAACGGCCAGAGCCGGTCTTGATCCGGACCGCGCCGTCCTTGTCGGCGGCCTCGTCCGCTCCCTCGACGCCCGTCACGAACCGGCCGTTCTCCCAGAGCGTCTTCCCGCCTTCCGTCACCCGGACGTTCCGCAGGTTGAACTTGGGGATGACGATCTCGGCCGCCGACCCCACCGGAACAACGGCCTCGACTCGGACGCTCCGGTCCGTCCGCGACCAGGTGCAGCCCACTTCGCCCCGCAGGGTCTGGACGGATCCCGACGCGTGCCGCAGGTCCCTGACCATTTGAGGCTGAATGAGGATCTTCTCGAATCCGACGCTTCCCGGGGCCAGGTTGATCCCCGCCAGGGCCTTGTAGAGCCACGCCCCGACGCTCCCGAACATCGGGTGGTTGTGGGAGTTCATGGACGGCCCTTCGCGCTTCTGCCAGAGCTCCCAGAGCGTCGTCGCCCCGTTCTCGATCATGTAGCCCCAGCTCGGGTAGGTCGTCTGGACCGCGATGTCATAAGCGAGGTCGGCGTTCCCGTTCCGCGTCAGGAGCTCCATGATGTATTTGGTGCCGATGATCCCCGTCGTCAAATGCGAGTTGTGCTTGTAGACGATGTCGTCGAAGAGCCGGCCCGAGGCGCCGCCCTCCTTGTCCGTCGCGATCCCGAGGAAGAGCGGCAGGGTGTTGGCCGTCTGAGTCCCGTCGGCGTAGTCTCCGGTCTTCGGATTGTAGTATTCGCGGTTGAAGGCCGTCCGGATATCCCCGGCCAGCCTGTCGTAAAGCGCCGCGTCCTGGCTCTTCCCCAGGGCCCGGGCCGCATCCGCCAGGATCTTCACGTCGTAGAAATAGTAGAATGACGAAACGATAGCCCCCGGGCATTTCTCGAGGGCCACCCAGTCGCCGTACGAGCTGAACTTGACGAGCCCATTCTCGGCCTGGCTCCTCAGGAACTCGACATATTTCTTAAGCCCGTCGTACTGTTCCTCGAGGACGCGCGTGTCACCGTAATACTGGTACATGTACCAGCAGAGCAGCGGATAGGCCGTGGCCCAAGCGGGGTCGGCCCGCTCACCGCCCCAGATGTGAGGAACCGTATCCGCGAGCCGTCCCTTCTCGTCCTGGACGTCGCGGATGTCGCGGACGAAGTTCGTGTAGAAGGCGGCCATATCAAAGTTCATCATGGCCTCTTCGGCCGTCCCCTGGGCGTCGCCCATCCAGCCCATCCGCTCGTCCCTCTGGTCGCAGTCGGTCGGGATGCTGTGGAGGTTCGTCTTCTGACCCCAGGTGATGATCCGCTGGAGCCGGTTGAGGATGTCCTTTGAGGCGACGAAGCTGCCGATGGGCCTCACGGCCGAGTGGACGACCCGGCCCCGGACCGAATCCGGCATCGGCGTCCCGGGGAAGCCCGTGAGCTCGACGTAGCGGAAGCCGTGGTAGGTGAAGCGCGGCTCCCACGTTTCCTCCCCTTCGCCCTTCAGGACGTAGTGGTCCTCGGCCCGGGCGGCGCGGAGGTTCTCCCGGTTGACCATGCCGTTGTCGTAGAGGATCTCCGCGAATCTCATCCGGACGTCCGTGCCGCGCGGGCCCTTGACCCTGAGCCGGGCCCAGCCGCTGAAATTCTGGCCCATGTCGAAGACATAAACATCCGGCTGGGGATTGGTTATCTTGAGCGGGAGGATGGTGTCCACGACCTGGATGGCCGGCATCATCTGGGCCGAAAGGACCCCGGCCGGGGCTTTCGCGGCTTCGACAGTCCCCCAGGCCTTGTCGTCGAACGCCGGCCTGTCCCATCCCGGAGTCTCGAGGCGGGCGTCATAGGTTTCGCCGTTGTAGACGCTATCCTCCAGGATGGGGCCGTTGGCCGCCTTCCACGAGGCGTCGCTGACGACGCTCGTCCGCGTCCCGTCCTCGAGCTCGACGTTGATCTGGACGAGCAGGGCCCGCGAACCGTACTTGCCGTTCCCGAGGAGGACGCCGACCGCATTCGGCCCCTGGCGCAGGGCGTTCGTCACGTCGTAGATCACGTATAGGACGCGCTTGTCGTAGGTCGTCCACCCCGGGTCGAGGACGTGCCCCCCGGCCTTCCTCCCGTTGACGCGGAGCTCGTGATAGCCGAGGCCGCAGACGTAGGCCCGGGCCCGCTTCACCTTTCCGTTGAGGGCGAATTCCTTCCGGAGCTGGTTCCTGCCTCCGATCCAGCTGCCCTTCCATTCGGACCGGTCGAAAAGCCCGGTGTCGAAACGCGCCGGATCGCTCCAGGCGCTGTCCTTCCCGTCTTTGTCCCAATACTGGACCTTCCAGAAATAGGTCTTTCCGCTTTCCAGGGCTTTGCCCGCATAAACGACCTGCGTGGACCTGGCCGAGGCGACCTTGCCGCTGTCCCAGACGTCGCCTGCCGCGGCTGCGGGGTCGGAGGACACGAGGACCTGATAGCCGGACTGGGCCTGGCCGCGCTCGGAATGCTCGAGGACCCAGAAGAAGCGCGGCTGCCTGACGTCGACACCCATCGGGTTCTCCAGGTATTCGCAGCGCAGGCCCGTGGGCGCCTGGGGCCCGGAGGTCTCGGCCGCGGGCAGATACGCTGCGGAGATCAATCCGGCGAACGCCAGAAGAGCGAATCCAGAGAAACTGAAAATCCTGGATTTAGAGGGCAAACTCACGGGGACACCTCCTCGTTCGAGCTGATCGGCCTTGCCCTTATTATTGATAAAAAACATGAACTTGTCGATGGATTTGATAGACACACGAAGACCCTTCGGGCCCCGACAAAGTCATCTTGACATCCATCGCCGGGCGGCATTACATTTTCAGAGTGCAAGAGCGGGCCAAAACCTTCGGCTTTGCCGTGGTCATGATCCTTTGGCTTTCGGCTTTATGTCACGCGGCCGGTCCCGGCTCCGAGGCCTGGGACGCGTTGGTTTCGGCCCGGCCAAAGAATCCGGGCAGCCAGGTCAGCGGAGTGGTCCTGGTGCGGGACGCGTTCACCTTCTATCTGGATTCCGGCGCCTTTTTTCCTCTGCCCGAGATTTCCGGGCGAATCGTCGGGGGCGTTTTCAGGGGGCGGGGTCGCTTCGAACTCAAGCCCGCCACCGAGAACGAACGCCGGCTGCTATCCCTGCGCTCCAGGCAAAAGGACCTTCAGCTCCTTTCCGCTTCCTTTGAAGAGGCCGTCTTCCTTTTTACCGACGGATCTGAGAAGCAGCTTCTCGCACCCGGCCGGCCGGCCCAGGAGGACGAGAGCAAATTGGCCTCCGTCTATCACCGGATTTTGAACAAGCCGGAGAAGGACCTTCACGCCGACCTCCGGTTGAGGCTCCTGCCGGATCTCCTCGAGGAGGCGCCCGCCGCGCGGGGGCTTTTTCTGGCCTGTTTCGACGCCGACAAACTCCCCCCGGCGATCGCTGTGTTCTCCCCGAACGGACTGGACCGGACATGGCTGGAGACGGACAGCGGCGCGGAAACGACCGCCCTGATCGTGATCCACGAGGAGAGGGGGGGATGCTGGTACAGCGAAAGGCCCCTCGCGGCATCGGCGCTTCCCCCGGCCCCGGAAACGCCGGACCTCGATGCCCTTCATTATTCCGTGGACACGACGATCCGCAAGAACACGGATATTGAAGGCCGGACGACGCTTCGCCTGTGCTGCGCCCGGTCCGGCGTCCGCGTGGTCCCCTTGAACCTCTTCGCAAAACTCCGGCTGTCGGCGGTGCAGCTCAAGCGGGGAGATGCCCCGGCCGCCGCCGTCAGCTTCATCCAGGGGAACGACAAGAGCGAAGACCCCGTCGTCGTGATCCTTCCGGGCCCTCTGGCGTCAGGCGAGGAGGCGGAAATCACCGCGGACTATCAAGGCGAGGACGTCCTCCATGACGCCGGCGAGAACAATTACTATGTCGGCGCGCGTCAGAACTGGTACCCGGACCTGAACGGGATGCGAGACTGGGCCGTCTACGACCTCAAGTACCGGATCCCGAAGAAGCGGCAGATCGTTTCGGTGGGGAAACTCGTCGAGTCGACAACGGACGGGGATTTCGCGGTTTACCGATATACGTCCGGGCGGCCAGTCCGCGCCGCCGGCTTCAATTACGGCGACTTCCGGCTCATCGAGCGGGATGACCCGGAGTCGGGGGTCAAGGTCCGGGTCTATACGAATCCGGGCCTGCCCAACTTCGTCAAACAATTGCAAGATCTGCTCCCGACCATCCATTTCGATCCCGTATCCATGGCCCAGGACACCCTGGCCGACAGCCTCAACACGGCCAGGGTCGGCACGCTCTATTTCGGCGCCTTGCCACAGAACGATATCGCCGTGACGCAGCAGACCGAATGGAATTTCGGACAGAGCTGGCCGACGCTCATCTATATTCCCTACATGGCGTTCCTTGACTGGGTCACCCGGGCGGAACTCGGGCTTTACGACGCCAAGTCCTTCGTCGAGGAGGTAACGCCCCACGAATTCGCGCACCAGTGGTGGGGGCACCGGGTCGGGTCGGCGACCTACCGGGATGTCTGGCTCGAAGAGGGGCTCGCGGAATTCACCGTCAGTCTTGTGGTCGAGCGGGCCCAGGGTGCGAACGAGTTCCGGAATTACTGGGAAAGGGCGAGAAAGGTCATCCTGGACACGCCGCGTCACTCCGTCTGCGCCAACTGGGAGGCCGGCCCGATCTCCTTGGGACCCCGTTTGATGGCGAAGGAGACGCCGCAGGCCTACAGCGCCATCGTCTATCGCAAGGGGGCGTTTGTCGCCCATATGCTGCGTGGCCTGTTCTGGGATTCGAAGAACCCCGACCACGACCACCGGTTCGTCGCTATGATGAAAGATTTCATCGAGACCTGGGCCGGCCGGAATCCCACGACCAGAGATTTCCAGGCGATCGTCGAACGCGACGCTCCGGCGCCCTTCACGGGGAACATGGGCTGGTTTTTCCGCGAGTGGATCGACGGCACGGCGCTGCCGAAGATCGAATCGTCCGTACACGTCGAGGACATCGGACATGGCCGATACCGGCTCGCGGGGAGCATCGCCCAGTCCGGCGTCCCCGACGATTTCCGGAGCGTCATCCCGGCGTATTTCGAATTTGACAAGGACCGGCTCGTGAGATTCGCCCAGGCGACCGTCACCGGGAACCGCTCCGTTCCGATCCAGGGAGAGATCGCACTGCCGAAGAAACCTCTGCGGGTCGTGGCCAACCCCAATTTCGAGTGGCTGACGGGCCGTTGACTCTAAGAAAGCGGCCGGCTCTCCCAGCCGCGCCGTCCTGCCTTGACGGATAAGGGCCGCTTGTGTAAGATGGACTTCACCTCGGTGGGGCTGTAGCTCAGTTGGGAGAGCGCTTGAATGGCATTCAAGAGGTCGCCAGTTCGATCCTGGTCAGCTCCACCACCAAAAGAAACCCGCTCCCCCCAACGTTAGGCTTCGGCCCGGACGCTGTCCATTCCACTTCCCAACGCTTCCGCCCGACTCAATCTCTGTCCGTGACAACGCAACGTCGATTTGTCAGGAGACCCCGCCGGCACCCTTTCCCCATCTCCGCCCATGGCCGGGCCGGTTTGTATATGCGATGACCTTCCGCCTATAATAGCCCCACCGGCTCGTAGGAGGATTCATGACGAGACATTCTCACATCATGCCTTGGATCGTTCTGCTGGGCGCGGTTCTTCTGGCCGGGAGCGGCTGCAGCTCGAACGGTGACCAGAAAGCTTCGAAGCTCGTCGTCAATTCCCTTGACGATGTCGCGACCCCTCCGAGCGGCACGGTGACCCTCCGGTCGGCCATTGAACAGGCCGCCTCGGGCGAAACGATCACCTTCGATTCCGCACTCAACGGCGGAACGATCCTCCTCTCGATCGTGAGCTCGGCCCACTCGACGCTCAAAGGGGAGGTCTATTCCGGAATGACGTTCGAGGCGTATCAGGACCGGGATTACGGCGCTTCGGCCCTCTACGCCGAAAAGAACCTTGTCATCGATGCCTCCGGCCTGACCAACGGGATTACGGTCAAATGGGACGGGGGAGACGCGAACCCCGCCCGGGTGCTGGCGGTTTACGGCAATCTGACCATGAAGAACGTGACCATCGCGTCGGGCTTTTCAAACGCCGAGGCCATCACGACGGGAACGCAACCGTACACCCTGGCCCGCGGCGGCGGCCTCGCGGTCTGGGGGAAAGCGGACCTCGACCACTGCACCGTAAGCGGGAACCGGTGCGTCGGGGATACGGTTTCCAGCCGGGACCGCGGTACTTTAGGCGGCGGGATCTACGCCAACGGCCTTGACCTCAAGGACTGCATCATCAGCGGCAATTCGGCCGTCGGCTACGGGGCCGCGGGCGGCGGCATCTACTCGGTCGGCGGCGCCGACAACACAGGGGGGAGCGGGAACAACACTTCCCTCACGCGCTGCACCGTCAGCGGGAACTGCGTCTCCGGGCAACAGGCCTACGGCGGCGGCGTCTTTACCCTGTCCGGCGGACCGAACAACCTGGCGACAATGTATCTCACGAATTGCACGATCGCCCGGAACCTGGCCGAGGACAACCCCTTGCTCCCAGAAACCGGGCAATATTACTATCGTGGCGGCGGCATTTACATGGGCGGCGGCTCCCTTTGGCTGGCCAGCTCGACGGTCGCGGAGAACGCCGTCACGGGCCCCCCGGCGATCTTCAGCGGCAAGCTGAACATGGGCGGCGGCGGTGTCGCGGCCACCATCGGCAACGCCCATACCGTGGAGGACGTCTTTCTCCAGAATTCGATCGTCGTCGGCAACACCCTCAACGGGGCGGCCGAGGACTGGTTCGCCGGGTCCATCCTCAATTTTTACAGCCAGGGCTACAACCTGGTCGGGGTCATCAACTTCAGCCAGATCCTCGTGCCGGTCCCCGACTGGATGATGTCCAGCCGGAAACGGTGGCCCAAAACGGGCGATCATGACGGCGTGACGGCTCTCGAGGCCCTGGACCTGGGCAACGTGCACCTTCAAAGCTCCGTCATCTCGGCGGGAACGGACGCAGGCCAGCCAGCCGTCCTGTGGTATCCCCCGGCCGACCTGGCCGTGGACAAAATCCCCAACGGCGACTACACGATCACCTACGTGAACGCCGGATACACGGGATTCGGCCTGAGCACAGACGATTTCCTGAATTATGTCATCCTCCAGCTGAGAACCGTCTACGGCTCGATCCTGGGGGCCGATTTTGGGGCGAGCTTCGGGGACATGACCGGGACGACCTGGTACGGCCCCGCCGTCACATGGCCGTCAAATTCCCAGAACCTACCCTGGATCACCTTCTGGCGCAACCTGGACATCGCCATCGGCGACAGGCTCGGCATGGCCATCCTCGGGGACGATTTCTGGGGGACCTTCACCACGGGCCCGCTGGGCAATAACGTCCGGATCACGGTAGTGAAGAAGGACAAGCCGTTCAGCCTGGTCAAAACGGACCAGCTGGGAAACTCCCGGCCGTCCGGCACGATGGGCGATATCGGCGCGATCGAGAAATAAACTGAAAAATCTGCTATCATGGCCGCTGATAAAATCATGGGCGCTTTCATCACGGCCAAAGACCTCACCAAAAAATACGGCGACCTGACCGCCGTCGACAGGATCTCGTTCGAGATCCAGGAGGGAGAGTGCTTCGGCTTCCTGGGGCCGAACGGGGCCGGCAAGACCTCGACCGTCAGGATGATCCACTGCGTCTCCCCGGTGACGTCGGGCACCTTGACCGTCAAGGGGATGCCGGCCCACATCGACAACCGGGCCGTCAAGATGATGACGGGAGTGATCCCTCAGGAGATCACCCTGGACAACGACCTGACCGTGACCGAGAACCTGGCCATCTTCGCCAAGTTCTTTGACATTCCGGGACGGGAGGCGAAGAAGCGGATCGCGGAACTTCTGAAGTTCGTCGAGCTCGAGGCCAAGCGGTCGAGCAAGATCGACGAGCTTTCGACCGGGATGAAGCGGAGGCTGCTCGTCGCCCGGGCCCTCCTCAACCACCCCAAGCTGATCGTCGCCGACGAGCCGACGACGGGGCTCGACCCCCAGGCCCGGCACCTCATCTGGCAGCGTCTCCGGCAGCTGAAGGCCCAAGGAACGACGCTGATCCTGACGACGCAGTACATGGAGGAGGCTCAGCAGCTCTGCGACCGGATCGTCATCATGCACCAGGGGAAGATCCTCCGGGAAGGGCTGCCTCCCAAGCTGGTCGAGGAAGAGATCGGCCGGGAGGTCGTCGAGATCCGGATTTCCAAGGACGAGGACGAGAGGATCATCGGCCAGCTCGCCCCCTTCGCCTGCGGCCACGAGCGGGTGGGCGACACCCTCTATTTTTACTGCCGCGACGGCCACGACATCCTGAAGAAGCTTGTCGAGCTCGACCTCCCTAACACCTGGACCCGTCCCGCCTCGCTCGAGGACGTCTTCCTGAAGCTCACGGGCAGGGGCCTGATCGAATGAACCTCTCCTACCGGACCTATTACGTTTTCCTCAGAAACATGGTGTCCTACAAGAGGTTCGTCGTCCCGACCTTCCTCGTCAGTCTGGTCGAGCCCCTTTTCTATCTCATCACCTTCGGGATCGGCATGGGCGCTTACATGGGGTACTTCGGCGGGAAGCCTTATCTTTATTTTCTCGTGCCCGGGGTCCTTGTCTCGTCGGTCATGATGTCGTCGACCTTCGAATGCCTCTACGGGACGTTCGTCAAGATGGTCCACGAGAAGCTCTACGATTCCCTGATCGCGACGCCGGTCTCCGCGGAGGACGCCGTGGCCGGCGACATCGCCTGGGGGGCCTTCCGCGGCCTGGTCAGCGGCTCGCTGATGATGCTCGTCGCCGTCGTCATGGGGATTATCCCCGTCTCCATCCCCAGCCTGCTGCTCCTGCTCGTCCTCATGGTCTTCATCGGGGTCCTCTTCGCCTCGCTGGCCATGATCGTGACCTCGGTTTCGCCGAGCTTCGACTTTTTCAACTACTACACCGAGCTCATCATCACGCCCATGCTCTTCTTCTCGGGGGTCTTCTTCCCCCTGGACAAGTTCCCGGCCTGGATGCAGAAGCTTTCCGAGTTCATGCCCCTGACCCACGCCGTCAAGATCTCGCGGGCGGTCTTCTCGGGCGAATACCAAGCTAAGTATATCTGGAATTTCCTGATCATTTTCGTCCTGGAAATCGTCGCCTTCGTCGTCGGCATCCGGATGATGAAAAAGCGTCTGATCAAGTGATCCGCTGAAAGCCCGGGATCCGCCGGATTTCCGTCCTGGCTATTCTCCAAGTTGACCGATGGAGTGGAACCTCGCCGGACTTGAGCGGCCGGGAAAGGGGGGGTGAGGCCACGGTTTCCCGTGGGGGAGCAAACGGAATCCGCATTCCCCGCTTGGGGGGAGGGAGATATCCCCAGCGAATTCACTCTTAAAGGGGATTGCGGGGATTTCGGGGCGCCGACATAATGACTATGAGCGATGGAGGCGTCCAGAACTGCCGCCATCCGTTGAAATGGAGGTCAATATGAAAAAACTGACTGCGGCTCTGGTGATCGGCGCCTTCGCCTGCCTGCTCGCGCTGCCCGGGCCCGCGGCTGCCAACGTGCAGTTCGGGCTCAAGGGCGGGGGCAACATGGCGAAGATCACGGGCGCGGACGCCCAGGATATCAACACGACCCTCAAGAACAAGGTGGGATTTGTCGCCGGGGTGTTCGTCGCTTTCAACATGGGAAGCGTCTTCACCCTCCAGGTCGAGGCCCTCTACACGATGAAGGGCGTCGACATGGAGGTCACGAATGTTGATCCGACCGTTTCCAATAAGCTCTCTGCGAACTACCTCGAAATCCCGCTCCTCCTGAAGTTCCGGATCCCGACCCCCCTCGTTTCGCCCTTCGTATTCGCGGGACCGGCCGTCGGATTCAAGCTGAGCGAAAAGCTCAACGTGGACGGCCAGGACGTTCCCCTGGGTCAGGCGATCTTCAAGAACAATGACTACGGCGCCATCTTCGGCGGCGGCCTGAACATCGGCAGCCATTTCCAGATCGACGTCCGCTACAGCATGGGCCTGCAGAAAGTCGTCAACCCTGACCCCCCGGGCACGACTCCCCTCGACGTCAAGAACGGCGTCTGGTCGGCGACCGTCGGCATCGCGTTCTAAATCGTCGACTGCTCCCTCTGGAAAACACGGGGCGTCTCGCCCGGCGAGACGCCCTATTTTTTTTCGCCGGTTCCCGGGGGAATTTGACAATCCTTTTCCATTGCCCGACACTGGGGGTGTCATGAAATTCCCTCCGGCCTTGAAAAAGGCCTTCGCGATCGCCGTTATAGCGCCGCCCCTATCTTTCGCTCCGGGCCTTGAAGTTTCCCGCGGCCTTAGCACAGTCCTCGTTCAGGCCGGTGAGACCGACCCTCAGCTGGGCCTCACTCCGCGGGAGAGGGCGGACATCCTCAAAGGGGGCATCATTCTCAGGGACTTGCCGAACCGCGGGAGGCCGGGCAAGACCTTTGAGGCGCTGGGAGTCCTCCCGGGCGGTCTCGATGAGGCCTACGCGATCATCACCGATTACCGGCGCTACCCGGAGTTCATGCCCCGGGTCGAGCGCGTCGCCGTCAGTGATGTGAGCGGGACGACGTCCATCGTGGAGATCTGGCTGGCGTTCCCGTTCGGACAATCCAAGCAGTACCGCGTTAAATATTTGTCCTCCAGGACCGCCGAAAGATTTGAAGTCACCTGGGAAAAGCTGCCCTGGCCCGGTCTCCCCCCGGCTCAGACGGTGAAGGACACGTCCGGCCGCTGGCTGGTTAGAAGATCCGAAGCGGGCGGGGTCCTGGCTGCCTATCGCGTCTACGCGGACCCGGGCCCTGTTCCACTGGGCCTGGCGGGCATGGCCCAAGCGCTGGGCAAAAGGAGCCTGGCCGACGTGATCGAGAGGACGAGGCGGAGGATCCGGGAGCTTTATCTTCCGGGCAAGAAATAAGCGCCGGGTCTAGAATTCCTTCCCGTACCGGCCGGCCGAGCCCAGGACGTCCCGGTTCTTCCTTTTGTACATCTCGACGAGGGCGGTCCGGGCCGGGCCCAGGTACTTGCGCGGGTCGAATTCCGCCGGCTGTTCCACGAAGATCTTCCGGATGGTGGCCGTCATGACCATCCGGCCGTCCGTGTCGATGTTGATCTTGCAGACCGCCGATTTCGCGGCCTCCCGCAGCTGGTCCTCGGGGACCCCGATGGCGTCCTTCATCGCGCCGCCGTACTTGTTGATCATGGCCACCGCGTCCTGGATGACGGAGGAGGCGCCGTGAAGGACGATGGGGAAGCCGGGGAGCCTTTTTTCGACCTCGCTCAGGATGTCGAACCGGAGGGGCGGCGGGATGAGGACCCCGCGATCGTCCCGGGTGCACTGCTCGGGCTTGAACTTGTAGGCGCCGTGTGAGGTCCCGATCGAGATGGCCAGCGAGTCGACGCCGGTCCGGCCGACGAAATCGACGACCTCATCGGGCCGGGTGTAGGTGGATTTCTCGGCTTTGACCTTGTCCTCGATGCCGGCCAGGACGCCGAGCTCGCCCTCGACGGAGACGTCGCGCTCCCGTGCGAAGGCGACGACCTGTTTGGTGAGGGCGATGTTCTCCTCGTACGGGAGGTGAGAGCCGTCGATCATCACTGACGAGAAGCCGCTGTCGATGCACGACCTCGCCAGGTCGAACGTGTCGCCGTGGTCGAGGTGGAGGGTGATGGGGCTTTCCCCGTCGGCCCCGTGCGCCTTCTCCATCTCCCGGGCCATTTTCACGGCGCCTTCGGCCATGTAGCGGAGGAGGGTCTGGTTGGCGTATTTCCGGGCCCCGCTCGAGATCTGGAGGATGACGGGAGAGCGGGTCTCGGCGCAGGCGGTGATGATGGCCTGGAGCTGTTCCATGTTGTTGAAATTGTAGGCCGGGACCGCGTATCGGCCCTCGAAAGCCCTATGGAACATCTCGCGGGTGTTCGACAAACCGAGGTCTTTGTAGGAAACAGGCATGATGGAACCTCCCGCCCGAATCATACTCGGATTGCCTGTCCATTGTAAAGGCGTCCGGCTTGTCTTTTGGCGGGGCGTTTGGTATAACCGCTGGCAGTGGGATATCGAACCGATTCCGGACCCACCCTTTGCCCCATATTTTTTGGAATATTGTGCCGGCCCCGGAGTCCAAGGAGTCCGTCATGACAAGAAAGCTGATCTGCGCCATGGTTCTTCTATTCGTGACCGTGGTTTTTTCGTCCGCGCAAGTCCGGGTCGAGTTCAGGAAAACCGGGGAAACAAACACGCTCTACGGCAACGGACAGCCGGTCGGGGCCATCATCCCTTTCAAGGGGGCGGATTTCGCCGTCACGGACGATGTCCTGGAGGTCCAGCCCGGGCTCTTCGAGTGGACGCGGACCTTCACCTACAACGGCAAGGACTATGTCCGGCCGGTCCGGCTGACGATGGAGCTCGAAGCGTTCTACGCGTCGAAATACAGTCTCATCCCCGCCGTCTCGTACAACGGAAACCCCTGGGGGAAGGGCCAGGAGCCCAAGGGATTCCGAAAGGACGGGCAGCCCTGGACCTTTGCCTATCACAGGGTCTCTGTCCCCGGCGCGACCTATTCCGAGTCCGAGGCCTGGTCGGTGGCCCTTTTCAGCCGGCCGGGCCAGCTCGTCTGCGGCTTCTCCTGCTCCCTCGATCCGGGTCAGGACAGGACCGTCCACCGGCTCGTCTGGCCGGAGGAAGAGACGCCCGTTGTCTACGCGGCCCGCGACCAATATGCGGACGCCTATCATGAAGACTTCCGTATGTCCCGCGGCCAGACGGTCACGCTCAAGGCGTGGATCGTCGCCGGCCCCGTGACGGTGCCGAAGCACGGCTGGCATGCTCTGCTCGACGCCGCCTGGCAACTCAATGCCCATCCCGTATCCCCGCGGTTCGAGCCCGAAGACCTCTGGGAGCTCGGCCTCGACTTCGCCAAGGACAGCCTCTGGGCCGAGGAAAAGTCCTTCAAGGGCTTCTCCATCGGCCTCAGCTGGGACGGCGCGAAATGGGCCCAGCGCCCGTCCTGGAAATACGAAATCGGCTGGGCCGGCCAAAACGCCTCGCTCTCGAACTCGCTCCTTCAGGACTACTTAAAGACCGGCGACAGGACGTCCCTCGACCTCGGGCTGAAATGCCTCGATGCCTGGGCCCGCAACGCCCGGCTCAAGAACGGCCTCTTCCGCTGCCATTTCGATTATCTGATCGGCCTTGGGGACCCGAAGACGGAGGTCCAGGACGCCTGCAACCTGGGCCACGCGGCCCAGGGCTTTTTCGAGGCCTCGGACCTGGCCGCGAAATGCAAGCTCCAGAGGCCCGAGTACCGCGAGATCGCCATCGCCATCTGCGATTTCGCGCTCAAGGCCATGCGGGAGGACGGCCGGATCGGCAAAGCCTGGACGAATGACGGCCGGGCCGTCGATTCCGAGGGGACGATCGGCGCTTACCTCATCCCGCCCCTCCTCACGGCCTACCGTCTCACTCACAAGCCGACCTACCTCGAAGGCGCGGAGAGGGCTTTCGCCTTCTACATCGGAGATTTCACCAAGAGCGGCTTCACCACGGCCGGCGCCCTGGACACGGATTGCATCGACAAGGAGTCGGCGACGCCCCTGCTCAAGGCCGCCTTGGACCTCTACGAGCTCACCGGCAAGGAGACGTACCTCCGGTGGGCCGAGGATGTTTCCTACTACCTCGCCTCCTGGCAGTGGCACTATACTGTGCCTTATCCGGCCGGGACCGTCCTCAACACGCTCGGCTATGATACCCTGGGCGGGACCGCCGTCTCGACGCAGCATCACCACCAGGACCCCTTCGCCGTGATCATCGTGAACGACTGGATCAAGCTGGCCGCCCTGACCGGGAAAACCGTCTGGCGTGACCGGGCCCTGGCCGCCTGGGCCAACGGGATGAGCGGGGTCTCGAACGGCGACCTCGTCGTCCTGGGCAAGAAGCGGCCGGCCGGGAGCCAGGACGAGGGGTTCCTCCACACCCGTTGGCTCTACCCTTCGAGCGTCAGCCAGTGGCTCGTCGCCTGGCCGACGGCCTTCCGGCTGGAGACGCTGCGCCAGGCCCCGAACTGGCGGGTCTTCGAAAAGAAGCGCTGAGGGGCTTCCGGACACTCCAGGCCCTGGGTCCTCGGCTGCAACTATATTCCCCGGAGGGCCGGGAACCGGTTCGACAACATCCTCCCTCTCTTCAAGGCCGGCGGCCTCGAGGCGATGAACTGGGGCCTCGTGAGCGGCAAGACCCAGACGATCTTTCCCTGGGGATCGAAAGAGGGGAGTCCGGAGCCCGCGGTCTGGCACCATGACATCTTCCGGCCGGACGGGCGGCCGTTTTCGGAGGCCGAGGTCCGTGTCATCCGGCAAGCCGCGGGCATCGATCTCCCAAGAAAGGAAAAAGCGGCCGGGCCGCGAATGGTACGAGCCGCAGATGATGGGGCCGGATTATCCCCTCGAATCGCCGGCCGACGTGGATGAGTTCGGCTTGCATCTCGTCTGCGGCATTCCCCGGGAGGGCGTCGGCCTAAACACTCCTATCGAAGGCACGTCCTATCGCGTGGCTGACATCGCCCTCAAGACGGATTACTGCCCGTGGAACGGAGATCGAGATCCTCCGCGCGGCCATCGACAAGACCGGACGGCCCCTCAGATAAGATCTCTGAGGGTCACCGTCAATTCCCGGGTTTTGCCGCCCGATTCGACCCGCAGTCGGATTTTTGTGGCGGGCGGATTGGACCTGAGCATCCGCCGTGCCGCGGGCAGCGAAAGCTCGGCCGGCGTCTTCCCGTCGATCGCCACAAGGAGATCGCCCTCCTTTAGCCCGGCCTCGGCCGCCGGCCCCTTGGGAAGGACGGACATCACCTTAAAGGCTCCGTTCGCCAGGTTCAGCCAAAGGCCGGCGCGATCATAGTCATCCGGCTCGGAATAGTCGGCGTTTCGTTCGAAGATCAGCCGCTGCTTATCATAATCGAAAATGACGTTGAACCGCTTCAGGACGCCGCCGCCGACGTTGCCCGCCACGTACGGATCCGTAAAGGCTCCCTTGGTCTGCACGGAAATTTCCGCCAGAGGATTCTCGACGATGACGCTTCCCAGTTTGAGGACCTTCGCCCGCGTCACGAGTCCCCGCGCCGGGCCGCCGACGCCCCAGCCGGTCATCGTCTCGACTTTCGGCTTATAGCGCGTTTTTAGGTTATGCTTCTCGGCGAACGGCGCCAGGATGGTCAGCGAGGCCCGGCTCCCGGTGTCGATGTCGAACTTCCCGGAAAGGCCGTCGATCTCGCCCTCGACCTGCGGGATCTGGCCGTTGAATTTGAACGGAACAGCCGTCCCCGTGCCGGCATAGGAAAACGCCGACGGCAGTGTCAGCGTCAGCCGGCCGTGTTCGTAGTCGATGGTCACCACGAATCGCTTGAAGACTTCATAGCCGACAAGCCCCTGGATGGGCATGCCTTCGACATCTCCCAGCGCCGAGAGGGCGTAGACGGCGAAGACCTGGTTCGAGAGCGTGGCCTCCCCGATTTGGAGAGTTTGGACCTTCGTCAGGCCGACGTCCTCGGATTTTTCTCCGACGCCGCGGCCCTGCAGGGCCCCCTCGGATTTCAATCCGAGCTCCCTGGCCAGGTCGACGGCCACGATGTTTTGGCCTCCCGTATCGCAGAGGAGCCGGAAAGGCCCTTTCCCGTTGAGAGTCGCCTGGACATAAATATGATTGTTCAGAAGTTCAAAAGGCACGGTCGTCGAGCTTTGACCTCCGGAGATCGCGAAATCCGGAGGCGGCGGACCCGGCATCCGGAATATCTCATCGTTCAAAGGGGCATTCAATTCCACGCTTTGGACCGTGATGAGCTGGTCGTAACGGGCTTCGCCGTTGGTCGAGCGCGATAAATAGGCGATTTTGACCCCGGATATCTCGCGGTAATCGGAGAGATAAGTCGTCCGGGTTTCCATGGCCGTTTTTTCGACGATGCGGTCCAGGAGATAGGTTTTGGCATCTATCCACAGATCGAACGCCCGGCCGCCCCGGGGCGTCATTCTGATGACCTGGAATTGACGGTCGTTTTCCTGTTCCAGGCCCGAATACTCGATGACACCTTCCCAACGTTCCGGGAACCAGTAGGCCAGCGAGCGCCGGTAAGCGTCGTTGACGGCTTCCTCCTTCGCGTCGCCTCCTTCCTCGGCGTGGGCGTGCTTCGAGGGGTCCTGGGACCAGACCGTCCGGCCGTCAAACCCCTCGGCTCCGGTGAAGACCCCCAGCTGAAAGCTCGTGAAGGACCGTCCCCTCAGAATGTCCTCCCATGACTCGCCCGTTCCCTTCAAGCCGCCGACGGCGAGGGCGACTTTGGAGTGCATGGAAAAGACCGCATCCCAAGCCGCTCCTCCGGAGGCGTCCTTGGCTTTTGCCAGGATGTCCTTCGGGTTCTCCAACGCCTGGCAGACGACGGCGACAAGCCATAGGGCGGACAGAAAAAGCAGGATTTTTTTCGTTTTCATGGCCCGACTCTCCATGACGATTTTCTCACATTCTCAATAATAAATACGATGATAGCGAAGGACGGTTCCTATCCTGATTTTTTATCTTTTGTCCCCGGCCTTGGCGATTCTTTCATATTCCGCCTTATCCAGGAGGCGGACCTCGTGGAGGCACCACTGGTAGCCGCTGCCGGGCGGATTCCCGGCGTAGGCCGGGTCGTTCTGGCCGTAGGTGAAATTCGCCGAATAACTGAGCCAGGCCGTCCTGCCATCGGCACCGATGAACTTCGACGGGAAGTACACGAAATAGGCCTGGGGCCCGAAGTCCTTCCAGTAGGCCGCGATTTTCCACGGGCCCGTGATCTCGGAGGATTCCAGGATATAGGTGTCCATGGATTTGATCGTCGGCCAGCCGTCGGTGATGCACATGAGGTACTTCTTCAAGGGAGCGTCGTAGGTCATCGTGACGCAGCCGCAGTGGTTGTTCCAGCTGAAGACGGGCCGGATTTTCGAAAAATCGGAGCTCCAGAGGGGTTTTCCGTCACGGCCGTTCCCCGCATAGAACTCGTAGCTTTTCAGGTCATTGATCGTTTCGGGAGACGGCTTGACCCGGGCCAGATAGATTTCGTCGCCCGTGATCCAGCTCAGGTTTCCGGCGCGGGGGTTCGAGTCGGGGACCGTCGCGCCGTGGCCGACGAGGTAGGCCTTGCCGTCGGGAGAATGCCCCATGTTTTTTCCGAAGTCCACGAAGTGCGGCGAGCCTATCTTGACCGGCTCGGCGTCGCGGACCGACGTTCTCTCGCCGAAGAGGGGATTGGCCGGCGTCGGCGAGGGCGGCTCCCAGGTCCTGCCGAAGTCGCGCGAAATCCGGAAACCGACGAACGGCCCCAGGATAGGCCAATTCATGCTCCAGGCGGGTTGGTCAAGGAGGCAGTAGGTCCCGTAGTACCAGACGCCGTTGTGGATGAGGGTGCCGCAGGGATAGCGTCCTTCGTACGGACGCGGGTCGCCGGGGAATGTTCCGAGGTTCGTGATCTTGAGGTTGAGGGGATCGCCGCCTTCGATCCTCGCCTGGCCGGTGCGCGCGTCCTTCCCGCCCGATGAACAACTGGCTGTGCCAACCTTGCCGTCGGTCCAGGGCGAGTACATGTTTCCGTCCGAGGCCCACGACGGATACCACGTGTCCGCGTGCTCGTAGGTCGCGTAGCGCCCCGTGAAGCCGATATCGACGATGGCTTCCGAACGCGGGACCGGGAACTTGATCGCCCAGGAATCCATCTTGACATACTGCGGCCAGAGCTGGAGTTTTGTCGGCTGGGCCGCGACCCCACCCGGTTTTTCGGACTGGCCGCCGGGACCCGCGACCAGAAACAAGACGGATCCGATCGCCAGGAGGGCCGAGAAATGGACGCATATCATTTTTGTCTTCGAGAGATTTGCCATAATCGGCCTCCTTAGTGACCTGCGACGCATGACGTCCGGGACTTAAGTAGCATGCACTGCAGCGACAGTCAAGGCGAGCACTTGATGATATGGCGGGAGCCCGACGGCCCGAACGCGACTTTTCAAGATGCGAGCCACACGCCGACCCGTATCCCTCTCCGTGCTACGAGTCCAGAGTTCAGTTCGGGCCCTGGGGCGGCTTTGAACCGAAGACGAGGAATGCCACGCAGAGGACCATGAGGCCCAGCGATAGCTTGTAGAGCGTCCGCCACCCGGGGTTGGCCTCCCGGAGGATCTCGAACTCGTTAATGAAGATCGTCTCGCAGGCGCCGTTGCCCCAGTCGTTGCGGGTGGTGCTCGTCATCCGCCTGTAGGGAGTGCCTTTCTGACCGTACGAAACGAGCCAGCCCTTGAGATGGACCTGGTCGCCCTTCCTCGCCCGCATGATCGTCGCGGCGACGATGGCATCGGCGGGCAGAAGGTGATTGTTGGACAGGCATCTCTCGTCGAAGACCGCGCCCGTCTCCTGGTCCGGATAAGTGTAGAAGCAGGTGAAATCCCGGTTCCGGAACTTCATCCGCCCGTAAATCCCGGTCTCGACGTTTTTCCCCCAGAGGACGCAGATGTCCTTGACGTTGATGTGATCGTTCCAGGCCTCGTGAGAGATGTCCACGAACGAACCGGCGTGGTGGTAGGAGACGACCATCCCCCAGAGCTCGTAATTAAAAAACGGCGTCACGGCGTATGTGACGCCCTTCCGGGTGACGTCGAAGGGCCCGGGGAGGTCGGTGTCCGTCTGGACCGGATCCTGCAGGAGGTCCGGCAGGATTAAAGATTTCGCGGGCAGCCGGTCCTTCAAGAAGAACGAGACCACGAGCGCCGCCGCCGCGGCGATAAAGACGGATTTGGCCGTCTTTCGGAGCGGGCTCAACGGACCAGGCATATGGACCCTTGCTTGATCAGAAATTGCGGATGGCCGCTGCGAGCGATTCGAGGGCTTAGCCCGAAAATCACGCTCTTCGAGGGAAGTTGAATAATTATGGCGATGGGTGGAGCCGAGGCTGGACGGGGGCGCGCCGTGACAGGACCCATCGCCCTTATCGTCTTCATCTGATCAGGATGATGTCCCTTTGAGGGCTGCCGAGCCACTCGGCGCCGTTCCTGGTCACGACGACCATCTCCTCGACCGTGACGACCCCCTTGCCGGGGACGGTCAGGCGCGGCTCGATGGTGAAAACCATGCCTTCCTCGAGCTTCTGGAACGGCTTCTGGGCGTATTTTTCCCACTTCGGGCCGAGGAGCGCCGTGCCGTCGTGGGCGAAGCGGCCCACCTGGTGGCCGAGGGCGTGGGGGAACTCGGCGTAGCCCGCGTCGAGGACGATCGACCGGGCGATGGCGTCGATCTCGAGGCCCTGAACCCCCGGCTTCATGGCCCGGCGCGATCCTTGGATGGCCCGGACGATGGTCCGGAAACCCTTCATGACATCCTCCGGCGCGCCTCTTTCGCCCTCCTCGAGGATGTAGAAGGTCCGCTGCATGTCGGAACAGTAGGAACTGACCTTGACCCCGAAGTCCATGTTGAGGACGTGGCCGCGCTCGACGACGCGATCGGTCGGGGAGTAATGGGCCTGGGCCGTCTCGGGCCCGGTGAAGACCGCGGGACAGGTGGCCTGGCCCCAGGCGAGCTGGAGCTTCCGGCGTTCGACCTCGGCCAGGATAAAGGCCGCGATCTCCTTCTCCGTCTTCCCGGGGGCGATGAACCCGGCCGCGGCGCCGTAGATCTCCTCGGTGTGGCGGACGGCCTCCTTCATCCAGGCGATCTCGGTCGCCGATTTCCTCTCCCTCAGGGCGGAGACGATCTTCTCGGCGGACACCAGCCGGTCCGCGAACCCGATCTCGCCAAGAAATTCCAGGAGCGTCAGGTACATGCCGTGGGTCAGGCCGTCGCAGATCTCGCTCCCCTCCGAGTAATTGACGGCGATCGTCCGCGGGTCGAGCTCCTTGAGATATTCGAGGAGAGGCTCCTTGATCCCGGTGATGTAGCCGACAACCTTGTCGTACGCGCCAGTCTCCTCGATGCCCTTCTGATCGTAGAGGCCGACGATGGCCCGCGTCCGGCCATCGGCGCTGACGACGAAGGCGGAGTGCCAGGTGACGTGACCCGGGGCCAAGTACACGAGCGTCGGGTCGCCGTTGATCTCGCTCTCGCGGATGAAGGTGATCCAGCAGTCGACGCCGAATTCCTTGAGCAGCCCGACGGCCTGTCTGACTTTCTCCTGGATGAGCATGGCCATACTCCTTCCGGTCTAGGTAGAAAACCGTTTGAGCTTTTTCATGAAGACGAGGATCAGGAAGGCCGCCACGGCCAGCAGCCCGGTCAGGATGAGGAAGTATTGATGGTGAGCGAAGCGGCTGTAGGATTTTCCGAGCAGGCCGCTGCCGTAGCTCCCGACAGCTGTGGCCGCGTACCAGCCACCCATCATCAGGCCCTGGATCTTCGGCGGTGCGACCTTGGAGACGTAGGACTGGCCCATGGGCGAGATCAGGATCTCGGCGAGCGTCACGACGAAATAGGTCCCGATGAGCCAGCCGGGCGACATGACGTTCTGGTCCCTGTTGCCGCCAGCGAGGGATCCGGAGACCATGATGATCATGGCCAGGCTCATGATGAGCATGCCGAGGAGGATCTTGACCGGGGTCGAAGGCTCTTGGCCGCGCCGGTTCAGGGCGGCCAGGGTCGCGAGGAGGACCGGGGTCAGGACGAGGATGAAGAAGGGCTCGAAGGACTGGTAGGTTTCCGGACGCAGCCATTTGAGGATGAGGGTCGAACGCTCGGCGAAGAGAGTCAGGGCGAAGGAATTCTGATAGAAGGCCACCCAAAAGAAGATGACGATGAGGAAGAGGATGACGAGCGTCAGGATGCGCTGGGACTGTTCTTTTTTGTCCATGGCGGGGCTCGTCGCGGCGATGGCGGTCCCCGAAGGGGTTATGGCCCCGGCGGCCGCGTCCGCGGCCCGTTTTTTGACGTCGGCGACGCGGATGTGGGGCTGGCCGTAATGGAAAATGATGAGCGCGAAGACCATCCCCACGGCGGCCACCCAGAACGAGAGGTTATAGCTGTGGAAGACGACGTTATTGACCGTGGCGACGAGCGGCGCGGCCATAGCCCCCAGGTTGACGCCCATGTAGAAGATGTTGAAGCCGGCGTCCTTGAGCGGGACCTTGTCGGCATAGAGGTTCCCGACGAGGACGGACATGTTGACCTTGAAGATCCCCGTGCCCACGCCGATCAGGACGAGGCCGGCGTAGAAAGTCGTCACGTGGGCGGCCGAGGACAGCGCGAGGCCGACGTACCCCAGGGACATGAGGAAGGCCCCGGCGCGGACCGTCCTGACTTGGCCGAAAACCTTGTCACCCAGCCACCCGCCGAGAAGGGGGGTGAAATAGCAGAGGGCCAGGAAGATCCCGTAGAAATCGCCCTTGCGCGAGTCGTTCCAGCCGAGGACCTTGTCCATGTAGAGGACGAGGAGGGCCATCAGCGTGTAGAAGCCGACCCGCTCCCACATCTCGGTGAAGAAGATGAAGGCCAGTCCTTTGGGATGTTTTTTCAGCATGACGCCGCCCTTCGGGTGTCGCTCACGGGTTCGGCAGTATCCTAATAAAAACGTACCGGAAAATGCAAGAAGCCCGAAGAGATCACGTCTCCGGGTCGCCGGAAGCGGCCTGTTTCGTCAGACCGAGCGCGCGTTCGCCTGGAGGCAGCAGAGGCACCCTCAGAGCTTCCTCAGGAATCCGTCCCGTCAAGGATTTCAAGAAAACGATGATCTCTTCAACCTGTTGGCCCCCGAGAATTTTTCCCAGCTGGAGTTGGCCCATGATCCGCACGGCTTCAGATAAGGGGACCACAGATCCGTCATGAAAATAGGGCGATGTCATTTCCACATTCCTGAGCCCGGGCACTTTGAAGACGTACTTATCGCCCTCGTTCTTGGTCACAGCATACCTTCCTTCTTCCATCTCGGGACTTTTGGTGTATCGCCAGTACGGTTCGAGCACTCCGAATTTTTCGTACATCTGTCCGCCCACGTAGGCTCCGGCATGGCATATGACACAACCCGTTTCGATAAAAGTCTTCAGCCCCGTTTTTTGAAGATCCGTCAGGGCCGTCTGATCTCCGTTCATGAAAGCGTCAAAAGGGGAGGGCGTGACGAGCGTTCTTTCAAAGGCGCCCACCGCCTTGGCGAAGTTCTCGATATTGACTGGCTCCTTTTCTCTGGGGAAAGCACGTCGGAATAAGCTCTCGTACCCCGGGATATCCCGGAGTATCCTTTCCACAGCCTCATAGGAAGGCATTCCGAAGCTGGCTGGGCCCAACACGGACTGCTTCGCCTGGTCCTCCACGTCCTTTCGATTTCCTATCCAGTGGGCCGAAATCTGACCTGCCGCGTTGAGAACTGTGGGCGCATTCCGAGGATTGCGTTGGGCGTCGTGCCCTATGGATTTTCGCAGGCCATCCGCACCATAGAGACTGAAGGGATGACATCGGACGCAGCTGACCGTTCCATCCACGGAGATCCGGGTTTCATAGAATAGAGCTTTTCCCAAGGTCGCTTTGGCAGGAGTGACGGGATTGTGTTCAGAAAAAACAACCTGCGGCAATGGACCGAAAATCTCTTGGGCTTGTTTGAGCAAGTCGCCATCCCTGTTATGCGCCAACGCTAGCCGGGCAAAAGAAAAAAGGACGAGAATAAGGACGGATCTGACCCTCTTTTCTTTTTCTTTCCCCACGGTTTTCCCCTGCTGGGTTCGGAGCCTTTCGCCTCTCTCGCAACCATGGTATTCCCCGCTCGGGTTGTGGTCAAGAGCGCGAGCGCGTCCCTTCTTCACCGACCCGGCGATTGACTTCAGCCGGACCGCGTTATATAGTTCCCGAAAAATCGAGGAGGCCGGATGGGGCCCAATCCTTTTCTCGGAGTTTTCCTTCACGCCCTGGGCGGGTTCGCGGCCGGGAGCTTTTACATCCCTTACAAGAAAGTCCGCGGCTGGGCCTGGGAGACCTATTGGCTGACGGGCGGGTTCTTCAGCTGGATCATTACGCCCTGGATCGTGGGACTTCTGACCTGCCCCGATCTCATCAAAGTCCTCAAGTCCGCCCCTCCCGGGACGCTCCTCTGGACGTATCTCTTCGGCGTGATGTGGGGGATCGGCGGCCTGACCTTCGGCCTGAGCATGCGCTATCTCGGTCTGTCCCTCGGAATGGCCCTGTCGCTCGGCTTCTGCGCCGTCTTCGGCACCCTTGTCCCGCCGCTTTTCCATGGACAGCTCGCGGGCATGGTTTCGACCCTCTCCGGCCGGATCGTCATCCTCGGGATCCTCGTCTGCCTGACCGGGATCGCCATCTGCGGGAGCGCCGGGATGAGAAAGGAACGGGAGCTTTCCGACGCCGAGAAGCGGGCCTCGATCGCCGAGTTCAGTTTCGTCAAGGGCGCTTGGGTGGCCACGTTCGCCGGCATCATGAGCTCCTGCATGGCCTTCGCCTTCGCCGCGGGAAAGCCCATCGCCGAGGCGGCGGTCCGGAGTGGCGCGCGGCCTCTCTTCCAGAATTTCCCGGTGATGGTCGTGGCCCTCTTCGGCGGGTTCACAACGAACTTCCTTTGGTGCGCGGCCTTAAGCATCCGCAACAAGACGGGCCGCGACTACCTCAGGGTCAAGGGGACCGAAACGCGCCCGGCGGCGACGTCCCTTTTCTCCAATTATCTCTTCTCCGCCCTGGCCGGGATCACCTGGTACTTCCAGTTCTTCTTCTACGGCATGGGCACGACGAAGATGGGGAAGTACGACTTCTCGAGCTGGACCATCCACATGGCCTTCATCATCACCTTCAGCAGCCTGTGGGGGATTTACTTCCATGAATGGAAGGGGACGGGCCAGCCGACGCGCCGCCTCGTCGTCGCCGGGATCATCGTCCTCATCCTTTCGACCGTCGTCGTCGGTGTCGGAAATTACGTTGCGACGCTAAAATAGGCTGTCCGGAGAACGGCAGGCATGCGACCGATCGCGCTCCCCCTCCTTTTTTCATCCCTCCTGCTCGCGGCGGGATGCCGAGGGAGATCCACGGAACAGCCCCCCAACGCGCCGGCGACCGCGCAAGAGCGGGCTCCGGCGATCGTGCTGCGCGAGGATATTTTCGTTAGCGCCCCGTTCGCCCGGTGTCACGCTTCGACGATCGCCGAAACCGGCTCGGGCCTGATCGCCGCCTGGTTCGGCGGGACGGCGGAGGGAAACCCGGACGTTGGGATCTGGCTCTCCCGCCGGGAAGGGTCGGCCTGGTCAGCTCCGGTCGAGGTCGCTTCGGGCCGACGGGTGACGGACGGAAGCGGAGGCCAACCGTGCTGGAATCCCGTCCTCTTTAACCCCGCGGGAGGGCCCCTGCTCCTTTTCTATAAGATGGGACCGGACCCGTCCCGGTGGCACGGGATGATGATGTCCTCGACGGACGACGGCCGGACTTGGACAGAGCCCCGGAGCCTGCCCGATGGCATCCTCGGGCCGGTCAAGAGCCATCCTCTCGAATTCCCCGACGGGACGATCCTCTGCGGAAGCTCTACGGAGGAGGACGGCTGGAGCGTTCATTTCGAGATGACGAAAGATAAAGGAGTCACCTGGCAGAGGACGCCCCCCATCAACGACGGCCGCGATATCGGTCTGATCCAGCCGGCCCTGCTCCAGACCGGTGGCGACGGAGTCGTGGTCTTGATGAGAAGTCCAGCGGGTCACATTTACTCCTCCCGAAGCGCGGACCGGGGTTCCACCTGGTCGCCGCCCGAACCGCTGGACGTGCCCAACCCGAATTCGGGAATCGACGCCGTGACTCTCCGCGACGGACGGCACGTCCTGGCTTTCAACCCGGTTCCCGAGGGCCGGACACCGCTCGCCGTCTCTCTCTCATCGGACGGACGGAAATGGACACAAGTCCTGACGCTGGAAGATGAAAAAGGGGCCGGAGTTCTCCTATCCGGCGGTCATCCAGTCCAGGGACGGACTCGCCCACGTCACGTATATCTGGAAACGCCTGAGGATCAGGCACGTCGTCATCGACCTGGGCCTTCGGTAGAAAAAGGGGACGGTCCTGTTTTTTGCTCTAAAAAACAGGACCGTCCCCTTTTTCCGTCAGCCTAATCAGCGCCTTTGACCCGGTCCCAGACCTTGACGTAGAGGGCGTTCGCCCCGCCGATATTAGCGATGATCTCGCTCTTGGCCATGATTTCCTGTTTCACGAAGATCCCGGTATTGTTGCGGATCTCGGGCGCCAGCAGCGGATAGGCGTCCTTGTTCGGGCAGAGATAGTAGATGAAGTTCGTGTTCTCGGCCGCGACCTTCGGATCGTGGAGGAAATTGATGAAGGCGTAGGCCAGGGCGACTTGGCGGGCCGACTTCGGAATAACGAGGTCGTCGCAGGAAATGATCGTCCCCTCCTCGGGGATGAAGAACCGGACGTCCGGGTTTTCTTTCCGGACCTGGAAGACGTCGCCGTTCCAGGCGTGGACGAGGAGGAACTCGCCGGAGGCCAGCCCAAGCTTGTATTGCTCGTTGTCGAACTTGGCCAGGTTTTTCTTCCAGCGGAGGAGGACCGCCTCGGCCTCCTGGAGCTCTTTTTCGTTGACGGTGTTGATGCTGTAGCCCAGGGACTTGAGAGCGGCCCCGATCGATTCCCGCATATCGTTGAACATGGTCATCCGGCCCTTGAGGTCTGTCCGGTCGAACATGTTCCAGGTCGGCTTGACGTCCTTCACCCGGCCTTCAAGGTAGGCGATCCCGCTCCAGACGAGCATGTATGGCACGGAGTGGTCCATAGTCTTGTCGACCGTGATCTTGAGGAATTCCGGATCCACGTGGCTGAGGTTCGGGAGCCGACTGCGGTCGAGGGTGAGGAGCATACCCTGGTCGAACATCAGGCTGACCATGTAGCTCGTCGGGGTGAGGATGTCGTAGCCCGTCGCGCCTGCCTTCAGCTTGGCGTACATGGCCTCGTTCGACTCGAAGGTGTCGATGACGACCCGGCAATCATTTTCCCGCTCGAAGCGCCGGATGAGCTCCGGCTTGATGTAGTCGGACCAGGTGTAGACGCTCAGGACCGGCCGCGATTTGCCGCACCCGGCAAGGAAAAGAAGCGATAAAGCCAGGAGGACAAAAACCGCGCGGGCCGGGATCTGCCAGGCCTGAGCCGTGAAGGCCTGCCAGCCTGGAGAGCATTTATTTCCTGTTTCGAGATTCTTCATCGCGGAATTTCCATTTAACCCCAGAACGGCTATCTTTTCAACCGGGCGAGCTTCTGGCTGGTGACGACGGCCGTGAGGGTGACGGCCAGGAGCAGGGTCGAGAGGGCGTTGATCATCGGCGGGTTGCCGTACTTGATCATGCTGTAGATCCGGAGGGGGAGCGTCGTCGAGCCCGGGCCGGCGACGAAGAAGGTGATGACGAAATCGTCCACCGACAGGGTGAAAGCCAGGAGACCGCCCGCCGCGAGCCCCGGGAGGAGCAAGGGGAGGAGGACTTTGCGCGTGCTCTGCCACCCGTTGGCGCCCAGGTCCTGGGCGGCCTCGATGAGCGAGAAATCAAAGTCCTGGAGCCGGGCCAGGACGACCATGGCGGCGTAGCTCACCGAGAACGTCACGTGGGCGAGGAAGATGGTGAACAGGCCGAGGCCGGTCCCGGCCGCCACGAAGGCCATGAGAAGGCTGATGCCCATCAGGATCTCGGGGACGACGAGCGGCGTATAGATCAGAGTGTAATGGACGCGCTGGAGCCGGCTTCCGGCGTAGCGGTGAAGGGCGAAGGCGGCCGCCGTTCCCAGGACGAGCGAAACGGCCGTCGAGCTCACCGCGATGATGAGGGTGTTGCGGACCGACAGCCAGATCTCCGGGGAGTGGAAGAGCCTCGCGTACCAATCGAGCGTGAACCCCTGCCAGCTGCTCGAAAACCGGGCCGCGTTGAAGGAATTGACGACGAGGATGAGAATCGGCAGGTAGAAGAAGCCGAGAACGAGGATGGTCACGGCAAGCGGGAAACGGCTCCTCTTCACGGCGCCTCCCCGATGATGATCTCCGGCTTGCCCTTTTTCCGTTGGATGACGAGTACGGCGATGAGGGGCGCCAGGACGGCCAGGATCAGGACGGCCGAGAGGGCGGCCGCGTGCGGGAGGTTGCGGTCGACGAAGACCCTCTGGGCGATCTTGTTCCCGAGCATTTCGCTGGCCGGCCCGCCGACAAGGTCGGGGATGATGTAGGAGCCCAGGGCGGGGATGAAGACGACCAGGACCGCCGTTATCAGGCCGCGCCGGATCCCCGGGAGGAAGATCTTCCGGAAGGCCTGGAACGGTTTGGCGCCGAGGTCCCGGGCCGCCTCGACCAGCCGGAAATCGAACTTCTCCGCGGCCGCGTAGATCGGGAGGATGGTGAACGGCAGGAACGTGTAAACCATGACCAGGACGACCGCCGCCGGATGATAGAGGAGCGTCGTCTGGGGGCCGGCGAGGCCGATCGCCTCGAGGACTTTCTTGATCAGGCCCTCGGGATGGAGGAGCGATTTCCAGGCGAAGACCCGGACGAGGAAGCTCGTCCAGAAGGGCACGATGATGAGCATCAGGAGCCGGTTCCGCCATCTTTCGGGGGCCCGGGCGATAAAATAGCCGGTCGGGAGCGAGAACAGGATGCAGAGAATGGTCGTCAGGAGGCTGATCCAGACCGTCCGCCAGGCGATGACCAGGTAGCCGGCATTCCACAGGCCGCGGATCGTTTCGAGCGTCCAGCCCGGGCCGATGCCGCCGTAAGGGTTGGCCGGGCGGAAGGCGATGGCGAAGACGAGCAGGGTCGGGATGACGATGAAAAGGGTCAGCCAGAAGAGGGTCGGGAGCGAGATCAGCCACTCCTGGAGCCGACGCCGCTTGTTTCTTTTCATCTATTTGCCGTTGAAGGGCTCTCCGACCTTCTGCGGCGGGACGGCGAGCAGGCCCTCGTCCGCCTTCCGGAAATGGTCGAGCATGAAGCCGTCGTCGGCATGCCACCAGATCCAGACGTCGTCCTTCCAGCGAAGGGGTTTCTCGTCGAGGAAATAGCGAGAGTGTTGCCGGAGGATCTGGATCCTGTAGCCCGCCGCCCGGACCCAGTATTTCGTCGTCGAGCCGAGGTAGATGACGTCCTCGACGACGGCTGGGAGGTAATTCCGTTGGGGCTTCTCCTCGGGCCGTTCGCGGGAGATGTGGACCTTTTCCGGGCGGATGCTGAGATAGATCGGCTGCCCGGGCTGGATGAGCTTGTCGTTGAAACAGAGGATTTCGGGCAGGCCCGCAATGGCCAGGCGGCAGTATTCGCGGTCGGGGGAGTCGAGGACGCGGCCCTCGAGGAAATTCGTGTCGCCGATGAAGGCGGCGACGAAGCTCGACCGGGGCGATTCGTAGATCTCGGCCGGCGCGCCCACCTGCTCGATCCGGCCGCTGTCCATGACCGCGATCCGGTCGCTTAGGCTCATGGCTTCCGCCTGGTCGTGGGTGACGTAGAGAAAGGTGATCCCGACCTCGTCGTGGATGAGGTCGAGCTCGATCAGCATCTTCTGGCGGAGCTTGAGGTCCAGGGCCGCCAGCGGCTCGTCGAGGAGGAGGACGTCGGGCTTGTTGACGAGGGCCCGGGCGACGGCGACCCGCTGCTTCTGGCCGCCGGAGAGGAGGTCGGGTTTTTTATCGGCCTGGTCCGTCATCTGGATGAGGTGGAGCATCTTCTCGACTTCGGCGGCGATCTCCTTTTTCGGGCGCTTGGCGATGGCCAGGCCGAAGGCGATGTTGTCGCGGACCGTCATGTGGGGGAAGAGGGCATAGCTCTGGAAGATCGTGTTGACCTTCCGCTCGTTCGGAGGAAGGTCGGTGATGTCCCGGCCGTCGAGGAAGACGCGGCCGGAGTCGGGTTCTTCGAACCCGGCGGCGAGGCGGAGCATGGTCGTTTTGCCGCAGCCGCTCGGCCCGAGGAGGGAAAAGAATTCACCTTTTTTTATTTCGAGGGAGACATCGGCGACCGCCTGGATGGTTCCGAAACGCTTGGAGACGCCGCGGAACTCCAGGAACTCAGGCAACGAAGGGAGCTCCTTGGCAGGCGGGGCCTGGGGAAGCGGAACCCTGGGAAACGGACATCGCTCGTCTCAAGGCCGTATTATGGAAAAAATGCGGCGGCATTTCAATAAGAAAGGCAACAATATTTCGGTTATTTCGGTGACACACAACTCATTACCGAAATAGAGTTCGGCCGAGTCCTCCCATAATTTAGTGTATTGAGTTGTGCGCCACCGAAATCCGCAGCTTAGGAAAGGGCCGGGCCTTTGCGCCCAGGCATTTCTTTCCTGAGGTGGTGAATGAGCGGCCAGGCGACGACGAGCATGACAAGCCCGCTGAATCCGCCGGCATAGCCATCGAAATAGCGGCCAGTCACGATCGTGGCGATATTGTGGCCGAGTCCCTGGAGTCCCATGAATCCGGCGTAGAGGAAGCCGAGCCAATACGCCCAGCGTTTTCGGTTGAGGATAAAGAATAAAAAAGCCACCGGGATCAAAAAGAGGACCCAGTTGATCGCGAGGAATCCGGCCAGCCCGATCCTCTGAAGAATCCAGAATCTTGCCCAGATCTCCTCGAAGACATGGGCGATATGAGCCAGGAGCATCAGAAGATAAAAGAAAACGGCCCTGCTTTTCATCACCGAATATCCTGGACCCGGGGGAATCGGATGTCAAGGCTGGCGCGGGAGGCTAGGCTGCGCGTTGACTTTGCCCCCCGCGCTGGCATATAAAGCAAGACAATGCCCGGACCAGCCGACTCATAAGGTGACAGCATGGACGGAAAAGAAAGCGTCGAGGGCCTCCAGCGCAAGCTCGGCCTCTTTCCGCTGACCAACATCGTCATTGCCAACATGGTCGGGGCCGGCATCTTCACGACCTCCGGCCTGCTGATGAAAGACCTCCACAGCGCCGCGGTCATGCTCGCCCTGTGGGCCGTCGGCGGCCTCATCGCCCTCTGCGGCGCCCTGAGCTACGGCGAGCTCGGCGCAACCATCCCGCATGCGGGAGGCGAGTACGCTTTCCTCTCGCGGCTCTTCCATCCGGCCCTGGGCTTTCTCGCCGGCTGGGTGTCCTTTTTCGTCGGCTTCTCCGCCCCCATCGCCGCCTCGGCCATCGGCTTCACGGAATACCTGACGAGGGCCTTTCCGGGCATCCTGCACGTGGGGATCTTCGCCGGCGCTTCCGAGGCGGCGATCATGAAAAAAGTCTACGCCATCCTGGTCATCGCCGCCTTCACCTTCCTCCACACGCGGGGACTCGAGCTCGGGGCCAGGGTCCAGAATCTCCTGACCGGGCTCAAGATCCTCCTCATCGTGGCCCTCGTCGCCGCGGGCTTCGCGGTAGGAAAGGGGAGCCTGAGCCACTTGACGTCCTCCGCCGGCTTCGGCTTCGATTTCGCCGGCTGGAAGACCATGGGCCTGGCTCTTATGTGGATCATGTTCGCCTACAGCGGCTGGAACGCCTCGGCTTATGTCGGTTCCGAAGTCAAGAACCCGGCGCGGAACCTGCCGCGGTCGCTTCTCCTCGGGACCGGAGCCGTCGTGGTTCTCTATCTCGCCCTGAACTTGTTCTATATCTACGCGGTCCCGCCCGCCGGCATGGAAGGGGTCATCTCGATCGGCGGGCTGGCGGCCGGGAACCTCTTCGGAAAGTCCGCGGAGACGGTCATCTCGGTCCTCATCTCCTTCGCTCTGTTCTCGTCGCTGAGCGCGTTCATCATCCTCGGGCCCAGGGTTTATTATTCCATGGCCAAGGACGGCGTCTTCTTCAAGTCGCTGGCCAAGGTGAGTCCGAGATTCGCGGTCCCGTCCCGGTCGATCGTCCTTCAGGGGCTGATCGCCGCGGCGCTCGTTCTCTTGGGGAGGTTCGACCAGCTCCTGACCTACATGGGATTCTCCCTCGGGATTTTCCCGATCCTGGCCGTTCTCGGGGTCTTCAAGTTGAGGCGGTCCGGCCGGAGCGTCATCAAGGTCCCGGGCTATCCCGTGGTCCCGGCGGCCTACATCCTGACGGGCGTAACGATCCTCGTCCTTTCTTTTCTCCAACGGCCCAAGGAATCGTCCATCGCGATCGCAACCGTCCTCATCGGCATCCCGATCTACCTGATCTTTAAGAAGAAGTACGGCTCGCCGGCCTGACCCCGCTAGTCCCGGTTGAAATGGGGCATGTCCCAGGGGATCTCGACGGAGAACTCGACGAAGCCCGCGTACCGGCCGGCCTCGGACCATGGCGACTGGTAGATGAGCTTTCTCTTTCCCTTCTTCTGGATCGTGTAGACGTTTGTCCGCCCGGCCTCCATCATCTCCTTGAGCTTCGCTCGCGATGGTTCGGGGTGGCAGTCGAGGACGTTGGTTCCGATGAGTTTCTCGCCGCCGTCCGCCGCGAAGGCCTCGACGGCCTTTTGGTTCATCTCGATGATCCGGCCTTCTTTATCACAAACCGTGACCGCGCCGGGGAACTCTTTGACCCACGCGTGTTTCTTCATGTGCGCCTCCGGTTCGTTCAAGGCTATCTTATCGGATCGGCCATCCTTTTGAAATACCATCGACTTGACATCTTTCATCGGGCGGCGCTATGTTTACTGTCAGACGGGGGAACTTGGGGCACAAAGAAAAGCGGGCTTTCGCAGAATTGGCCAAAAAACTGTCGCTGTTGATTCCCCTTGTCCTCTTTTTCGGGCTGGCCGGCACCCATGAGTCAACAGGCGGGGTGCCCCTGGAGGAGAAGGATGCTCTCGTCCTCTATCTGAAGTCCCACTGGCAGGCCCCCGAAGAATACGTCATCGCCAAGTTCCGCGACCATGATCTCGTGTTCCTCGGCGAAGGACACAAGTTCAAGCACGATGTGGAGCTTGTCCAAAGCCTCATCCCGCTCCTTTACAGGATTGGTGTCTTCGAGCTCGGCATCGAATTCGGCTGTCACGAATACCAGGATAAGGCGGACCGCCTCGTTACGGCCGAGGCCTACGATAAAAACCTGGCCCGCTGGCTCATGTTCAAATGGGGACCCTATTGGCCTTACAAGGAATACCTGGACATCTACCGGAAAGCCTGGGAGCTGAACAGATCGCTTCCCTTGGACGCCCCGAAATTCCGGATTGTCCATCTCGATTACCGTGCCAACTGGCCCCTGGTCAGGGAAAGCATGCCCACGCAACTCTGGAAAAATGTTTTTTTCCAGGGGGAGCGAGATGACCATATGGCGAAGGTCATCATCGACGAATTCGTCAAAAAGAAGAAAAAAGCCCTGATCTATTCCGGGGGGATCCACGCGTTCACCCGTTTTCACGAGCCCGACTACGATTTCCAGACGAGAAAGGTCAGGGCGTTCGTCGTCAGCCGGATGGGGAATATCGTCTATGCGAAGATCGGGGAGCGGGTGTTCTCTATCCAGCTTCATTTCCCTTGGCCGGCACGGGAGAGGCACGGGAGCGTTGGCTATCCCGTGGACGGGGCCATCGACGCCGCCATGAGAGGGCTCAAGGACAAGCGGGTCGGCTTCGATGTCGTCGGCACGCCCTTCGGCCGGCTTCGGGACACGGGCTCAATCTTCGCCGCCGCCAACGACAACCTCACTTTGGATGCGCTCTGCGACGGGTATATTTTCCAGAAGAACTTCAGCGAATACGAGGGCGTTTCCGTGGACCCGTTGTTCATCACTCAAAAAAATTTTCGTGAAGCGCTCGAGTTTCTCCCGAATCCCAGATTGAGGAAAATCTATAAAACCCCTCATCAATTCCTGACCGACATGCAGATGAAGGCGGATTTCAAGCTCCAGTTCGGCAATCTGAAATAGCCCCTGAACCGATAGAGCCGGCGGATCGACGGCCAAGGTCGCCGGGGAAATAGGTTAACTTTTCTTGAAAATCGCCCGGACGGTGTATCCGGCGTAGCCGGCAACGGCCGCGGCGACGGCCGCGATGAGCGCCGTTGCCAGGATCATCAGCCAGGATCGCTCGAGGCCGAACATCATGGCCATCCTTTCCGCAATGATCCGGCTCCCGGTCATGAAGAAGTAGAGGCTCGCCCCCAGCCACAGCAGCCCCGCCGAGAAGAACGCCGTCCGCAACGCCTTCCTTCCCGAGCGGGCCGCCGCCGCTCCGTAGGCGAAGGGCACGATCATGACCCACCACCAATACGGCGTTAGGATGTGCAGAGCCAGCATGATCAGAAGGCAAACGAGGACGGCGATCATTTTCCACCTCGCATGGTCGTCCGGGCGACCACCCCGGGATGCGGCTCCTCGGCCGACTTGAGGAAGACGAGCTCGTCCGGCTTTCCCGACAGCCAATCTTCCACCATGTCGTCGTAGAATTTCGAACCCGGGTTGCCGGACTGCCCGCCGGGATAGATCCCCCAGGCCTTGACCTCCGGGCCCAGCTCGACGATCATCCGCCACGAGGGAGCCCAGGCCATGCTGATGGCGTCGATCGTGACGCTGTCGCCGTCGGCCTCCAGCCCTTCCAGACCCAGGCCCGGGATCTCGGCGAGATGCCGGATGCGGGTCCCCTTGGTTTTTCCCCACTTCCAGGCCGGCCCGAAGGGCCCCCACCTTTTCTCGAGTGCGGCCACGGCCTCCCGGAAGGCCCGGTCGGCGATGTCGGCCAAACCTTCCCGCTCAGGGGTTGTCCGATCATCGAAGAACTCCGAGCCGGGGTGGTTGAGGATGAGGTCGACCATGACCTGGCTCGCCGGCCAGGTCATCCGGGCCATCCCGCCTTTCTTTTCGTCGTCCCAGGTCAGGGCGTTGAGGTCGTTCCAGAACTGCTTGAAGATCGTCGGAGCGATGAACCCGGCCCGGCTTTCGAAATTCCAGCTCCTGAGCTCGTCCAAGCTCCGCCGCGCCGTCTCCGTGAGCAGCTTCTCGCTGATGAGGCCGATCACGCGCGGCAGGATCGCCCGGGCCCTCAGGTCCAGGACGTCCGCCTGCATCCGGATCATGTCCTCAGGCGTGAGGCCTTTCGCGGACCCCAGGATCTCGTTGATCCGGGCGCCGCGTTCGTATGACGCGTAATCCCAGCCCAGGTAATAAGGATACCGGGCATCGGCCGCCATCTGATTGGCCGAGCTCACGAAACCCCGCTCAGGATCCTTGACATGGGGGTTGTGGGCCCGCGGGACCCAGCCCTGCCAATTGTCGGCGGGGTCCGAACCATCGAGAACGTAGCGCCCCTGACCTTTCCACCGGAGCGGGTACTTGCCGCTATGCCAGATGGCGATCGTCCCTTCCCTGTCGGCGAAGATGATGTTCTGGGAGGGGCAATCCCAATATTCCAGCGCCTTGAGATAATCGGCGTAATTCTTTGCCCGGCCGAGGCCGTCGATTGTCATGAACTCGTTGGACGGGTCGTGGGCGAGCCAGCGCAGGGCCGCCTCTTCCGGGACGTCGGCGGGAAAATTCGCCTCGCCTTTCAAGCGGACGACGGGGCCCTGGTGCGTGTAGAAGACTTTATCGATAACGTCCCGTCCCCCGCGGACCTTGATCCGCTCCTCGCGGATCGACGTCTTGCGCCACTGGCCGTCATAGAGATACTCGCCCCGGCTTTCGTCCCTGAACTTGACGGCATACCAGTCGAGGACATCATCCGTCCCGTTCGTGAATCCCCAGGCGATGTTCTCGTTGTATCCGGCGATGATGAGCGGCGCCCCGGGGAACGAAACGCCCCTGGCATTGAGGCCCGGGGCCGCGAGCTGGACCTCGTACCAGACGGCCGGCAGGGTCAGGCCGAGATGCATGTCGTTGCAGAGAATCGGGGATCCGCTCCGCGTCAGGCGTCCGGAGACCGCCCAATTGTTGCTGCCCACATCGGGCGACGGGCGGGTGCCGATGGGCATGAAGCCCGCCGTTCCGGCGTCCGGAAAGACCCGGCCGGAGATTTCATCCTTGCTCCCCCCGTCTCCTTGCGGTTTGGGGTTGGGAAGGGGAACGGGAGTGAAATCCCAGGCCGTGCCCGGCGGGATGACGGGGCTCACGAGGGGGGGCTGGTAGGGAAAAAGCTCGCTCATCACCGGTTCGCCCAGAGCTTTCCGCATGACCGTCATAGCGGCGTCCTGGTTGTAGGACGCCAGAACGTAGGCCATGGATTTGAGGAGGAGGGCGCACTTGAGCTCGGTCCAGGGTTCAGGCTCGTAGTCCAGGATTTTATATTCAAGGGGCAGATTTTTTCGGCCGAGACTCCTGATGTAGTCGTTGACCCCGGCGGAGTAGGCCGCGACGGCCTCCCGGGTCTTCGGATCGTCCCGGAACTTGTTGAGGGCGTTTTCCGCGGCCCAGACCATCCCGAACCGGCGGTTGAAACGGTCCTGTTGGATGCCCATGGGCCCGACGATCTCGGAGATTCGGCCGGCGGAATAAAGCAGTTCGAATTCCATTTGCCAGAGCCGGAGATAGGCGGAGATGTACCCCTGGGCCAGGTAGAGGTCGTGGTCGTTCCGGGCAAAAATGTGGGGTACGTGCCGGCCGTCCCAGGCCACGCGGACCTCGTCCCTGAGCCCGGGGACGGCGAGGTCCGCGGGCAGAGAATCTCCCCGGGTCCCGTTCTGCCAGAACCCGGCGAAGGGGTTGAGGAGCTTGCCCGCGGGCGGGACCATGCCGTGGCGGTTGTCGAATCCCCAGAAGATCGCGGCCGCGAGAAGGAGTGAGACGACAGCCCGGATCCATTTCATCAGCGCCTCCCTGTTCATCCACCCAGGATGACCATTTCTTCGGCCTGATTTATATCATGCCCGCCGTGTCCTTGACAATGCGCGAGTTTGACCGCGCCCGCACGGCCGGATAGAATGGCCGGGAGGAGGGCGCAATGGCCGACACTGCCGTCTTTTCAGGATTCACCAAGGAAACGCTTCGATTCTTCAACGGCCTGCGCCGGAACAACGACCGGGAGTGGTTCGCCGCGCACAGGGAAACCTACGACAGGCACGTGATGGAGCCGGCCAAGGCCTTCGTCGTTGCCATGGGCGAAAAGCTCCGGACGGCGGTCCCCAAGATCGTCGCCGTCCCGCTGGTCAACAAGTCGATCTTCCGGATCAACCGAGACACGCGCTTCAGCCTGGACCCGTCCCCGTACAAGACGAACCTGGGCCTCTATTTCTGGGAAGGGACGACGTCGCGGATGGAATCTCCCGGCTTCTATTTCCATGTCGAGCCGCCGGACCTCTATCTCGGGTCGGGGATGTACATGTTCCCGGATCATCTCGTCCCGCGCTATCGCCGCGCCGTTGTCGACCCGAAGCTCGGCCAGGAGCTCGAGAAGATCCTGGCCGTGCTCTCGAAAAGGAAGGATTTCGAGCTCGGAGGAAAGCACTACAAGCGCGTCCCGGCCGGCTACGATCCCGGCCACCCGAACGCGGAATTGTTGAAGCACAACGGCCTTTGGGTGGGATACGAAACGAAGATCCCCCCTGCATTTTATTCAGCCCGCCTGGTGGACTACTGTTTCGAGCGCTACGAGCCGCTCGTGCCCCTGCACCGCTGGCTGATGAAGCTCGCCGGGTGAGGCCGGGCCGCGCGGAAAACCGGGCGGAAGGGAGGACTCGGAAAACGAGGTTCATAGCACGGCCCCGCAAAAAGACGCTTCTCCCGGGCGTGTTTTTCTTCATTGCCGCGGGGCTCCTGGTCTCGTTCAGCCCCTGCGTCCGGGAGAAGCCGCCGGCGACCGCCGGCCGGAGCGCGACGGTCCTCCGCGGCTACACGATCCCCCTCATCGACCTTGCCGGACAGGCGGGCCGCCAGGTTATTGTCGACCGGGAGCCCGAGTACCTCGGCCATCCGACGACCGCCCTCCTCGAGGACGGCCGGACGGTCATCGCCGTCTATCCGAGAGGCCACGGGGCCGGCCCGATCGTCATGAAGATGAGCCGGGACGGCGGCCTGACCTGGGGGGACCGGCTCCCCGTGCCGGAGAACTGGGCCACGTCGAAGGAAACGCCGACCATCCACCGCCTGACCGGGCCCGCCGGTGAGAAGCGGCTCGTCCTTTTTTCCGGACTTTACCCCGCCCGCCTCTCCGTGTTCCGGGACGACGGCCGCGCCTGGACGCCGCTCGAGCCGATGGGGGATTGGGGCGGGATCGTCGTCATGAGCAGCGTCGTCCCGCTCCGGACCGGCCGCGGGCGTGACATGGCCATGTTCCACGATGACGGCCGCTTCTTCCGCGCCGGCGGGAGCGCCGTTAAGCCCCCGCTGTTCACGCTCTACAAGACGTTCTCGAAAGATGGCGGCTTGACGTGGTCGCGCCCCGAGAAAGTTTACGAGTCCCGGGAGATCCAGCTCTGCGAACCCGGCGTCCTTCGATCGCCGGACGGGCCCGAGCTCGCGGCCCTGCTCCGCGAGAACAGCCGGACGCGGAATTCATTCGTCATCTTCTCGAGGGATGAAGGGCGAACCTGGAGCGCGCCCCGCGAGCTCCCCGGCGCGCTCACGGGCGACCGGCACGTGGGGAAATATGCCCCCGACGGACGCCTCCTCGTCTCTTTCCGGGACACGACGCTTGAGAGCCCGACGCGCGGAGACTGGGTCGCCTGGGTCGGCCGCTACGAGGACATCGTCCGCGGCCGCGAAGGCCAGTACGGCATCCGCTTGGCGCACAACACCAAGGGAGCCGACTGTGCCTACCCCGGCGTGGAAGTCCTTCCGGACGGGACCTTCCTGCTGACGACCTACGGCCACTGGGCCAAGGGCGAGCCGCCCTATATCATTTCCGTCCGATTCAAGCTGGACGAGATCGACCGGCTCGCGGCAGCCGCGATCTCCCCGGCCGGCAGGCCGGCGGCCTGAAAATGACCTCGAGGCGCCGCCCGGGCTCGTGGAGCTTGGCCGCGGCTCCCTTTTTGATATAATAGTGCCCTTCAATCAGGGGCCTTGTTCGGATGGAGGTTAGAATGTCGCCAAGGAACGAATTCTACCGGGATGTCCTCGACAACCTGTTCGACGGCGTTTACTTCGTGGACCGCGAGCGCCGGATCACGTTCTGGAGCAAGACGGCCGCGAAAATGACCGGCTACGAGGCCCGGGAGGTCGTCGGCCGGCGCTGTGCGGACAATATCCTCGTCCACGTTGACGGCGAAGGGACGAGCCTGTGCGAGGGACTGTGCCCCCTGGCCCGGACCATAGAGGACGGGGAGCCGCGCGAGGCGAACGTCTTTCTTCACCACCGGAAGGGTCACCGGATGCCGGTTTCCGTGCGGGTCGCGCCGATCCGGAATGCGGAGGGCCGGATCACGGGCGGCGTCGAGGTCTTCAGCGACAACTCGCGCCGGCTGGCCGAGGTCCAGGAGCTCGACCGCCTTAAGCAGTTGGCCCTCGTGGACCCCGTGACCGAGATCCGGAACAGGAGCTTCATGGAGATCTCGCTCCAGTCGGTCCTCAAGGAGATCGACCGCTACAGCTGGCCCATGGGCCTCCTTTTCGTCGACATCGACCGGTTCAAAAGGGTCAACGACAGCTACGGGCACGAGGCGGGGGACCAGATCCTGAAGGCCGTCGCCCAGACCCTCCTCCAGGGCGTCCGGGCCTTCGATACCGTGGGCCGCTGGGGCGGCGAGGAGTTCGTCCTGATCATCCGGAACATCACCGACAAGAACCTGGCCAAGCTGGCCGAGAAGCTCCGGGCCCTCGTCGCCAAGAGCTTCGTCACGCTGGCGGCCTGCCAGGTCGGGGTCACGGTCTCGATCGGGGCCACGACGTTCCTCCCGGAGGACACGGTCGAGAGCGTGATCAACCGCGCCGACGCGCTGATGTACCGGAGCAAGGCGGGTGGCCGCAACCGCGTTACCCCGGGCTAGTCTCCGAGAACGAGCAGCCATCCTTTTCCCGGCTCGACCCGGATTGGATCGCCGGGCCTGAACTCGGCGGACGGCTGGAACTTGTCGATGGCCGGCGCGCGGAGGAGGACACGGCCCGGGTCGAGCCCGAGAGCCTTCCAGTCGATCACGAGCCTGACATCCACGGCGTCCCTGGCCCAGCTGGCCAGGGCGATCAGGGCCCGGGCCTTGCCCCCTTTCCCCTTTTTCAGGTAGGCCGTCGCCAGGACCTCCGCACTCCCCGTCCTCACGGGATTCGACTCCGCCCACCAGCCGACCATTTCGCTCGAGGTGATGCCGAAGTCGTCCCAGGCCTTCCAGAGCGGGCGCGGGTCGCCCGCCCAGGGCAGACGGCTCGTCATGCCGAAGACCATGCCGCGCCAGGGATTGCCGCCGTCCTGGAGCATCTCGCCCATGAGGCCGAAAGGAATGCCGGACATCTCGATGAGCCAATAGTCGGGCCCGCTGCCGTTGTAATCGAAGTACTCGCCGAACCACAGCCGGTTGAGGAACGGGAAGTGCTCGAGGTAGAGGTTGGCGCTCGAGGCGAAACCGTCCCTCGGGTTGTACTGGTTGGCGCTGTGGAGGTCGATGAGGGCGCCGGGCCGGTTCCGGTCGAGGATCTTCCGGAGCCGCAACATGGTCGTCCGGTCGAAGGCCACGTCGTCGAGGTAGAGGCCGTCGATGCCGACGTTGCGGGCCAGCCAGTCGAGGCCCTCGAGGTAATAGTTGTGCCAGCGCGACATGCCGCTGTTGATGACGGCCGCGTCCTTGAGCTCGGGCACGAACCAGGCCGCGATGTAATCGGTCCCGAGGTGCTCCTGGAGCCAGGAATAGCCGCCGCCGGGCCCGGGCAAAAAGATCTCGTGGCCCAGGCTCCGGAGGGCGAAGAGCTCGGCCGCGCGGTTCGAGAGCTCGCGGACCGTATCGTAGATCTTGACCTTGAAGCCGCGGCGATGGGCCTCGTCGATGTAATCCTTCATCTGCTGCGGTCTCAGGAAGGGATAGTTGAGGTAAGGGTTGATGTCGTTCGCGTGGTGGATGTTGATGACGTTGGCCCCGGAGGCGGCCACCTCTTCCAGGGGCTTGTCGGCGTGGAAGTAGCGCTGGCCGAAATGGGCCGCCGGGTCGAGGAGCTTGAAGGGCGTAAGCAGGAGGGTGAAGTCGAAGTGGAGCGTCTCGCCGGCCCGGATCGTCCGCGGCCCGGAGCGGGCGGCGAGGAGGACAACGGTCTTCCGGTCCCGGGCTGCGGAAGAGGGCCGACCGGCGGCACTCCCGGACGAGTTCGAGCCCATCCTGATATCCGGGAGGTCGATCGTGCCCACCGAGACGCTCCCCTTGCCGTTGTTCCACCAGGAAGGCGGCATGTTGAGGGGCTTGGACAAGTAGAAGTTCGTGTTGAGCGGGCGGGAATAATTCTCGGCCCGGAGGGAGATCTGCAGGCCCGCGTTGACGGTCCCGATCCAGAGGGCGTCCTGGTTCTTCTTCGGGTCCCATGACCATTCGAACGAGGCCGGCCTGAGCCCCCCCTTGAAGCCCAGGCCCATCATATAGCGCGCGCGATCCCCGTTGAAGGGGACCTCGAGCCGGATGTCCGAGACCGGGACATCTCTTACCGCCGAAATCGAAACCCTGTAATCGACGAACCCGTCGAACTCCATCCGGGCGCTGACCGTCATCGTCAGGCCGTCGGCCCGGATTTCCGATTCCCAGGCGACGGCGCCGGCCGAGTTTTTCGTGAAGCGCGGCCCGGATGGATGGGTGGTCCAAGGGACCTCGCGGCCGTCCGAACCGTCTACACGGACCTTGAACGGAGAGGCGGTGAGTTCGACCGGGGCGGCCGCGAGCCGGGTCATCTCCGAAGCGAAATAGCTCAGGACCCGGGCGGGCAGACCGTCCGGCCCGACCACGAGAGAACGGCCCAGGCAGCTGATCGTCCTTCCCTCCACTTTGAGGGGTGTGTACGGCGGGACGAGGCCGTCGTCGAAGGCGATCCGGGAGTCGAGCCAGCGGAGCCGGGTCATCCGGGAGGGATCGGCGTCGCCGGCGTCTTCAAGCGCCGGGCCGGACACTCGGAGCTCGACCTCCACCGCCGTTTCGGGAAGGCCTCGGGGAGCGATCGTGACCGTGCCCTCATAGACACCGGGCCCGGCGTCTTTCGGGACCTGGACGCCGCACCAGAGGGCCTGGACCTTTCCCATCCCGACCGGGACGGCTTTCTTGAAAAACGACCCGTCCCAGTTGGACCCGCCCGTATTGAAGCAGGTCGCGGCCGAGGCCGGGATCAGGGCGGTGAGGGCAGGTGAGCTTGCGGAAGACCCGGGACCGGACCGCTTGAGCTCGGAGAACCTCACCGCGAGGTCGTCGATCGGCCCGCGGGCGGCCCAGACGCCTATCTGGAACGTGAAATACTCGCCGGGAGCCGCTTCCCCGTGGAAAACGCGGTTCGGCCCGCTCGTGACCCAGCGCATGGGGAGGTCGCCGGTCATGCGGATGGACAGGCGGCGATCCTCGGGAAACAGGAGGTAGGGAGAGTTTGGATTGGCCCTGAGCAGAGCGTTGGTCTCGGCTGCAGTGGCGATCACTTCCATGGGATAAAAGCTGCTGAACTCATCCACCGACTGGATCTCGGTGACCTTCGCCGGGGGAATCGCGTCGGAATTGAAGGGGGCCTGCTTGCCTGGCGCGATCCCGATCGCCGCGAGCCAGGCAGCGTCGGCCGTGAGGACCGGAGGGTCATACCTGACGTTCGGGTAATTCTTCCGGCCTTCGGACTTGTAGGGCATGAAATAAACGTAATAATCGCCGGGCACGGTCTTGGGCTCGAAGACGATATCCCCTGACTCGCGGTTGATAGCGAGAGGATAGACGTTCGCGATCCTGGCGCCGGTCGCCGCGTCGACGACCACGATATTCTTTTGATCGGGGTCGGCGTCGCGGCGGCGCCAGGGGATCCTGACCCGCACGGCGGCCGCGGTTTTCGCGAATTCCGCCGTCATGACGGGGGGCCTGTCTTTCCTCAGTTGCACGCCGAGCTTTCCCGGTGCGACGGCTTCGACGCGGACGAGCGCGCGGTGGTTCCCCAGGCCCGATTCCGGGTCCCATTTCCCCACTCCGTATTTGATCTCCTGGGCCGAAACGGCGGCGCGTGACCCGGCCAGCAGCATGGCCGTCATAAAGATTGGTTTCAATAAGTTAGGCATCCTCACCTCGCCTCGCCGAAGGGGGCTTGAGCCCGGTGAATCTTATTTGATCTTTTGAGCGCACTTGTAAGCCGCGGCGATGGCGCCCGGGATGCCTCCGGTCTGGTTGGCCCAGCACGACCCGATGAAGAGGTTGCGGATCGGTGTGTCGACGACGAGGTCGAACACGCCCTTTTCGTAGAACCTTTCGCGCGGGTTCCAGCTCCAGGCGGACGTCGCTCCGTCCGTGTTGCCCGTGTAGCGTTCGTAGGTGAGCGGCGTTGCCGCCTCCGCGAATTCGAGGCGCGACCGCAGCCCGGGAATGACGGCCTCAGCCCGGGCGACGAGCGCATCCATGGCCGCCTTCTTGAGGATCCGGTACCGTTCCCTGTCGCCTCCGCCCCAACGGTTCTGCCATCCGGCAGGGGCCATGGTCATGATCATGAGTGATGACTTGCCCTCCGGGGCCAGGGCGGCATTGATCAGCGACGGCGAGTGCAGTCCGAATCCGGCCTTGGCGAACAGGTCCGGGTCCTCCGTGTCGCGGGGATCGGAGTCCTCGTCGTAGGTGTCGTAGCTGACCCCGGGATTTTTCATGTGCTCCAGGAGCTCCCCGCCGCTCATCTCGAGGCCCAGAAATACCGTAAAAACGCCTTGGGAGACTGCCGTGTTCCTGATTTTTTCGAGCCGGCCCGCGGGCAGGGTTGAGGGGTCGTCGAGGAGTTCCGTGAAGGTCCGCTTGTAATCGCAGGCCGAAATGACGTCATCGGCCTCTTCGACCGCTCCCCCCGCCTCGACCCCGGCGGCGCGGCCCCGGCGGGTCACGATCCTGGTGACTTTCGTCCCTAGGCGCAGGTCCCCGCCGTTCTTCCGGAACTGTTCGGCCAGGACGTCGGCGAGATGCTGCATTCCGTCGGACACGTACCAATAGTCCACCGCGACCATGGTGAAGAAGCCGGCCAGGATGACGATGCCGCTGTCCGGATAGGCGAGGCCGCCGAGAAATCTGTTGAGGGCCGTTCGGCGCGGAAACCAGCGGTCGGCAAGCTGGGCCGATGTCGTGTTTTCATACTTCTTCATGAGGCGCATGAACGGCCCACCCTTGAGGAGATAGGGAAGGGAGGCCACGAGCCGCCGGGGCCCTTCGTAAACCGTCGGAATGACCAGGCCAACAAAGGGGCGCATCGCCTCGCACGCCGGGTCGATCTCGCCGAAATAGCCGTCCAGGCCTTTTGCCTCGGCTGGGAAAGCGTCGTAGAGGGCTTTCTTAAATCCGGCGTACGATTCGAACTTGAAATCGAAATAAGGGCTCAGGAAACGGTCCTGCTTCCGGACGAGGCGGATCTCGTCGCGGACGCCGATGTCGTCCAGCGCCTTGTAGAGTGTGGGTGTTCCCTCGAGTGACAGGGTGCCGCTCTCGAAATAGAACCCTTTCCGGCGGAAGCCTGACGTATAGCCGCCCGGCGCCGTGTGGGCTTCGTAAAGCGTGACCTTGTGCCCTTTTTTGACGAGCAGGTTGCCGGCGACGAGCCCGCCGAGTCCCGCCCCGATGATCACGACTCTCTTCATTTTGTCCTCCGTCGGGATGCCCTCAGGATAGCCAAGAAACGGGGAAAGGACAAGCGGCAAATCGAAAAAAAATGGGGGACGGTCCTGGTTTCCCGGAAGAAACGAAGAGCGTCCCAGGGTTATTTCGAGGCTTTGTCTTCCTCGAAGAGCGGCGGGGCCTCGCGCTTGCTCTTCAAGATGGCCCAGATCACGCCGGCGAGCAGGATGACCACGACGAGGACGATGCCGAGGCTCATGTGGCTGTACTTGACGATGAGGGGGGCGGCGATCAGGCTGACGAGGTTCGTGACCTTGATCATCGGGTTGAGGGCCGGGCCCGCCGTGTCCTTGAGGGGGTCGCCGACCGTGTCGCCGACGACGGCCGCCTTGTGGCGCTCCGACCCCTTGCCGGTGTTGGCCCGGAGGTCGCGGGGCTCGTCCTCGATCGATTTCTTGGCGTTGTCCCAGGCGCCGCCGGCGTTGGCCATGAAGACCGCCAGGAGCTGTCCGCTCAGGATGATGCCAGCGAGGAACCCGCCCAGCGCCTCGACCTGGAGGATGAGGCCGACGGCGATCGGCATGATGACCGAGATCACGGCCAGCGGAATGAGTTCCTTCTGGGCCGCGGCCGTGGAGATCCCGACGGCCCGGGCGTAGTCCGGCTTGACCTTGCCTTCCATCAGTCCCGGGATCCTGAACTGGCGCCGGACCTCTTCAACGATGAGGCCAGCCGCCCGCGATACGGCCTTGATCGACAGCGAACTGAAGAGCCAGGGGAGGGCGCCACCGAGGAGGAGGCCGATGAAGACCTTGGTGTTGGAGACGCGGATCGCGGTCATGATGTCCTTGACCCCGAGCTGGAGCTGGACCCGGCCGACGTCCGTGATGTAGGAGGCGAAGAGGCTCACCGCCGCGATGACCGCCGAGGCGATGGCCACCCCCTTGGTGATGGCCTTGGTCGTGTTCCCGACGGCGTCGAGGTCGGCCATGATCTGGCGGGCCTTCCGGGTCTCTTCGTCGTCCATGTCATGCCAGGCCATCTCGCCGATGCCGTTGGCGTTGTCGGAGATCGGCCCGTAGGAGTCCATGGCTACGTTGTTGCCCGTGTGGCTGAGCATCCCGATGCCGACCATGGCCACGGCGTAGAGGACGTAGGTCGCGCCGGCGCCGCTGTAGAGGAGAAGGGCGATGATGAAGCTCACGACGATGGCCACGACGGCCCAGACGCTCGACTCCATCCCGACCGAAAGCCCGGAGAGGATGATCGTCGCCGGCCCGGTCTTGGCCGAGCGGACGATCTCCTTGACCGGGCTCTTCCGGGTCGAAGTAAAGTAGGAGGTCAGCGGGTTGAAGGCCACGGCCAGGCCGACCCCGGTCGAAGTCAGCATGGCCAGCCGCCAGTCGTGGGCGTAGTTGATGGCCACGAGGAAGGACCAGAGGATCGTGTTGACGCTCGAGACCTCGTAGGACCGGAACATGGCCTCCTCGGCGTCCTTGGCCCGGAGGAACTTGAGCGGGAAGCGCTCCCAGATCGGGACCGTGAACGTGCCCAGGATGGAGGAGATGACGCCGATGGCCCGGATGATGAGCGGGTAGACGATCCACTTGAGAGAGTGGGTGGGGTCGATGGCCATGAGGGCCAGCCCCAGGATCAGCCCGGAGACGATCGTCACCTCGTAGGACTCGAAGATATCCGCGGCCATGCCGGCGCAGTCGCCGACGTTGTCGCCGACAAGGTCGGCGATGACCGCCGCGTTCCGGGGGTCGTCTTCGGGGATGTCCTTCTCGACCTTGCCGACGAGGTCGGCGCCGACGTCGGCGGCCTTGGTGTAGATGCCGCCGCCGACCCGCATGAACAGGGCCAGGAGGGTGCCGCCGAAGCCGAAGCCGAGGAGAGCGTCGGGCGCGGCCGTCCCGAAGACGATGAAGATGATCGTGCCGCCGAACAGGCCGAGGCCGTCGGTTAGCATGCCCGTGATCGTGCCGGCGTAATAGGCGATGGAGAGGGCCTCGTTGAAGCCGCGGCGGGCGGCCGAGGCGGCCCGAACGTTGGCCTGAATGGCCATGCGCATGCCGAGTTGGCCGACGAGGAGGGAGAACGAGGCCCCCATGATGAAGGCGATCGTCCGGCCGATGGCCACGATGATCTGGGCGTTCTTCTGGCCGAATTCGTTGACGGCCTCGCGGCTGGCCGGAACGATATAGACGCTGAGGAACAGGGCCACCGTCAGGACGCCGATGACGGGCAGGATCCGCTTGAGCTGGCGGCTGAGGTAGCTGTCCGCGCCGACGCGGATGGCGTTCCAGACCTCCTGCATCTTTTCCGTGCCCTTGTCCTTCTTGAGCACGACCTTGCGCAGCATCCAGGCGTACCAGAGGCTGAAGAAGGCCGTGAAGAGGACGCAGACGATCGCGATCTGCTCGAAGGAGTTCAGCCCGTGTCGGGCCAGACCCAGGATGTTCATCGTGTTTCCCTCCCGAATGGAAAAGGCATATTTTACACAACATCGGGGAAAAATCAACCCCCGGCGCCGCCCAGGGCCTGCAGGGCGGCCTGTTTGAAGAACGCCGGAATGTGGGATTGACCCGGCCGGGTCCTCTCTGTTATAAAGGGCTCAGATCCCGCGCGGAAAGCGTGAAGGAGGCCCTTAAATGTCGGAAAAATCGAGATTGGTCACACTCCTGTTCTGTATCTGGTTCGGCATGTTCGGCGGCCACAGGTTCTACGTCGGGAAGACCGGCACGGGGATCGTCTGGCTGCTGACGTTCGGCTGCTTTTTCATCGGGGTCCTCGTGGACCTGATCCTGATCATCCTCGGCCAGTTCTTCGACAAGGACGGCAAGCCCGTCATGGTCTGGATGCGCCGGGTCGACGCCGACGGCAAGGTCCAGGACTACCTCGTTTAACCCTTCGTTTGGGGATCGGGCCTCAGTATCCTGTCTTAAGTCCTTGTTTTGAGCCCGCGAGTTCAATAGTGAAGTGCAACACTTGGGGTAGTTTTTTAGGGAGGTGCTATCCTAAGTGCCAATGGGAGAACACTATAGACACCTGAGGGTGAGGCAGCGGGAACAGCTGGCGAAGAT
>JBEKXF010000020.1:0-60040 GCA_049512315.1 Candidatus Aminicenantales bacterium | reverse complement strand
CCTCTTTGCATCTAAACACGGTCCCCAAACGATCGCCTAAAAAAATTATCACTTAGGAGCATAGCATAACCCGATCCTTGCGGCAGAAGACCCATTTCTTCGAAGATCCCAACGGGGGGTTATCTCTCTCGTGCCCGCAGAAGGCCCATCTCCTGCCTCTAGAGGGGTTTTTATGGGCAAACCCAGGCCCCAACACACAACACCGCAACCCCACCCCGCCACTTAGGAGGGGGCCTGCGCCAAACGACCTAGAACCAAATTTGACCATCGATCTGCTCCTCCGTGAACTTCGATCTCTTCATCGACAAAACCTCCATAAGATTTTGCCAGAAAACTCACATTATCAATGGACCATTTTTAAGGGAGGAGGTCCTAAAGAGGACGTTAGAGGGTAGAGTGGCCATGGATGGCGAAGCCGGAGCGAAGTCCAACCTTATCCACGCTGAAAAAACGGCGTCGAAACCCCCCATCTCGCGTGGGAGCCGTCCCCGTTTTCTTTATCCCTGCTTGTCGGCTCAGACCTTCGAGGCCGCTAAAAAGCAGACCAGGACTCATCTCCTTGGAAATGGCCTGAAATGTATCGTCCTTGAGACCCCACCGTGCCTGTGGTATAAATAATCTTTTATCTCTCAAGGAGGTGCTGGAATGAGGAAACGAACTTGTCTCGTCGTCTTCCTCCTGATAACGTTTGCCCTCTCCCTGTCAGCGTCGTTCAGAAAAGAGGATGTTAAGATCCACCAGCTTGCGAACGGGCTCAAGATTCTGCTCGTTGAGGACCACAACATTCCCAACATCGCCCTCTATACGTTTTTCCGCGTCGGCTCCCGCAACGAGCGAACCGGCCTGACGGGGGTTTCCCACTTCATCGAGCACATGATGTTCAACGGGACGCCGAAGATCGGGCCCGGCGAATTTGACCGGCGCATTGAATTCCTAGGCGGCGACGAGAACGCTTCCACCGCCGACGACATGACGGCCTACACGGACTGGTTTCCATCTGCGGGCCTCGAAACGATGATCGAGATGGAATCCGACCGGATGCAGAGTCTGGCTTTCGTTCCCGAGGTTCTTGAGTCCGAGCGCGGGGTCGTCGCGTCCGAGCGCCGCGTATCGGTCGACAACAACAACGACGCGATCCTCGACGAGAACGTCCGGGCCGCGGCCATCATGGCCCACCCCTATCACTGGGACGTCATTGGCTGGATGAGTGACATCCAGAGTTGGCGCCGGGACGAGATCATGGCCTATTACCGCATGTACTATGTGCCGAACAACGCCGTCCTCGTCGTCGTCGGCGACTTGGATCCGGCCAAGACCCTCGAGCTCGTCAAGAAGTATTACGAGCCGATCAAGGCCTCCCCCCCGCCGCCTCCGGTCACGACAGTCGAGCCCCCGCAGATGGGACCCAAGAGCGTCCTCATCCGGAAGGAGGCCCAGACGCCGTCGTTCATAGCCGTCTGGCACGCCCCAGCCGCCAAAGACCCGGACTTCCTTCCGCTCGCTATCCTGGAAAAACCGCTCCTCATAGGTGAGAGCAGCCGGCTCTACCGCCGTCTGGTGCGCGAAGAGCAGTTGGCGATCGATGTCGGTGGCGGGATCGAGGAAACGATCGACCCGCTGCTCTTCACGATCGACGTCAAGCCCCGACCTGGGGCCGACCTCGACAAGATCGACCGAGTCATCGAGGAAGAGCTGGCCAAGATCAAGAACGAAGGGATCACGTCGAAGGAATTCGAGAAAGCCCTGAACATCATCCAGAACGAGTTCTACAAGGAGGTCCAGACGATCGCCGGCAAGGCCAACCAGCTCGGCGCCTATGAGCTCCTCTACGGCGACTTCGGCAAGCTCTTCACCATCATGGACGACTATGCGGCCGTCAAGATCGGACGGATCCCGGAGGTCGCGAAGAAATACTTCACCGAGACGAACAAGACGATCGGGAAGCTCATCCCCGAGGGAGGTACCAAATGAAGCCGCTCGCCCGGACATCGCTCGTCCTCGTCCTGGCCGCCGTCCTGGTATCGCCGGCGGTGCTCACCGCGGCGGCCCCGCTGCCAGCACCGGAGAAACTCGTCCTCAAGAACGGCCTGACCGTCTATTATCTCAAGAATTCCGACCTCCCGATCGTGAGTTTCCGCATGGTCATCCGCGGCGCCGGGTCGGCCTTCGAGCTGGCCAGGGCTGAAGGGTCGGCCGCGCTGGCCGCGGCCTTGATGACGAAGGGAACCGGGAGAATGGGTGCCGACATCATCGCCGAGGCCCTCGATTTCATGGGGGGGGACCTGGATATCTCGATATCCGAAGAGTACGCCCAGCTCAGCGGGGACAGCCTCTCCCCTCACTTCCCGCACCTGATGGAAATCGCGGCCGACTGCCTGTGCAACCCCTCCTTCAAGGAGGAGGAATTCGCCAAGGAGCGGGCCAAGGCGATCGACAGTCTTAAGGCCGTCAAGGACCATCCCGGCTCGGCGGTCCGTTATTATTTCCAAAAAGCCTACTTCGGCAGCCACCCCTTGGGGCACCTGGCCACAGGCACGGAGACGTCGTTGCATAAAATGACCGTTGCGGCCGTAAAGAGTTTTTACGGCGTTCATTTCCGTCCCGACCGGTCCATCGCCGCGGTTGTCGGCGACATCGAGAGAGCCAAGCTGGTCGAGCTGCTGGAATCGACCCTCGGCCGCTGGCCTAACCCGGCCGGAGCCGCCCCGTCCGACGCCCTTCCCTCCGCGCCCCGTCCGAAGGGGCAAAAGTTCCTCCTGATCGATAAGCCCGACGCCACCCAGGCCTATTTCATCCTCGGCGCGCCCGGCTACGCGATGGGCGACAGAGTCACTCCGCAAGCGGCGGTCATGAACACCCTCTTCGGAGGGCGCTACACATCCTGGCTGAACACCGAGCTCAGGATTAAGCGCGGGCTCACATACGGAGCCAGGAGCTCTTTCCAGGAGTGGGCCGTCGGCGGGTTTTTCAACACCACCTCCTACACTAAGAACGACAAGATCGGCGAGATGCTCGACATCACCTTTGGCCTGCTGAAAAAAGCAGCTAGAGACGGGTTCTCATCCGAAGAGGTCGAGAGCGGTCGCAACTACATTCGGGGCCAGTTCCCGCCGACCCTGGAAACCAATTCCAGCAAGGCCGGCGCTTATGTCCGGCTGGCCTTTTACAAACTCGGCTTCGACTACTACGACAAGTACCTGGCCGCGATCGGGAAGGTTTCGGTCGAAGCCGTTAAGGCGGCCGCGGCTCTGCTGCCCCAGAACGACTACGTCATGGTCGTGTTGGGCAAGGCCGCCGACATCCGGCCTCTGCTGGCAAAATACGGGACTTGGCAGGAGAAAAAGATCGGGGACCCGGATTTTTAGGGCTCCGGCCGGTTGCCCGAAAACAAATACACCGAGCGCGTGACCGCGAAGCACCCCGTGACTCTCGACCGCCGCTTCATCCATCCCAGACCGGAACATAAAAAAGACTAACCCGCACGGTCCCGTTGGACCCCAAGCCCCGCTGGTCAAGCGGCTTTTTTATCATCCCAAAAAATCAGGGCCGGTCCATACTGATCCCTAGCCCGGCCCGAGAACGATCAGCAGAGGCTCGGAGAGGAGGGGAAAAGGATTAAATAAAACACCAATATAAAAGTATAATCAAAAAAAGTAAAAAGGAAGGGTGAGATGGATCCTTCTGAACGAGCGTCGCATTGGATCAGCAATTCTTTGGCGGCAGCTTTTGATTTCCTGGTTAACGATCTCGGGGAGAAAGGGTATCAGGCGTCACTGTCTAAGCAGACCAATCAGGCGCTGACGCTCCGCTTTTCTAAAGAAGGAAACAGGTTCGAATATACGATAGGTTGTATGATAAGGCCCACGCCAATCCCGAACTGGCCTGAGGGTCACGTAGATCTTGATTGCTCTTACCGTGTCAACAATACGAGAAGTCTCGTTCAGTTTCGAAACATCAACGCCAAGTACGACATAGAAGACATCGGCGAGAAAGAGATCGTCGAACATTTCCGCAAGACATTCCAACGCTGGCTAAGTCGTGGATGATGAGGTGCCTGACCTGAACCCCGAATCTTGGTCCATTCCGGATGCAACTTTTTTGATAAAATCGGGCATTCGGAAAGGAGTTCGGGATGAAGAAGAAGTTCACGGAGGCTCAGATCGTTTTTGCTCTTCGGCAAGCGGAGAGCGGAACGCCGATCGCCAAGATCATCCGGAAGATGGAGATCTCGGAGGTCACGTTCTATCGCTGGAAGAAGAAGTATGCGGGGATGGGCGTTTCGGAGCTCCGTCGGCTGCGGCAGCTCGATGACGAGAACCGCCGGCTGAAGCGGTTGGTGGCCGATTTAACCCTCGACAAGCAGATGCTCCAGGATGCGTTATCAAAAAAGTTCTAAGGCCCGCCGAGAAGCGGGATCTGGTGTTTGTGATGAAAACATCCTACCAGGTCTCCGAGCGGCGGGCGTGCACGGCTCTAGACCTCGCGCGGTCGACGATTCGCCACAAGAGTGTAGCGGATCCACAGACGGCGCTTCGCATGCGTCTTAGAGATCTAGCGATGGCCCGTGTCGGATATGGATATCGACGGCTCCATATCCTGATCGAGCGGGAAGCATGGCACGTGAATCACAAGCGCGTCTACCGCTTGTATCGGGAGGAAGGATTGGCCATGAGGAAGAGGCCTCCCAGGCGACGCAAGGCCTGTTTGAAGAGGGATCTGCGGCCTTTGGCAGCGGAAAAGAACGAGTCTTGGAGCATGGATTTTATGTCGGACGAGCTCTTCGATGGGCGTCGGATCCGGCTTTTAACGATAGTGGACAATCATACCCGTGAAAGCCTGGCGATTCATGTGGGCCAGAGGATCCGGGGCTGCGAGGTGGTCGAGGTCTTGGAGCGGGTCATGAAGGATCACGGGAGACCGCGGACGATCCGGGTAGATAATGGCCCGGAGTTCATCTCGAAGGACGTCGATCTCTGGGCCTATTGGAACCACGTCACTTTGGACTTTTCCCGTCCTGGGAAGCCGACGGACAACGCTTATATCGAGTCCTTCAACGGTCGGTTTAGGCAGGAATGCCTCAATGAGCACTGGTTCCTAAGCTTGGACGATGCCCGGGACAAGGTTGAAGCTTGGCGGCGGGATTACAACGAAGAACGTCCACACAGCGCTCTTGGCAATGCGACTCCGGAGGAATATGCAGCCCAAGTTGAGCCGCAAAAGCCAACTCTCGATCAAGATCTCGAGACGATTAAAAATGGGCTTGCTTGTTCAAAAATTTGCTGACAGAATGGGCGAGAAAAGGGGTGCGGGTCATGCGGGTCACCAAAATATTTTTCTAACCTAAAAAATGGACCAAATCAGGGGGCAAGTCCAACCTCATCCGGGGGCTAACTCAGCGGCCTTCCGTTCTCTGCTGCCTACTTGCCCACCACGACAATCGCAAACGAATTCGGCACCATCTGACCTCGGCTTCGTCTGCCTGCCGGCGGCGGCGTCGGCGGTGGAGTGAACTCAGCGGCGATAAGATAAATCTTATTCGTCTTGGAGTCCAGTGTCAGGGTTTTCGCACTCCGTTGGGTTTGCACGTTCTGTGTGACAACAAAACTCGTCGGGCCGTTTTCCTTGATGACGGTCAGCGTACCATCACCCTGCGAGCTGAAAGCTTCCATCGTCGCCAGATTGAATACGGCGCCATCGACGCCGCTGCCGATCGGTAGGGTGGTGATGATCTTGCCGTCGTTGGCATGGAGAACCACCATCGTTGCGGGGTCATGGCAGGCGGCGAAGAGGATGTGATTCTTTACGTCAAACGCTAGCCCGGCCGGCCCTCCGCCCTTGCCATTGAGGCCATAGTGGGCGGTTACCATAAGCGTCTTCGCGTTTACGACAGCAACGTTGTCTTTGTCTTCAAGGTCGACGTACAAATGGCCCTTGCCGTCTGTGACGGCCTGTTCCGGCGCGCCGCCTAGGTCGATCGTACCGACCACGGAGCCGTCTTTCGCATTGATCACTGTCGCGTTGGGTGCGCTGTGGCTGAACACGTAGACCCGCTCGTTAAAGCGGTCGAACAAAATGCCGTCCGGGTTGCCCTGTACGTCGATGGTCTTGATCGTCGCCAGGGTCTTCGTATCCCACATCACAACGGGCTTACTGCTGCAGAAGCCGTGGCTGGACCTGGGGTCGATAGCGACCCCGCGTGCGTTGGCATTGGGAATTTCGCCGACGGGCTCGAGCGTATCGAGGTTGAAGACGGTCACCCGGGGGGTAGTTCCGGTTCGCGGAATGTATAACCGGCGTCCGGCGACGTCCGCATAAACATAGTCAAAGCCGCCTTCGCCGCCAACCTTGGCTGTCTTGATCACTTTGTAAGGTTGCGTGGTTGGCGCCTGCTGCGCCCATCCGATCGAAATGAGCATCGCGATAATTGCTGCACACATACATAGGCGTCTCATCTAGTTTCTCCTTAATAAAAAGATACCCGATGGATAGGATATTCCTTTTTGTACGGCCTGCCAAATCACTGCTCCAGCCATAGAATGATAGATTCCAGTTTTTGGTGCCAACGAGATGATCAATAATATTCCCCCTCTCCTCGATGGCCGCGAGCGCAACCTGTGCAACGACATGAGGGGGTCAGAGGCTTCGCCGCACTAAACATCAGCAATCAGATGGTCAATGATCCTGTCGAGCGCGATGCAGGCCACGAACGTTCTTGAGGCTTATCATACAAGTCCTTCTTGAGGACAGCCAACCTCTTCTCTTCCACCCTGACGCCTTTTAAATGGCCCCAGTTCATGGCCAGGTAGACCAAGGGATGGCGCAAGTTCCCCGGGAGCCGCCTAAGGATTGACCATGGGCTGTAGAATTTCTTCCCTGCTCTTATCTTCCCGACCATCAATTCATAAGGCGACATGTTTTTCGGCTGAAAGACCACGGTACTGTGGTCATAGTATTTCCAGTCGTCCGTGAGCAACCGGCCCTCCTCCTTCATTTTCTGGAAAGTCTTTGTTCCCGGGTATGGAGTAAGAACATTGAAGGCAACCGTGTGGACTTTATTCTTGACAAGGAATCTTACAGTATCATCAAAGACTTCTTTGGTGTCTTCGTCAAAACCGAAGATCATTGAGGCAAGGGTGAATATTCCGGCCTTATGTATTTTTTTCAGGCCATTTTCCAATCCCTCGAGAGATTTGAAAGACTTCCGTAAGGAGCTCATCTGGGCTTCCTTGACGCTCTCGAGGCCGATAAAAAGGCCTTTGCAGCCGCTTTCAACGGCCAGCGTCAGAAGCTCATCGTCCTTGACCAGGAGGGAGATGGATGATTGTCCAACCCACGAGATCTTGAGAGGTTTTAAAGCAGCGAAGAGCTCCTTGGCATAGCTCGGATGCCCGATGATATTATCGTCAAGGAACATGAAGTTCTTTCTACCCGACTCTTTGATATCTCGCACGACATTATCGACAGGTATATGGCGAATCTCTTTGCCGAAAAGATCCGTGACGCAGCAGAAATCACAATGATAGGGACAGCCGCGGGACGTCATGATAGGCACCAGACCGAAAAGATGGCGTTTAGTGATTTTGCTGAAATCCTTGGGCACATATTTCGAGAGGTCGGGCCGTGGATTATGATATATTTTCTTTAGACAGTCGTTTTTATAGTCTTCGAGCAATTCGGCCCAGACACCTTCGGCTTCACCGATCACGACGGAATCGCTATAGGGCAAGGCCTCGTCAGGAAGCAGCGTGGGATGCACGCCGCCTAGAACGACCGTCTTCCCTCTCTTCTTGAACTCCCGGGCGAGCCAGTAGGCACGGGAGGCATTGGACGTCATGAAACTGATCCCGACAAGATCACAGTCATGCTCGAGATCGATGTCTTCAGCTTCTTCATCGACCGTAACAACCTGGTGCTCTTTTGGAGTCAGGCCCTGGAGGATGAACAAGGCCAGCTGCGGCATCAACATTTGCTTGTTGGTCTTTTGGTTCGGGTCAACGGATGGGGTTACGAGCAGAATCTTCATCCGTTTTCTCTATGCTGTTCTCTTATCAGAATAACGTCCTTGATCCCAGCGTTAAGCAAGATCATGACCCTCTCTTCGGGGCGCTCTACTACTTCTCCTATGAGGCGACTCCTGTCGCACCTAGTGTATCCAAGCATGCAGCCGATGCAAACAAAGGTCGCGAGGACAGCTTGCTTTTTAAGAAGGTCTAAGGTGTCCGGAGTGGCTGTCAAACAACGGCCGGCATCAAAAGTCAAGGCGATGTTGTCTTTCGGTGCTAGGTTTTTATGAAACAATCCTTAGGCGAATTCAAATATAATCCCCGAACGGGGAATTTTCCACTGAATTTTGCCTTAATAAGAATTCAGGAAGAGCGTCAGTGACCGTGCGCCCTGTGGACCATGGTTTCCTTGCTCGCCAGCTTCGCTCCACTCATAGGCGTCCCTTTCTGGATGCTAACCACGAAATTAGCATGCCCCCGTCAATAGGCCACGTCCAAAGGCCAAAGGACTCCACTTTTGGCTGAATTAGTTTTGGGGTGTGGCTCCGAAGTAGGTCAATTGTCCAGATCGGTATCCGGCATACATTTTGAATAGGAGGAAGAAGCTAAAATCTAAAGATCACACCGATAAGACCGACGATGTTCCTGGACCCCGACAGTCTTCCCTTCCCATATCTGTTGATGGGTCCCAGCGGGGTATTTTCCAGGCCTTCTGGAGGCAGCAAATAGCCTCTCGAATATATAGTGTCATAGAAATTAAGTTTAGCGTCTTCTTCAAGAGTGGACCAGAAAATATCGCTGGAATGCTGACGAATCCATTTGCTCAAGCTGTTGTTTGTATCTTGTCCCACGCCCCCGACCATAAGAGAGAAACGCCGAGAGATATGACCGAAACAACAAATACCCCTGTGAAACCCAAAACTGGATACTCGAACTTGGAACTTATTCTCTGCCCACGATCCTGAGTTACTGATAGAGCCCGAGTAAGTGACGATCGATATGAATACAATAAGACTTAAAAAAGTCCATGCCTTTTTTACCCAAATTATGGACCCCCGCACTTTAAATGATGGGAAGATCTTTTTTCCCCCTCTTAGCTACTTTATGACGATTCGCTCAAGAGTTCAAGAAAGAGGAAGTTAACCATTTCTTTCTTAGCCTTTTCCCTGATTTCTGAAAGTTTTTCCAGATCTCGTCGTTCAAACTTTAAATCTACGCCTGGCCCATTTTTCAGGGATGAGGTTCGCAGGCGAAAGCGGCGGCCACAAACCAAAAGGAAACCCATTGACGTGAGCAGGAGAAGGATGGATGATTCTCTACGGAAGGAGAAAGCGATGAGGCCCAAAAATAAACCCCAATGGTTCCGGCATGATGAAGGGAATGCGAGGGAATTGAAATCGCAACTCGAGTGGAAGATATCCCTGATCGTGAGGCAAAGAGTCTCCGTCCTGGAGAAAAAAATTGCCGCCCTGGAGAAAAGTCTGGAAGACATGTACAGTTGGCTATCCGTGCATAGCAGGATGGAGCCAGACCGTGTGAAGAGGATTATACACGAGGCACTGACCCCTTCGCCAACGCCGAAGACCTTTACAATTTACAAAGAAATTAAACCGCGCCGCCCGAGGAAGAAGAAAAAATAGCACCCATTCGAAAAATCCATTGTGGTGGTAACAAACTTGATCTCAAGTCAGGGGAATCCCCAGGGGTATACGCCCTCAGGCAATGTCCCCTATGATGTCTAGGTCACCAGGACAGGAATAGGATATCAGGCAGAGGGTTCCAATTATCAAGGATATGAGATAATGTTGTTTCTTTCTTCTTAATATCCATACTTGACCTGCTCCCGCTCAATGTACCACCTCTGAAGTGAGATTTTCAAGCCAACGAAGTTTACACGGTTTTCCTTATATTCACTTTTTTGGGCAGGGTTCTACCGTTTTATCGGCATTAATAAGGAAAGGACTCAGCGTTCAATACTAATGAAACATTTGGACCCGGTGTCCATAAACCCCAAGTGACAAATCGCCACCCTTCTGCGGTGAACTTATAAAGCAGATTATGATTCTGTTCGCAGATAAATAAATAGGACCAGTCCGGTTTCGTTCAGGTCGTCCCTCGTCCGCCCAGCCGCATCCCTCGTTTTCCTGATTGCCTGGAAGGACGCCCTCAACTGGGCCGGACCGCCTCAGTCGTGCCTCAGCGCCTCGATCGGGTCCAGCTTTGAGGCCTTCAGCGCCGGATAGACCCCGGAGGCCAGGCCGATGACGGTGCAGACGAAGAACGAGAGCAGAACGGCGGTGATCGTCCAGCCGACGGGCCAGCCCGTCATCGCGGATATGGCCAGGGACAGGGCGAACCCGAAGAAGATTCCCGCCACGCCCCCGATCGCGGAAATGGAAACCGTCTCCGCGATGAACTGGCTGCGGATGTCGACCTGCCTGGCGCCCACGGCCCGGCGCAGCCCGATTTCCCTGGTTCGCTCGAGCACCGTGGCCAGCATGATGTTCATGATCCCGATCCCGCCCACGAGGAGCGAGATCCCCGCGATGCAGGCCATGACGATGGTGAAGATGTTCTGCGTCTTCCGGTGCTGTTCGAGAAGCGCCTCGGGCACGATCATCTCGTAATCGTTGATCTCCTTATGACGCCGCTTCATCAGGTAGGCCAGCGTCGCGGCCGCCGTGCCGCTCGACATCTCTGTCTTGAGCTGCACGCGGAATTCGTCGATATCCGATTCATAGGGTCCGAACCGGAACACCATCAGCGCGGTCTGCAGGGGAACGTAGATGTTGTTCTGCTCGCCCTTGAGGGCGATGCCCTGGAATTCGTCCTTGATCATACTCTTGTCCCTCAGGACCCCCACGACGGTCATCCAGACGTGGTTGATCTTCACGGACTTTCCGATGGCGACTTGGCCGGGGAAGAGCACTTGGGCGACGCGGGACCCGATCACGCACACGTGGGCGTAGACGACATCGTCGAAAGGGAGCAGGAACCGCCCCCTGCTCATGCTCAGGTTGGCCATGTCCAGGTGCGTCGGCGTGACTCCCCAGACCTCGGCGTCGCTCTCGCCGGCCTCACTGAAGACGGCATAGACCTTGACCTGCTTGCTGGCGCTCGAGTTGCTCAGGAAGGGCAGCGTCTCCCGGGCCGCGTTGAGGTCCTGCAGCGTGAGCCCCGGGGAATTTTCCCGAATTTCCTTGAGCTTGCTTTCCTCGAAGGTCTTCGCTTTAACGATGATGTTGCGCAGGCCCATGGTATCGATCAGCTGCAGGGCTTCCCGCTCGGCGCCCCTGCCGATGCTCAGCATGGCGATCACCGCCCCGACGCCGAAGACCATCCCCAGCAGCGTGAGCAGAGTGCGCAACTTGTGATGCAGGAGCGATTCCACCGATTCCGCGAATTCGAACTTCATCTTCACGAGGATTTCCCCCCTGGGGCCGGCGCCGGATTGCCGAGGAGAATGGCGTCGCCTTCGTTCAAGCCTTTGGTGATGATCGTCAGCGTGAGGCTCCGCGCGCCGGTTTCAACCGCCCGCTTCTCGACCTTGGCCGAGTTCTTCACGAGGAGAAAGGCCTTGCTCTGCTCGAACATCAGGGCCTGGTTGGGGACGGCGAGGACACCGGCCTGCTTCTCCACGAAAACGGACGCCTTCACCTGGACTCCCGGCTTCATCAGTTGCGGATCGGTGGTATCGAGCGCGACCTTGGTCTCGAAGTATTTCAACGGGCTTTCCTCTCCCAGCGGTTTGGCAATTGTGTCGATCCCGATGATCTTGCCGGCGAAGGTTCTTCCCGGCTCGAAGTCGAGGCTGAGGGAGACCGGGAGGTTCTCCTTGAGGCCCGCGGCTTCGGATTCGAGGACGAAGAGCTTGGCCTCCATCTGCGTCAGATCGGGCAGGGAACCCAGCTTTTGCCCTCCGAAGGCGTTCATTCCGACACGGTACTTCTCCCCGCTCCATTGTTTTTCGATGACCAGCATGCCGTCGTGAGGAGCCTTGATTTCGAGATTGTTCAGCTGATCTTGAATTTGTTTGATTTGCATCCGGCGGGTGCGCGCCTTCGATTGCAGGAGTTGCAATTCCGCGGCAATCCGCTTCTCCAGCTGGTCCTTTTTTCGTTCAAAATGGCGCTCCCGGAAGTTCTGATAATCAAGATCGATGGCGTCTTCGATGATCTTGTTCTTCGGGAAGATGCTTTCGTCCCGGGCCGCGTAGACGTCCGCCAGTTCGCGCTGGACCGAGGTCACCGCGAGCTCGCCGTGAAGGTCGCTCTTATCCTTCTCGAGCTGCTTCTCTTTTTCCCGGATTTCCAGGTCCAGCTTCGCCATTTCGGCTTCCTCGACCCGCAGGCGCTCTTTCAACTCCGTGCTGGCCAGCCGGATGACGACCTCTCCCTTTTTCACCGACGAATACTCCGGCGCCATCCAGGCGATGGTCTGGATGAAGAACTGGCTTTCGGGCGGAACGACGATGGGCGTGGAGTTGGCCGCCTGCAGTTCGCCGAACGCCGGGAGGACGATCTGGAAGTTCCCCTTGTGAACCTTCAGGACGGCCATGGCCGGGTTCTTCGTCCCGCCGCACGCGGCGGCGAGGGCCGCGAACACGATGAGCGCGCCGATGAGCGGCTTGGCTCTCATCGCCCGCCCTCCCCGCCTCCGGCCCGGATGACGATCGCATCGTTCTCCTTGAGCCCGCTCAGGATTTCCACCATCCCAGAAGACCGGGCCCCGACGGTGACCGGTGTCAGCTCCTCGGAAAAAGTGCCTTTCTTCCAGACTGCCAGCCTGTTTTCGTGATAGACGATGGCGGCCTCCGGCACTTGGAGGACGTTCTCCTTGGAGGAGATCGTGATGTCGATACCTGCCGCCATGCCCGGCCGCATCAGTCCCGGGTCCGATTCGGACAGGTCGATCAGCGCGTCGAATACGATGGCCGGCTGGGAATCCGATTTGACCCGGAAAACCCGGCCGAGGGAAATGACGACGCCTTTGAACACCCGGTCCGGATTCGAATCGAGGCGGACCTCCGCCTTTTGGCCGGTCTCGACCCGGCCGGCCTGGACTTCGAGGATCACCGCCTTCATCTGCATCCGGCTGAGATCGGGCAACTCGAGGATGTTCTCGCCCATCCAGCACCTGTCGCCCACGGCTTTTTTCTTGCCGTCCCAATCGGGCGTGTAGACGACGATCCCCGGCTTGGGAGCCTGGACGTTCATCTTCTGGATGTTCCGCTTCAGCCGCTCCACCTCTTCCTTCAACAGCCTGACCTTGGATTCTTGGATATGGATCCGGCTTTTCATCCCCGAGATCTGGTTCGCCAACCGGCTCTCCGCAAGTTTCTCCTGCAAGTCGGCCAATTCGAGCTCCATTTTTCTTTTCTGGAACTCGTTGGCCGCAATCAATTCCTCGGGATAGTCGGCCTTCCGCACGGCCTTCTGCTTGTTGACCTTCTCTTCCTCCAGCTGCAGGGCGGTGTCTTCCTTGGTCTGTTGCTCCTGCAGCTGCATCCGCTCGAGCTCCTTCATTCCCGTGTCGAGTTCCGATTGCTTGAGCTGGAGCCGCTGCGTCAGTTCCCTGGCATCGAAGGAGAGGATCATGTCGCCGTCTTTAACCGCCTTGCCTTCCGGCGCCATGAAGGAGATGATGTACTGCCACATTCGTTCAACGGACGGGCAGCCGACATAGAAGGACGCGGCCGACTGCAGCTGGCCCGTGGCGTGGACCTTGATGTGGAAGGGAGCCTTGACGACCTTATCCACGCGGACCTTGCCGGAGCGGGAGCAGGCGAGGAGGCAGAGCGCGGCCGCAACCGGGATTGTCCAGAGAGCCGGCCCGGGTCGTTTACTTCTTTGTTTCATCGGCTTTTGTCTCCCGGGTTTCCTTCAGGACTCCGACCGGCGCAAGCGGCAGGCCCGGCTTGACGGCCGAATTCTCACCGGCGCCGACCGCCAGCAGAAACTCATTGAAGCCGAGCGCCTTGAGTTTCAGCGGCTCGCCACGGGCGGGCCGGATCCAGAAGGACTGTCCGTCGAAAAGGGTCATCTCCAGGGGAACGAGCAGGACGTCGTCGTATTGGGGGCCCTGGACCTCGCACTTGACGCTCATCCCCGGCCTCATGATCTCCTGGTCGAGCTTCTCCATTTCGATCTGGACCCTGAAGTAGTGCGACCGTCCCCAGCGCCGGACGGTCTCGGCGCTCTTCGAGATCTCCCCGATGACGCCCCGGTAGTGCTTGTCCGGGTAGGCATCCAGAGAGAGGTCGACGCTCTCTCCGATGTTGATGTGCTGAATGTGGGTTTCGCTGATCAAGGCCTGGACTTTGAGCGAGGACATGTCGGGGATTTGGGCCACCACGTAGGTCGAGTAGACCGTGTCCCCCACCTGGACTTTTCTGCCGCTCCACTCGTCCACGGCGTAGAGCACCGCGCCCGCGGTGTCTGCGGTGAGGGTCAGAGCGCTCAGGTTGTTCTTCAGGTTCTCCAGCTTGGCTTCGAGGTCCCGGACTTCGATTTCGAGAGTCTTGATCTGGCTTTCGCCCTCGGCGAGCTTGACCATCCTGTTCGTCCGGGCGCTTTCGAGCGAAAAATCGCTTCTCTTCTTATCGAGCTGCTTGCGGTCGTATTCATATTTGGCTTCGAGTCCGGGGGGAATGGCCGCGTCGATCTCCTTCTGCCGGTTATCGTTTTCGGCCTTCCGGACTTCCACGTCCAGCTCGAATTTCTGATGTTGATAGTCGGCTTCCTTCTGGGCCTTCTCCTCGCGCTTGGTTCGCAGCGAGTCCTGGGCGGTCTCGATATCGGAGGCGAGGTTGGCCGTGTCGAACCGGACCACGGGGTCGCCGGGTTTCACGGATTCGCCCTCTTTCACCATCCACTTGATCTGGACCCGCCAATTTTCGATGATCGGGACCTTGAATTCCTCCGCCCGGAGAGACACCAGTGTCCCGGTCAGGAGGATCGTCGACCGGAAGTTCCCCTTTGTTACCCGCGGCCCGCTGGCATCGAGTTGCGAGCGGTCATTTCCCGTCAGGAAGAGAGAGACACCGGCCAGGACGATCGCTCCCAGAGCGGCCGTCCTTTGTCGTCGGCGTCTCGATTCAGGCTTTGGCAGAATCATTGATGATCTTCCCGTCCTTCAGGGAGATGATCCGGCCGGCGTAGGCGGCCATGTCGTTTTCGTGGGTCACCATGACGATCGTCTGGCCGCTCCGGTGCAGTTGCCGCAGCAACGCCATGATCTCGTGGGCCGTCAAGGAATCTAGATTGCCGGTCGGTTCGTCGGCCAGGATGATATCCGGGTCGTTGACCAGGGCCCGGGCGATGGCCACCCGCTGGCATTCTCCGCCGGAGAGCTGGGCCGGCCGGTGATGCAGGCGCCCGGCGAGCCCCGCCAATTCCAGCATCCGGGCGGCCTTATCCATGCCAACTTCCGTGCGGCCGGACGAGTACTTCAGCGGCAGGTACGTGTTCTTCAGAGCCGAGTAACGGGGAAGAAGATTGAAGTTCTGGAAAACGAATCCCAGGTGTTTATTCCGGGTGAAAGATAGCTCATCGTCGTTGAGACGGCTGACTTCTTTCCCGTTCAGGCTATACGAGCCCTCGGTCGGCTTGTCCAGGCACCCCAAGATGTTCATCAGTGTCGATTTTCCGGAGCCGGACGCTCCCATCACCGCCACGAACTCGTTCCGCCGGATGTGCAGGTCGATTCCGTCGAGGGCACGGACCGTCGTCTCTCCCATCTGATAGTATTTTTTCAGAGCCGTCAGCTTGATCATGGCTCGACCCCGAAATGCGCCGAGCGAATGACGGTCAACGGAATGGGCCGGATATCTGCATTCGGCCGGCCGCGCAATCGCATTTCATTGAGCTTCCCGTGCTTATCCATGAGTATATTGCCGCGGGCGAACGACTTCAAGCGAAAGAAGAAATGAGCCGTTCTGCCGGCTATTCTCGAACGGGTCGTCATTCCTTTATATGGCTTCCGGGCGTGGAAAGTTACATTCGCGGGTGGTGCGGCCAATAAAACGAGTCCAAGAATTGATCCCCCAAAGAAGCCTTTCTTGGTCGTCGCCATGCTCCTTAGGCCAGGAGTGGAAGATAAACTAATGCGTATAGAAGAATCCCCTATTTTTTACCCCTTCCATATGCATAAATGGTGCCAGGTCTTAGTTCCCTCCGTGTCTCCGTACCGTTCATTCTTGGGTAATCTGTTACCCCGTAATTGTGTAAAAAACTTTACGATGCCGTTGACTCGTGTTACCTGCCCACCCAAAAAACTGGTCTAGGTATAGAGAGACACCTGGCAGAAAGGGAGCTTTAACGGTCAGGATACGGATCACTCCAGATCCACAGGTCGGGGGTTCGAATCCTCTCGGGCACCCCACTCTCCGTTCCCGTCAGGACGCCTGGCTCTTCAAAAAATTCCTGACCCTCGAGTCGGCCCGGACTTTCTCGAATTCTTTTTCCCCGAGGATGCGCTGCCACTCTGCAAACCCGGCCGCCCGAAGCTCATCGGCGGCCCTTCCGTAGTCACCTTGGGCCAGGAAGGAAAGGCCCTGCTTCATGTGAAGGTCAAAGAAGCTCGTTCCAGGCGTCGCGGCCGACGAGGGAGGAATCGCTCGGCTGGCGCAGGCGGACGCCAGGGAAGGGCAGTCCGCCCTTTTTTTACGGGGAATTTGATACAGCCAACGGCCGCGCGGCTGGCTTTATTTCTTGATCGTGTTGAGAATGTTCTTGACCAGGGCCGCCCGTTCGCCTTCGGGCTCGAGCGTCAGAAACTTCTCGAACATTCTTACGGCACTGACGTTGTCGGCCTTGTTGAGATACACGTAGCCCATCTTGAGGTACGGGTCGGGCCACTCCGGCTTGATCTGGGTCGCCAGCTCGAAATACTTCTGAGCCTCATCGAGGTTCTGGTTGGAGAAATAAATTTCGCCGACGTTGTAGGCCAGGATCTCATCCTTAGGCGAGCGTTCGATCGACTTCCGGAAATACTCCTGGGCTTCGGCGAGCTTGTTCTGCTTGAGATAGATGTTGCCGATGCCGGCCAGGGCTTTTCCCGCCATCTCCTTGCCCAACGTCGGGTCGCCCGTCGAGAGCTCGATGAGCTTGTTGTAGAGTTCCGTTGCTTTATCGAACTCGCCCTTCTCCCGGTACGCATCGGCGATGTTGAGCTGGACCTGGTAGGCCTGGGGGTTTTTCTCCAGGAATAGCTGGTACTGGACGATGGCCTCATCGTATTTCCCGTCCTTGTAGAGCTGGTTCCCCAGATCGAGAAAGCTGAACGACGATTCGTCCTGGATGACTCCTCCCGTGCCCGCGCTGGCCTTCTTTAGCTTGGCCTCAACCTTGGGGTTGAGCGTGAGCTGGGAGACCGAGACCGACTGGGTGTAGGGTTCATAGCCCTTCATGACAACCACGAGCTCCCATTGACCCGTTCCCAGGCCCATGAACGACCACTCGCCTTTCTTGCTGGTTTTGGCCTCGTGTTTGGCTCCGCCCGCGCCCTGTGCGTAAGACAGGGTGACCTGGGCGCCCTCGACGGGCCTGCCATTCTGGTCTATGACGAGTCCGCTGAGGCGGGCGGTGCCGCGTCCCGCTTGGGCAAAAACCAGGCCGGCGGCAAGGAATATGACCAGAAGACCGAGCGAAAATGTTCGAAGGGCTTTGGCGTTCATTCATGACCTCCAACCATTGTGAAAGCAAGGATCATGTCATCCATGTCTTTGGGCCCATCCAGGAGGGGAAAATGCCTCTCCAGGCTCGGGTCTCTCCCCCGGTTGTCCCGTTCATTGACCTCAACAAGGAACATTATATCATTTTCCCGGAATCAAGGGAATGACGTCCGAGCTCCGGCTATCCGATCAAATGAATTGACGTGCGCTCGCCCCACCCAGAAGAAGCGTTCAGATTGAGAGTCTGATCCGCTTGTAGGCTTTGCTTCCGTCGTTGGCGTTCTCGAGGGTCAGCCTTAGCCAAAAATCGCCCGCTCGCGCCTCGACCGGAACCTCGATGACATGATTCTTGGCATAGGATTCCCGGAGTTTGTCTTCCGTTATTTCGAGCGGGTATTCGGTCCGGGATTGCCGGATCTGCTTCCCGTCCATCTCCATGAGATCGAGGGTCAGGATGAACGTCGCCCGCAGGATCTTATCTACGACATCGAACCAGATTGCCCGGAAGGGGATGGCGACCTCGGCCAAAGTCCGGCCGGCTTTGTTTTTCTTGACCTTGACACGGAAGTCGATCTGCCCCTTCTTGGCCGCGATCTGGGGCTGCCATTCCATCTGGGCCCGGTTGAGGATCGAGAGCTGTTCGACGCTCAGCGGGTCGAGTTTGTAGTCGCCATTCCACCACGCGTCGGTGAAAACGATCGGGAAGAACCCGTAGGACCAGATCTCGGTCGGCAGGCCGTAGAAGGTGATCCCTCGGGGGTAGGTGATCCGGTTCGTGGGCGGGCCGAGCAGGATATAGACCCGGCCGCGGTCCTGGAGCCAGCCGGGCTCGGCGGCTTCGGTGAACGGATGGTTCGCTTCGGCGATGCGGGCGAAGTACTAGTCCTTGAATTCGTTAACTTCGGTTTCCGGCCTGGGGTCGCGCTTTTTCCAGAACTCTTCCACAAACGTTTTCCTGTCTCCGGCCGGGATGGCCAGGAGGCGTTCCCGTTCCTGCTTCGTAATGATGTAACGGACCTTGGAAAGGAAATCCCGGCTCTCGCCGTCCAAGCTCTTGACGGCCTGGGATGTGGCGCAGGCGGCAGCGAAAGCGGTCATCGCGAGGACCAAGGCGCCGAGATGCCTTCCCGGGCTTTCATTTTTTTTGCTTGAGCTCTTGGACCCTCTCCTTGAGCTTTGGCTGATTCGGTTCGATCCGGAGCGATTGCTCCCAGGCGGCGAGAGCTTCCGCGGTGTCCCCCGCCTGGCTATAGCACTCCCCGACGGCGTTGAGGACATTCAGGTTGGCCCCGAAATGGGCCAGGTAATCCTTGTAATAAGCAATCGCCTCCGCGTGCTCGCCAAGGGCCTGACAAGCCCGGCCCGCGGGTTCGAGGAATTCCCACTTCCGCTCGTCGGCGAGGAAGGGCTGGGCGGCGGCCTTCACTCCGGCATACTCCTTGAGTTCGAGAAGGAGCCGCGCGTAATCGAGGGCGAAGGAGGCCGAATTCGGGTCGCTCCGGACGGCCGCCTCGAGAAGGGGCCGCGACTCGGCGAGGTCCTTCTTGTTCATGTACTGAAGCCCGACGATGTGGAGGAACTGGGGCGCGTTCGACGGCGCCAGCGCCAGCGGGGGCCACCCTACCCAAGGCCGCATGAGCCCGGGAAGGGGCGTGACCAGAAAGCGCTCTTCCGCGGCGATACGCTGGGTATGGGCGGCGTTCTGGACGGAGATGCGGAGGATGTAATAGGCGGCCGGATAGTTCGCCAGGGAGAATTCCTCGAATATGTTCGTCCGGTCCGGGTATTCGGCGAGGGTTTTCGTGACCGCGTACACAGTCTCGGGCCCCTTTTCAGTTTCCTTAAGGATTGCATACTCGACGACGCCGCCGTTCCGGACATCCCCGGGTGCGTTCTGGAGCTGGAAGAACGCGTAGAGTGTTTCACCGGGGAGGAAGTCGTTGCGCGGCGAAGGTGTCAGCTGAAGGCCGCCGAAAAGGAAGGGCTTGGTCTGCCCGCGGAACCGGGAGGCCGTGTCGGCCCTGTTCGCGAGAACCGGCGCGTAGAGACTGAACGCTCCGGGCGCCGGGACGAACAAGCTGGCCTCGGTGGACGTGAACTCCCGCGAAACGCGGTTTTTGAGAAGGATGCTGATTTTGTAGGAGCCGGGGACGAGCGGGAAGAGGTCCTGGAAGCTGAAGAGCTTGCCACGGATCGCTGCAAGCTGCGACTCCGTCATGTCGAAAGGGACGGACCTTTCGAACTGGTAGACGACGCCGCCCTGCGGGTCTTTCACGGAGACGTCCGCCTCAAGGTCCGCATGATAGCGGTCCCCGACGGGCGCGAACGTCAGGCGCTTGGGCTCGATGAGGTAATGGACGAAGGCGAACCCTCCGGGGTCCTGATAAACCCGGATGAGGGCGTCGTTGTCGATGTAGTTGGCCGTATAGTCGACTTCGATGACGTCCTTGTACCGCAGGAGCTTTTCGGCGTACTCGTCCTTGACGTTCTCGAACGGGGCGGACGGGATGCGGCTCCCGAGGAGGATATCCGAGGACATCGTCGGCCGGGGCGCAATCAGGCTTTCGCCGGGGATGAGGGACAGCGAGACGTAGGCGATCGCCGGCTCGATGTCCATCATCTGGAGGTAGGCGCTCTCGTAATCCGTCATATCGCCCATGTAGTTATTGAGGAGCTTCTGTGGCCCGTCCTTCATCGGGCTGTAAAGGACGTAGCCCCCCGTTCCTTCCTGCTTGAAAAAGACGACGTTGAAAGAACTGGGAAGGCCGAGAGAGCCCAGGCCCTCGTAAAACCAGATGATCGTCGGGAAGACCTGAGCCAGGTTCTCGAAACGGTCGATCGTCTTGGGTTCTCCGAGGATGATGTAGATGCGGCCCATGTCGGTCCGCCATCCGGGACCGGGGGAGCTCCTTCCGAACCATTGGTTGGCGTAAGCGATGCGGCGATAATGCTCCTCACGGAACTCGTTCTTGTCCGTATCGGGCGTGGGATCGCGCTGCTTCCAGAACGCATTGATGAAGATATCGCGCTCGCGATCGCTGTCGAGCTGGAGGAAAACTTCGCGCTCCTTCGGCGTGATGATGTAGACGACCTCCTCCTCGAGCCACTTGCGGAACTGCGGCGGAAGATCCTTGGACGATTTCTTCTTGGCTTGGGCCGCGGCCGGTCCTGGCAGGAAGAGGGCAAGGGATAACACGAGCAGAAGCCCAATGACGAGAATAATCAGACGCTTCATGATGCTCTCATTGTATCATATTCGAAGGCATTCCAATATCAACTCTATCTTCATGAACGCAGTCCGCCTCCCACTCGTTGCCGCGCGCGAGTGGCCACCTGCCACAGAGACGGTGATTTTGCCCAATATAATCGGCTCAATAAAACCTCGGAATGCTCGGATGGCGGCAGCGGCGGGTGGCGGCACCTGAATCCAAATTAATGGATTTGAATCCAAACGAATGAATGGGACGCAACTTTCAGCCTAAAAAAAAAGACCCTGCGAGGCGAATTTATGTGGCCTACGCCCTGTTAATCAGGCGGGGACCTCCGGGATTTCCCCTCCCTCTGGCGATCGTACGCATTGGCACGTTTTTTGCTAGTTAAAAAGGGTAAGGAAATCTGAACGAGGAGGCCGAATGACTTGATGATTTATTATCGGGCTCTTGGAATGGAGAGCGCGCCCGTCCCGTTGCCCAGGGGGAACGGATGGGGGGCTCTCAGGGAAGTATTGAGAAATCCCAATCATCCTCGGAAAGAAGGATAGGGAAAAAAGGAGAAGTTTTATGAAGAAATTGCGACCCGTTTTTCTGCTGGCCATAAGCGCGCTGCTTCTCGCGGGCACGCTTTCGGCCCAGCGGGCCACGGGGCAAATCTTCGGCAAAGTTGTAGACGATCAAGGGGGGCCGCTGCCCGGCGTCTCCATCACGGCGAAAGGGCCGCGCCTGGTCGGCGAGGCCACCGCAGTGACAAATGCTCAGGGCAGCTACCGGCTGCTTGCCATTCCGCCAGGGACCTATACTATCGAGTACACCTTAGCCGGCTTCAAGCCGCTCCTCCGGACGGACATCATCCTCCAAGCCGAAGGGACCTTGACCATTGACGTCACCTTGACTGCGAGCGCGATCGCCGAGCAGGTTACGGTCGTCGGCCAGTCGCCGCTCATCGACGTCAAGAGCACGGCCCGGGGCGCGGTGATGAACAGGCAGGTTTTCGATGTCTTGCCCAAGGGCAGAAACTTTGACTCCTTGCTGGTCACGGTGCCCGGCGTGACCAACGAGCCCATGCTCGCCGGCACCTCCGTCGACGGCGCCTCCGGTGCCGAGAACATGTGGTATGTCGACGGCATCAGCACGACCAACTTGATCTTCGGCACGAGCGGCCAGGGGGTCAACTACGACTTCGTCGAAGAGGTCAACTTCAAATCGTCGGGCTACAACGCCGAGTACGGCGGCTCCCTGGGCGGCGTGATCAATGTCCTCAGCCGGTCGGGTGGGAACGCGTATCACGGCGAGGTCCTGGGCTATTACAACGACGAAGCACTGACGGGCCGGCGCCCCGATATCCTCGATTACAACAAGTTCGACACTTCGTCTTTTGACCAGACGGTCGTCTACTACCCGTATAGCACGTACGTCGGCAAACAGCAGTGGCACAATATCGAAGGCGGGCTCAACTTGGGCGGCTACATCATCAAAGACCGGGTCTGGTTCTTCCTTTCGGCCATGCCCAACTATAATACGACCACCCGGTATATGGACTACACCGTCCAGGGCCTCAGCTCCAGCCTCAACAGGGATGTCTATCAACATCAGGTGAACTGGAACGGCCAGGCCAAGATCTCGGCCCAACCCTTCCAGAACCTCCGCGTGAGCGGCAGCATCATCAACAACGAGGCGATGGTGCGCGGCAGCGCTAACGGCCTCCCCAGTGCCTGGAGCGCGAGCCCGACGCTGAACTATGACGCCTACCAGTTCAACTACCCGAACATGAGCGCCAGCGGCAACGCCGACTGGATCGTCAGCAGCAACCTCATGGTCAGCGCCCGCGCCGGTTGGTGGAGGACAAATCAGAACGGCCAGGAGCCCAGCGCTACAACGACTCCGTACTACGGTTTCTTTATGGAACAGCCCTTCAGCTATGCCTCAACTACTAACGAGATATTTCCGGACATCCCCGCGGATCTCCAGCACGCCTCGGGCTGGGCGGACTTTCCCCGCGCAAACGTCATGGGCATCTCAAAGACCATCCGGACGAAGTATAACTTCAACCTCGACCTGACATACTTCGCGAGCCTCGGCGGCGAACACGCCTTCAAGATCGGCGGTCAGTTCATCCGCCAGGGCGAAAACGTCAACCAGGGGGCCCAAGCACCCATTGTTTACCTCGCCTGGCTCGACCCTGCCCTTCATCCGACGTTCAGCATTTACGGCACCTCATACAACACCGGCACGTATGGCTGGTACGGCGTCCGGGGAAACGCAGACTCCGGCCCCTACGGCTCTGTCTATGACGCGTTCAGCAACCAGTGGGCCTTTTACCTCCAGGACAGCTGGACAATCGCCCGCAAGCTGACGATCAATGCCGGCGTCCGCACCGAGTCCGAGTACATCCCGAGCTACAGCCAGGATCCGCTGTACGCCAATCTCAAGGGCATCAACTTCCCCTTCAAGAAGAAGATCTCACCCCGGTTGGGCTTTGTCTATGATGTCAACGGCGACTCGAGCCTCAAGATCTACGGCTCCTTCGCCATCTACCAGGACGTCATGAAGCTCTACATAGCGTCCGCCGCCTTCGGCGGCTTCAAGTGGAAAAGCGCCTATTACACCCTCGACACCTACGATTTCACCACGATCGGGGTCAACGGCAATTACCCAGGGACGCATCTGACGACCCTCGATTTCCGGGCCCCGTCCTTCAACCAGGTCGACCCCAACATTAAACCCTTTACCCAGCGGGAAATCGCCTTCGGCATCGACAAGAAGATTTTCGAGAACTTCTCGGTCAACCTTCGCGTCGTGAACAAGTCGGTCCTCTACGCCATCGATGACCAGGGCGTTGTTCTTCCAGACATCGGTGAATCATACTATTACACCTGGATCGGCTCCCCCTTCATTAACGAGAAGTATGACGAGGCCAAAGCCGCCGGTCTGATGCCCGAGGGAGTGCCCTATGCGCCCAAGGCCAAGCGCGATTACTGGGCCGTGAACCTCGGCTTCGACAAGCGGCTGGCCAACAACTGGCTCCTGGGCTTTTCGGCGACATGGAGCAGCCTGAGAGGCAACTATTCCGGCCTGGCCAGCTCCGACGAAAATGGCCGCGACAACCCGAACGCTGAGCGGTCCTTCGACCTGTGGCAGTTCCAGTGGGACAAAAACATGAACGCGATTGACGGCCCGCTCGCGACCGACCGGCCGCTTGTGTTCAAACTCTATGGCAGCTATGTCTTCCCCATGGGCTTGACCGTCGGCACGGTCATGCAGGCCATGTCGGGGACACCGCTGAGCACGTCCTGGAACGTCAGTGGCCCCGGCTACTACCCTTTCAACCGCGGCGACCTGGGCCGGACCCCCTTCCTGTACTACGCGGATGCCTATGTCGAGTATAACTTGCGGCTGGGCGGCCGGTACTCCGTCGCGTTCAGCGTCAACCTGAGCAACATCTTCAACGTCCAAACCGCCACGTACATCAACACCAACGTGTACAGGACCGACGTCTTCCCCGGCGACGCCACTCTCCTGACCAAAACGTGGGAGCCTCCTGCTGACAGCCCATTGGACGGCACGTTCATGAAGGCCAGCGCCTTCTTCGCCCCGATCCAAGCTCGTCTGGGAGTGAAATTCTCGTTCTGACCTGATCCAGTTCTAGCGACGGCACGAACCCGCCCCGGCTCCGGCCGGGGCGGGTTTTTCTTTTTCAGCCTCTTCTATGAACGCTTCCCGGGGAAAACGGACCAGCCGGCTCGGCAAGAGGAGAAAGGGCACTAGAAACGGGCTGCGCCTATTTCTTCTTTTCGAGCGCTTCCAGGTCCTGTTTGTACGTTTCCGGGTTGCGGATTCCGAAAGTTACCATTTTGCCGTAATTTTCGAGCTCACCGATGTACTTACTGCCTGCGACGAGGGCGGGCGACAACTTCCATTCGTTGGGCGCGACAAAAATAAATGCATACTTGACGTACTGTTTTTGGATGGAATACGTCCAGACCTCGGCCCGGTAGGCCTGGACGTCCTCATTGCTGCGGTCGACCGCGTAGTTGGCCGGCTGACCGATCTGTGTGCCCCAACTTATGTTCTGATCGACGTCGATGGCCGCCGGGGGCCCGTTGAGGAGGTAAATCCTGCCCCGGTCGGTGTTCCAAGGCTGGCCGGAATTCTCCCTCTTATAGGCGTTCATGGTGTAGCTCAGCCTTTCCTGGAATATCGTCCTGGAAGCGGGATCCCTGGTGGCCCAGAAGAGGTCGTGGAACTCTTTTTTCCCAGCCTCGGACAGCGTCCGATAGACGGTCCTTTCGAAATCCTGCATGATGTAGTAGTGCTGGGTATACCAGACGTCTCCGGTCGGCATCATGTTGACCCCGCACGAAGCCAGAAAAACAAGGGTAAGCAGGACATCCGCCGCACGCCGAAGGGACTTCCAAGCGACTTTTGGACGAGTCATCGCTCACCTCCCCTATCCCGTGACTCTCAAGAAGCATCATAATACAGAGCCGAAAGGCAAGTCAACGCGCGGGAGACGAAATCCATCTGCAGGTCATGGACGAAAAGGGGCTTTTCCTTTTCGAAGGCCTGAGGCCGGGAAAATACACCCTTAAGGTCCCGGTTAGGAAATTTGATCCTTCAGGAAATTTTGGATCCTCGGGTCGTCCCGGACTCTCTCGAATTCTTTTTCCCTGAGGATGCGCTGCCACTCCCCAAACCCGGCCTTCCGGGCCTTCTCCAGATAATCCACGGTCTTCTCGATATTCCCCGCGGAAGCGTAGGCCTTGGCATAGGCGAAGTAGGATTCCTTCATGTCAAAGGACAGGGAGGAGAACGTGGTGACAAGCTCTTTGTACTTGTCCAGGTAATCGGGGTCGAGGGCGATCCCCCGGGAAAGGTAGGGGGCACCTTCTTCGGTCCGCCCGAGGTTCAAGAGCAGGATGCCCAGGCTGTAATTGGCGGAGATCATGTCGGGCGAGAGGGAGAGGGCTTTTTTGTACAGCTCCTCGGCCTTGGCGAACTGCGATTTGACGGAATAAACGCCGGCCAGGTTATTGTAGGCCGTAGCAAAAGACGAGTCCAGGGCGACCGCCTTTTCGAACTGCTCCCGGGCCGGGTCGTAAGCCCTCTGACGGAAATAGCAGAGCCCCAGGTAATTATGGGCTTTGGACGAAGCCGGGCTGTTCTCCACGGCCGCCCGAAGCTCATCGGCGGCCCTTCCGTAGTCACCTTGGGCCAGGAAGGAAAGCCCCTGCTTCATGTGAAAGTCAAAGAAGCTCGTTCCAGGCGTCGCTACCGGCGAGGGAGGAATCGCTCGGCTGGCGCAGGCGGACCCCAGGAACAAGCAGAATCCGAGGACGGCTAATGGCTTTGATCTCATTTTTCTCTCCGGCCCAACCTTCAATCCTTTAATATTATTAATAGGCGCGGAGTGACCCGATGTCAAGGCCTCCGGGGGTGTCGGCAGGCAAATCCCTTGGAAATAGCTCAACATCATCCCTTCTCCCCTTGGCGTGTGGGCCTCCCGGATGGTAGAATAAGCGCGGAGTCTTACCATGATCCAGCCGGGCGACCTCCTTCTCCATTACCGCCTGATCGAGCTCATCGGTCAGGGCGGCGGCGGGGTCGTCTGGCGGGCCCTCGATACCCGCCTCAACCGTGAGGTCGCAGTCAAGCTCCTGGCCGACCAGATCGCCGCCTCGCCCGAGGGCCTGTCCCGTCTCGAGCAGGAGGCGCGGGCCCTGGCCGCCCTCAACCATCCCAATATCGTCACCGTCTATGCCGTCGAGGAAGCAGAAAACCAGCATTTCTTGGCCATGGAGCTTGTCCGCGGACGCACGCTCGACGCCCTGATCCCCGAAAAGGGGCTCCCCCTCGAGCGCTTTCTGGACCTGGCCGTGCCGATGGCCGACGCCCTCGCCGCCGCGCATGACCGGGGGGTCGTCCACCGGGACCTCAAGCCGCGGAACGTCATCGTCATGGCTGACGGGCGCCCCAAGATCCTCGACTTCGGGATCGCGGAGGTCCGGGTCCCTGTCTCCCGGCCTGTAGGAGGCGACACCATGACCATCGCCGGGCCCGGGTTCGTCGAGGGCACGCTTCCCTACATGTCGCCCGAACAGGCCCAGGGACGGCCCGTGGACCGGAGCTCGGACGTCTTCTCCTTCGGGGTCATGCTCTACGAGATGACCACGGGCGGCCGTCCGTTCGGCGGCGACACGACGACCGAGCTCCTGGCCTCCATCCTCAAGGACGAGCCGGAGCCCCCTTCGGCCCGCCGGCCGGAGCTGCCTCCCGAGCTCGACCGCATCCTCGAGAACTGCCTGGCCAAAAACCCGAAGGACCGGTTCGCCAGCACTCTGGAGCTCCGTAACGAGCTGGCGAGCCTCCGGATGCTCGATGAGACGACGGCCAGAGCCTCCGATGCCTCGGTGGCCGTCCTTCCCTTCGTCGACCTCAGCCGGGAGAAGGACCAGGAGTATTTCTGCGAGGGGATCGCCGCCGAGATCATCGGCGCCCTGACCCGGGTCGCGGGGATCAGGCTGGCCTCGCGGACGTCCTCGTTCCGGTTCCGGGGCACAGCCCTCGACAGCCGGGAGATCGCCCGCCGTCTCAGGGTCCGGGCCTTGCTCGAGGGCAGCGTCCGCAAGGCCGGCGACCGCCTGCGGGTCACCGCGGAGCTCGTGGACGGGGCTAGCGGCTTCGCCCTTTGGTCCGAGACGTTCGACCGCAAGTTCGCCGATATCTTCGCCATTCAGGAGGAGATCGCCCGCAGCATCGCCGACGCGCTCAACGTCAGCCTCAGCCGGAGCGAGCACGAGGCGCTCGGCCAGCCCTCGACCTCCGACGTCCGGGCCTACGACCAGTATCTCAGGGGCCGGAAATATTACTATCAATACCGGCGGCGGGGGGTGGAGATGGCGCTCGAGATGTTCCAGCGGGCCATCGAGCTCGACCCGTCCTACGCCAGGGCCTGGGCCGGGGTCGCCGACTGTTACTGTTTCTTTTATCTTTACGTGGCCCGCGTCCCCGAAAATATCCAGCGGGCCGAGGCGGCCAGCCGGAAGGCCATCGAGCTCGACCCGGATCTGGCCGAAGCCCAGGCGTCCTGGGGTGTGGCCATGTCCGTCGCCAGCCGCAACGACGAGGCCGTCGCGGCCTTCGAGAAGGCGCTTCGGCTCGACCCCGGGCTGTTCGAGGCCCGCTACTTCTACGCCCGGCACTCTTTCGCCAGCGGAGACTCACCCAAGGCGGCCCGCCTGTACGAAGCGGCTGAGGCGCTCCGTCCCGAAGACTACCAGTCCCCGACTCTCGTCGCCCAGATCTACGACGACCTCGGCCAGCCCGAGATGGCCACGGCCGCCCGCCGCCGCGGCCTCCGAAAGGCGGAGGAAATCCTCCGGCTCCACCCCGACGATACGCGGGCCCGCTATATGGGAGCCAACGCCTTGCTCATCCTCGGCGACCGGGAGAAGGGCCTCGAATGGGCCCGGGCCGCGATCGCCCAGGAGCCCGACGAGCCCATGGTCCTCTATAACGTCGGCTGCATCTTCTCGGTCGCCGGCGAGACTGAGATGGCGATCAACGTCCTCGAGAGGGCCGTGGACAGGGGGCTGACCCAGCGCGGCTGGTTCGAACACGACAGCAACCTGGACCCTTTGCGCGGCCACCCCAGCTTCCAGGCGTTGCTGAAACTGTTGTGACGATCGGCGATCCCATGAAACGCACGCTCTTATTCCCGGCCCTCCTTCTGGCCCTGGCTGTCGCGGCTGCGGGCCCGTCCTTTCCCCAACAGAAAAAAAAGAAAGCCGACGACATCCGGGTCGACGTCACGGTCAGCGCCATCACCATCGCCGTTACGGTCCAGACGAGCGGGGGCAAGTACATCAATGACCTGACGGACAAGGACTTCACGATCTACGAGAACAACGAGAAGCGGCCCATCACGTATTTCAAGCACGATTTCGACGCGCCGCTGAGCCTGACGGTCCTCCTGGACGTGAGCGGCAGCATGGCCGTCCTCAACAAGCTCGAGGAAGCCAAGGTCGGCCTCAGGAACCTGGTCAACTTCGTCCTCAGCCCCCGCGACGAGGTCTCCCTCCTGATCTTCGCCGACGGCCAGGTGGAGGTCGCCGCCCCCTTTTCAACAGACCGGACCGAGTTCCTCAAGGTCCTGGAGGCGACGAACGCCTACGGGCAGACCGCCCTCAATGACGCCGTGGCCGTGTCCCCCGAGTTCGCCAACCGGGGACACAACGAAAAGCGGGCCCTCCTCCTGATCACGGACGGGGTCGAGAACGACAGCCGCGTCACTCCGGACGAGGCCGTGGAGATCGCCCGCCGGGTCGACGTGCCCATCTACACGATCGGCTACAAGATCCCCCTGGACGAGCAGGTCCTCAAGGCCCTCAAGCGGGCCAAGGCCCTGACCTCAGCGGGGATCGTCGAGACCCTCGACCGGTTCTCAACGGCGACCGGCGGGAAGGCCGTCTTCGTCAACCGGCCGGAGGAAATGTACGGGGCCCTGCGGGAGCTCAAGAAGGAGCAGAGCCAGCAGTACCTCATCGGGTACACCTCCTATAAGGACGTGACCGGAGATTACCGGAAGATCAGGGTCGTCACGGCCAACAAGAGGTACAAGGTCCGGACCCGGGAGGGCTATTGAACAGGCCCGGGCCCCCCCGGGCGGGGAATCTCCGGGCGGCTGCGGGGATTGAAAATCTGTAGAAAAAAGGTTATCATGATATAAAGTGCCACGGGCCGGGCGCTCATGGGGAGCGTCCGGGGGCGGGGATTCCGCCCTTTCCGGACACGAAGGGAGGTTAACATGAACAGGAATCGGATCGCTCTCTATGTCTGCGCAGTGGTCTTCATCGCCCTGGTGATCGGGCCCGGATGCGCCACGAAGAAGTACGTTCAGGGGGAGATGACGACGATCGACAAGAAGGTCGAGAACGTCGCCACCGAGGTCGAAGCCAGCCAAAAACGGCTCAAGGAACACGACGAGAAACTGGCCTCGATCGGAGAGGTCATCGCCAAGCATGATTCCCAGTTCCAGGCCGTGGACGGGAAGATCGACGACGTCAAGAAGATGATCCGCGGGAACCTCATCTACAAGGAAACCCTCCGGAGCGGCGACGCCAAGTTCGGCTTCGACAGCTTCGAGCTCGGCGCCGACGCCAAGGCGGCTCTGGACAGATTCGTCCAGCAGCTCATCGAAATGAACAGGGGCCTGTACCTGGAGATCCAGGGGCACACCGACAATTCCGGCCCGGACAGCGTCAACGAGGCCCTGGGCCAGAAGCGGGCCGAGGCCGTGATGCTCTACCTCTACAAGCAGTACCACATCCCGCTCTATCGGATGCAGGTCATCAGCCTCGGGAGCTCCGTGCCCGTCGCCGACAACACCACGCGCGAGGGCCGGGCCCAGAACAGGCGCGTCGAGATCCTGGTCTACGAATAAGCGGGCTTCCAGGCGGGAACGGGGACTACCGCACCGTGACGGCGGCGGTGTCCCCTTCCCTATCAAGGGCACCGACGGCCACGATATCGTAACTATACGTCTGGCTGCCGTCGATGCGCCGATGGAGGTAGGTATAGGGTCCGAGGACCTTGTCCCTGTTGACCTCGGCCAGGAGCTGCTTCTGGCCGCCGCTCACGACATAGACCCGGAACTTGGAGTCGGTCGTGTTCCGGGGGTCATCCTTCCAGGTCAGGACGTTGATGTACTCCCGCTGGAGAGCGCTCCGGTTGACGACCTTCTGGCCGGTCACGTTCACGGGGGCGTAGTAGTTTTCCACGGTCACGGAAACGCGGGCCGTGGCCGTCTGCAGGACCTGGTCATAAGCCACGACGCTCAGGGTGTGAGTCCCGTTATCGAGCGTCTTCGTGTCCAGAGTGAATGAATAAGGGGCCGATGTGAGCGTCCCCAGGAGGACGCCGTCGGCGTACAACTCCACGTGTTTGATCCCGACGTCATCGCTGGCCGTCGCATCGATCTGGACGATGCCGTAGATCATCTGGCCGTCCGTGAGGTTCGTGATGGCGCAGGTCGGCGGCAGGTCGTTGGCGTAAGTGTCCAGGCTGATCGGCGACGTCGTCCCGACGATGTTCATGATCCCCATCGCCGTCGGAGTGCCGTCGTAGCGGCTCGTGTTGGGAGTCCCCGAGGGGCCGAAGCCCATGCCTTCCTTGTAGTAGTCCCCGGCGTGGGCCGGCCATCCGTACTTCTCGATCTCCTCGAGCCCGTCGGCCTCCATAAGCTTCAACAGCTTGTGGGCCGTGTAGGAATTATCGTAGACGAAGTCCCAGCCGGAGCTCGTGAGCCGGGCGTCGACGTGCCAGACGAGGAGGCCGTCGGACGCCGTGAAAAGCCCGGTGTCGTTCCCGACCCGCTGCCTGTTCTGGACCATGAAATATTCGTCGAAGATCTTCCCCTGGACGGCGCCCGGGATGAAGAGTAGGGCGTCGCTATAGAGCCCCGAAGCCCGGAGCGTCACCGTCCGGGGGCCCGACGAGGCGAGCGTGGGGCTGATCCAGTCCAGCATGAACTTGCTAAAACAATTGTGGTCGCCCACCGTGCCGTCCATGATATCGAGCCCGCCCACTCCCCCGAGGGGGCCGACGCTGTCGTCATAATCGTAGTAATCGGGGACGCCGAGGGCGTGGCCTGTCTCGTGGATGATGGTCTGCGGGCTGAAATCCCCGGAAGGGTAGCCGTAGAGCTCCCATTGCCAGGAAAACTGGGAGAGTCTCTTGCCGTCCAGCCGGAAGCTCGAATCGGAGAACCCCGTGTAATACCCCCACCAGAACGAGGCCCAGTCCCCGTGCGGCCCCGTCCAGAAGACGCAGAAGTAATCGATCGCCCCGTCGCCGTCGTTGTCGTATTGGGAAAAGTCGTGGCCCTGCTGGTCATAGTAGCTCAGGGCTTCCTTGATCACCGCCTCCCGGCCCGCGTCCGTCTCCGTGACCGCGCTCCGGGCATAGGGGGTGGTATACCAGCCCAGGACGTCGCCCTGGATCTCGAGCTGATTGTAGGAGGAACGGCGGTAGTAATTCCTCAGGCTGTCGAAGGGCGCTTGCCCCTGCCCGTCGCCGAAGAGCCGGGCCGTGATCGTAGCCGCCGGGGTCACGGCCGGATAATCGTTGAAGGCGATGAGGAGGACCAGCACTTTGACCGTGCCCGTCGTGGGCAGCCCGACCCAGCCCGACGGGGGCGCCGCGATGCGCTCAACCGCCCGCGACGATAGAGTCTTTGTTTGGCTCCGGGCGACGGGCGCGCGCATCAACTTTTCCCTCATCCTGGAGACCAGGCGCGGAGCGATCCGGTGATTGCCGAAGGACTCGGCCTGGGCGACGCGGGCGGCCAGCGTGCCGTCCTTCCTGTAGCGCTCGACCTGTTCCCGGGTTGGAGGCTCAAGGGCCAAAGCGAACGACACGCCAGCGATGAGGACGGCCGCGGCGATCCGAGCCGGAGTAGAGGTCATTTTTCTTGCGCTCATGGTTCCGCTCCCCAACGTGGCGCAATATAGTCCAGCCCCCCGGGGAAAGTCAAACTCTGGACGCCGTCCGGTTAGTGCCCCCACAAGATCAGCGGACCCCGAACGTGAACGCCGTCCGTTCTTCATTCCGGTCCGTCGCGGGCGGAGGCTCGGGAGAGAGGGAAGAAATCTCGGCCCTGAGACTTTCCGTCATCGGGACGTCCACGGCCGCGAGGCAGGCCCGGAGCTGGGCCCTGTCCCTGGCCCCGATGATGGGCGCCGTGACCGCCGGATGGCCAGCCACCCAGGCGATGGCCAACCCCACCGGGTCGAGCCCGCGTTCCCGGGCGAAGGCGGCGAACCGCGCGGCAGCCTCACGGAACGAGGCCTTGCCGTAGCGCGTCTGGGAGATCTTGTGGGTCGCGAGGCGGCCTGTCCCGGGCCGCCGGCCATCGCCGTATTTCCCCGAGAGGAGGCCGCCGGCGAGCGGGCTATAGGGAATGACGCCCAGGCGCTCGGATCGGGCCATGGGCAGGATCTCGACCTCGGCCTGCCTCTTCACCAGGCTGTACATGGGCTGGATACAGGAGAACGGAGCCCACCCCCGGTTCACGGATATCCCCAGGGCCTTGGCCACCTGCCAGGCGGCGAAATTGCTCGCCCCCGTGTAAACGACCTTCCCCTGCCGGACGAGGTCGTCCAGGGCCCGGAGCGTATCGTCGAGCGCCGTCCGGTCGTCGAACCGGTGGATGAAATAGATGTCGATCCTGTCGGTCCCGAGGCGCCGGAGGCTGGCCTCGACCGCGGACAGGATGTGGCGGCGGGAGGCCCCCATGGCGTTGACATCAGCGGACGTGGCGAAATACGCCTTGCTCGAGACGACGACGTCCTCGCGGCCGTCCTTGATCAGCCTGCCCAGGATCTCCTCCGACCGGCCACCCGCGTAGATATCTGCGCAGTCGAAGAAGTTGACGCCGGCGTCGCGGCAGGCGCGGAACATGGCCGAGGATTCCGCCTCGTCCGCCTCGGCGCCGAACGTCATCGTCCCGAAACAGAGGCCCGAAACCTTGAGGCCGGTCTGCCCCAAAAATTTATAATTCATGCCCGCCTCGTGCGCCGCAGGATATCGGACGAAGTTCCATTTTCATAATCATTTCGCCGTTTTTTTCAAGGGGATCCCGTGGCCGATAGGAAAGAGCCCAGGGAGGGAAACCGGCAGCTTCCCGTTGATGTCCATTTCCCCGAAAAGGGCCCGGGCCGCGATCTGCTGCGTCTCGGGCGTGTTGCGATAGACGCAGACATAGGCCGCGATCCCCGGGAAATGCCGCAAGAAGTAGGGGCTGCCGAAGGAGACGGCCACGACAGCGGGCCTTCCCGCCGCCGCGAGCTTCTGGACCAGGGCGGCGTGCTTGGGCTCCAGGTCGACGCTCCCCTTGCTCGAAGTGAGCCGCGAGAAAAGGGCGAAGACGACCGTGTCGACGCCCGCCGAACGGGCCACGTCGGCGTCGAGCTCCTCCTGACCCGTGTCGGCGTCGGCGAAAAAGCCCAGGATCTCGGGATTTCTCTTTTTCATCTCGGCGACAAAGGCTCGGCCGGCGAAGTAATCTCCCTGGTCGCTGCTCAGGGAAAAGACAGCGATCTTCGGGTCCGCCCCGGCGAGCGGGAGAAGGTCCCCCTCGTTCTTGACCAGAGTCACGGCGCTTTCAAAGGTTTGATAGGCCTGGTCTAGGAAGGGCCGGGGGGCCACCTTGCGGCGGATGTCCTCAATCCTGACAAGGCGGTTCCTGTCGAGGCCCAGTCCGGCCTTGGCTTCGAGGATCCGGCGGACGGAGTCGTCGATCCTCCGGGCCGGGATCTTTCCTTCCCGGGCGGCGGTGACCAGATACTCGGCGACGCGGGCGGGCTCGGGCGGCAGAAGGATGATGTCCACGCCGGCCAGCACCGCCCTCAGGGCGGCCTCCTCGGGCGAAAAGGAGCTCGTGATCCCGGCCATCTCCATGGCGTCCGTGACGATGAGCCCCCGGAACCCGAGTTTCGTCCGCAGGAGGTCGGTCAGGATCGCCGGCGACAGGGTCGCCGGGAGGTTCGGCGTCGGGTCGAGCGCGGGGACGAAAAGGTGGGAGGTCATGACCGCCCGCACGCCGGCGTTCACGACGTCCTTGAAGGGGGCCAGCTCGACCCTTTCGAGCCGGTCGAGGTCGGCGGTGATGGTCGGCAGCAGGAGGTGGGAGTCCTGGGCCGTGTCGCCGTGGCCGGGAAAATGCTTGGCCGTCGCGATCATCCCGTTCTCCTGGCAGCCGCGGATGAAAGCCCGGGCGATGCGGCTGACGAGGGCCGGGTCTTCGCCCACGGACCGGGTGTTGATGATCGGGTTTTCCGGGTTGATGTTAACGTCGACGACCGGTGCGTAGGTCATGTGGATGCCCATGGCCCGTCCCTCGAGGGCCGTGATCCGGCCCATTTCGTAGGCCTGCTCTTCCGAGCCCGAGGCCCCGAGCGACATGAGCGGAGGGAAGAGCGTCGCGTTGGTCAGCTGGTTGCCCGCGCCGCGCTCGAGATCGGAGGCGAACAGGAGCGGGATCCTGGCCACCTTCTGGAAGGCATTCGTCAGCTCGGCCGTTTCATAGACTTCGCCGCCGAAGAGGATGAGGCCGCCGATCTTCGTCTTGACGATAAGAGATTCGAGGTTCTTGAGGTACTCGCTGTCGGCATTCCGGAAGGCGCCCGTGAACCTGACGGCGATCATCTGGCCGATCTTCTCCTCGAGGGCCATTTTCCGGAGGGTTTTCGTGACCCAGCCGGCGTCCGCCGGGACGAGCCGGGGCGCGGCCGAAGGGGCCGGCACCCGGGCACAGCCCGAAGCCAGGAAAAAAGCGGCGACGGCCGCGACGCTCCATTGTCTCTTGATCATTCTCTTCCTTCCTTGGCCATCCTTGCCGTCGGGCCGAGCTCAGCGACGTTCAAAACCGGACCAGAGTTCGGATATCCACTCCCGGATAGGCCTGGCGGATGTTTTCGACGCCTTTGAGATAGTCGAGCTCGACGACCGCCCCGAACCCCACGACGATCCCGCCGAGGAGTTTCACCAGGCGGATGGCGCTCGTTGAGGACGAGCCGGTGGCGATGAGGTCGTCGATGATGAGGACGCGCTCGCCGGCCGCGACCCCGTCCTCGTGCATCTCGAAGTGCTCGACGGCGTACTCGTTGGGGGCGAGGACGCTCACGGACTTCCGGGGCAGCTTGCCTTGCTTGCGGATGAGGGCGAGGCCGAGCCGAAGCTCCCGGGCCAGGCCGGCCGCGAACAGGAAGCCCCGGGATTCGATGCCCGCGATGACCCCGGGGGTCCGCGTCCGGGCCCAGGCGGCCAGCTCGTCGATCGCGAAGTTGAAGGCCGCGGCGTTCTGAACGACGGGAGTGATGTCCTTGAACACGATCCCGGGCTTGGGGAAGTCCGGAACGTCGACGATGTAGGATCTCAGGTCGATAGCCATGCGCGTGTCCTTTCCGGCAAGATATCCGATCCGCGGCCCCCTCATTTAAGAATAAACGCGCCGCGAAGTCAATTCCAGGCCAACAACGTCCCCATGGCGCGCATGCATCGCCGGCGCGGGGTTTGCCGAGGGGAGTTAAATCCACTATAATGGAGCCACCGAGGGGTCGATGCCGATCGATTACGCCCTTTACTTCGTCGCCGACGCGGAGTTCGCGTCGGGGCGCGACCTCGTGCCCGTCATCGAGGCCGCGGTCCGGGGCGGCGTAACGGTCGTCCAGCTCCGGGCCAAGGATTATCCATTCCAGGCTTTCGTCGAGCTCGGCCGGCGGGCCGCGGCCATTCTCAAGAAGCGCCGCGTCCCTCTCCTGATCAACGACCGCGTGGACGTCGCCCTGGCCTGCGGAGCGGCGGGCATCCATCTCGGCCAGAAAGACATGCCCCCGGCTCTCGCCCGGAGGGCGCTTCGGAAAGGATCCCTCATCGGAATTTCGGTCAACACGCCTGAGGAAGCCCGGGAGGCCGAAAACCAGGGCGCCGATTATGTCGGGGCCGGGCCCGCCTATGCAACGACCACGATAACAACGGGCCTTCCCGTTCTCGGGCCGGACGGGATCCGGCGGATCAAAGACGCTGTCCGAATTCCCGTCGTGGCCATCGGCGGGATCACGGACCGGAACGCCCGGGCGGTCCGTAGAGCCGGAGCGGATGGAGTCGCCGTCGTTTCGGCTATTCTCAGCGCGACGGACCCGGAAAGGGCCGCCCGCCAAATAAAAAAAAGCTTTCGGGGCCTGGCCCCCTGAGGAGGTCACGATGACTGTCAAAAAAAGACGAACGCTTGGGATCGCTCTCGTCCTGGCCATTGTTCTTGCCCGTCCGGGCCTTGCGCCCGGATCCCCGGCCAAGAACAACGCGCCGGCGAATGAGATCAAAAGAGTCGAGGACGCCACCCGGGTCCTCGGGGAGATGATGAAGGAGTCCGACAAGGGCATCCCCGAGAAGCTCCTCGAGAAAAGCGCCGGCATCGCCATCATCCCCGACGTCATCAAGGCGGCCTATATCGTCGGCGGCCGGCACGGCTACGGGGTTTTCCTCGTCCGGGGCAAGGATGGCGTCTGGAGCAATCCGTCCTTCATCGGCCTCACCGGCGGGAGCATCGGCTGGCAGATCGGCGTCGAGTCGGCCGACGTCATCCTCGTGTTCAGGACGCCGCGGAGCATCGAGAACATCACCCGGGGGAAGTTCACCCTGGGTGCCGACGCGGGTGTCTCGGCCGGCCCGCTGGGCCGTTCGGCCGAGGCCAGCACGGACGCAGAGCTCAAGGCAGAGATTTACGCGTATTCGCGGAGCCGCGGCCTCTACGCCGGGGTATCTTTCCAGGGGGCTTCTCTCTACGTGGACGCGAAGGCCAACCAGGATTTTTACGGTCTGAAAGGCGTCGGCCCGCAGACCATCTTCGAGGGGAAGGTCCTCCAGGTCCCGGACGTCGCCCTGAAGCTCAGGAAGGCCCTGGAGAACTTTTCGCGGCCGGCGAGGTGACGAAGAAAGGCCCGGCCGTCAGCGGCTGATGGTGATCCGGCGCTCGTCGTCCGGTCCCGGCTCAATCCGGACCGAGATCCCGTCGAGAGGGAAGGTCAATTTTTCCGCCCACTCAACGATGACGATCCCCTCTCCCAGGTAATCCTCCCAGCCCAGCTCCAGGATATCGGCCTGGCGCTCGAGGCGATAGAGGTCGATGTGGAAGATGCGGTGTTTTCCATCGTAGATGTTCACGAGCGTGAACGAAGGGCTGCAGACCCGGTGGATGTCCCGGACGCCGGCGCCCGAAGCGACGCCCTTGGCGAAGACGGTTTTCCCCGCCCCGAGCCCGCCGAAGAGCAGGACGACCTCCTGACCTGAAAAACCGGAGGCCAGCCGCCCGGCCAGGCGAAGGGTCTCCTCTTCGGACCTGGTGATGAACGTCTGTTCGTCCCGAGCGGCCGAACGGAGTTTCTCCGGCACCGGGTTCACTTCCCTTCCAGGCTTTTCAAGGCCCGCGGCAGGAAACGGATGATGTCGCCCGCGGTCAGGTATTTTTCGCTGAGCTCCCCGGCCGCGATGTCGGCGCTCAAGCCGTGGACATAAACGGCCGAGAGGACGGCGCCAAGGAACTCCTTCTCCTGGATGATCTGGGAGGCGATCATCCCGCTCAGGACGTCGCCCGAACCTCCCGTGGCCATGCCCGGATTCCCCGTGGGATTGACGAAGACGCGGCCGTCGGGCGAGGCCGTGAGGGTTCGGTAGCCCTTGAGGACGAGGTGGACGCCATATTTCTCGGCGAACGCCGGGGCAAGCTCCAGGCGATATTTCAGGACATCGTCATTCGAACGGCGGGTTAGACGGGCGAACTCGCCCGGGTGCGGCGTGAGCACGGCGGGGGCCTGGAGCCGGCCCAGGACCTCGGGGTCGGAGGAAATAATGTTCAGGCCGTCGGCATCGATGACGGCGGGGACCTTGATCTTGGGAAGAAGGGCGAGAACGAAATCTGCCGTCGACGGGTGGGTCGATAGGCCGGGGCCGAGGAGAATGGCATTTTTGCCTTTCAGGAGCTCGAGGACCCTGGGAAGGGCCCCCCGGGCGACGGTCTTGGCGGGTGTCTCGGGGAGCGGCTCCGTCATCAATTCCATCATGGAACGGGCGATCCCAGGCAGCGCGCTCCCGGCCGTGGCCACGGTGACCAGGCCCGCGCCCATCCGCAGGGCGGCTTTCCCGGCCAGGGCGGCGGCCCCCGTTTTCCCCAGAGAGCCCGAGACGGCGAGAAGATGGCCGTAGGTCCCCTTATGGGAGTCCTTTTTCCTTTTCTTGAAAAAGGGCCGGACCGTCCCGTCCTCCACGAGCTCGAGCTTCAGCCCGGGGCTTTCGAGGAGGGCCGGCGGGATACCGATCGCCGCCACGAAGAGATCGCCGATGCACTCTTCGGCCGGCGGGAAAATATGGGCGATCTTCGGCGCCGCCAGGCAGACCGTCATGTTTGCCCGGACGCAGGGCCCGATGATCTCGAAGGTGTCGGAGGAAAGTCCGGAAGGGATGTCCACGGCGAGCTTGAACCCCCCGGCCTTATTGATGTCTTCGACGACCCGGGCGTAGAGTCCCGCCAGGGGCCTGAGCAGGCCGGTCCCGAAGACGGCGTCGATGATGACCGTGGCATGGAAGATGTCCATCCGGCACTTTTTCCAGTCCTCCGGCGTCCGGGCCTCGGTGACAGGAACGCCGAGCCTGAGGGCGACGGCCAGGTTCAAGGCGGCGTCCCCTTTGACCTCCTCACGCGACGCCAGGAGAATGACCTCCGGCTTCGCGCCGGCATTGAAGAGATGGCGGGCGACGACGAGCCCGTCCCCGCCGTTGTTCCCCTTTCCGGCGACGATGACGATCCGCTCGTCTGCGGGCCGGGGGAACCGGGTCCTGAGGGCCTTCAAGACCTGGAGGCCCGCATTTTCCATGAGGACCGGGCCCGGGATGCCGATGTCTTCAATCGCCGTCCGGTCGATCTCCTGCATCTCCCGGGATGTCAAAATCTTCATGGGAACTCCTCCGGCGGCCCGGCCGCCCGACGCTGAGGCGATTTTAGCACAAATCGGGCCGTGGCGTTATCCCCGGAGGCGCGTCATCGGCGGTTCATTGACAATGCCTCGGGGCCTGTGCTAATAACATTTCCAAGTCTTGGTTTTATTCGACCTCTTGCCCTTCTGTCCGGCGGCAGGTCGGAGTGAAAGGCCTCCAAGTGCCCGAGACGTCAAATTTGAAAAAATTCCCCTGGCAACCGGTCATCGTCTTTACCCTCCTGACCATCGGGCTGCTCTCCCTGTCCTATTTCTATTCCGCCCAGTTCAAAGAATTCGCCCGGAGCTCCAAGGAAACCGAGCTGGCGACCATCGCCGACCTGAAGGCCCTCCAGGTTTCGTCCTGGAAGCAGGAACGGCTTTCCTCGGCCAAAAACATGTTTGAAAGCCGTTTTTTTGCCCCCCGCATCCAGGCGCTGCTCAAGGACCCGGCGTCTGCCCAAATCAAGCGGGAAATCCAGCAAGGACTGGGGCATCTGCAAAGGAACTTCCCCAAAGAGTTTGACAGGATTGCCATCCTTCTCCCCGGCGGAAAGGTCCTTTATTCCATCCCCGACACTCCGCCCTACGTGCAAACCCGTGAGTCGGTCCGGTTGAGCCAGGAAGCCTGGACATCCGGGAACATCGTGTTCGGCGACCTCAATCGAGACCCCGATTCAGGACGGATATCGATCCCGCTGGTCTTCCCCATCCTCGCCGCCAAGGGCGCGGGCTTTGAGCCCATCGCCGTCATGGCGTTCGATATCGACCCCGACCAAACTTTTTATCCCCTGATCCGGGAATGGCCGTCGGCCAGCCCGAGTTCGGAGGTCCTGCTCATCGAGCGGGAAGGGGAAAACTTCCTTTACCTTAGCGAGCCCCGCTACAAGAACAACGTCGCCATGAACCTCCGGCTGCCGATCACGAGGTTCCGGCGGCCCGGGATTGAAGCGACCATTGGAGAAGAGGGGATCATCGAAGGAAACGACTACAGGGCGCACAGAATCGTCGGCGCCATCAAAGCCGTCCCGGATTCCCCCTGGCTCATCGAAGCCAAGGCCGACACTTCGGAAATCAACGCGGGGTGGAGCCGGTGGATCGGCGTCATATCCATCGTCATCATCGTCTTTGTCCTGGCGACCGGGACGAGCCTCGGCCTTTTCTGGAGGCGACAGAAAGCCTCGTACGATGCGGATGAACAACAGAAATGGGAACGGGCCCTCAAGAACCAGAACGACTTCCTCAGGGTCATGCTCGATGTCATGCCCAACCCCGCTTTCTTAAAGGACCTGCAGGGCCGGATCTCCGGTTGCAACGCCGCCTTCGAGAAGCTCCTCAACCTGTCCAAAGACAAGATCGTCGGGAAGACGTTCTCCGACCTCACCTCCAAGGACCTGGCCGACAAGGACCAGGAGATCGACCGCGTCCTCTTCGAGAAACCCGGCGTCCAGGTTTTTGAGGCCCCTCTCCAGGCCTCGGACGGCGCCGAGCACGACATCATTTTCATCAAGTCCACATATGCCCGGCCGGACGGCGCGATCGGCGGCCTGATCGGGACCATGATCGACATCACCCAGCGCAAGCGCGCCGAGGACGAACTCCAGCAGATCAAGAAGTTCAGCGACGGGATCGTTCAGACCATGACCGAAGGCCTGGTCCTGACCGATTCGGAGGGCAAATTCTCCTTTGTTAATCCCGCCGCGGCCGGCATGCTCGGTTACACCCCCGGTGAGATGGCCGACCGGGAGGTCGCGTCGTTCGTCCCGAAGGACCAGCAGTCCATCCTCCGCCGTGCGGACGAGCGCCGGGCCAAGGGCATCGCCGACCGCTACGAGCTCGAATTCCTCCACAAGGACGGGAGCCGGAAGATGCTTCTCGTCAGCGGCGGCCCGCGCTTCACCGGGGTCCAGTACGGCGGAACCATGGCCGTCCTGACAGACATCACCGAGCGGAAACGGATGGAGCAGGAAATCCGCGCCCTGTCGTTGACCGACCCCTTGACCGGACTGTACAACCGCCGCGGGTTCATGCACCTCGGCGAACAACAGCTCAAGGTCGCCGCCCGTTTGAACAAAAGGGTCTTTCTTCTGTATTCGGACGTCGACGACCTCAAGGCCATCAATGATACGTTCGGCCACAAAGAAGGAGACCGGGTCCTGGCGGACTTGGCCAACGTCCTGAAAAAAAGCTTCCGGGATTCCGACATCGTGGCCCGGATGGGCGGGGACGAGTTCGTCGTCCTGGCGATGGAGGCGACCAAGGTCAACGCCGAGGTCTTCACCCGGAGGCTTCAGGAAAAGCTCGATCACTACAACTCCCGGCCGGACACCCAGGGCCGTTACACGCTCACTCTCAGCACCGGGCTCAGCGTCTATGACCCGGAACTTCCCCTCTCCATCGACGACCTGGTGCACCGGGCCGACGGCCTCATGTACGAGCAGAAGAGAACCAAGAAAAAATAGGGCACCCCCCTCCTGCCCCCCGCGTGTTCCCGGGCGCTCCGGTCGCGTCCGGCCTTGAAAAACCGACCCGTTTGTGTTATCTATGGATGCACTTTTCTCGTCCATCAAGAGGAGGTTTTCACATGGCGACTCGGATAGGTATAAACGGTTTCGGGCGGATCGGCCGGAACATGCTGCGCGCTTCGTGGAACGACCCCGCGATCGAATACGTGGCCGTCAACGACATCACGGACGCCAAGACGCTGGCCCATTTATTGAAATACGACTCGGTCCTGGGAACGTTCCCGGAGGACGTCAAGGCCGTCGGGGACTCGATCATCGTCAACGGCCGGAAGATCCGAGTCCTGGCGGAAAAGGAGATCGGCAAGCTCCCCTGGAAAGACCTGGGCGTCACGGTCGTCATCGAATCGACAGGCAAATACACGAAGCGGCCGGACGTCATCCAGCACGTCGAAAAGGGCGGCGCCTCGAAGGTCATCGTCTCCGCCCCGGCCACCGACCCCGACATCACGCTCGTCCTGGGCGTCAACGAGACAAGCTACGACCCGGCCAAACATCACGTCCTTTCCAACGCTTCCTGCACCACGAACTGCCTGGCCCCGGTCGTCAAGGTCCTCCACGACGAGTTCGGCGTCGAAAAGGGGTTCATGACGACGATCCACTCCTACACGAACGACCAGAAGATCCTGGACGCCCCCCACAAGGACCTCCGACGGGCCCGGGCCGCGGCCATCTCCCAGATCCCGACGACCACGGGGGCGGCCAAGGCCGTCGGCCTGGTCATGCCCGAGCTCAAGGGCAAGATCGACGGCATCGCCATCCGGGTCCCGACGCCCAATGTTTCGATGGTGGACCTGGTCGCCGTCCTCAAGAAACCGGCCAAGGTCGAGGAGATCAATGCCGCTTTCGTGAAAGCGGCGGCGGGTTCCCTCAAAGGCATCCTGGGCTACACCGACGAGCCCCTCGTTTCCGTGGATTTCATGCATGACTCCCGCTCGGGGATCGTCGACGGACTTTTGACCAAGGTCATGGACGGGACCCTGGCCAAGGTCATGGCGTGGTACGACAACGAGTGGGGGTACTCCTGCCGGCTCGTCGACCTCGCCAAGTATATCTCGCGGTGAGGCGGACATGAAGTTCATCACCGACCTTGATGTCAAAGGGAAGCTCGTCTTTCTCCGGGTGGACTTCAATGTCCCCCTGGACGACAAGGGCGCGATCCGGGACGACACCCGGATCCGGGCCTCCCTGCCCACCATCCAGTACCTCCTCGACCACGGGGCCCGGCTCGTCATCGCCTCCCACCTGGGGAGGCCCAAGGGCAAGCCGGACCCCAAGATGAGCCTCAGGCCGGCCGCTCAGCGACTGGCCGAGCTCGTCCCGAACAGGATCATCATGGCACCCGACGTCGTCGGGGACGAAGTCGACCGGCTCAAGCAGGGGCTGAAGAACGGTGAGGCGCTCGTTCTCGAAAACGTCAGGTTCTACAAAGAAGAGGAGGCCAACGACCCGGGCTTCTCCAGGAGGCTGTCCGAGGGGATCGATATCTTCGTCAACGACGCCTTCGGCTCGAGCCATCGGGCCCACGCCTCGGTCGTCGGGATCGCCGACTTCGTCAAGGTCAAGGCCACGGGCTTCCTGATGAAGAAGGAGGTCGATTACCTGCAGAAGGCCATCCGCTCCCCCGAAAGGCCCTACGTCGCCATCCTGGGCGGGGCCAAGGTCTCCGACAAGATCGAGATCATCGAGAGCCTCCTGAACAAGGCGGACCATATCCTCATCGGCGGGGCCATGGCCTATACCTTCCTGAAGGCCCAGGGCTTCGGCGTCGGCAAGTCTCTGGTCGAGGACGACCAGAAGGCGACCGCCCTCGCGATCCTGGCCAAGGCCGCCGAGAAAAAGGTCGATTTCCTTCTCCCCCTGGACCACGTCCTGGCTACGGCGGCGGACGCCGGAGCGGCGACCAGGACGGTGGACACCCTCCCCTTCCCGGAGGACATGATGGGTGTCGATATTGGCCCCAGGACGGTCGAGGCCTTTTCACGGATCATCAAGAATGCCAAGACCATTTTCTGGAACGGCCCCATGGGCATCTTCGAGATCGAACCCTTCGCCGCCGGGACGGTCAAGGTGGCCCAGGCCGTCGCCGCTTCGGGCGCCGTCTCCATCGTGGGCGGCGGGGATTCGATCGCGGCCGTCAAGAAGGCCGGCGTCAGAGACAAGATCAGCCACATTTCGACCGGGGGCGGCGCCTCCCTCGAATACATCGCTTACGGGTCGCTTCCCGGCATCGACGCCCTGGAAAAATAGATGGCCGGCCTCCGCAAGCCCCCCCTGGTCGCGGGCAACTGGAAAATGCACGGGACGGCCCGTGAGGCCCGGGACCTCGTCTCGGCCATCCTGAAGGCCGCTCCCGAAGTCGCCGGCGCGCTCCTCCTGGTCATCCCGCCGTTCACGGCCCTGAGCGAAGCGGCCCGGCTCCTCCGCGGCACGGACATCGCCCTCGGCGGCCAGGACCTCTTCTGGGAGGACAAAGGCGCCTACACCGGAGAGATTTCCGGCCCCATGCTCCGGGACATCGGCTGCGGTTATGTCCTCATCGGTCATTCCGAGAGGCGCCATTACTTCGGCGAGACCGACGAGACGGTCAACAGGAAGCTCCGGGCGGCCCTGAAGGCGGGACTGCGGCCGATCGTCTGCATCGGCGAAACGCTCGAGGAGCGCCGGGCCGGGGCAACGGCCGGAAAGCTCGACCGCCAGCTCGAGGCAGGCGTTCAAGGCCTGTCGGCCGAAGAGGCGGGCTCGATGGTTATCGCCTATGAGCCCGTCTGGGCGATCGGAACGGGCCAGACGGCGACACCCGGCCAGGCCGGGGAAGCCCATGCCCATATCCGGAGCCGTCTTGAAGAAAGGTATGGAAATGGACCGGCCTCCTGTGCTATAATTCTCTACGGCGGCTCGGTGAAGCCGACCAATTCGTACGCGTTATTCAAAGAAAAGGATATCGACGGATTTCTTGTCGGAGGAGCCTCCTTGGAGGCCGATCAGTTCATCGGCATCGCCCGGGAAGCCCTTCGAGCTGACAGGGAAGAGAAGTGAACGCTTTAATCGTCATCGTCCATATCGTTGTTTGCGTGATCCTGATCCTGGCCGTCCTTCTGCAGTCGGGCAAGGCGGCCGACCTGGCCGGAGCCTTCGGCGGCACGGGAAGCCAGACCGAGTTCGGCACCCGGGGCCAGGCTTCACTGTTGTCCAAGGTCACGACAGTTTCAGCCATCGTTTTCATGCTGACCTCTCTCGGCCTCTGGATCCTGTCGGCCAAGGGTACGAGCTCGGTCGTGGGCGGCGAGAAGGCCCCGGCCCAGACGACGGCCCCCGCGAATCCCGTGCCGAAGAAGCAGGAGCCGGCCCAACAGCAGCCCGGGCAGAAGACCGAACCGCAGAAGCAGGCGGCGACGTCAGGCACGGAACAGAAGAAATAAGCGCCGGATAGGCGATGGGAAACCGGGCCGAAGCCCGGCGGGAGGGAAACCTCCCAAGCCAGTATGCCGAAGTGGTGGAATTGGCAGACACGCTAGCTTGAGGGGCTAGTTCCCATTAATCCGGGAGTAGGGGTTCGAGTCCCCTCTTCGGCATTCCTCTTAATCTTTCCGGACCCGTAATAGCCAGAGGGGGAGGTTCGTGAACAATTGTTTCATCACGATCTCGGTATTACGGCGGAAGATCTCGATGTGGCCATAGGTTTCGTCGCCCTTCTGGCCGACGACATCCGTCACGCCGCGGAGGATGAGGATCCGCTTTTTGTTCCGGCGGGCGATAAAGGCGATCGCCCCCGATTCCCAGTCGACCGCGGCGGCTCCGTACTTGGATTTCAAAAGGGCGATGGAGGCCGGGGCCGCGTCCTGGTCCGCCGACACGAGCACGCCCCGTCGGACACCCGGCGGGTCCGGCCCCTCCAGCCAGCCGAGGTCGATCGTCGTGCTGTAATCGGCTATGGCCTCCTCCGGATTCCCCATCCGTTCCACGACATCGTAGATGACCGTTTTCGCGGCCAGGATGATTGCATAACGTTCCACAGCCCCTTCAAACCCGCCACAGGTGCCGAGGTTCACAATAAGGGCGGGATCCCAACGGTCGATGACGTACTGTGTCGAGGCCGCGGCCGCGACCTTTCCCCAACCTCCATGAAAAACGAGGAGACGACAGACCTGCCGATCCAGAAGGGTGACATCTTGATAAAAATATTGACCGAAGGGCGAGGTCTCATACCGCTCGTGGGGATGCAGGGACCTCACCGCGGACCATTCGGCGTCGGCCGAAACGAGCACCGCGGCGTCGATCTTGGGCGGCCCCGCGTTCCGGGGCCCGGCCAGGGCGGCCAGGGCGGCGAACAGCCCGAAGACAATCATGGCGGGCTTTCTGTTTTTCACTCTTCCTGGCTCCGACAGGCCGATGGGGTCGCGAAGAGCTTTCCCGGAATCCCCCCTCCTGTCAGGTCTGGCTCGCCACCCACAGGGCGAAATCCTCCTCCGACATGGCCCCGGACGTCCGGGCCCGCTCCAGGCCCTTGAAGACGACGACGAAGGTGGGCACCGCTCTGATACCGAACTTTTGCGCCAGCTCCGGGTCCCTGTCCACGTTGACCCGGACCGCCGTGAGCTCGCCGGCACGGCGCTTCGCCAGCCGTTCGACCACGGGATGCATCATGTAGCATGGCCCGCAGGTCGGAGAAAAGAAATCCACGAGTACGGGCAGGCCGGAGTTCTGGAACAGGGCATAGGCCTGGTCGCGGGTCGGCTCGAGGAGCGTCCCCGGCAGAGGCAGGCCGGACTTGCACCGCCCGCACGCGACCTTTTTCCCCTGGGCGTCGAGCGGATAGTAATTCGTCGTCCCGCACTCGAGACAACTGACCTTGACTTTATCGCCCGGCATATCCCTTATCCTCCTCAGAGGCCATCCCCGCGGCTCTAATCAAGGATGCACCGTGACACGATTCATGATCATTACTTCTTGATCGGGTAGGGCGGAACGGGCGGAAGCTCCTTCGCCTTCGTCTTCAGCTCTTCGAGGATGACCTCGATGGCCTTGTTCAACTGGTCGTCGATCCCCGCGAATTCCCTGGCCGGGTCGTTGTCGACAACGATGTCGGGTTCGACGCCGTGTCCTTCAATGATCCACCCTTTGCCGTTCTTGTCGTAAGGCGCAAACTCGGGCTTGTTGAGGAAGCCGCCATCGAGAAGGGGCAGCGACCCCCGGATGCCGACGACGCCTCCCCAGGTCCGCTTGCCGATGATCTTGCCGACCCCGAGCGTCTTGAAGCGGTAGGGGAAGATATCGCCATCAGAGGCGGAGAACTCGTCGCACAGCGCGACCTTGGGCCCCAACACCGCGGCCGCCGGGTCTGGGACCGGGACGGAATTCCGCGCCACCTCGACATAGACAAGCTCGCGGACGAGCCGGTCGATGATCATCGGCGAGACGTTCCCGCCGCCGTTGCCCCGGACGTCAATGATGAGCCCCTTCTTCCGGAGCTGGGGATAGAAGTATTTGACGAACTCATTGAGCCCTTCGACGCCCATGTTCGGGATGTGGATGTAGCCGACTTGACCGTTGGTCGCCTTGGCGACCTTGTCGATATTCCCCTCGACCCAGTTGTAGTAGTAGAGCTCGTTCTCGGTCTCGACAGGGACGACCACGATATCGCGGCTCCCCTTCTCCTCGGGCCCGGCGTTGACCTTCAGGGTCACCTGCCTGCCGGCCGTGTTGTTGAGCGCTTCGTACATGTCCGCCAGCTTGTTGAGGGGTGTCCCGTTGACGGCGATGAGGTAGTCCCCTTCCCTGACGTTGACGCCGACCTCGGTCAGCGGCGAGCGCCGGGAAGGATCCCAATTCTGGCCCTTGAGGATCTTCGTGATCCGGTAATAGCCGGTCCGGGCGTCGCGCTCGAACTGCGCTCCGAGCATCCCGACCTTGACCTTCTGCGGCCGGGGCATGTCGCCGCCGCCGACATAAGTGTGGCCTGAGCTGAGCTCGCCGATCACCTCGCCGATGACGTAGGTCAGGTCCGCCCGGTGGGCGACCGAGGCGGCCAGGGGTCTGTAGCGCAGACGGACCGCGTCCCAGTCGACCCCGTGCATGTTCGGGGCATAAAAGAAGTATTTCATCTGGCGCCAGCATTCCTCGAAGATCTGGTTCCACTCCTGGCGCGGGTCCACAGTGCATTCCATTCCGGAGAGGTCGAGCTTCGTTTCGAGGCTGACCGGCCCCTTGGGAAGGTCGATGATCCCGAAGGTTCGGTCCTTGGCAACCAGCATTTTCTTCTTGTCGGCCGAGATCTCGTAGCCGCCGATCTTGCCGAGATCCTTCTCCTTGAGCTCGCCGAGGTCATAGAGCATGAGGGAGGGCTCCCTCTCCCCGTCCTTGACCCTGAGATAATAGACAGAATTGCTGATGGCGCCGATCTGGCCGTAGTTGGCCGTCTCGATGGGGAGGGCGACGATCCGGCCCTTGAGGCCGTCGGTGTCCACCTTGACGAGGACTGGCTGGGAAGCCTCGGCCTCCTTCTTGGCTTCGGGCTTTGACCCCGGCTTGGCCGGAGCGGCGCCCTTGGCCGGGGGTTCCTCCTCTTTCTTCACGGCGACTTCGTCACTTTTCGGCTCGAAGGGCGACTTCGTCTCCTTGGCCAAGGTCACGAAATAGACCCTGGACATGGTGAGGTAGGCATGGTTCCATTCGGTCTGGCTGTACACCGGATTGAAGTCCCGGTCCGAAACGAAAAAGAGATATTTGCCGTCAGAACTGAAAGACGGGTCGCCCGAATTGTACCAGCCATCCGTCACCTCGGTCGTCTTTTTCGTGTCCAGGGAGTAGAGGTAGACTTTCATCTGGACATCGACTTCCGGCTTGCTGTAAGCGATCCAGCGGCTGTCGGGCGCCCAGACGTATTGCGGGATCTCCCAGCGCTCGGCCTTGACGACCTCGACGACCTCCTTCGTCGCGACATCCACGTAGAGGAGGCGCTGGAGCTTGTCGCTCCACATGATCTTCTTGCCGTCGGGGGACCAGAAGAGCTGGTACTTGTAGGTGTCGGCCCCCTTCGTCAGCTGCTGCGGCTCGCCGGTCCCGTCCTGGGCCTCGACGTAGATCTCGTCCTCGCCGCTCTTGTCGGAGATGTAGGCGATCCATTTCCCATCCGGCGACCACTTGGGGGCGCGCTCGTGGACGCCCGGCGTGCCCGTCAGGTTGCGGACGTTCCCGTATTGGGCCGGAACGGTGAAGATCTCCCCGTGGGCTCCGAACAGGGCCCGCTTCCCGTCCGGGGAGATCTCGAAGCTCGTGACCTGCCCCCCGACCTTGACCAGCCGGCTCCGGACCCCGATCACGTCGTCCGCGATGACCACGGGCACCTTGTCCGTCTTCTCGGTGGCCAGGTCGAACTTGTAGATGTACCCTCCGTTCTCAAAAACGATGGCGTTTGGGCCGAGGGACGGGAACTTGATGTCGTAATCAACGAAGCTCGTCAGTTTCCGCGTCTCTTTCGTCCGGAGGTCGTAGACATAGAGGTTCACCCTCTTTGCCTCGTCACGGTCGGAGACGAAATAGATCCGGTCCCCGCTCCACATGGGGATGATGTCCAGGGCCGGGTTGTTGGTGATGTCCTCGACTTTCCTGGTCGCGAAATCGTAAATCCAGATGTCGTCGGCCATGCCGCCCCGGTAGCGCTTCCAGGTCCGGAACTCGCGGAAGATCCGGTTGTAGGCGAGCTTCTTGCCGTCGGGCGAGTAGGAACAGAAGCCGCCGCGGGGGAGCGGCAGCTCGTCCGGCGTGCCGCCCGCTGCCGGGACGAGGTAGAGCTGGCCGTTGAAGTCGTTCCATTCGCGCATCCGCGACCGGAAGACGACGCTCTTCCCGTCGGGGGTCCAGCCCATGACCAGGTTGTTGGGCCCCATCCGGTCGGAGATGTCGTCGCGGCCGAGCGAGGGCGTGTAGGTCAGGCGCTTGGGGACGCCGCCCTCGGCCGGGATGAGATAGACCTCCCGGTTCCCGTCGTACTCGCCGGTGAAGGCGATGGACTTGCCGTCGGGCGAGAAGCGGGCGAAGGCCTCGTAGCCCTCATAATACGAGGTGAGTTTCCGGGCCACGCCCCCGGCCAGGGGCACGGCATAGAGGTCACCCCCGTAGCTGAAGACGATCTGGTCGCTCGAAACCGCCGGGAAGCGGAGGACGCGGGCCTCCTGAGCTCCGAAAGACAGGGTCGACGCGGCCAGCAGGATGAACAGGAACACCATCATTCCTTTTGTTTTCACCTGACCTCCTAGCATGCGAAATCGCTCGTTCGCCGAGGGGGCAAAAGACTCTGCCCCTTATTGAAAAAAGGGACGGGATGTCGTGTCTCTCTCATTGATTCGAGGAAAAACTATAACACAGTCGATTCCGGACCGTCCACCCTTTCATACGGACGGCGCGGCCTTTTTGTTTCCCCGCGGGAAAGAATATTTTCAAGTGGATTCATCTCGTTCTCGAGAGGAGGGCCTGCCGCTTCGTCTTGGGGAAGCGCTCGATCGCATAGCGCACCGTCGTCCTCGGAATGGCCGGCCCGTGCAGGAGGAGGAATTCCTCGAGCCGCCCGGGGTCGCGCTTTCCCGCTTCGCGGAGCAGCCAGCCGTTCGCCTTGTGAATGAGGTCGTCGTCGACCGGAAAGAGCGAGACCGAGATCTCGTAGATCGCCGGCAGATACTCCGCCTTCCTGGCCAGCTTGATGAAAGAGACGGCGGAAGCCCGTTTGACCCAACGGCTCCGATGATAGGCCCAGGCCTTGATCTTCTCGACAAAAGCGGGATATTTCTCGAGAAAGGCGCCCATGGCATCGGTGCAGAAGACATCGACCGAGGCCCAGTTATCGAGCAGGTCAGCCGCCAGCCACCCCTTGACCTTGGCGAAAAGCGACGGCGGGAAGTCTTTCTTGAACGCGGCCAGAAGGAGGGCCCCGATGCTTTTCGCTTCGAGCTCCCGCTCGGCGAATAGGATGTCGCAGAGGGCGACGGCGTCCGCGACGGTCCAGGCGTCCTTGACGGAATGATGCAGCTCCCTGGCCAGGGCCCTGATGTCGGGCGCCGCGATCCCGTAGGCCCTGACGGTGTTCTTGAAATATCGTTGGGCTCCCTCGGCTTTAACGGGGTCGGCGAGCCCGCGGAGACGCTCCAGGGCCGTCCGGGCGATGTCTTTGGGGGAAGGCTTCTTTGCGTTCATTCTAGACGAACCGCGAAAAGACGTGGTTGGAGACGAGGAACCGGTCGGGCGGGATCCGGATGGCGCTCCCCGCCCGGACGAGCCATCCTTCTTCCAAGAGCTCATCGATCTCCCGGGCGAATTTCGCCGCCAGGTCCACTTCAAAGCGCTCCCGGAGAGCGCCGAGGTCCACGCCTTCGACGAGCCTCAGCCCGAAGACGAGGGCTTCCATCGCGCTCGTTTCCGGGGTGAGCTCTACCAGCTCTTCCTGGATCGCCTCGCCTCGGCGCAACGCCTCCGCCCATTCTCCAAGGTCTCTCTTGTTGCACCACCTCTTGGCGGCGATATGGGAACAGGCGGACGGGCCCAGCCCGAGAAAAGGTTCGTAGCGCCAGTATTTCAGGTTGTGGAGGCATTCCTTTCCCGGGCGAGCGAAGTTGGAGATCTCATACTGGCGGAGTCCTGCCGACTCCAGCCCGGCCTGGCACATCCGGTAAATGTCGGCCGCCGCGTCCTCGTCGACCGGATTTCGCTCCAGGATCTTTTCGAAGGGCAGACCATCCACGTTCTCGAGGATATAGAGCGAAACATGATCAGGAGCCAGGCGGACCGTCTCCTCGAGGGTCTTTTCGACCATCTCCCGGGTTTCCCCGGGGACGCCGGTCATCAAGTCGACGTTGATGGAATCAAAGCCCGCCTCCCGGCAGATCCCATAAAAAACCCTTGCCCTGTCGGCCCAATAATTCCTTCCCAGGACCCCGAGAATGCAGTTATCAAAGGACTGGACCCCGATGCTCAGCCGGGTGATGCCGGCCTCCCTCCAGCGCTGGACAACCGAGTCATCCTCGATATCCGGGTTGGCCTCGAGCGTGATTTCCCTGGCCTTCAGCCAGAAGCGGCCGTCGAGGAGCTCCCGGATCGCGCAAAGGTCGTCCGGCTGAAGGAGGGATGGCGTGCCGCCCCCGATGTAGACCGTGTCGATCGTGAGGCTCTCTTTGACATGGCGCTCCGTTTCTCTTTTCAGCCCCTCCCACCAGTCGAGGTGGAGATCGCCGCGGTTCGCGAGGCTGTAGAAATGGCAGTACGGACACTTGGCCCGGCAAAAGGGGTAATGGATGTAAAGGCCGGCCCGCACTCAGCTCTTCTCTTCGTAGCCGATGGCCGCGAAATACATCGCCCGGTCGAAAAAGACGATGACCCGCTGGTGAAGGTCCATGGCCTGGTAGAGGTCCAGGGCCGTGTCCAGGACCCCCGCCGCCTGGACCTTCTCCCAGAGCTGGCCGCGGATATGGCAGAGCGACAGGACGATCTCGGAAAACGGGAATCCTTCCTTCCGGCGCTGTCTCCCCAGGTCCGTCCAGTAGCTCCTCATCTCCTCTTTGGTCGTCTCATGGGAGATCCACTTGCCGAGCTGGCTGTAGACGCGGTAGGCCCTCTTGAAGATCTCCTTCTGGTCGAAACCCTGATACCTGGGCATCCGCGGGTCGCGCTGGATGGAGAGGACATAGCTGGCCGTCAACTCGTCGGCGTTGCCCTCGATGAGATCCACGAGCTTCCGCGAGGCGGGCGTTTCGAAAAAGGCGTCTTTTTTCCCGGTTTCGCTCATGGTTCCCCTCCCCTGGAAAAATGTAGCACGGGCAAATATGGGTGTCAAATGAAAAGCCCCCTTTCCCGGGCAGAAAAGAGGGCTTGGGAACAGAGCGAAGTCGCGGCGAAGGTTATTTCTTGACGGCCTTTTTCATCTCCTTCATCTTCGCCAGGTGCTCCTGGATGGCCTTGACCGTCTCGGGGTTTTTTGACGTGATCTTAACGACCGCGCCGTCCGGAGTATTTTCGACGACCCATTCCACACCCTCGGCATGGAGGGGACAGCTCATGGAGCAACCCATGGCCTTGGCCCCGGCTTCCTGGCCGCCCATTTTCCCGTGCATGCCCATATGCCCGGCCATGGGCATGTTGGCATCCTTCTTTTCGGCAGCGGAGGCCGCTTTGTTGAGGAACTTCTCCGGGTCCTTGGCAAACGCCTCTTTGCAGCCGGTGGAGCAGAAATAGTACTTCGTGCCCTTGTATTCATAGGTCGCCGCGGCGCTGGCCTTGACGACCGTCATCCCGCAGACGGGATCGATGGCCTTGTCGTCGGACTTCTGCTGGGCCGCCGCGGCCGCGACCATGATCACGGCCATCACGGCCAAGAGCGCGATCAGTCTCGATTTTTTGTTCATTCGTGCCTCCTTGAAGTTACTAGCCCATCTATTTTACAGGATGATCCGGAGAATTGCCAACGGGCGGGGCGGCTATGATTGACCCGGGCGCGCCGAGCCGGGCCTCAGCGGCCTCTCCAGGGCTGGACGATCAGGCCGACGGCCGGGTCCGAGGTATGCCCGAGATCGTCCAGGCCCCATGATCTCAGGATCGTCTTGAGCAGGGAATAATGGGAATACGGCGTTGGGTCACGATACCCGGCTTTGACCAGAGGCGAGATGAGGACGGTCGCGATCTTGCCCCCCCTCGCCAGCGGCGACCGGCCGCAGCAGGCCTGGTCTGTCGTCCCCTCGTCGAACGTCAGGATGAGCAGGCTGTTCGCATCAAAAGCCGGCGACTGCAGGATGGGGGCGACGACCCGGCCGAGCCAGGCGTCCGTGACCTCGACCCCGCAGTCGTGGGAAGAATCGCACATGTCGGGCACGATGAAAGAGTAATCCGGGAGCCCGTTCTTTGCCAGGTCCACATCCAGCTCCGTCAGGGGGACGACGCTCCGGTTGAGGCGCGCCGGGTCCTTGCGGATGGCCTCGAAATAGACGAACGGGTTATGCTTCATCGCGTACCTGCCGTAAAAGCTCCCCAGGAAGCCGGCCGCTGGCAGCCCCTCGGCATAGGCCTTCCACGAGCGGCCGCGGTCCTCCAGGAGGTCCGGCAGGCTCCGGGCCCTGACAAAGCAGTCGAGGCAATCAGTTTGGATGCCAAAAAAATCGCCGCTGACGAGGGCCAGGTAGTTCGGCAGGCTGGGGTGGGTGATCGCATAATAGCGCGTGAGGAGGGCGTATTGGCCGGCCCAGCCGTTGAAGATCGGCATCCGGCGATTGCCCAGGACCTCTCCGGATTCCTTGTTCTCGATCATGACGATCACGACATGGGAGAATTTGGGGACTGCCCCGGCTGGGGAGGCAGCCGGGTCCTGAGGCCGGCTCCAGACCCATCCCGCCGCCGTTACGGAGAGAAGGACCGCCAGCAAAACCCGGCCCGCAACGGATTTACTTATAGTCAAAGAGCGCCGCGAAGAGGCTAATGGCGGAGGTGCCAGGTCCCGCCGGTGATATTGGAGCTCTCCAGCTTGGGCCAGGTCCGGACGCTGATCAACTTGTCCTCCTTGAACACGACGCGGATGACCGTATAGATCTGCAGGTTGACCGTGGCGTCCTTCTCGAAGCTCGTCCCGGCGCTGTCGATCGAGCCCGTCGTGGCCGAATCGGTCCCGACCAACAGGCCGTAGACCGCGATCTTGAATTTTCCGGCCGGGCTGAAGATCTCGTCAATCTCATTCTTGGAGAACTTGACCTTGCCCCCGTTGTGCTTGGCGAAGTCTTTGGATGCCGGGGTCTCCGTCATCCAGGCGTCCACCAGCTCGAATTTCCAGTCCGCGAGCTTGGCGAGGATCTTCGGGTATTCCTGGCCTTTCATCGCTTCCAGGCCGGCCTGGTAGGTTTTCGCGTTATCCGAAATCTTGTCGGACGCGAACCCGGCCAGGCAGAGAATGGCCACGGCCGAGCCGACAACGGCGGCTTTCATGATCCCCCTCGAGTTTTTCATTTTCATGCCCTCCCTGGTTTTAATCTAGTCGGGTCCCGCTCCCCTGTCAAGGGCGGGCCGGCCCAGGCTCTATGAGCGGGTTGACTCCCCCTGGCGATTTCATTATCTTATGGGAAGCCAACGGGGAGGGGTGGTCCTTGACTCAGGCGTGCCCGCGCTGTCATTTCGAAAATCCGGAGGATACCACCTTCTGCGGGAAATGCGCTGCCCCGCGTGGTTTCAAAACGAGCTCAAGCTGACCCGGAAGATCGCCCACCGAAATGTCTGCCGGATGTTCGACCTGGGCAAGGACGGCCCGGCCCAATTCATCATGATGGAATACTTCCCGGGCGAGGACCTGAAGAACACCATCCGCAGGATCGGGCCCCTGACGACAAACAGCTTCGATCAGGGCTTCGCCGCGGGCCTCGGCGGCCCTCCTTGCCATCAACGTAGCTTTCAACCGGGGGGTCAAGGACATCGACCGGCCGCTCCAGCCGGCCTCCGAGTGAGGGACGAACCAAGTCGGTCAGGAAGGCCGCCGGCCGGGACTGGATCTGCGACGAGCTGGGGCGCGGCGGGAATCGGAACGTTCCTCCTTCGCCGGGACGCCGCGGGCCTGGGCAAGAAGGAGAAAATCGTTTTTCCGGATTCCCTGTTCGGAGACTGACATCCGATTCCTAGAGTATCGTGAAATGATTTCTCAGATAGGAGGCAAGAGTGAACACGAGTGAACTGGCCGATTTGATCAAAGGCCGGCGTTCGATTCGCAGCTGGCTGGACAAGTCCGTTGAGGAGGACAAGCTGCTTCAGGCCATTGAACTGGCAACCTGGGCCCCCAATGGCGGCAACCAGCAGAACTGGCGTTTCACCGTCGTCCTGGACAAAAACGTTATCAAGTCCATAGCCGACGCGGTCCAGGCGCGCGCCGATTATGTTGCATCTCTGCCCGAGGTCAGCCAGCTTGGAGAAAACCTGGCCCTCATGCTGAAGCGGTCGGGCTTCTTTCGCAACGCCCCTGCGCTGATCGCGGTGGCTGCCTCCCCGTACAAATCGCCGCTCGATCAGATTTCGGCGGCCCGGGAAAAGACGGATCCGAAAATCCGGCAGATGCGCGCGTGGAGAAGCGTGGCCGATACGCGAATTCAGTCCGTATCGTCCGCGATCGCCTATCTCCTGCTGGTCCTGCACCAGATGGGTTTGGGGGCTGTCTGGATGACGGGTCCGATGCAGGCCAAGGGGGAGATCGAAAAAATCCTGAACATTCCGCCCGGAATGGATTTGGTGGCTTTTATTCCCGTGGGCTATCCGGCCGAGAGTCCCGCCCCGAGGGAGCGAAAACCCGTGCGGGACGTGACTCAGGTCATCAAATAGGCCGAGGGCTCCTTCCGGCCCCCCTTCACTACTCTTTTTCAGTTGGCGAAATGGCCGGCGCGGTTGGAAATCTTGTAGCTTCTCCCCCTGACAGTGAACTTGATCTCCCGGACAATCGATTCCGGTGAGCTTCCCTGTTTCCCGGCCATTCATTCCTCCTCGTATGGTTTTGTTATTGGAAACCATAGCTTAGGAGAAATCAATCCCTGCCCGGATTTCGCTGACGTCAAGCACCAGACACGATTATGCCGGACTAGCGAACAACCTCCACTTTGAGGAAATTCGTTGTGCCCGCCAAACCCAGCGGTATGCCGCCGGTAATGACAATAAGATCTCCCGGCCTAGCCAACCCGAGTCCCTTCGTAAGGGACGATGCCGAAGAAAATAGACCAGATATCGAGGAAGGTGTGGCTGCACGGACGGGTTGTACTCCCCAATATAGCATCAACCTGCGGCCAACAACCTCATTGGGGGTCATGGCCAAAACAGTTGCACGGGGTCGGTATTTTGATACACGCCCGGCTGTGCTGCCTGACCCGGTAAAAACCACAATGGCGCGTACACCCAGGTTATGAGCAGTAACGCAGGCATTGTAGCTTATCAGTTCCTCGGTTCTTTGCTCAAACCATGTCTTTTTCTCGGATAACGCCAGTTCATAAGGCAGCTTCTTTTCAGTCTCGCAGGCAATTCTGTCCATGACCGTTACCGCCTGTACTGGATGTTCGCCAATTGAAGTCTCTTCCGAAAGCATGGTGGCATCCGTGCCGTCGAATATGGCATTGGCCACATCAGTCGCCTCAGCCCGGGTTGGTCGCATAGATTTGACCATTGATTCAAGCATCTCCGTAGCAGTAATCACCGGCTTGCCGGCATGATTACACCTCTTGATGACCTCCTTTTGTACAAGAGGGACTCTTTCCAGGGGAATCTCGACACCGAGGTCCCCCCGGGCAACCATGATCCCGTCACTCTCCGCTAGGATACGTTCAAAGTTTTTGACCGCCTCACCCCGCTCGATCTTGGCAATGATCGGGATATCCGCACCCTGCTCAGCCATAAGCTTTCTGACACCAATAAGATCATCGGCCGCGGTGACAAAAGAAAGCGCCAGGTAATCCGGGCGCTGGCTGATGGCGAAGAGAAGAGCTTCCCGCAGGGCGTCCGTGATAAATGGGCCGGAGCTCCGCATGCCCGGCACGACGAGACCTCGCTCTTCGGTGAGAATCCCTCCGACGATGATCCGGCACTTGACTTCGCCTCTATCCACTTGCTGGACCTTGAGCTGCATCGCACCATCATCGAGGAGAACGGTGTCGCCCGGCTTGACGTCTCTGGGCAGGTCAGGCAGGTTGACCGATACCCTTGTCGCGTCACCCTCTATCTGTTCTGTTATGAATGACAACTGAGCGCCTTTTTTCAAGACGGCTTGGTGGCCCTTCAATCTTCCGGTACGGCATTTAGGCCCAGGCAAGTCCATAAGGACAACAACGATTGTGCCCAAGCGCCGGCTCAAATCCCGGATGGCACGGACATAACCTGCGTGCTCAGTTAGCGTGCCATGAGATAAATTGAGCCGCGCCACATTCATTCCGGCTTTAATCAGCTTTTCGATCATCACAATTGACCCAGTCGCCGGGCCTATCGTGCATACGATCTTGGTACGTCTACCGTACAGTCTGGATCGTTTCATGGTATTTATCCTTTGCTTGATAAGTCTTATACCTTCCCGCGGGCAGCTCCGTTGACCTGCTTCCACTCAATGTACCACCCCTGAAGTGAGATTTTCAAACCACTGACCTGCCCCCCCCCGAAATCCCGATAGCCTACGGTCCCAGTAGGAATAATGTTTTTCGCATTTCGGCCGTTATCTGCGACTTGCTGACGAACATTCTTGTATGCTTTTCGAAACCGGTCTGAGACTATAGACCCAGAGGAGAAAAGATGACCAAGAAAAAAACGGCGAAGGTCTTCGAGACCGTCCGCACGACGGTTCCGGCAGGAACGGAAACCAAGACGAAGACGGCGGAGACCAAAGCGAAGGCAAGGGCGGAGGCCTCGTCGATGGGCATGCCCTCGCGGGTAAAGTGAACCATTAGGCCTTGGTTTTTCATTAGCTCATGGACTTTGGCCAAACCGGCCACGTTGCGGGTCACGCGGTCAAGCCGGAGGCCCGGGCGGGCATGGACTTCTGACCCGCTTCCCTCCCCTTCCCCTTTAACCCATCATCGCCTCAAGGATCTTGAGCGACGGAATGTTGCTGATGATGATCTTGAGGACGGCCAGGATGGGAACGGCCAGGATCATGCCCGGGATCCCCCACAGCCAGAACCCGAAGAACAGGGAGAAGAAGACGAGGAGCGGGCTCAGGCCCAGTCCCTTTCCCATGAGGCGGGGCTGGACGAAGTTCCCCAGGACGAAGTTGATGGCCATCAGGAGGACCAGGATCCCCACGACCGGGCCGAGATTGCCGAAGAAGAACGTGGCCAGCAGGACCGGCAGGGCCGTGGCGATGATGGACCCGAGCGTCGGGATGTAGTTGAGGAGGAAGGCCAGGACGCCGAAGACGATGGCGAAAGGAAGATGGAACAGGGCGAGGATGGCGGTCGTCAGGGCTCCCGTGATGATGCACACGAGGGTCTGAACGGCAAGGTACCTTTGGACCTGGTGGTCGATATTGCGCATCGCCTGCGCCACCGTCGAGGCCTGGTCCGGCGAAAAGGCCTGGGCGATCTTCTTTTCCATCCGGCCGCGGCCGCCGAGGATGAAGATCATGAAGACGAAGACGAGAAGGAGCTCGGACATGAAGGAGAGGAACGGGCCGAGCGCGGACAGGATGAAGCCCCCGACCTTCTCCCCGTTCAGGTTGCTGAGCCAGCTCAAGGCCTCGGCCTTCAGCCGCGGGTTCTTGATGGTTTGGTCCATCCCGTCGAGTAACGATTTCAGCATCTCGTTATTCGAGGGAAGCTCCGACGCGAACTGCTTGCCGCTCGCGTAGAACACGGCCCCCATGAGATAGAGGAAGATAAACGTCAAGAGCAGGATAGCGGCCATGGCGATAGATCTCGGGACCTTCCAGCTGACCAGGAAATCGAGGGCGGGCGTCAGAGCGAAAGACAGGAAGAGGGCCAAGCAGAAGGGGATCAGGGCCGGCTTGGCCAGCTTCAGGACGACCCCGAGGAGAAAGACGATGATGACGGCGTCTGCTATCTTGCGTAACTTATCCTTGTCCATGGGCATCCTCCCGCCCCCCATCATATCCAAAAGGGCCGGAAAAGAAAACGGGGCAGACCCCGCCGCCGGGGTCAGCACCGCCGCTTGGGCCTGACCAGGATGCGCTTCATCCCGGGCTTCTTCTCGCACTCCTTGGCGAAGTCCTGCTCGCGCTGGGAGTTGACATATTCTAGCGACTGGAAGCGGGTGGGCTCGTCGTACTTGCCCTCTAGCCGACCGCTCCGTCCGAAACGGAAGAAAAAGTAAAGATAAAGGCACTATTCCTCTCTGGAAAAGGCCAGCACTAAAGGTCTGGCTAAGAACCGAGGGTGGCTCTCGAAGATTGAAGGTGCGGGGTGCGGCGTCTCCCATCCGGGCCGCAATATCCAGGAGCCGCTGCACTTCACCCCGCCACCCCCGCCGCCGGAGTTCGGTTATTTTAACCGCCCAGCGCCTTGAGTTTTGCGCCCTGGGGGGAGTAGCGCAGGAAAGTTATGAGTTGGTTTACTGACTGACCCCCTTTGGTGAGCATTTTATCCTGCGAGCGTGGCGCAACCTCCAGGGC
>JBEKXF010000019.1:0-60564 GCA_049512315.1 Candidatus Aminicenantales bacterium | reverse complement strand
CCGAGGGCGTCCCGAGGAAATCCAGCAGGACGTACTGGCTTCGCTCGAGGTAGTCCACGGTTTCGCGCCGGGCCATTTCGAGCTCGGCCCTGTCCAGGAATTCCCCGGAGGCGTAGTAGCTCTTGCCCCCGTTCGGTCCCGGGACCGGCCGTCTCAAGACGAGATACATGCCGAGGGAGCCGAGGACGACGCCAAGGGCGAGACCGGCCAGGGCCGGCCGCAGGCGGAGCTGGAGGAACCACATCCGGAAGCGTTTGCTCACGGAAATCTTATCCGGCTTTTCCGCCCCCGCGTAAACATAATCCGCGATCCGGCCGGGGAGCGACTCCCAGTCCACCGAGCGGAGGGCTTCCCGGATCTCGCCCTTGACGGCGTCCGCGCCTTCGAAAACGCGGCGGAGCTCTTTGACCTCTTTCCGGCAGTCCGGGCATTCCTTGAGATGTTCGGCCACGGTCGTTCTCCTTCCTTCCTCCAGGTCTCCCGAGAGGTAAGCCAGCCAGTCCGTGTTTTTCATCGGGCAATCGTTCATGGTTCCATCCCCAAAATCGGAGTCAGCCATTTCTTGAGGTTTTGAACGGCCTTGAAATGGAGCGACTTGGCGGTCCCGACGGAGATCCGGAGGGCGGCCGAAATTTCGTTGAACTGGAGCTCGTTGTAGTGCCTCAAGACGAAGACCATCTTCTGCTTGGCCGCCAGCTTCTCGACGCACCTGGAAAACGCGCTCCGGAGATCCGAGTCGCGGGAATCCGAGGACCTGTCCTCGACGGCCACGGGGATCTCATCGAGCGGCCGGGAGGTCTCCAATTCCCGCCGCCTCTGGTGGTGCTTCCGGTAGTCATCGATGCTGACGTTCTTGGCGATCTGGAGGAGCCAAGCCTGGAAATTATGACCGGGCCGATAGGTCCCGGATTTCTGAAAGAGCCGGAGGAAGGTTTCCTGGACCGCGTCAAGGGCGTCCTCCTTGTTCCGGAGGATGGAGAAGGCCATGACGAATACTTTCTGCTGGTAAAGCTTAACCACGGTCATGAAAGCCTCCCGGTCTCCTTCCCGGATGCGCTCGAGAAGTGGGGAGATTTCCGGCGGTTCCATCGCGGTGGCCATTCCATCGAGATCATAATGCTTTCGGGCGTCGAAGTCATGCCCGTCCCCTCCGGCCGGCCGGGTCGACACCTGTTTTTTCTCCTCTCGGGGGATCATCACAGGTTACTACGAAGGGTTTGGCCGAAAGGTTCACCCTGATGGCGAATCATTTTATGGGAGCAAAATAGGGCGCCAACCCCGATCGGCAGGGAAGCCCGCCGGGGGCTCCCTCAGGGGGATGGGTCAGAGGTCAGAAAGGAAAACCGATCTATGGGATCAGAATCTCGAAAATCCTTTTCTCTCTCCGCCGCCGGGGCGTCTTTCGGTCCCGGGTCTCTCGGCGCGGGGGCGGGCCTCGTTGACAATGAGCTTCCGGCCGTCGAAGTCGGTGCCGTTCAGCTTCCCCTTGGCCTCCTCGGCTGCTTCCGGGGTGGCCATCTCGACGAACCCGAAGCCGCGGCCCTGGAGGATGTTGACCGAGGTAACCTCGCCGAACTGGGCGAACAGGCCTTTCAGCGTCTCGTCCGTGGTCTTGTAGTTGAGGTTACCCACATAAAGCTTTTGAAAAGACATTAAAAATTACCTCCTCTCTCTCTCACCACTGTCAAGCCCGCGCGACCGGCGATCGGACGTGATGAGAGGAGAACTCATTTTCCATAATTCGGAGAGACAAATCAAGCCCCGGGGCGGAAAATCCGTCCTTCCGCACCCCGAAGCATTCTGGTATATTGATGAGGTCCGGAACGGGGCCCGCTTTCCCGGCGGGCCGGGAGGAGTCGACATGAGCATGAAAAAAGGAACCTATGTCCTGATCATTTTCCTTTTCTTCTTCCTCCTCGCCGTGGCCGGCTTCCTGTTCTTTCTCGTGGGCGAGTTCGGCCAGACTTCGGTGGACGTCCCCGCCCACGCGTACCTTGAAGTCGGCCTGTCCGGGTCCGTCGAAGAGCTCGCCCCCCCGGATTTTCTTTCGGCGATCCTCCTCCGGGCGAAGCCCCTCACGATCTACGATCTCTGGATGAACCTGCGGAAGGCGGCGGCGGACAGCCGGGTCCAGGCCGTCCTCCTGCGCCTCGACCTCCTCCAGTGCGACTGGGCCAAGGCGACCGAGATGCGGGACGCCGTCCTCCAGTTCCGGCGGTCGGGGAAAAAGGCTTACGCTTATATCGAAGAGGCCCCCGATTTCGACATGGAGTACTACATCGCCACAGCCTGCGACAAGATCGTCCTCCACCCTTTGGGCTGGCTGGGGGTCAACGGGATCGGCGGATACGTGCCCTTCTTCAAGAACGCCCTGGACAAACTGGGCGTCCGGGCCGAATTCGAGCATGTCGAGGAATACAAGACCGCCTACAACACCTTCACCGAAAAGGGCTTCACCCCCGCCCACAGGGAGGAGATGGAGTCCCTGTATGCGGACATTTTCGCCCAGTATGTGAAGACCGTGGCCAAGGCCCGGAGCAAAACGGAGGATGAGGTCCGGGCCCTCATCGACCGGGGATTTTTCCAGGGTGAGCAGGCCCTCAAGGCCGGCCTCGTCGACGCCTGCCTTTTCGAGGACGAACTCCAGGTCCTCCTCCGGGACCGGGGGCCGGGCCTGGCCCGGGTCCGGTTCGAAGACTACACGCGGGTGACCCCGGCCTCCGTCGGCCTCGAGACCGGACGGAAGGTGGCCCTCGTCTACGCGGTGGGGACGATCATGACGGGAGAAAGCCTCCCCCGGATCATGGGCGGCTCGACGGTGGCCCGCTGGATCCGGGCCGCCCGCGAGGACAGGTCGATCGCGGCCATCGTCCTGCGGGTCGACAGCCCCGGAGGGTCGTCGGTAGGGTCGGACGTCGTCTGGCGCGAGGTTTTCCTGGCGAAGAAGGCGAAGCCCGTCGTCGTTTCCATGTCCGACGTGGCCGGGTCGGGAGGCTACTGGATCTCCATGGCCGCAACCAGGATCGTCGCGGAGCCGCAGACTCTCACCGGGTCGATCGGGGTCCTGGCCGGCAAGTTCAGCGTGGCCGGGCTCCTGGACAAGCTGGGCATCACGGCCGAGAAGCTGACCTTCGGCAAGAAGGCGGACGTTTTCTCCCCCTTCCGGCCGTTCACTCCGGAGGAGAGGAAGGTCCTCAAGGACCAGATCCTCTGGACCTACGACCAGTTCCTGACCAAGGTCGCGGATGGCCGGAGCATGACAAAGGCCGAGGTCGACAAGGTCGGGCGGGGCCGCGTCTGGACCGGCCGGCAGGCCAAGGACCTGAAGCTCGTGGACGAGCTCGGCGGGCTCTCGACCGCCGTCGGCTTGGCCAAGAAGCTGGCCGGGATCGCCACGGAGGAAGAGGTTAAGCTCGTCGTCTGGCCGAAGAGGCTATCGTTCTGGCAGTCGTTCTTCGGGGTCCCGGACCTCGGGATCAACCTGAAGTCGGCGGCCGGCCTGGAGAAGGCCCTCCAGACGGTCCGGCTGATGGAGAAAACCAGGATCTGGGCCGTCATGCCATTCTGGGTCACACCGAACTAGTACGCGTAGGATGACGGGCAGATGGTCTTGAACTCGCAAAAATTGCAGGTGTGCCAGTCGGGGTTGGCCTCGAAATTCCCGGATCGGATGCCGTCAGCGGCCTGGCGGATCTTCTCGGCGGCGCGCCGGAATTCCCTTTCGCCCTTGCAGGCGTGCCCAATGAGGCCGGACTCGAGGAAATAGAGCCTCGTCTCCGCGGGCAGCAGCCCTTGCGTCTTTAGGAACGAGAGGGCGTAGATATCCATCTGCAGGCTGTCGGCCGTCCGCCGGTCGGCTTCCTTCTGGGACGACGCCTCGCTCGACTTGAAATCGATGATGACGGGCCCGTCCTCCTCGAAATCCACCCGGTCGAAGCGGCCCGAGAACCGGACCCCGGCCTCCTGCCAGCGGAACGTCTTTTCGAGGAACGCCGGCACGCGCCCCGACTCCTCTTCCCGTCGATAAAAGAGACGGAGGGCCCGCTCGCCGGCCGCCTTTCTCAGCTCCTCGTGCTCACGGCTGAGGAACCCCTCGTTGACCCAGTTCTTCGCATATTCCTTCAGAAATTCGTCTTCGCTGACGGCCTTCCCTCTCATCCTATTCCGGAGATAAAAGTGGATCGTCGAATGGAGGACGCGGCCGAAGACGAGCGTGTGGTGGGGCATGACCGGGACCCGCATCACGTGGCGGAACCTGTGCTTGAGCGGACAGACCAGATAGTCCTCGACCTGAACGTGGCTCAGCGAGAGGACCGCGGGCGGGCGGGCCCGGGCGGCGGCCCGCGGCCGCTCGTCGGCCAGGGCGTAGCGGCAGATCTCCTCGACGGCCGAGGCCCGGAGGACCTCGTCGGGAATCTTGGGGATGTCGAGGGCCTCGAGGACGAACGGGCTGACCTTCTTCAGCCGCTTGAGGCCGTAATCCCGGGCCCAGGTCATAGAAAGGGATGATTTGGCCCGCGTCATCGCCACGTAGAAGAGCCGCCGTTCCTCCTGCAGGTAATTCTCCTTTCCCGGCAGGGCCTCCTTGAGGATCGCGTCGGGGACCGGGATCTTCTCTCGCTGCTCGCGGCCGGGGAAGCGGTCCTCGATAAGGCCGACCAGGAACACGCTCCCGAACTCGAGCCCCTTGGCCTTGTGGACGGTCAGGACGTTGACGGCGTCCTCGTCGAGGTCGGCTTCCGAGGTGGCCGGGTTGTCGCCGACATCGCGGAGGAGGTCGAGATAGCGGGCGAACGAATGGATGGAGTCGTTGTCGGAGAGGTCGGAGAACCCCTTGATCTTGTCAAAAAAGAGCCGGATATTCTTGATCTTGACCTCGGATTCGACGGACATCTTTTCGACCAGGGACTTGAGGCAGCCGCTTTTTTCGAGGAAGGCGTAGACGACGGCCCCCGCGTTCTTGGAGCTCGCGAGCTCGACGAAGAAAAGGAGGTCGGAGAAGATCCTCTTGACGGTCTCTTCGGTCTCCGCGGAGACCTCCACGGGCCCGGAGCCCTCGGCGATGAGCTTGAACACCTGGTGGAGGGAGAGGTTCGTCTTCTGGGCGTAGCCGGCGATCCGCGTCATGTCATACGAATTCGCCCGGTAGACATCAGAGAGGGCCAGATAGAAGAGGTCGCGGCTGCTCTCGAAGTCCGTCAGGGACTTGATGAAGGCGGTCAGGATCTTGATCTCCTCCTGCTGATAGAGTCCCCGGCTCCCCGAAAATCGGAACGGGACCTGTTTCATGTTGAAGGCCCGAAGGTAGGGATCGGCGTCGCCGTTCCGCCGGACGAGGACGGCGATGTCGCTCCACGGACGGCCTTCGCCGTGCTTTTCCAGGATCAGGTCGGCGACCCGGTCGGCTTCGTGGGCAAGGGTGTCGAACTGGAGCATGAAGATGCTTTTCCCGGAGCCGGGAGTGGCGGCTCTCAGGCGCTTGTCCACCTTGTCCTTGGCTTCGAGCCGGCCGGGGTTATTGTGCTGGATCAGCTGGTAGGAGGCGTCCAGGATGGACTGGGTCGACCGGTAGTTCCTGGTCAGCACGACCCTCTTGGCCTCGGGGTAGATTTCCTCGAAGCCGAGGATGTTGCTGAGGGACGCCCCCCGGAACCGGAAGATGCTCTGGTCGTCGTCGCCGACGACGGTCAGGTTGCGGTGTCCGGCGGCCAGCATCTTGAGGAGCTCGAACTGGATATAGTTCGTGTCCTGGAATTCGTCAACGAGGATGTATTTGTACTTCTTCCGGAACTCCTCGAGGACGGAGGCCCGGGACCGGAAGAGGTCGACGACGAGCGTCACCTGGTCTTCGAAATCGATCAGCCCTTCCTTGCGCAGGAGGGCCTGGTATTCGCCGAAGACGCGGGCGACTTCCTGGTGCTTCCGGGCCGTCTCCTTCTCCCCTTCCCCGGCCGCGTGCTCCATGAGCCCGCGGGCGTAGCGCTCGTAATCCTCGGGACGGACGTCCTCCTGTTTCAGCCGGCTGATGGCGTCCAGGAGCTCCTGGATGTGCCGGGTCGGATAGCTCAGGGGCCTGTAGTATTCCAGAGAAAAGCGGAATAGGTTTTCGCGGAAAAAAATGGCCTGCTCGACGTCGTCGAGGAGCTTGAAGTCCGGCGGGCAGCCGACGTCGAGGGCGTAGTCCCGGAGGACCTTTTCGCCGAAGGAGTTGAAGGTGCTGATCTCGACGAACGAGTAGGTGTAGGGGACCAGGACGTCCACCCGGGCCTCCATCTCGCTCGCCGCCTTTTCCGTAAATGTGACCGCCAGGATCTCCTCGGGCCGGGCCCGCTTCGAGGCGATGAGATGGGCGATCCGATGGGTGATGACCTTGGTCTTGCCCGTCCCCGCTCCAGCGATGATCAAGAGGGGTCCGGTTCCGTGGACGACGGCCCGCCTCTGGGCGGGGTTGAGGGGCTGGAGGAGGTCCTTCTCCTCCGGATATCGTTGACTCGCGCGGGATCGGGGCATGCGACGCGGACGGCGGCCGGGCCTACTTTTTCTGGTCCTTAGGCACGACGATGACCTTCTCGCCGGGCTTGATCAGCCACAGCTTGTCGCGGGCCTCTTTTTCGACGGCCTTCGGGTTTCGCTCGAGCTCGCGGATCTCCGCCTCGAGCCTGGATTTCTCCCGCTCGAGCCGCAGGACCTCGCCGCCGAGGTCGGCGAGCTTCAGCCGGGCGCGGTGGATGTCCATGACCCCCTTTTTCCCGAAGACCGAGGTCACGACCATGACCAGGAAAAGGCAGGCGATTCCGAGGATGAAGACTTTCTTGCGGAAGGCCGGATTCGACGGACGCGACTCCCCATTCACCGGACCGCCTCCATCCCCTTCCGGAGAAGTCCGTCGACGCCCTTCTTGGTGGCGGCCTCGGCGTAACAGCGGATCACGGGCTCCGTGCCCGACAACCGGAGCAGGAACCAGTCGCCCCCCTCGAGCTCCAGCTTGAGGCCATCAATCGTCTCGACGCGGACCACCTTGCGCCGGCCGACCCGGGCCGGAGGATTCTCGACGAGGGCCTTCAGTTTCTTGGCCCTTTCGGGGGTCAGGGGAATGGTGCGTTGGCCCCCGGCGGTGGTTCCGTATTCCTCGAACAAGCCGTCCCGCAGGCTCCTCAGGCTCTTCCCCGTGGCCGCGACCATCTCGGCCACGAGGAGGCCGGCAAAGATCCCGTCCTTCTCGGGGAGATGCTCCTTGACGGCGATGCAGGCGCTCTCCTCTCCTCCGAAGATGATGCGCCCCTTGAGGAAGAGGTCGGCCATATACTTGAATCCGACCTTGGTCTGATAAAGGGGCAGGCCGTATTTCGCGGCGATGCGGTCGAGGAGGGTCGTCGTGGTGATGGACCTGGCGACGCCTCCCCTCCACCCCTTGACCCTGACGAGGTAATCCAGGAGCATCGCCAGGATGAAGTTCTGGTGGATGAAGGCCCCTTCTTCGTCGATGATCCCGAACCGGTCCCCGTCGGCGTCCGTCGCGATCCCGAGGCCGCATTCCTTCTCGAGGACGAGGGACTTGAGCTCGACCAGGTTGTCTTCCGTGCAGGATGGGATGACCCCCCCGAAATAGGGGTCGATGTAGCCGTGGATGCCCTCCACGGAGACTCCGTTTTCCTCCAGAACCTCGTCCAGGTATTCGCGGCTCGTGCCATAGAGGAGGTCGACCCCCACCCGCAGCCCCGCGGCCCGCATGGCCGCGAAGTCGATCTTGTCCTGGATGAACCCCAGATAATCGGCCTGGAGGTCGATCCGGGTGATGTTCTCCTTGGGGGAATAATACGCGACGTGGGAGAAACGGGGCATCAGCCTCCGGACCTCCTCCTCGATCCTGTCCGTCACCTCGGGCAAGGCCGGGGCCCCGGTCTCGACGTTGAACTTGAGGCCGTTGTACCACGGCGCGTTGAAGGAAGCCGTGAAGTTGATGGCCCCCTGGCACTGCCGCTTGATGACCTGGAGGGCCAGGGCCTGGGACGGCGCGTCGCGCTCGGCCAGATAGACCGTGATCATGTTTTTCGACAGGAGCTTGGCGGCTTCCAGGGCGTACCGTTCCGATAGAAAGCGCGTGTCGTAGCCGACGGCCAGGGAGATCGGCCGTCCGGCATACTTCTCTTTGAGATAGTTGGCCACCGCCTGGACGACGACCCTGACGTTGTGGAAGGTGAACTCCTGACCCATGAGGCCGCGCCACCCGGAGGTGCCGAATCGGATCATCATTTGAGGAAAAATTACCACACGCCGCCCGGAAATGCAACTCGCCCGAGGTCGGACGGGTCCTGTCCCGTCCAAATAATTCAATGGGCGCGTTTCTTCTTGAGGGCCTCGCCGGTCATGGGGACGAATCGGACGTCAATGATCTCGCGGAAGGAGGGTTTCCCGTTCTTTTTCGTGACCAGCGTCAGCCTCTGAAAAAACTGCGAGTCGCCCAGGGGAAGGATCAGCCGGCCGCCCTCTTTGAGCTGCTCCATGAGCCGGGGCGGGACGCGGTCGACCGCGCAAGTGACGATGATCGCGTCGAAGGGGGCCGCCTCAGGCCAGCCGAAAAAGCCGTCCCCCTGCTTGACGCTGACGTTCGTGAAACCCAGGCCCTTGAGGATGGCACCGGCCAGGCGGGCGAGCGTTTCGTTGATCTCGATGGAAAAAACGGAGCCCGCGAGGCGGGCCAGGACGGCCGCCTGGTAGCCGGACCCGGTCCCCACTTCGAGGACCCTGTCCTCTCTCCCAAGGCCCAGGCTTTGGGTCATGAGGCCGACGATGTACGGCTGGGAAATCGTCTGCCCCTCGCCGATCGGCAGCGCATAATCGCCATAGGCTTCATCCCTGAGCTCCGGCGGGACGAAGAGATGCCGGGGGACCATCCTCAGGGCCTCCAGGACCGCGGCGTCCCGCACGCCCCTGGACGCGACCTGCTCTTCGACCATCGCCAGGCGTTTCCGAGCGAACGCCGCTTCGTCCTGGGCCCGGGCTTGAGGGGAGCTGACCGGGAAGATGAAGGCCATCGCCACGATCGCGAACGTCATCCCCGGTCTCCCTGGGAATCCTTGGAGCCCCACGACCCGCGCACTGGAATGAAACCATAGCCTCATGCCGTCCCTCCGCCGCGCCGACCGTCACCATTATCACATAAAGCGCCGCCCGGGCCCAGCCCCCCGCTTTGCAAGGCGGACGGCGCTCCCGACCTCCGTCAACCCCGGGCTCTTCAGGGAGGGGTGGATTTCATCCACCCAATCATCTCTAGAGGTGATTGACCCCCGGCGGGGGCGATGAAGAATAGAGGGCGGAAGGGAAACGCCGGGACCTGAAAGTACGCGGATGAGCCACAAAAAGCGATTGGCCACTAATGCGAAATGCCGGGTTCCGCCGAGATGCCAATTTTTGTCAAATAAAAAAGTCCAAACCGATCTTATCTCTGGCCGCCGTCAAGAATTTTCGTTGACAAGGTGAATGAATTTTGATATTTGGATTATAAGTTCTGATGAGGAATTGACGACGAGCCCAGATGATGGAGAGCCGAGCCATATATCCGGGATCGTTCGACCCGATTACCAACGGGCATGTGGACATTATCGAACGGGGCCTCCGGGTTTTCGACGGAATCGTCGTGGCCGTCCTGGAAAACCCCAAAAAAGCCCCCCTCTTCTCGACTAAAGAGAGGGTCATTATGATCAGGGATCTTTTCAGCGGGCAGGAGAATATCAGCGTGCGGTCGTTCCGCGGCCTGCTGGTGGACTTCGCCCGGAACCAGAAGATCCGCGTGGTCATCCGGGGCCTCCGGGCCATCTCGGACTTCGAATATGAGCTCCAGATGGCCCTCATGAACCGGAACCTCGCCCCGGATGTCGAGACGTTCTTCATGATGCCGAACGTCAAGTACTCCTTCCTCAGCTCGAACCTGGTCAAGGAGATGGTCACTCTGGGCGGTTCCGTCGATGAATTCGTCCCGGAGCCGGTGGCCCGGAAACTCCGGGATAAGATCACAGAGTCAAGAAAGTCCAAATCCAAATAAGGCAGGCAAACATGTTCGGAATCTCTCGCGAAAAAGGTTTGGTCGGGCTGGACATCGGCTCCTATTCCGTCAAGGCCGTTGAGCTCCGGGCGAAAAAGAAGGGAGACCACACGGCCTATGAGCTCCAGAAGATCGGCTATGAAGCCCTTCCGCACGATGCGATCGTCGAAGGGACCATCATCGATTCGGCCGCCGTGGTCGAGACCATCCGAATGGTATTCGAAGAGAACAAGATCGCCGGCAAGGACGTCGGCATATCCATCTCGGGCAATTCCGTCATCATCAAAAAGATCTCCCTCCCTGTCATGGAGAAGCAGGAGCTCGCCGAGTCCATCATCTGGGAAGCGAAGCACAACATCCCATATCCCTATGAGGAGACGAACGTCGACTACGCGATCCTAAAGCCGTCCCGGGGCTCGGAGGACAAGAACCTGGACATCCTCCTCGTGGCCGCGAAAAAGGACAAGATCGCCAACTACAGCAACGTCGTCAACCAGGCCCGGAAGAACCTCCAGAGCATCGAGGTCGACGTCTTCGCCCTCCAGAACGTCCTCGAACTCAACTACCCGGAGACGTTCGGCGAAAAAACGCTGGCCCTGATCAACATCGGCGCCAACATCACCAACGTCGTCATTGTCGAGCGGGGGACGCCGCAGCTGTTCCGCGACCTTGCCCTCGGCGGCTTTTTCTTCACGGAGAACATGCGCAAGGAGCTCAACATCAGCTTCGAGGAGGCCGAGAAACTCCTCAAGGGGATTCCCGGGAAGTCGGTCACGGCCGATCAGTTCGCGACCGTCCTGTCGATGAACGTCAGGGACCTCCTCGACGAGATCGAGAAAACCTTCTCCTTCTACGAGGCCTCCGAAAAAAGGGAGCGGAAGATCGAGCAGATCTTCCTCAGCGGCGGACTGGCCAACGTCCCGAACATGGTCGGCGCCTTCGAGCAGAAATTCCGGATCAAGACCGAGATTCTCAACCCGTTCCGCAACGTCCAAGTGGATGACAACAAATTCGATTCGATGTATTTCAACGAAATGGCACCCATCTTTGGTGTCGCCGTCGGACTGGCGACCCGAAAGTCGGAGAAGTAACCATGATACGGATCAACCTCTTAAAGCCGGAAACCAAGGACATCAAGGAAGCGGCCGTCACGCCGGGGGCGCCTGAGGTCACGGTCAAAAAATCGTCGAAGCTCGGCAGCCTGATCTTCCTGCTGCTCGTCATCGCGCTCGGGGCCTATCTCTTCCTCCAGCGCCAGGCCTTCAGCCGCGAGGAAGAGCTCCTGGCCACGGCCCGGACGGAGAAGACTAAGCTCCAGTACGTCACGGCCAAGCTCGAGGAGCAGAAAAAGCTGAAGGAGTCCCTGGAGCGGAAGATCAACCTCATCAACGACCTCCGGTCCCAGCAGGACTCGGCCGTCCGGATCATGGACCAGCTCAGCCGGAGCCTGCCGGACTGGGTCTGGCTGACCGAGGTCACCTATGACAACAAGGGTCTCCAGATCAAGGGGAAGGCCATCTCGAACAATCTCATCGCGGACTACATGACCAGCCTCGAGAACAGCCCCGTCTTCGCGAACGTCAGCCTGATCACGTCGGCCCAGAAAAAGACCCAAAAGAACGAGTACCTGGACTTCTCGCTCAGCGCTGCGCTCAAACAGAAGCCGGGACCGGCGCCGGCGGCCGCCAAGCCCGAACCCGCTGCAAAACCCGCCGCCAAGCAAAGGGGAACGACATGAAAAACACGCCCTGGTACGGATCGGCGATCGTCGCCGTCCTCATTTTCGCCCTGGCCCACTTCTTCTATTTCAGCCCCCAGAACGCCAAGCTCCAGGCCCTGAAGGCGGACCGGGTCAAAGTCGAGAACGAGGTCAGGGACCTGAAGCAGAAGAAAAAAGAGCTGGACAAGATCGAGGCCGAGCTCGTCGTCATGACGGCCCAGCTCAAGGGGCTCGAAGCGATCATCCCCCAGCGGAAGGAGCAGGCCGACATCCTCAGGCAGGTCCAGCAGTTGGCCTATGACTCCCGGCTCGACGTTACGAACTTCACCCAGCAGAAAGAGGTCAACCGGGAGTTCTACGCGGAATGGCCGATCAACATCCAGATCAACGGGACCTACCACAACCTCGGCACCTATTTCGATCGCCTCAGCCAGTACTCGCGCCTGTTCAGCATCGACAAGTTCTCGATCAAGGCCCTGACCCGCCAGACGGACCTTTCGACGATTTCGGCCAACTGGACGGCCAAGACATATCTCTTCCTCGAGGAGCCAACGGCTCCCGCATCCAAACCCAAAGCCAAGAGGCCCGGACGATGAAAAAAATACTCACCAGCATCCTGATTTTGAGTCTGCTCGGCCTGGTCCCCCTCCTCTCCCAGGAGAACCCGGCAGGCCCAACGCCTCAAGAAAAGCCGGCGCTCAAAAGCTCGGGCCCGGTCCTCTACAACCCCGAAGGCCGGAGGGACCCCTTCCGGGACCTCCTCGGAGGGGGCGACGTCCGTGACAAGACGGTCACCGGCGACGTCCAGGGCGCGGTGGAGGACCTGATCCTGATCGGGATCATCAAAGCCAAGAAGGGATACACCGCGATCGTGGGGACAACCCAGGGCTTTCCCCGTTTTCTCAGCGTCGGGGACAAGGTTGCCGACGGCTATATCCTGAGCATCAGCCCGACCCAGGTTGTATTCCGCAAAACTAGTGAGCGAGGGATCCCCCTCATGAGGCCGCGGGATATCGTCAAAGAAATCAATCCTGAGGAGCGTTAACATGAAAAAGAAAATCGTGCCAGCCGTATTCGCCTGTGTGTGTGTCCTCGTGCTCGTCGTTTTGCACGCCGAGAGCCCGGACCTCGCCGTCAACATCAGCAAGATCCAGGTCCAGTCGGGCCCCCTGGCGACCAGGCTCGTCCTCCAGGCCGATGGCCAGCTTTCCGCCCCGAAAGCCTATTACCTGCCCGACTCCCCCCAGACCTTCGTCCTAGACCTGAACAAGGCCAAGACGACGGAAGCTCCTCTCGTGCCTGCCTCCGAATCCCAGTTCATCCGTGATATCCAGGTCCAGAAATCGGGCCTTCAGGACCTCCGGTTCCTCGTCCGGCTCAATGAGCGCGTCCCCATCCGGGTCAGGACCGAGCAGGGACGGACGGTCGTCGAGCTGGCCAAGATCCAGAGGGGCCAGGGAAGCTACCTCATCGACTCCGAGACCCAGGCCCAGCTCGACCGGAGGCCCAAGGGCGAGATCTTCCTGGAGAAGATCGACTATTCCCAGGCCGCCGACCGGGTTTCGTTCCGGGCCCAGCTGACCGACGAGGCCGTCGCCCAGGTCTTCGCCCTGGAAAACCCCCCGCGCCTGGTCGTCGACCTCTACGACACGGTCCTCACGGCCAAGGCCGACGTTTGGTCGGTCGAGAACGCCCAGACCTCGGTCCAGAGGGTCCGGGTCGGCCAGTTCCAGCAATCCAATCCCCGGCCGATCACCCGCCTCGTTTTCGATCTCAAGGAGCCCGGACTGTATGCGCTCGATTCGGACAAGTCGGGCCTGGTCGTGTCTTTCTTCAAGAACCAGGCCGCGGACGAAGCGAAGGACGTCCCGGTCCAGTCGACGCCGGTCCAGGCGCCCGTCCTCAAGGACGAGGCCCCGAAGGCCGTTCCGGCCCCGGTGTCTTTGACCAAGCCGGAAGTCCAGGTCCCTGCGCCCGTCAAGGTCGCCAATCCGGCGGTCGTTGAGGCCAGGGTCGAACAGAAGCCGGCCCCCAAGCCGGCCCTGACGGAAGCTCCTCCCCCGCCGCAAGCCCCGGCAGCCGCTGTCCAGGAGAAAAAGACCGCGGCGTCCGAACAAGAAAAATACAAACCCAAGACCATCGCCGCCGAAGAAGACAAGTACTCCGGCGAGGTCCTCAGCCTGAAGTTCAAGGATGCGGACCTCCGTGACGTCGTCCTCTACCTGGCCGAATTCGCCAGCCTGAACGTCGTCTTCGACTCGGACGTCCGGGGCGTCGTCACCTGCAACCTCCAGGACGTCCCCTGGGACCAGGCCCTCGACATCGTCCTCAAGCAGAACAAGATGGGGAAAACGATCGAGGGCAACGTCCTCCGGATCGCGCCAATCGGCATCTTGACCCGCGAACAGGAGGACGAGCGGAAGATGAAAGAGAGCAAGGAGCTGGCCGGGCCCGTCCAAATCAAGACGATCACCCTGTCCTACTCCAAGGCCAAGGATGTGGCCGCGCTCCTCAAATCCAAGCTCTCCAACCGCGGCGAGATGATCATCGACGAACGGACGAACACGCTCCTCATCACGGACGTCAAGGATAAGATGGACACCATCGAGAAGCTGCTCACCGTCGTCGACACGCCGACCCCCCAGGTCTCCATCGAGGCCCGGATCGTGGAAGCCTCGACCACCTTCACCCGGAACTTGGGCATCCAATGGGGGTTCAAGCTCAACGCCGACTCATTCAATGGGAATACAACCTCCCTCCAGTTCCCGAATTCGGTCAATGTCAACGGCGCCTTGATCCCCACGGGCACAACGACCAAGGGGATCGGCGGCCCGCTCGGCGGCTACGCCATCAACCTCCCGGCCCCGGCCTTCAGTTCTGCCCTAGGGCTCTCGTTCGCCAATGTCCTCGACACGTTCCGGCTTGATGTCGCGCTATCGGCCCTCGAATCAGCCGGCGAAGGCAAGATCATCTCCCATCCCCAGATCACGACCCAGAATAACATGGAAGCCAATATCGTCCAGGGACGCCAGATCCCCGTCCAAACAGTGGCCAACTTCACCGTGACGACCCGGTACGTCAACGCCGCCCTGGAGCTCAAAGCCACGCCGCAGATCACGGCCGAAGGGACGATCATCATGACGGTCGAGATCCAGAACAACGCGGCGGATTTCGCCAACCTCGTCAACGGCATCCCTCCCATCACGACCCAGAGCGCCAAAACGACGGTCATGGTCCCCGACGGCGGGACGACGGTCATCGGCGGCATCTACAGGACAGAGGACTCGGTCACCCGGGAAAAAGTGCCCTTCCTGAACCAGATCCCGATCCTGGGGGGGCTCTTCAGGAACTTCGCCCGGACCAAAACGAGCCGCGAGCTCCTCATCTTCATCACTCCAAGGATCATTAAATAACTCGGACACGAGAGGAGAGAACCATGAAACACACAGCATCGACTCTCAAGATACTCGCCGTCCTCGCGGGATTCCTTGTTCTTGCCGCCTGCAACCCCGTCGAGAAGAGCTCCAAGAGCACCAGCATGCTCATCGTGGAGAGCATCACGGGGACGACCATCGACGGGACGACCGCCATGCTCCTCGAATCGGATGTTTCGACCACGACGTCCGACACGGCCTCGGTCACCCTCACGGCCAGCCTGAAGGACCCGACGGGGGGGACCTCGGGCCCGTCCCAGTACAACGACATCACGCTGACGGGTTACACGATCGACTATTTTCTCCCGGACGGCACGGGTGAGGCCGGAGTCACGGTGCCGGCGTCCATCGAAGGCACGAGCTCCTCGCTTCTCGTCAAGATCGGCTCAAGTCAGACCGTCTCCTTCGTCGCCGTCCTGAGCGGCGCCAAGCTGGTCGCACCCCTGGCCGCCCTGGTCGGCACGACCAACCGGCTCCAGGTTGTCGCCCGCGTGACTTTCCAGGGCCACGACGGGACCAACCACCAGGTCGAGGCCACGGGGCAGCTGACGATCGTCTTCGGCGACTATTAAGACCGCGTTCTAGACGACTGTTCAGGGACCTTCTCTTCGGGAAGGTCCCTTTTTTTTGGCAGGGGGAATCCGCTCCGCCGCTCATCAAGAAGATCCAGGACTCGTTATAGATAATTACCAGAATTGCGGTTCCGAGTTGCTCCGCCGCACTTCTGCTGGTCGCTCCCCGGAATTCACTCCCCGCCGAAGGGGGAATAGGAAAAGACGATGGATTTCCTCAGCCGCATGCAGGGGAGGGCTTCGCCGAGGGCCCGGACGATCGTCTCCCTGCTCCGGGCCTTGAGGATGACCTGGACTCTGGAGACGTCCTTGACCCGCACGACAGCGGCGAAGGCCGGGCCGAGGACTTCGAGCTCCGGCTCGAATTTTCGGAGGAGGGCCCGGAATTCCCTGGATCGGGTCCCGAGAGAGCGCAGGTCGCGCCCCTGCAGCGTCACCTCGGCCAGGGCCGTCAGAGGGGGATAATTCATGATCCGCCGGAAATGGATCTCTTGCGCATAGAACGCCGTGAAATCCCGCGACGCGGCTGCCCGGATGCTGTAGTGGACGGGAACTGGGGTCTGGACGACGACCTCGGACCCGGGGCCGGGCTCGGAGAGCTCGGTCATCCGGGCCACGGCCTGGAACGTCTTCTGGCCCACCCGGTAGTCGGAAAAGCCGAGGAGCGTTTCGGGCGAAAGCACCCCCACGAGCCGGACCCGGGGGACCCCGGGCTGGTAGGCCAGGAGCTGGGTCCCGACGAGAAGGGGGGTCCGGCCCTGAGCGAACCGGCGGATGATTGCTTCCCTCTCTTCCCGGCCCGCGGCCGTATCCGCGTCGAAGCGGGCAACGGGCACGCCCGGGAAAAGGTTCTTGAGCTCTTCTTCCAGGGCCTGGGTTCCGGCCCCTCTCCTGAGGGCCAGACGCCCTCCGCAGGCGGGGCAGCCGGCCCCGGCCCGGAGGGAGGCGTTGCAGTAGTGGCAGATGAGCTCATCTTCTTTTTTGTGATAAACGAGCGGGATGTCGCACCGCCGGCAGCGGGGAACGCGACCGCACGCCGCGCAGACCAGGGAGGACGCGTAGCCCCGGCGGTTGAGAAAGAGGACGGCCGGTTCCTCCCGCCTCAAGCAGGCTTGGATCTTGCGCTCGAGATCTCGGGAAACGAGAGGCGTCTCCGCGCCGTGATCAATCCAGGAAACCGGCGTTTTTTCGTCCGAGCCGCCGAGCTCGATGAGAGAGCCGGCCCGCTCCGCCCCGTAAAAAGCCTCGACGGACGGCCGCGGCGAGCCGAAAACGACGACCGCGCCCTCCGAGCGGGCCCGCAGCCAGGCGCCGCGACGGGCGTCGTAGGACGGACTCTCGGACTGGAAGTAGGAATCCTCATGTTCGTCGGCGACGACGATCAGCCGGAGCGCCCCCGGGTCGAGGAAGAGCGCGGAGCGCGTCCCCGCGATCAGGGCCGTCTTCCTGCTCCTGAGGCCCCGCCAGGCCGAATCCTTTTGTTTCTCGGTCATTCGGCCGTGGAAGACCACGGCCTTCCCGCCGAACTCGGCCTCGAAATCGGCGATGAGCTCCCGTGTCAGGGCGACCTCCGGGACGAGGAATAACGTCTTCCCGGAATTGCCCATGGTCCTTTGGACAAGGCCGCGATAAGCTGCCTCGAGCGCCGGCCTCGGACCGTAGAGGTAAAAGGCCCCGGAGCGGCCTTCGTCCAGCGCCTTTTCGACCGGAGAGAGGGCGCCCTCCGGGCGCTTAGTCCCCGGGAAATCCAGCCGGAGCTGGGAGATCCTTTCTTCGAGGATCTCCTTTCTGGCCCGCGGGGGCGGGAGCCGTGTTTCCAAAACGGCCACGAGTCCCTTTTTTGCCATCCTGGAAATCATGGCCGGGGCGCTCTTGAGGCCGGCCTTTCTTTGCAGGAAAAGCGGGCTGCGGCCCTTCGCCTGCTCCAACAGGAGACCTGCCAGGGTCCGCTCCCTGGGGCCAAGCTTTTTCTTTTCCAGGGCCTCCCGTCCGGCATCCGTCAGCGTGACCGTCACTTTTGTCTTGAGGGCCAGGGAAGGCGGCAGGGACGCCTGAAGGATCTCGCCCCAGGATGAGTGGTATTCTGCGCTGAGGACCTCCGTGAAGGAGAGGTAGCGCTCGTCCCAAAAGGGCTTGTCGTCGAGGACCTCGGCGATGTCCTTGACCTGCATCCCCGGCGGAGGAGGCTGGGGGCTCGCGGCGACGATGAATCCGCTCTGGGTTTTTTTCCCGAGGGGGGCGAGGACCCGGCATCCCGGCCGCGCCCTCTCCCGGAGGCGATCGGGAACGGCGTAAACGAAGGGCCGGTCAAGCGGCAGGGGAAAGACGACGCGGACGAAGAGGCTCATTTCCTGCCCAGGAGGGCCATCACCTTCTGCATGTCCTCCCAGACCATGCGGCGGAGCTCCCGGTCGCCCTCGTTCCGGACAAGGTAAGAAGGGTGGAACGTGGGCATAACCGGGATCCCCTGATAATCCCCGAATTTTCCTCGGAGCTCTCCCATCGCGGCCCGCCCGGGGACGAAATATTCCGTCGGCGTCCGACCCAGGGAGACGATGACTTTGGGCTTGATGAGCTCGATCTGGCGGACAAGGTAGGGCCAGCAGGTTTCGACCTCGTCCCGGTGGGGGACCCGGTTTTCGGGAGGCCGGCATTTCACGACGTTGGCAATATAGACCTCGTCCTCCCTGAACTTCATGGCCCCGATGATCTTCCGGAGGAGCTGTCCGGCTCGGCCGACGAAAGGCCGGCCCTGGAGGTCTTCGTCGCGGCCGGGGGCCTCGCCGATAAACATCAGCTCCGCGGCCGGATTCCCTTCCCCGGGCACGGCGCGCGTCCGGAGCTTGTGGAGCGGACAGAGGCGGCAGGCGAGGACCTGGCGCGCGACCTCGCCGAGGTCCCGGGCGTCGGCCACCGGCCTGTCCGGCCTCGCCCGACCGTCCGGCGAGGCGGGACAGGCAGGCGGGCGGGACGGAGCTATCGGGGCCGCCCGGCTCGGGCCCGCGGACCGAGACTCCGGGACGTCGGCTGTCGGACCGGCGTCCGATGACGGCCTCCGTCCGGGCCCGGCCAGGCAGAAGCCGGCCCCCGCCTCATCCAGAAAATCAACGTGGTCCTGGAGGCAGGCCAGGATCTCAGAGGCGTTTTTTTTCAAGGACCCCCTCGATCTCGTCGAAGACCACCCGACTGATCTCCCGCTTGCTCAGGCGGGGCGTCGAGCGGACCTTGCCGGATGGATGGAGGATGTGGACTTCGTTGTCCTCCGTCCCGAAACCCAGCCCCTCTCCGACCGGGTTGGCGACCATGAGGTCCGCTCTCTTTCCGGCCATCTTCTTCCGGGCGTTGCCGATCATATCCCCGGTCTCCGCGGCGAAGCCGACAAGGACCTGGTTTTTCTTCCTTTTCCCCAGGAGGGCGAGGATGTCCTCGGTCTGTTCGATCTCGACGGCCCCAGCAAGGTCCCGTTTTTTCGCCTTCTCCGTAAGGACGTCCTTGAAGCGGAAGTCGGACACGGCGGCGGCCATGACGACGGCGTCCGCCCGCGGGAAGGCCCGGAGGACGGCCTCCTTCATCTCGGCCGCGGTCGTCACCTTTTTGATCTTCGCCCCGACGACCGGAAGAAGGGTCGTGGGCCCGGAAACGAGCGTGACCTCGGCCCCGCGGCGAAGGGCCTCTTTGGCAAGCTCGTAGCCCATTTTTCCGGACGAGGGGTTGGAGAGGAAGCGGACCGGGTCCATGAATTCCCGGGTCGGCCCCGCGGTGACCAGAACCCTCATCCCCTTCAGACTTTCGGTCCCGCCGATAAGGGCCATCCCCTCCGCGACAATCTTCTCCGGCTCGGCGAGCCGGCCCCAACCCTCGTCCCCGCAGGCCAGATACCCCTTGTCGGGCTCCACGAACTCAACGCCGAGGGCCTTGAGGGCCGCGATATTGGCCTGCGTCCGGGGGTGGAGATACATGGCCTCGTTCATGGCCGGGGCGACGAGCACGGGACAGCGGATGGCCAGGAACAGGGTGGATAGGAAATCGTCGGCGACGCCGGCCGTGAGCTTGCCGATGACGTTGGCCGTGGCCGGGGCGATGCAGTAGAGCGAGATCTCCTTGGCCAGGGAAACATGGCCGATCGTCCGGGCCGCCGGCTCGTCGAAGAGCCCGGCGATCGTTTCGAGGCCCGAAAGGCTGCTGAAAAGGAGAGGCGAAATAAGGCGCGTCGCGTTCGCGGTCATGACCACCTGGACCTCCAAGCCGTTCTTCTGGAAGCCCCGGAGGACTTCGCAGGCCTTGTAGATACCGATCGAGGACGAGACTCCCAAGGCGATCTTTTTCATGGCTTCCCCTTCTTCGGCGAGGACCGGGCCCGGGAGGCGAAGCTCCGCAGGATGGGCCTGAGCGCCCCGGCCCTGACCGCGCTGCGGCAGCGGGCCGCAATGATGACGGACTTGAGCTCCCCGACGGCCTTTTCGAGCTCATCGTTGACGACGACGTAATCGAACTCGGCGAAGGCGAGGATCTCTCCCGCCGCGTCCCGGAGCCGCCGGGAGATGTCCTCGGGGCTATCCTCTTTCCTCCGCTCCAGCCTGCGGCGGAGCTCCGCGAAGACAGGCGGCATGATGAAAACGAACACGGCCGAAGGGATCTTCTTCCGGACCTGCCTGGCCCCCTGGACGTCGATATCCAGGATGAGGTCATGGCCCCGGCTCTTCCGCTCGACCTCCGCCTTCGAGGTCCCGTAAAGGTGTCCGTGGACCCGGGCCCATTCGACGAACCGGCCGGCCCGGACCATCCGGGCGAAGACCTTCTCCGAGACGAAGCGATACTCGACGCCGTCGCGCTCCGACGGCCGTGGCTTCCGTGTCGTGTGAGAGACCGAGAACGCCAGGTCGGCGAGGTCCCGCCGGGCCTTCGCGATGAGGGTCGACTTGCCGCAGCCCGAAGGACCGCTCACGACAAAAACCATGTTCGTCACCACCTCTTCTTTATCATACTCGGACGGGGGCCCGATGCAAGGTCGGGAATTCGGGACATGAACCAAATCTCTTGATTCGGCATCGTGTCCCGGGAATTCCATTTTTCATTCGATATTTTGAATATGCTGCCGGATCGTTTCGAGCTCGTTCTTGATCCCCAGGCTTTCCTTGGTGATCCGGATGTCCTGCGACTTGGAGCTCAGAGTGTTCGCCTCCCGGTAGAGCTCTTGGGCCAGGAAGTCCAGCTTCTTCCCGACGGGTTCCGTCCCGCGGGGCGAAACCAGTCCCTTCAGGGTATCCAGGTGTGTCTTCAGCCGGGCGATCTCCTCGGCCAGGTCGTAGCGCTGGGTGAGGAACGACGCCTCCTCGGCCAGCCGCCCCTCGGAGACGGCGGCATTGTGGTTGAGGTCGCGGAGCCGGTGCTTCAGCTTCGCCTGGAGGCGGGCCGGCTGTCTCCGGAACCGGGTCTCGATCCGGGCGACGGCGCCCCGGATCCTCCGGATGTGGCCGCGGATCTCGCGGGCCGTCTCCCGTCCCTCTTTCCGCCGCAGCCGGACGACCTCCTCCGCCGTCCGGAGGAAGCTCCGCTCGAGAAACCGAACCTCCTCGGCGCTGAGCCCCTTCCGGCTGAGCTCCACGAGCTGGGGGACACGCAAAATACTGTCCAGCGAGATCTCCAGGCGCCGGCCGGTTTTCCGGGAGACGCGGTCGAGGGAGGCCAGGATCTTCTCGAGGAGCCCCTCGTTGATGGAAAAGTTCCAGCTCGCGGGGCTGAGGGAAGCCATCTCCAGGAAGACCTCCACCCGGCCCCGCCGGATCTTTTTTTGGCAGAGGGCCCGGAGCCGGTTTTCCGCCTCGCCGATGGGCGCGCCCTTGTACGACCAGTCGAAAAAGCGGTGGTTCAGCGTCTTGATGCTGATCCTCAGCCGGAGCGACCTCGAGGTGAAGCTTTTTTCGGCGAAACCCGTCATGCCATGGATCATCGGATGAGCTCCTCGTCTTCAGGATATTTTGAACAGCGACCGGGCGATCTCGTAGGCGTTGAGGGCTGAACCCAGGGTCAGGTTGTCGGCCACGGCCCAGATCCAAAATCCCCCGGGGATCGTCTCCGCCTTCTTGATCTGGCCGACGAAGACTTTGTCCTTCCCGGCCACGTTCACGGAAGAAATGAGGCCTGTCCCTTCGGCGGGAGCGAGCTTGATCGTATCCGTCTGGCGGAACAAGGACTCGAGGTCGGCGATCCCGGCGTCCTTCCGCAGCTCGATGTACGTCATGATCGAATAGGTGTGGAAGACCGGGGCCAGGACCATGGAGACGGACAGGGGAAAGTCCGCCGGGGCCAGAACCCGCCGGATCTCGGCCAGGACGCGCGCTTCCCCCTTGGAGAAACCGTTGCGGTCCGGCCTTTCCGTCCGCGAGAGAAGGTTGAAAGCGACCTGGTCGCGGAAGACCTTCTTGGGCATGGGTGAGCTGCTGAGGAAGGCGAAGCTCTGGTCGGCGAGTTCCTGGATGCCTTCTTCCGCGAAGGCCGAAACGGGCTCGAGGACGAAGGCCAGGGCCTTGGCGATCCCGAACGTCCGGTCGAGGACATGGAAGAGGTGCGAGAGGATGATCGTGACCGGGTTGGGATTGGCGATCAGGGGGACTTTTTTCCCCCGGATGGAAGCGTCGTTGACGCCGGCTACGACGAGGGGGACATCGTCCCGGGCGTTGAACGTTTCGGCGAGCTCGATGGCGCGGTAGTGGAGGGCCGCCGCGCATTCGCCGTACTCGGCGTTCGTCCGGGCATCCGCCGCCAGAAAGACCAAGTCCAGTCCCTCCAGGGCTTTGCGGTCCAGGTGGTGGATGACCTTGGGCTCGTCCCCGAACTGGGTCAGCTTGCTGTACTCTTCATCGACGTCGGGGTCGTAGAACTCGAGGGACTGGAGGGGGAACTTCTTCACGCTCAGGACGCTCTTGATCTCTCGGCCCCTCAGGGTCTCGGAGCCGACGACGGCGCAGCGGAATTTTGTCTTTCTGGGAGCGGCCACGGGGATCCCTTACCGGTTCTTCTCGCGCTCCAGCATGATCTGGTACATCCGGTCCTTGAGGGCCAGCTTCCTTTTCTTGAGCTCGCGCTCAAGGAGGGCGTCGGCCTCGGTGACGTGCGTCCTCAGCCGGATTTTATCGAGCTCGGTCTCGCAGGTCCGGTGATCTTTGAGGGCCTTCCGGAATTCGCCATTCTCCCTGGTGAGGATCTCTTTCAGTTCCTGTTCGTTCATCCGGTTCATTCTCCACGGCCCAGAATAGCACATCGACCGGGCCATTTCAATTTGACGCGGCGGCCGGGGGAATGATTGACTTCTCGGGGCCGGATTTATATACTAGTTTGGCCGTCCGGCGGACCCCGGACGTCATGGCTAGGTAGCTCAGTCGGTAGAGCGAAGGACTGAAAATCCTTGCGTCGGCGGTTCGATTCCGTCCCTAGCCATTTCTTGTTTTTTCGCCTTCTTTCTTCTCCTCGCCAGGCTTCTTCCGGAAGACGAGATCCCCTTTCTTGTCGGTCCCGAGGGCCACGGCATCCCCTTCCCTAAACTCTCCGGAGAGGATCTTCATCGCCAGCGGATTCTGAACATCGCGCTGGATGATGCGTTTGAGGGGCCGGGCGCCGTAGACCGGGTCGTAGCCGTGCTCGGCGAGGAGCGCCTTGGCCTCCGGCGACGCGTTGAGCCCGATCTTCTTCTCCTCGAGCCGCTTCCGGAGGAGCTCCAACTGGAGGTCGACGATGCGCAGGATGTCGGCCTTGGAGAGCGGTTTGAAGATGATGACCTCGTCGACGCGGTTGAGGAATTCCGGCTTGAAATGGCCCTCGAGGATCTCCCGGACGGTCTGTTCCATCTTTCCGTAGTCGCCGGCGAGCTCCTTGACGACCTGGCTGCCGAGGTTTGAGGTCATGATGATGACGGTGTTCTTGAAATCCACGGTCCGGCCTTTGCCGTCCGTCAGGCGGCCATCGTCGAGGATCTGGAGGAGGACGTTGAAGACGTCCGCGTGGGCCTTCTCGATCTCGTCGAGGAGGACGAGCGAATACGGACGCCGCTTGACGGCCTCCGTGAGCTGGCCGCCTTCCTCGTAGCCGACGTAGCCCGGCGGGGCGCCGATGAGCCGCGAGACGGTGTGTTTTTCCATGTACTCGGACATGTCGAGTCGGACCATGGCCTTTTCGTCGCTGAACAGGAATTCGGCCAGGGCCCGGGCCAGTTCGGTCTTCCCGACGCCGGTCGGCCCCAGGAAGATGAACGACCCGACCGGCCGGGCCGCGTCCTGGATCCCGGCCCGGGAGCGGCGGATGGTCGCCGCCACGGCCTGGATCGCCAGCTCCTGGCCGATGACGCGTCGGCCCAAGATTTCCTCCATCCGGATCAGGCGGTCGACGTCGCCCTCGAGCATCTTGGAGACTGGGATCCCCGTCCATTTGGAGACGATCTGGGCCACGTCCTCCTCGTCCACCTCTTCCTTGAGCATCTTGCCCTTGGCTTGAAGCTGCGTGAGCTCCGCGGCGAGGCGGTCCGTCTCCTTCTTGATCTCGGGGAGCTTGCCGTAGCGGATCTCGGCCGCCCGCTCGAGGTCGCCCCGCCGCTCGGCGCTCTGCCCTTCGACTTTGAGGGCATCGCCCTGCTCCTTGAGCCGGCTCATCCCCTCGATGACCTTCTTTTCGTTCTGCCACCGGGCCCGCAGGGCGTTGGCCCGCTCCTTGATGTCGGCCAGCTCGGCCTCGATCTTCTCCAGCCGCTCCGCCGCCGCGGGGTCTTTCTCCTTGCGGAGGGCCTGGCGCTCGATCTCGAGCTGGAGCTTCCGGCGGTCGAACTCGTCGATTTCCTCCGGCAGGCTGTCGATCTGGATCCGGATCCGCGCCGCGGCCTCGTCGATGAGATCAATGGCCTTGTCCGGGAGATAGCGGTTCGAGATGTATCTGTTGGAGAGCGTCGCCGCGGCCACCAGGGCCGAGTCCTTGATCTTGACGCCGTGGTGGACCTCGTATTTCTCCTTGAGGCCGCGGAGGATGGAGATCGTCTCCTCGACCGACGGCTCGCCCACGTAGACCTGCTGGAAGCGGCGCTCGAGGGCTGCGTCCTTTTCGATGTACTTCTTGTATTCGTTGAGGGTCGTCGCCCCGACGCACCTGAGCTCGCCCCGCGCCAGGGCCGGCTTGAGCATGTTCGAGGCGTCGATCGCGCCCTCGGCCGCGCCGGCGCCGATGATCGTGTGGAGCTCGTCGATGAACAGGACGATATCGCCGCCAGACTCCCGGATCTCCTTCAGGATCGCCTTGAGCCGGTCCTCGAACTCGCCCCGGAACTTGGTCCCCGCGACGAGGGCGCCGATGTCGAGGGCCAGGAGCCGCTTGTTCTTGAGGGACTGCGGCACGTCGCCGTTGGCGATGCGCTGGGCCAGCCCCTCGACGACGGCCGTCTTCCCGACGCCCGCCTCGCCGATCAGAACGGGGTTGTTCTTCGTCCGCCGCGACAGGACCTGGATGACACGTCGGATCTCGTCCTCGCGGCCGATGACCGGGTCGAGCTTCCCCTGGCGGGCCAGGGCCGTGAGGTCGCGGATATATTTTTCGAGGACCTGATACTTCCCCTCCGGCTCCGGGTCGGTGACCCGCTGGGAGCCGCGGACCGAGGCCAGCGCCTTGAGGACGGCGTCCTCCGTAACGCCTGACGCCCGGAGGATCCGCGCAACGTCGGGCCCCCCGTCCTTGAGCATCGCGAGGAAGATATGCTCGGTCGAGACGTACTCGTCCTTGAGCTTCTCCGCTTCCTTCTCGGCGAAGGTGAGGACATCCCGCAGCACCGGAGAGATGGCGGCCTCGCCCCCGCCCTTGACCTTTGGGATCCTGGAGAGCGCGGTTTCGACGTCCGCCCGGATCCTCGCCGCCGGGGCCCCGAGCTTGGCCAGCAGGGCATTGATAATGTTGTCTTCCTGGCCGAGGAAGCTCCAGAGCAGGTGTTCGGGCCGGATTTCGGGATTCCCCAGCTCCTCGGCCCTGGCCTGGGCCCGCTGGATGGCTTCCTGCGACATCACCGTGAATTTGTCCCATCTCATGGCTCGCCTCCCGGCGCAATCTTCTTCCTTCTATTTAAACGTCTCCGCGCGGGGCTGTCAAGGCGCCTGGCCGCGTTTCTCTCCCCTCTTGACAAACGGAGAGAAATCGATATTTATTCTTGGTAGGAGCTGTTCATGGAAGAGATGGAGATCACGAGCTGGATGACCCTCGACGCCATCAAGAAGTCCAAGGCCGCGGAGATCGTCGAGTCGGTCGGGAACCTCCAAAGGGACCACAGCATGTCCGTCTTCTGCGTGGTCGAGGATGACTTTCTCGAGCTCTGCTACAGCGACTCCGCGGCCAACTGCCTCCGCCGCTACGACGACCGCGACGAATTCGAAGAAGCTCTGGAAGAGCGGAAAGAGGACGAGGGCGAAAAGCCTTTCGAGGAAGATGAGGACCGGGACGAAGACCAGGACGAAGACAAAGACCAGGTGGAATTCGACACCGAGGACGAATCCGAAGCCTATTGAGGCTTCGTCCCCGGCTTGAGGCGGTTCTTGAGACCGCCGAGAATATTCAGGGCCTCCAGGGGGGTCAGGGAGGAGAGGTCGAGCTCTTCGATCTCGCTTCTCATGTCTTTGAGGAGGGCGAACTCCCGGTCTTCGGCGAAGAGCATGAGCTGGCTCCGGTCGTGGTTCTTCCGCGTCCGATAGGCGAGGCGCGGCAGGCCGGCCTCGTCAAGCTCCTGGTTCTCGAGGTTGAACAGGATCTCGCGGGCCCGGTCGATGACGTCCCGGGGGATCCCGGCCAGCTTGGCGACGTGGATCCCATAGCTCTGGTCCGACGGTCCGGGAATGATCTTCCGCAGGAAGATGACCTCGTCTTTCCACTCCTTGACGGCGACGTGATAGTTTTTGATCCTCTTCAAGGTCAGGGCGAGCTCGGTCAACTCATGATAATGGGTGGCGAAGAGGGTCTTGGCCCGGAGGCCCTCCCGCTCGTGGAGGTACTCGGCCACGGCCCAGGCGATGCTCAACCCGTCGAACGTGCTGGTGCCCCGCCCGACCTCGTCGAGGAGGATCAGGCTCCGGGACGTCGCGTTGTGGAGGATGCCGGCCGTCTCGAGCATCTCGACCATGAACGTGGACTGGCCGACGCTCAGGAAATCCATGGCCCCGATCCGGGTGAAGATCTTGTCGACGAGGCCGAGCCTCGCCGACTTCGCGGGGACGAACGAGCCCGCCTGTCCGAGGATGGAGATCAGGGCCACCTGCCGGAGGTAGGTCGATTTCCCTCCCATGTTGGGCCCGGTGATGATCAGGATCTGGTTGTCGCTTCCGTCGATATCGGTGTCGTTCGGGATGAAGGGCTCTCCCTGGCTGACCTCAATCACGGGGTGCCGCCCCTCGCGGATGACAATGGCCTCGCCGTCGTCGACTTCGGGACGGACGTAATTTCTCCGGGCGGCGCACTCGGCCATGGAGAGCAGGACGTCGATGCAGGCGACGTCGGCCGCGATCCTCTGGAGCCTGTGGGTCTCCCGAGCCACGGCCTCGCGGATCTCCAGGAACAGCTGCTGCTCGAGGACACCGATCCGCTCCTCGGCGTGGAGGACCTTCTCCTCGTAGTCCTTGAGCTCGGGGGTCAGGAAGCGTTCAGAGCCGACGAGGGTCTGCTTCCGCATGTAATCGGAAGGGACCTGGGGCAGGTGCGGCTTCGTTACCTCGATGTAATAACCGAAAACCTTGTTGTAGCGGACCTTGAGCGACCCGATCCCCGTCCGCTCGCGCTCCCGCTTTTCGATCTGGGCGATGAGGGTTTTTCCCGAACGGCTGACGGACCTCAGGTCGTCGAGCTCGGCGTGATGTCCGTCCTTGATGATCCCGCCTTCCGTCAGCAGGAAGGCCGGCTCGTCCAGGATGGCCTTCTCGATGAGGTCGACGACGTCGCTGGCGCTGTCCCACCGGCCGAGAATGTCCCGGAAGAGCTTTGCCGAGAGCGCCCGGATTCCTTCCTGGATCCCGGGAAGCGGGCCGAGGGACCTCTTGAGGGCCACGAGGTCCCGCGGGTTGGCGGCTGCGAGCGAGATCTTTCCCACGAGCCGTTCCAAGTCATGGACCGCGGCGATAAGCTCCCGAAGCTCCTGTCGGTTGATGGTCAGCCGAAGGGCCTCTTCGACCGCGTCGAGACGGTCGGCGATCCCCGCCGTATCGAAGAGGGGCTGCAGGAGCCAGGCCCGGAGGAGCCGGCCGCCCGGGGCCGTGACCGTGAAGTCGATGACATCGAGGAGGGAGTCCTTGACCCGGCCGTCGCGGAGGTTGCGGACGAGCTCGAGGTTCCGGATGGTCGTGGCGTCGAGGTTGAGGCGGTCCCCGGAATGGAGATAGGAGATCCGGTCGATGAGGCCCAGGGAGTCCCGCCGGACCTTCTTCATATAATAAAGGAGGGCGCCCGCGGCCGAGACGGCCCGGTTCCTGTCCGCGAGGCCGAAACCGGCCAGGGACCTGGCCCCGAAATGGTCGAGGAGGACGTGGCTCGCCTGGGGATAGTCGAAGAGCCATGGCTCGGCCGGGCTCTTGGGCACCGAGACGAGACCGTTCGACGCGAGGACGCGTCTCAGGCGCTCCTCCTCCCCTTCGGGGAAAAGGATCTCCTTGGGGGCGGCCCTGAACATCTCGTCGGCCAGCGTCTTCAGGTCCGGCCAATCGCCTTCGACCGTCCGCATCTCCCCGGACACGAGGTCGGCCAGGGCCAGTCCCCAGCCGTCCTCCTCGAGGTCGACGGAGGCGATGAAGGTCGTCTCCTTGGCGTCGTCCGATTCGATCTCGACCGCCGTGCCGGGCGTCAGGACCTTGATGACTTCCCGCTTGACCACCCCCTTGGCCGACTTGGGGTCCTCGACCTGGTCGCAGATCGCGACCTTGTGCCCGAGGCGGAGAAGTTTCGTCAGGTAGGAATTCACGGCATGGTACGGGACGCCGCACATGGGGACCTTTTGCCGGGACGTCAGGGCGAGCCCCAGGAGGGGCGCGGCGAGCTTGGCGTCCTCATAGAACATCTCGTAGAAATCGCCCAGGCGGAAAAAGAGGAAGGCGTCCCGGACCTCGGCCTTGATCCGGAAATACTGCTCCATCATCGGAGTCAGAGAGGTGTCGTTAGCCATGGTTCGTCCCCCAATATACTGAGGCCTAGGACGATTTTCAAGAGAAGGCCGCGATTGACAATTTGCGGAAAGCTATAGTAATCTCGACTTCGTGAACGCGCCGAATTATCTGACCCTGGCCAGGATCCTCGCCATCCCGGTCCTGGTCGCCGTCCTCCTCACGGACTTTCCGGGCCGCGACCTCATCGGCACGGCGATCTTCGTCTTTGCCACCATTACCGACTGGCTGGACGGCTATTTGGCCCGCAAAAAAGGGCTGGTCACGGTCATGGGCCAGCTGCTCGACCCGACGGCCGACAAGCTCCTCATCACTTCGGCCGTCATCTGCCTGGTGCAGCTCGGCCGGGTCCCAGCCTGGGCAGCCGTGGTCATCATCGGGAGGGAGCTCGCCGTCTCGGGGTTCCGGGCGATCGCCTCCTCCAGGGGCCTGAACATCCCCGCGTCGGGGCTCGGGAAAGCCAAGATGGGGATCGAGTCCTGGGCGATCGGCGCCCTCATCTTCGGCCCCGTCTACTTCGGGAAGTTCTACTTCCTCGCCCAGATCGGCCTCTATCTGGTCATCATCGCGGCTCTCGTCTCGGCGGCCGAGTATTACATCCGCTACGGACCGCAGGTCCTCTCAAAGCAACCCTGAGAGAGCGGCTCTCGTTTTTTCCAGCCCTTCGAAGCCATCCACGTTGTGGCAGACCGGCGCCTTGGGCCAGCCGCGGCTGGCGCGCTTCAACAGCCCGGACAGGACCTTGCCCGGTCCCAGCTCGACGCAGGCGTCGATTTCCATCTCCCTCAGGACATTCATAGACTTCGTCCACAGGACGGCGCGGCTGACCTGGCGCTTCAGGGCCAGGCGGGCCTCCTCCCCGGTTCGGATGACCCGGGCGTCGACGTTGGTGATGACGGGGAACCTCAAGTCGTCGAACTTGGCAGCATCCAAGTCGGCGGCCAGCTTCGCTTCGGCGCGCTTCATAAGGCGGGAATGAAAAGGGGCACTGACCGGGAGCATGACCGAGCGCGGCGGTTTGATCAGGGCCAGGGCCTCCTCGACGGCCGCTTTCTCGCCGGAGATGACGATCTGCTCTTCGCTGTTCCAGTTAGCAATCTCGACAACGCCGGCCCGCACTTGCTCGAGCCCTCTCTGGATCGCGGCGCCGGGGACGCCGAGGATCGCCGCCATGGCCCCGGTCCCGACCGGAACGGCGTCCTGCATGTACTGTCCTCTCTTCCGGACGAGGCCGACGGCGTCCTCGAAGCGCAAACCGCCGGCCGCGACGAGGGCGCAATATTCGCCGAGACTGTGCCCAGCGGCGACGGCGGGCTCGAGGCCGAGGAGCCGGAACGCCGCAACGCCCATGACGAGGAGGGCCGGCTGGGTGTTCGCGGTGAGCCGGAGCTCCTCTTCCGGGCCCTCGAAGGATATTTTCGAGATCGGGACGCCGAGGACGTCGTCGGCCTTCGCGTAGAGTCCGCGGACGAGCGGCGAGCGTTCGTAGAGGTCACGCCCCATGCCGACGGCCTGGGACCCCTGGCCCGGGAAAAGGCATGCGATCCGGCTCATATCGACCTCCCGGCCGTCACTTGAGACAATCCCTGTTGACCCGGACCTCCGCCTGGGCCCGGATCGTCCGGACCCACTCGGCCACCTTCCGGGCTCTGAGGTCGTCCCGGACCCGCGTTTCGAGCCCCGGGAGGACGCTCTCGAGTGGCTCGGGCTCGAGGCCTTTCGCCCGCTCCTCGGGGTCGTAAATCTCGCGGTAGAACTTCTCGACGTCGCCGTGCGAAACGGGGATGACCGCCCTGAAACGGGTGGAAACCGCCTTGGCGAACCGGATCCTGTCCGCAAGATACGGCCGGAGATCGTCTTCGGCCAACCCGAAGTGACTGAGCTTGTTCCGAAAAACGGCCGGCCCGAGCCTATCCCGGAGGGCCCCGAGGGCCTGGGAGAGCTCGTCCTTTCCGACTGCCGCGGGCCCCCGGGCCACCTCCAGGACGACCTTCTGGTCGATGAGGGCGTCGAGGGTGGCCAGCCGGAGGTCGCCGCTCCCGCCCTTGATGATGTCACGATCGTAGAGCCCGAATTCCTGGGCGATCTGGAGGTCCGCCAAGGTCAGGGCCTCGCCGTTGACGAAAGCGACCAGGCAATTCACCGTCTGGGCCCGTCCGAGGCCCGGGCCCAAGAGACAAAACAGGAAGAAACAAGCGACTTTCTTGATCATGGCCCTAGAACACATTTCCGATCGTGATGAAAAAGTATGGCGTCTTCTTCCGAGTTTGCGGCGGGGCGATGTTCACCTGAGGCGTATGGACGTTCCAAGCGAGCTCGAGCCGCACTGGGCCGAGCGGAGTCCTGTAGCGGATCCCCAGTCCAAGGGCCGCCTCAAGGTCCCGGATCCGGATATCCTCGATGTACCCGAAGACATTGCCGAGGTCGAAAAAGACGCCCCCCGAAAGCTCCTTGAACGAAGGAAGGATCGGGAATCTCATCTCGGCATTGAGAAGGAAGAGCGCCCGGCCTCCCTCGGGCTTGAGAGTCACGGGGTCTTTCGGGCCGAGGTAGTCGAACGATTCCCCCCGGAACGAGTTGCTCCCCCCGGCGAAGAACCTCTCCGGGACGGAAATTTCCCCCTGGGCCAGGCCGACCCGGGCGAGCAGGCTGAAGTTGACTTGGGGCATCACGGGCCTGAAGTACTGGAACTTGAAAAAGGTCTTCCAGTAGTCCGACTCCGTCCCGAAGAGAGGCTTGGCGAGTTCGGAGACGACACTCAGGAAATACCCTTTCTCCGGGTTGAACGAGTCATCCCGCTTGTCCAGGGCCACGCTGACCGAGACGAGGGTCGTGGAATAATGCTGGAGCCGGATGTCGATTTCGGATTCGGGGATCTGGAGGTTTGAAAGATCCGTGCGGCTCCAGCTGAGGGCCCCGATCAGGATGAGGTGGGGCAGGAGCGGCCGGGACAGGTTGAAGCTGACGCCGCGGCGGTCGAAGGTGAAGCTCGTCCGGTCTTCCTTCTCGATCCAGCCGAGGAGGGACGGCCGGAGGGCCGCGCCGAACAGGTAGGGCTGGTTTAAGGAGAGGATGGCCCGACGTTCGACGTCGCTGTACTGGCCGACAAGACTCAGCTGGGCCGCCCTCCCGAGGACGTTGCTCCGGATGTATTCGGCCGTCCCACTGGGCCTGAACTGGACGGGCTCCGCGGACGGGACGGCGTTCCTCGATTCGAACCCGAGCCCGACGCCCGCGTAGTTCGCCTCGCCCTCCTGGACGGTGACGACAAGGTTTTCCTTCCCGGGCTCCATGAGGACCTCGTCCGTCCGGACGTCCGAGAAGACACCCAGCCGCTCCAGGCGCCTCTTGGTTTCCTGGATGAGCGAGGCGTCCGCCGGCGCCCCTTTCCGGACTTGGATCTCCTTCTCGATGACGCTCGTCCGGGTCAGCCTGTTCCCCGTGATGAGGATGTTCTGGATGACGACGGGGCTCCCCTCTTCGATCTCGAAGGTCAGGGCGAAGAGGTTCTCTCCCGCCGGTTCCACCCGGGGGCTGATCTTCGTCCCCCGGACGCCGTGGTTGAGATAGTAGGTTTCGATGATCTCCGCGTCCCGCTGGACGTTGGGCGGGAAATACGGCCCGCCCCGGACGCTCACCAGCTCCTTGAGGACCTCTTCCGGGCGGAACAGGTGCGCGCCGGCAACGGTGATGGATTGGATCCTCTGCTGCGGCCCCTCATCGATCTTCAGGATGGCGTTGACGCCCTTCGCGGTCCTGGGCAGCTCGAGCTCGGCCCGGACGGCCGGGAACCCATGCGCCTGGTAGAAATATTCGATCTCCCGGGGCAGGGCGAACAGCCGGTCGTAGCTGAGGAGCGAGAAGAAAAGGGTCCCCTCACTGACGACCAGCTCTTCCCTGAGCCTCTGGGCGCTGAACGTTTTCAGCCCTTCGAACGAGACCTTCTCGATCCGGTATTTTTTTCCGGGGACGACATCATAAACGACCTGGATCTCGTTCCCGGGTCTCTCGATCCGGCTTTTCAGGGTCGCGTAGACGTAGCCTTTTTTCCTGAGGTGGTTCAGAATCCGGACTTCGCCTTCGGCCAGGCCCCATTCCTCGAAAATGCGCTCCTCCCAGATGGGGGCCAGGAGGCTCGAGGGGACGCGGGCCCCGTTGATGATGATCGTGATCTTCTCCCGAGGCTGGATCTCGAGCTCGATGTCCACGGCCTTCGCCGCTTCATCGAACCGCTCGCCGGCGACCTGGATGTCGGCCCGCCGGTAGCCCAGCGAGGTGTAGTACGCCCCGAGGGCCTGGACGTCCTTCTCCAGCCGGGCGGGGGCATAGAGGTCGCCCTTCCGGCTCTTCATCCGTTTCCCGATGTTCGTGGCCTCGGCCACGATGGGACCGCGGAGTTCGATCGTCCGGATCCGGTACCTTTTCCAGTCCGTGATCCTGAAATAGATGTCGATCCGGGGCTCCTGAGGGTCTTTCCGTGTCGAGCCCGTCACCGTGGCGCCGAAATATCCTTCGCGCCTCAGGCCCCCCTTGATCTCCTCGATCGCTTTCGGCAGACGGTCTTCGATGAAAGCGCTCCCCGGGCGGAGCGTTTCCATGGTCTCCCGCAGTCTCGAGGGCTTGACCCCGGCCCCCTGGAAAAAGACGTGCTCGACGACGATGTTCCGGGTGAGAGAAAACGTCAGTTCCACCTGGAGCTCGCCGCTCCGGGTCACGTGGATGTCGGAAAAGAGGCCGGTTTTAAAAACCTGTTTGACCACCCGGTCCACGGCGGCCGGAGAAAAGGGGTCGCCGGGCTTGACGGGGATGAGGTCGGCGAGCGGGCCGCCCCGGACCGGCCGCCCGTCGACAAGGACAGCGACTTTCGAAACGACGGGAGGGGAGGCTTCGTCCTGGGCGAGCCCATGGGGGGGCGCCGAGACGAGCGCGAGCACTACCAGGACCCGGGCCGTCGGGAGAATGCGTCGCGCGCAAGAACCCATCTCAGAACCTCTTCCTGAACTTCAGGTCGAAGCTGACCCGGCCGAGCTCGTCGCGGACGCCGACCAGGGAGAAATCGTTGCTGACCTCCCATTCCATGCGGTAGATCTCCTCGCGCTCTGTCGCCAGGTTTGTCGAATACATGAAGAGCAGGTTGCGGGACAGCTTTTTCCCCAGGGTGAGCCGGGCCGTCATTTCGGCCGACGTGCTGGTGACGAACGGGTCGATCCGGAACCGGTCCAGGGTGAACAGGCCTTCGGCCCTTTTCTTGGCCTGGTCGGCGATCTGGAAGGAGAGGAGCGAGGCTGTGCTCAGCGAGTTGCTCCGCTCGGGGTCATACGAATAGGTATTCTTGAAGGCCTCGCCCATGGCCAGGAGGGCCAGGACATCTTCGGCCGGCATCGGGGGCGAGGAGCTGAACTCCGGCTTGAGCCGGCTCGCGGGGCCGCTGAGGGTCATGGTCACCCGATAATCCTTGACGTACGTTTCGGCCTTGAGCTCGAGATAGGGCTCGACGCTCGCGGGGTTGAAGAAACTCAGCCGTCCCTTGAGAACCCGGAACGTCTGGTCCTGGAAATTGACGTTCCCCTTGAGGGCCTCGATGTCCCCGAGGAGGATCGGATCGTTGATGTCGCCGGTGATGGAGAGGTCGAACCGGCCGCTGACGCGTCCCAGGGAATTGTCCATCAGGGCGTTGTCGACGGCCCTCAGGCGGAGGTTCAGGGAGAGGTTGTCAAAGAAGCCCGGCTCGTAGTTCGCCGTGTAGAGCGTTTGGGAGGAGAAGCTGAACTTCTCGTAGATCTCGCGCCGCCAGGTGAGTCTCTTGATCAGGAAATCGCCGTCGAGGACGAACTGCCGGTTGTCCTTGATCAGCCGGGCGGTGCCGTCCACCAGGGCCCGGGTCCGTTCGAGAGGGGCGACCTGCATGTCCTTCCCGTCCATGGTCACGTCGATCGTCTCGACGCCCGACGGGCCGAGTCCGATCTCGCCCGACCCCTTGACATCGCCCCCTCCCAGCTTGCCCTTGAGGTCGCTCGCGGTGATGCGGCCGTCCTCGACCTGGAGGGTCCCCGAATAGTCGGTGAGGGCATGGGCGAAACGAGGGAAAGGCAGGAGCGGACCCGCGAATCCGACCGTGCCGGAAACGTGGGGGGAGGATTTTGTCCCCCTCAACTCGGCGTTGAAATCCAGCCGCCCCTTGGCGCCCGTCCAGGGGAGGAGAAGGTCGAGGTTCGTCCAATGCCCCTTGATGCTTCCGGCCAGGGCGTCTCCGGCGAGCGGGACGCTGAGAAGCCCCCGGACCTCGTTGTCCCCGGGCAGAAAGGCCGCCTGAATGTCCAGGGCGACGCTGTCCCGGACATCGTCCAGGCTGAACTCTCCCCGGACCTCGTTCTTCTGGACCGGCGGCAGGAGAAAATCCCGGACGGCGAAATGGCCCGTGAGCTTGTCTTTCCCGAAAACGCCCCGCCCGGCGACGTCCAGCGACAATACGCCGCCGACCTTGGGGGTCAAGCGGGAGATGTCGATGTTCTCGCCGCGGAGGTCGGCGTCGAAGGCCTGGTCCGCCGTACCGAAAAGGGCGTGACCCTGGATCCGGCCGCCATAGAGGTCAAAGCCGATCTCGGGGAAGGACAGGATCCCGTCCCGCCACTCGAGGCGGCCCGTGACCTTGCTGAACGTCTGGCCGTAGCCCCGGACCTCGGGGCTCGTGAACGTCCCGCTGACGCCCTGGCTCGTCAGGGTCTGGACGACGTGGAAATCGCCCGCGGCCCGGCCCGCGAGGGAGATGGGGATCTGGAGCGCCGCGAAAACCTTGGTCAGCTCTCCCTCCGCGCTCCGGATGTCGGCTTCGGTCTTTTCGGCGTCGACGGAAACCTGGACGTCCGCCTTGATGTCGGGGTCTTCGGCTCGGAACTTGCCCTGGAAGCCCTCGTCGAAGATGACGGCCTCGCCCTCGACGTAGGCCGCGTTGAAGAGGTCGAACCCGCCCGGCTCGAAGGACCCCTTGATCGCGACCCTGGGATTGAGCACGCTTCCGGTCAGCTGGACATCGGCAAAGCCGGCCCCGCGGATCTCCGGGAAAACGAACGGCTTGCCGACGGCCAGGGAAATGAACTCCCGGGCCTGCTTGAGGTCCGTCACCGTTCCCCGGATCTCCGTGTCCACGTTGCCTCCGACCCGAAGGGCCGCTCGGGCCTCGAGGCGGGCGAAGTTCGATTGGATGTCCCGCGTTGTGATCTCCAGGTCTTGGGTCTTCACGTTGAACCGGACCTTCACGGCCCCGCGGAAGGAAAACCGGTCCCCCTCCCTGTCGAGCTTCTGGTCGCGGAACTCGGCGTCGGCGTCGAGCTTGTCGCTCTCCATGCTGAACGCGCCCCAGGCCGGAGATTTCACCGGCCAGGCGAGGCCGAAATTCTTCATGATCGGGTCAAGGAGGACGCCGCTGACCCTGCCCTCCACGCGGCCTTTACGGAACGAGACCGAAACCGATTCGGGGGGCAGGTTGGGCTTCTGGATACCGATGTCCACCGTCCCGCCCGTTCCGAAACGGAGGTCGAGGCGGCCGCGGATCCGGCCCATGGGAACCTCGTTGAGGACGATCCGGTCCCCGCCGATATCGGAATTGAAGGAAACCTGGCCGGCCTTGCGGACGAGCTTTCCCTGGCCGCCGGCCTTGCCCTTCCATTGGAACGGGAGGTTGAGGAGCGCGGCGGCGTAGGCCGTCTCGACCTCGAAACGCATGTCGATGTCGAACTCCGGGTCCTGAAGGTTCCTGAGCCGGCCCTCCGCTTTCACGGCGACGTCCGGCCCTTCGACCGTCAGCCTCTGGATCCTGACCTCCTGCCCCTTTCCGGTGAGGTCAATGTTGAGGCTGCCGCTGAATTCGAGTTTCTCCGGGATCGAGGTGAACGTGCTCTTTTCGGACGTCGCCTTCAGGACGAACCCGCCGCTCCGCTGGGTGAACAGGGCCTTGATGCCCCGGGCCTCGAAAAATCCCTGCTCGCTTTCGAAGGAGAACGTCCCGTCCTGGATGAGCCCCCGTCCGATGGTGAACGGCAGCGACAGCGGGAGTTTCTGCCGCGGGCCCCGGGCCGGGGACGTCTCCGGCCGGACTCTGATCTGGGGCCCCTCGAGCAGGACGTTGACCGACTTCTCGTTTCGCAGGAGGGAGAGGAAGGGAAGCTCGACCCTCACCCGCCGCGCCCGGAAGAGCGGCGGGCCGGCGATCGAGCGGACGTCCTCCAGGATGATGGCCGGCGGGAAATAGGACATCCGGAGGTCGCCGTACCGGAAGGCCTTCTGGACTTCGCTCCTGAGCTGGCCCAGGAAAATGTTCTTTCCGACAACGACGCTCCCGAAAAGGACAAGCAGGACGAAGAAGGTGACCGCAAACCTCCGGATCCTCCTGACGAGGTTCTGGATGTGCCAGCGGACCCGGAGATGGGGGTGGATTCTCACGTCCTGACTTTCCTCCAGTCGGCGAGGAACCGCTCGATCCCGACGTCCGTCAGGGGGTGGCGGACGAGTTTCGTCATCACGGAGTACGGGATGGTGGCGATGTCGGCCCCGAGGAGTGCGGCCTCCACCACGTGCCTCGGGTGGCGGATGCTGGCTACGATGACCTCGGTCTCGATCCTGTAGTTCTCGAAGATCGTGACGATCTCCTCGATGAGCGCCATGCCGTCCTCCGACGCGTCGTCGAGCCGGCCGATGAACGGGCTGGCGAACTTGGCCCCGGCCTTGGCGGCGAGGAGGGCCTGACTGGCCGAGAAGACGAGGGTCATGTTGACCGCGATCCCCTCGGCGGCCAGCGCCTTCGTCGCCTTCAGACCTTCCAGGCCGACCGGAATCTTGACGACGACGTTGGAGGCGATCCCGGCCAGCCGCCTGGCCTCGGGGACGATCTCATCGGCTTTGGTCGAGACGGCTTCCGCGGAGACGGGGCCGGGGACGATGGCGCAGATCTCCCGGATGAGGTCCTCGAACGTCCCGCTCTCCTTCGACACGAGGGTGGGGTTCGTGGTCACTCCGTCGAGGATGCCCCAGCTTTGGACCTCGCGGATCTCATCCAGGTTGGCTGTATCCAGAAAGAATTTCATGCGTCCTCCTTTTCTTGCTTGGCTCGGACGAGCGTGTTCGACAGGACCCCGATCCCTTCGACCTGAACGTCCACCCGGTCGCCGGGGCTCATCGGGCCGACGCCCGCCGGCGTCCCCGTGGCGATGATATCGCCGGGCAGAAGCGTCATGACCCTCGAGATGAAGCGGACCAGGAAGGGCACGGGGAAGATCAGGTTCGCCGTCGTCCCGGACTGGACGAGCTTGCCGTTGAGGAAGGTCTTGAGGTGCAGCGCGCCCGGGTCGATGCCGGTGGCGACGCAGGGCCCCACGGCGGCGAACGTATCGAAGGACTTGGCCCGAGTGAACTGGACGTCTTTGGTCTGCAGGTCGCGGGCCGTGACGTCGTTGAAGCAGGTGTAGCCCAGGATGTAATCTCCGACCGGGTCCTCTTCCCGGAGATGGCGGGCCTTCTTCTTGATGACCACGGCCAGCTCGCCTTCGTAGTCGACGCGGGAGGACATGGCCGGATAGAGGATCTCGTCATGGGGCCCGATGACAGCCGTCGACGGCTTCAGGAAGAGGAGCGGCTCCTCGGGGACTGCGTTTCCCAATTCCTTGGCATGGTCCCGGTAGTTCCGGCCGACGGCGACGATCTTGGACGGTTCGACCGGAGGGAGGAGCTTGACCTCGCCCATGGGGATCGGACTGTCGCCGATCTTGAAATCCCGGAAAATGGACCCTTTCAGCGGGAAAAGGAACTCCTCCTTGAGGATCCCGTGGAGGATCCTCTTCCTGTAGCGAAACCGGTAGATCTTCATGCTCAGTTCCCTTTCAGGCTCACGGGCCCGGTCTCCGATCTGGCGCTTTCATTCCCGTTCTTGTCCTCCGCGCTCACGGCGTAGACATAGATCTTGCCTTTGAGGACAGACGGGTCGGTGAAGGCGTTCCCCGGGAGAAGCCCCGATGTCAGGGGAATGAACCCGGGCCCCCCCTCTTCCCTTCTCCAAACGCTATAGCCGGCGAGGTCGAGGTCCCGGACGGGGTCCCAACTCAGAGAGATGACGCCCGGCCCGGGAACGGCGACCAGCCCGGCCGGCGGGTCCGGCGGGAAGATGTCGCGGGGGACGACGCTGCGGGTCGCGGAATCGTTGCTTTCCAAGCCAGGGTCCGTGCCAGTCGCGCAGGCGCGGACGATGTAGGTATAGGACGCCCCGAATTGGAAGCTTCGGTCCTCGAAGCTCAGGCCTGTCGTCGGCGACGACGTCAGCTTTTCCGGCTCCGCATGGCCCTCGGAACGGTAAACCGTATAGCCCGCCACGCTCGCCGGTCTGGAGCCGTCGATGTTGGCCGCCGGCGGCGTCCAGCTGATATCGACACGGTCCACGAAGACCCTGACGTCCCGGATCTCAGGAGGCAGCGGACAAGGCCGGATTTCGACCATGACCGGAGGGCAGAGCTTCGAAGGCCGCCTGGCCGCGTCCAGGACACGGACGGAAAAGGCCAGGGTCCGGCCCCCCGGCTGATCACCGGCCAACGGGTAGGCGAACATCACGCCGGCGGGGACGGACAGGAGCTCGTTCGGGGCGATTCGTCTGGCCAGCCGCGCCCGTGTTTCGAAATCCCGGGGAGCCGGAGGCTTGGCCCCCCCCTCCGGCCCGGGGTCGAGGATCCAGAGCTCGGCCGCGCCGACGGCCTTGAGCGGACGCCCATCGACATACTTCCCGGGATCCGTCCATTCCAGGATAACCGAGCGGCCGCGCTGGAAGGCGGTCAGGCGCTCAACGGGCTTGGGCTCCCGGACCAAGGGAGGTTGGAGAGGGCCTTTCTTCCCGCAGCCGGACCCGAGGAGGACGGCCAGCCCGAGGGCGAGAATTCCTGCAGATCCCTTCATCAGAGAATAAATCGTCGCAAGTCCTGGTCCTTGAGGATGTCCTTCAGCTGGCCCTCGACGTATCCGCGGTCGATCCGGATCGACTTCTTGGCGATGTCCGGGGCTTCGAAGGAGATGTCCTCCATGACCTTCTCCATGACGGTGTGGAGGCGCCGGGCACCGATGTTCTCGGAATCGGCGTTCACCCTCTCGGCGATCGCGGCGATCTCGTCGACGGCATCCGCCGTGAACTCGACCGAGACGTCCTCCGTGGCCATGAGGGCCCGGTACTGCTTGATCAGGGCGTTCTCGGGCTCCGTCAGGATCCGGACGAAATCGTCCTTGCCGAGGGATGTGAGCTCCACCCGGATGGGGAAACGCCCCTGGAGCTCGGGGATGAGGTCCGAAGGCTTCGAGACATGGAAGGCCCCGGCGCCGATGAACAGGATGTGGTCCGTCCGGACGAGCCCATAGCGCGTGTTGACGGTCGTGCCTTCGATGATGGGCAGGAGGTCACGCTGGACGCCCTCGCGGCTGACGTCCGGCCCGTGCCCCGACTCCCGGCCGGCGATCTTATCGACCTCGTCCAGGAATATGATGCCCGACTGTTCGACCCTCCCGATGGCCAGCCGGGAAACCTGGTCCATGTCCACGAGACGCTTCTCCTCTTCTTCAAGCAGGATCTCGCGGGCCTCCTTGATCTTCACTTTCCTCCGTTTCGACCGGCCGCCCAGGAAGCCCGGGATGAGCTCCTGGATCTGGAAGCCGATCTCCTCGACCCCGGAGTTGGAGAAGATCTCGAAGGGCGGCGTGCTCTTGTCTTTGACCTCGAGCTCGACAAGCCGTTCTTCAAGGAGGCCGTCCCTGAGCTGTTTCCTCAGCTTTTCCCGGGTGTCGTGGAATCTCTGGTCCTCCTCTTCGCCCGTGGCGCCGTCGGACTTCTTGAGCGGCGGCAGGAGGAAATCCAGGAGCCGTTCCTCGACGCTCCCCAGGGCCTTCTCCTCGATCTCCGCAACCTTTTCCTGCTTGACCATGTCCACCGAGATCCGGACGAGGTCGCGGATCATGGATTCCACGTCGCGTCCGACGTAGCCGACCTCTGTGAACTTGCTGGCCTCGATCTTGAGGAAGGGAGAGGAGGTGAGCTTGGCCAGCCGCCGGGAGATCTCGGTCTTGCCCACGCCCGTGGGCCCGATCATCAGGATGTTCTTGGGGGCGATCTCGTCGGCGAGTTCCGGCGGGAGCTTCCGCCGGCGGAAGCGGTTCCGGAGGGCGATGGCCACCGCCTTCTTGGCTGCCTTCTGGCCGATGATGAACTTATCGAGCTCGGCGACGATCTCCTGGGGCGTGAGCTCAACGTCCGGAAATTCGCCGGCGACGCCCTCGAAGCTTTCGGGAAGCGGGATGGCCATTCACAACTCCTCGAGGGTGATCTGCTGGTTGGTGTAGACGCAGATGTCGGCGCTGATCTTGATGGCCTCGAGAGCGATCTCCCGAGCCGAGAGGTCCGTATGGACGAGGAGGGCCCGGGCGGCCGCCAGGGCGAACGGCCCGCCGGAGCCGATGGCGATGATGCCGTCGTCCGGCTCGACCACGTCCCCCGTCCCCGAGAGGAGGAAGGTCGTCTCTTTATCGGCGACGACGAGGAGGGCGTCCAGCTGGCGGAGGGATTTTTCCAGGCGCCAATCCTTGGCCAGCTCGATCGCCGCGCGCGACAGGTTGCCGCGGTATTCCTCGAGCTTGATCTCGAATCGGGCAAAGAGGGCGAAGGCGTCCGACGTGGCGCCGGCGAATCCGGCCAGCACGTCGCCTTTATGGAGCCGCCGGATCTTCTGGGCCGTCTTCTTGAGCACGGTCTGACCCAGGGTCACCTGGCCGTCGGCGGCCATGGCAACCTTCCCCCTATGGCGGACGCAAATGACGGTCGTGGATCGAATCATCGGGTCACCTATCCTTGGTCCTTTCAATCATAATGGATAGGAGCCTATAAGTAAAGGTCGGACGAGTGGCCTAGCAGTGTCCCCGAGCGGACTTCGCTCCACCCATCCCCCCGAGGGCGGAGCGGAGAAGATCCCCTCCTGAACCACCCCTCCTCGCAGCCTCCGGCATCCTCGGACCAGGGGGAAGCCACCCCTTGGAACCCCCAGCGCTCTCGCGCAATCCCCTTCCGCTCGTCCGTCGGGGAGCACCGCCGAGCCACTCGTACCTATTATCCTATTCAGCACTTGAGTTTGACCTCATCCTGCCGATGAACTAAGATACGGTCAACGTGCGACCGGAATTCGGAAGGAGTGGCCCATGTCCTCCCTGACCCTGGTGGTGATGGCGGCGGGAGCCGGCAGCCGCTACGGCGGGCTGAAGCAGATCGCCTCCTTCGGCCCTGGGGGCGAAGTCGTGATGGAGTACTCCGTCTATGACGCCCTGAAAGCCGGCTACGACAGGATCGTCTTCATCATCCGGAAGGATTTCGAAGACGTCTTCCGGGAGAGGATCGGGAAGAAAGTCGAGCGGGTGGTGGAGACGGCCTACGTCTTCCAATCCCTCGACCAGGTGCCGCCCGGCTTTGTCCTTCCGGAGGGCCGGACCAAGCCCTGGGGCACGGGCCAGGCCGTCCTCATCTGCCGTGAGGACGTCCGGACGCCTTTTTCGGTCATCAACGCGGACGATTTTTACGGCCGGTCCACCTTCGAAACCATGGCCGACGAGCTCCGCAGGGTCAAGATCGCGGATGCGGCCGATCACTATGCCATGGTCGGATACCGCCTAGCCAACACTCTCTCCGAACACGGCCACGTGGCCCGGGGGATCTGCGAAGGGACGCCGGACGGCTACCTGGTCAATATCCGCGAGCTCCTCAAGATCCAAAAATTCCCGGACGGGATCAAGCACACCGAGGACGGTCTGGACTGGACTCCCCTGCCTGAGGAGAGCCTCGTCTCCATGAATTTCTGGGGGTTCGAGCCGAGTCTGTTCGGAGAGCTCGAGGTCCTGTTCAGGGAGTTCCTTCGGGCGAATATTGGGTCCCTGACCAAAGTCGAATTCCTCATCCCGGAAGCCGTCGGCAGCCTCGTCCGGGCGAAGAAGGCGCGGGTGAAGATCCTCCCCACGCACGAGCGTTGGTTCGGGATCACCTATCCGCAGGACCGGGCCCTGGCCCAGGCGGCGATCCTGGAGCGCGTCCGCCAGGGCCTTTACCCGGCCGACCTCTGGTCGGAGACCTGAAATCAACGCGGTGGAGAATGCCATGAAGAGATTCCTTCCGGCCGTCGTCGCGGCCGTTTGCCTTCTCGGAGGGGCGGCTTGGGCCGCATCCCAGCAGCTCAACGACTACGAGAATCCCAAGGCTCCCAGCCTGAACAAAGAAGCCCCCCACGCCACGTTCACCCCGTTCCCCGAGGCCCCTTCCCTGTCCCTGGTCGGGGCCAGGTCTCCGTGGCTCATGTCCCTAAACGGCCCGTGGAAATTCCGTTGGTCCACAAAGCCCGCAGAGAAGCCCTCGGGTTTCTGGAAGCCGGAGTACGACGTCAGCGGCTGGAAGGACATTCCCGTTCCGTCCGACTGGCAGTTCCAGGGATACGACATCCCCATCTATGTCAACATGACGTACGAATTCGCCCGGAACCCCCAGCCTCCATTCGTCCCTCGCGATCACAATCCGGTGGGTTCCTACCGCAGGACGTTCCGGGTCCCGGCGAGCTGGAGAGGGATGGACGTCTTCCTCCATTTCGGGGCCGTCAAATCCTTCTTTTACGCTTGGGTCAACGGGCACGAGCTCGGCTTCAGCAAGGACTCCAAGACACCCGCCGAGTGGAACATCACGCCGTATCTCACGGACGGGGACAACGTCCTGGCCGTCGAGGTTTACCGCTGGTCGGACGGGTCGTACCTCGAATGCCAGGATTTCTTCCGGCTGAGCGGCATCGAGAGGGACGTGTTTCTCACCGCCGCCCCGAAGGTCCGGGTCCGGGACTTTTTCGTCCGCCCGACGCTCGATGCCGAGTACCGCGACGGCCGTCTGGAGCTCGCGGTCGAGCTCCTTAACAGCGCCCCCGGACTCAAGGCCGAAGCCCTGCAGGTCCGCTACCTCCTGTTCGATAGCTCAGGCCACACAGTCCTCGCTGGGAGCCGCCCCGTCGAGATCGGTGGGAAGGAGAAGGCGGCCGCCGAATTCTCCGACATCCTCAAGGCGCCGGAAAAATGGAGCGCCGAGACGCCCTCTCTCTACACGCTCGTCGTCGAGCTCCTGGGACAGGACGGGCAGTGCCGGGAAGCTTTGAGCCGGCGCGTCGGCTTCCGGACGTCCGAGGTCAAGGGCGGTCGCTTCCTCATCAACGGCGTCGCCGTCCGGCTCAAGGGCGTCAACCGCCACGAGCACGACCCCTATACGGGCCACGTGATCTCGGAAGCGTCCATGCGCAAGGACATCGAGCTCATGAAGCGGTTCAATATCAACGCCGTCCGGACCTGCCATTATCCCAATGACGCGCGCTGGTACGAGCTCTGCGATGAGTACGGTCTCTACGTCATCGACGAGGCCAATATCGAGTCCCACGGCATGGGCTACGGCGCCCGCAGCCTGGCCAAGGACCCGGACTGGGGCCCGGCCCACCTCGACCGGATCGTCCGCATGGTCGAGCGCGACAAGAATCATCCTTCAGTGATCATCTGGTCCATGGGCAACGAGGCGGGCGACGGCGTCAACTTCGAGAACGCCTATCGATGGATCAAGCGGCGCGATCCTTCGCGGCCCGTCCAGTATGAACGGGCCGAGCTCCGTCCCCACACCGATATCTACTGCCCGATGTACCCGTCGATCGAGGAGATCGAGAAGTACGCCGCCGGGAACCCGGCCCGGCCGCTCATCATGTGCGAATACGCCCACGCCATGGGCAATTCGACCGGGAACCTCCAGGACTACTGGAACGCGATCGAAAAATACGACGCTCTCCAGGGCGGGTTCGTCTGGGATTGGGTCGACCAGGGCTTCGCCAAGACGAACGAGAAGGGGCAGTTTTTGTGGGCCTTCGGTGGCGATTACGGCCCGGCCGACATCCCGAGCGACAGGAATTTCTGCTGCAACGGCCTTGTCGGCCCGGACCGGACCCCGCATCCGGGGCTCTTCGAAGTGAGAAAGGTCTATCAATACGTCAAGTTCAAGGCCCTGGACCTCGGGGCCGGGAAGATCGAGGTCGGCAACCGATACGACTTCATCCCCCTCGACAGTTTCGACATCCGCTGGGAAGTCACGGCCGACGGCCTGGTCATCGCGTCGGGGACCAACGAAAAGCCCGGAGTCGCGCCCCGGACCGGCCGGTCTTATATCCTCCCTTTGCCCAAGATCCAGGCAAGGCCGGGGATGGAGTACTTCCTCAACCTGGCCGTCGTGACCCGAGAGGCCGCCCCGGGCATCCCGAAGGGACAAACGGTGGCGACGGAACAGTTCGAGCTTCCCTGGCATGCCGACGCCGGACCGGCCCCGGCGGTCCAAGCCGCCTCCCTGTCGGTCCAGGACGGGCCCCGAGAAGCCGTCGTCACCGGCCGCGAATTCGCCGTCCTCTTCGACAAGATGACCGGGACCCTGGCCTCGTTCAAATTCCACGGGCGGGAGCTCGTCGAATCCGGCCCGGAGCCGAATTTCTGGCGGGCGCCCACGGACAACGATTTCGGGAACGGGATGAACCGCCGGCTGGCCGCCTGGCGCGTGGCCAGCCTGGAGCGCGAGCTGAAGTCCATGACCACGGTCCAGAACGCGCCCGACCGGGTGACGGTCACCGTGGCTTTCGACCTCAGCGGCGTTCAGGCCGCGCACACCGTCCGGTATACGGTGACGGGCGACGGCGAAGTCCTCATCGCCAACGATTTCGTGCCCCGGGGAAACGCTCATTTACCCGAGATGCCCCGGATCGGGATGAGGCTGGCTATGCCTCAGGGGTTCGACCGCGTCCAGTGGTTCGGCCGCGGGCCCCAGGAAAATTACTGGGACAGGAAGACGGCAGCCTTCGTCGGCCTCTACGAAACAACGGTCGCCGAGCAAATGGTTCCATACGTCACTCCCCAGGAATACGGGAACCGCTCCGACACGCGCTGGGTGGCGGTCCGTGACAAGGACGGGACCGGCCTCCTCATCGTCGGCCAGCCCCTCCTCGGCTTTTCCGCGCTCCCCCACTGGCCCGAGGACCTGACGCTCGAAAGCCGGGGCGCCAGGCACCCGGCCGAGATCATCAGGAGGGATTTCACCTGCCTCGCCCTGGACCAGGCCCAGATGGGTGTCGGCGGCGATGACTCCTGGGGCGCCCGGATCCACCCGGAATACACCCTCCCGGCCAAGTCCTGTTCCTACTCCTTAAGGATCCGCCCGCTCGGCAGGGACGACGATCCGGCCGCTCTGGCGAAGCGGATGCGCTGAGGCCCACCAGCCTCTCGCAGCCGAATTCTGGAAACCAATGTCCATCCCGAAGCGTATGTACGAATGGGTTTGAAATTTGCCATGCATATTGCTATTGTTAATGAACGAGGTTCGGCCACCCAGATGAGATGCCCCCGCTGCCAGTTCGACAACCCCGACGGCACCCGGTTCTGCGGCTATTGCGGCCGTGATCTTCAGGGGACCCCGCCGAGCTCGTTGCCGGTGACCATGACCTACCAGACCCCAACCAAGGGGCTCGAGCGGGGGACGACGTTCGCCCGGCGCTTCGAGATCATCGAGGAGATCGGCCAGGGCGGGATGGGAGCCGTCTACAAGGCCTACGACAACAAGATCCGGGAGGTCGTGGCCCTCAAACTCCTGAAACCCGAGATCGCCTCCGACCCGGAGATCATCGAGCGCTTCCGGAACGAGATGAAGCTCGCCCGGAAAGTCGCCCACCGTCACGTCTGCCGGATGTACGACTTTAACGAAGAGGGCCTCTCCTACTACATTTCCATGGAGTATGTGCCGGGCGAGGACCTCAAGAGCTTCATCCGGAGGTCCGGCCACCTGAATGAGGAAAAGGCGCTGGACCTCACCCGCCAGATCGCCGAAGGGCTGGCCGAGGCCCACCGGTTGGGCGTCGTCCACCGCGACCTCAAGCCCCAGAACATCATGATCGACCGGGACGGGAACGCCAAGATCATGGATTTCGGGATCGCCCGTTCCCTCCACAGCCGGGGCCTGACCGCGACGGGCGTCATCATCGGCACGCCGGAGTACATGTCCCCTGAGCAGGCCGACGCCCGGGACGTCGACCGCCGGAGCGACATCTATTCCCTCGGTGTCATCCTCTACGAAATGGTCACGGGCCGGGTCCCCTTCGAAGGGGAAACGCCCCTGAGCATCGTCCTCAAGCACAAGGGCGAGCCGGCCCCCGACCCGAAGGCCTCGAACTCCCAGATCTCCCAGGGCTTCAGCCGGCTGATCCTGCGGTGTCTCGAGAAGGACAAAGGGCGCCGCTATCAGCAGGCCGAGGAGATCCTGGAGGACCTGGACCGCATCGGCCAGGGGCTCGCGCCGACCCGACAGGCGGCCACCCCGCGCAAGCCGGCAACCTCGCGGGAGATCACGGTCAAGCTCAACATCAGAAAGCTGGTCATCCCGGTCCTGGCCGCGGCCCTGCTAGTCATCGCTGGGCTGGTCATTCTCAAGCCTTGGGCGGTCCGGAAGGCTGTCGGTCAAAAGAACGAGATGTCCGTCACCGATCCCCTTCGCCGGGCGGAGGGGGCGCTCCCGAATTCCCCCTCCGTCCAGGTCCAGTCCCAGGTTCCCCCGGGAGCCTCCGGGAGTCCGGGCCCTCAGGGCGGGCTGGATTTCTCCAAGGTCATTTCCCTCCTGACCCCTATCATCGGCGGGGATTCCGCCAACCTCCTCGACGGGAAAAGTAACGAGGAGGTCGACCGGTTCTTGACCGGCCTCAAGAACAAGGTCCCCGCCTTCGCCGGCAAGATCGGCGACATCCAGGCCCAGATGCGGGACGGAAGGCGCTTGCATGACGCGGGCAACGTCGAGGCCTCACGCAAAAGCTACACCAAGGGGGAATCCGAAACGCGGAAGCTCCTGACGATGGTCAACGAGAAGCAGAAGGCCGACCAGATCAAGAGCGACATGGACGTTTCCAAGAAAAAGGCCGCGGATGCCGGCCGCGGGACAAGCCCGAACCTCCTCTTCTGGATCGCCTCCGAGAAGGAAAAAGACGCGCTCGAAAGCTATCAGAAAAACGACTTCGCCAGCGCCCGGCTGCTGTACGGGATCTTGAACAAGGTCTATGCCCTCAGCCTCCGAGGCGGGGACGAGGACCAATGCCTGGAGGCCCTCCGCGGCCTGGTCGCCGCGGCCCGCACGGAAGCGGACGCCGCCGCCGCCCCGGCCAAGGAAGCCTGGCTTTATAACAGGGCCAAGGAAGAGGAGGCCGGCGCCGCCGAGCTCACCCGGGACAAGGCACCTCCGGAGGCGGCCGAGCGGCTCATCCTGGCCGCTTTCCTCTACGAGAAAGCCGGGGAAGTCGCCCAGGAAAGCGGTCAGACGGGGCTGAAGTGACCGTGAGGACTCCGAAATCTGCCCCGGCGATCCGGGCGCCCGAAAAGAGAAGGTCCAAGGTCCTCTTCGTCTGCTACGGCAACATCTGCCGGAGCCCCATGGCGGCGGGTCTTGCCCGGAAACGGTTCGGAGGGCGGGTCGAGGCGGCCAGCGCCGGCATGGCCGCGGCCGGCGGTCCCGCCTCCGACGACGCCGTCCTGGTCATGAAGATCGTCTATCAGACGGACATTTCGGACCACGAGGCCAGGAACATCACCGATTTTGAGCTCGGTTCATTCGACTACATCATCGCCATGGATTTTCCCGTCTACTCCCGGCTCAGGGACCTCAAGGCTATTCCCGAAGAGAAGCTTTACGGCTGGGACATCGAGGACCCGCTCGGCCGGGGCTACGATGCTTACAAGGAGACGGCCCGCAAAATCGATCGCCGGCTGGAGCAGTTCGCCGCCAAGACAGGGCTCGAACCCTGACCCGTTTCCCCCCTCAATCCATCATCGCCTCAAGGATCTTGAGCGACGGAATGTTGCTGATGATGATCTTGAGGACGGCCAGGATGGGAACGGCCAGGATCATGCCCGGGATCCCCCACAGCCAGGACCCGAAGAACAGGGAGAAGAAGACGAGGAGCGGGCTCAGGCCCAGGCCCCGTCCCATGAGGCGGGGCTCGATAACATTCCCCAGGACGACATTGATGGCCATCAGGAGGACCAGGATCCCCATGGCCGGGCCAAGATTGCCGAAGAAGAACGTGGCCAGCAGGACCGGCAGGGCCGTGGCGATGACGGACCCGAGCGTCGGGATGTAGTTGAGGAGGAAGGCCAGGACGCCGAAGACAATAGCGAAAGGAAGATGGAACAGGACAAGGATGGCGGTCGTCAGGCCTCCCGTGATGATGCACATGAGGGTCTTGACGGCCAGGTACCTCTGGACCTGATGGTCAATCCTGCGCACCGCCCGCGACATCGTCGAGGCCTGGTCCGGCGAAAAGGCCTGGGCGATCTTTTTTTCCATCCGGCCGCACCCGCCGAGGATGAAGATCATAAAGACAAAGACGAGGAGCAGGTCGGACATAAAAGAGAGGAACGGGCCGAGCGCGGACAGGATGAAGCCGCCCACCTTCTCCGCGTTCAGGCCGTTGATCCAGTTCAGGGCCTCGGCTTTCAGTCGCGGGTTCTGGACGGTCTGGTCCACCTCGTCCAGGAACGATTTCAGCATCTCGCTGTACGAGGGAAGCTCCGAAGCGAACTGCTTGCCGCTCGAGTAGAACAGGGCCCCCATAAGATAGAGGACGATGAACGTCAGGAGCAGGATGGCGACCATGGCGGCGGATTTTGGGACCTTCCGGCGGACCAGGAAGTCGAGGGCGGGCATCAAAGCCAGGGACAGGAAGAGGGCCAGACAGAACGGGACAAGAACCGGCTTGGCCAGCTTCAGGGAGACCCCGAGGAGAAAGACGACGATGACGCCGACCCCGATCTTGAGGAACTTATCCTTATCCACGAGCATTCTCCCGCCCCCCATCGTATCCAAAATGGCCGGAAAAGAAAACGGGGCGGACCCGGCCGCCGGGGTCAGCGCTGCCGCTTGGGCTTGACCTGGATGCGCTTCAACCCGGGCTTCTTCTCGCACTCCTTGGCGAAGTCCTGCTCGCGCTGGGAGTTGACATATTCGGGCGACTGGAAGCGGTACTGGAAGCGGGTGTGCTCGTCGTACTTGCCCTCGAGCAGGGCCGCGACGTCCTCGATGAAGACGCGCTCCTCGTCGGTGGGAATGACGAAGACCTTGACCTTGGAGCCGTCGGCGCTGATCTCGGTCTCGGCGTTCCGGGTCCGGGCCAGACGGTTCTTTTCCTTGTCGAGCTTGATCCCCAGGAACTCGAGGCCCTCCAGGGATTTCTCCCGGATGAGGTCGGACATCTCGCCGACGCCCGCCGTGAAGACGACGGCGTCCGCGCCGCCGATGGCGGCCATGTAGGCCCCGATGTATTTCTTGAGCCGGTAGGACTCGATCTCGATGGCCAGGCGGGCCCGTTCGTCTCCCTCCTCGGCCGCTTTCTGAATGTCCCGGCGGTCGGTGAACTTGCCGGTGATCCCGAGAAGGCCCGACTTTTTGTTGAGGATGTCGTTCATCTCCTTGGGGGTGTTCTTCTCCTTCTCCATGCCGATCATCAGGTCGATGGCCGCGTCGTGGTCCCCGGCACGCGTCCCCATCACCAGGCCCTCTAGGGGGGTCAGGCCCATGCTCGTGTCGTAGGAACATCCTTTCTTGATCGCGTTGGCCGAGACACCGTTGCCGATGTGGAGGCAGACGAGAGCGCAGTCGAACGGGTCCTTGCCCAGGAGGAGGGCGGCCCGCTTGGCGACATAAAGGAAGGAGGTCCCGTGGAATCCGTAGCGGCGGACCCCGTACTTCTTATACCACTCGTAAGGCAGAGCGTAGATGTAGGCGTGAGGCGGCATCGTCTGGTGCCAGGCCGTGTCCATGATCGCCATGTGCGGGATGCCCGGGAGGATCTCCAGCGCGGCCTCGATCCCCAGGACGTTGGGAGGGTTGTGGAGCGGCGCCAGGTCATAGAGCTTCTTGAAGGTTTCGATCGTTTTCTCCGTGATGATGACCGACTTCTTGAACTCCTCGCCGCCGTGGACGACGCGGTGGCCGACGGCCGAGATCTTCTTGAGGTCGTCGATGACGCCGGCCGCCGGCTCGAGAAGCGTGTCAATGATGAGCTTGATGGCTTCGCGGTGCGTGGGGCACTCGCGCTTGATCGTGATCGGGTCGCGGCCCAATCCGGACTGCTGGATGTAACTCTGGCCGATCGTGACCCGTTCGACGATCCCCGTGGCCAGGGTTTCTTTCTTATCGTAGTCGTAAAGCCGATACTTGACGGACGAACTGCCGCAGTTCAAAGACAGGATCATCATGGACAACTCCTTGAGAAATCGAAGGGCTATTTTCCATCCGATCCGGCCCAAAGTCAAGGGCCGAACGCCGGCCTCCCCCATCCGTGTTGACTCACGCTCGGGCTGCGTTTAAGATGGCTCCGAGCCCATGAGAATCCACGAGTATCAGGCCAAACGGATCCTGGCCGGCCACGGCCTGCGCGTCCCCCGCGGCGAGGTCGCGGACTCCCCGGACCGTGTCGGGGAGATCGCCCGGAAGATGGGCTCCCCCGTCGTGCTCAAGGCCCAGGTCCATGCCGGCGGGCGGGGCCGGGGCGGCGGCATCCGGTCGGCCGAGACTCCGGAGAGGGCCGAGGAGCTCGGCCGGGCCATGATCGGAATGAACCTGGTCACGACACAGACCGGCCCCGGAGGGAAACTCGTCAGGCGGCTTCTGGTCGAGGAGGCCGTGCCCCCCGCCCGGGAGCTCTATCTCGGGGTCGCCGTGGACCGAGGCCGCGAGGCGGCCGTGGTCCTGGCCTCGACGGAGGGCGGGATGGCGGTCGAGGAGGTCGCGGTCGGAAGGCCGGAAGCGATTTTCAAGGAATATTTCCGGCCCGGACCAGGTCTGCGTTCGTTCCAGGCCCGCTCCCTGGCCTTCCGGCTCGGCCTGACCGGGGACATCCATAAACAGGCCGTCCGGTTCATCGACGGCCTGACCGAGGTTTTCGAGAGCCAGGACGCCTCCCTCGTCGAGGTCAATCCGCTCGTCGTCACGCCGGACGGAAACGTCCTGGCCCTCGACGCCAAGATGACCTTCGACGACAACGCCCTCTTCCGTCACCCCGACATCCGGGAGCTGCGGGACCCGGAAGAGGAATCCCCGCTCGAAGTCGAGGCGGAAAGGTTCAACCTCCAGTACATCAAGCTCGAAGGCCGTATCGGGTGTCTGGTCAACGGCGCCGGTCTGGCCATGGCGACCATGGACCTCATCCGGCACGCCGGCGGAACGCCCGCCAACTTCCTCGATATCGGAGGAGGCGCCAGCGAGGAGGGGGTCGCCAACGCCTTCCGCATCCTCGTCTCCGATCCCGGGGTTCGGGCGGCGCTCATCAACATCTTCGGCGGCATCGTCCGCTGCGACCTCGTCGCCAATGGGATCGTCCGGGCGGCCCGCGAGCTCCGGACCAGGGTCCCGGTCGTCATCCGCTTCGAGGGCACCAACGTCGAAGAGGGAAAGCGCGTCCTCAGGGAATCGGGTCTGGCCTTTCACCCGGCCGCCGGGCTGAAGGAGGCCGCCGACATGGCCGTCGCCCTGTCGCGGCCGCCCGGGGGGGAATCGTCATGAGCATTCTCATCGATGCCAGGACCCGGGTCGTCGTCCTGGGGATGACCGGCGCGGAAGGGACCTTCCACACCCGGCGGATGATCGAGGACGGCACGCGCGTCGTGGCCGGCATGACCCCGGGCCGGGGGGGGACCCGTCATCTCGGCCTGCCCGTCTTCGACACGGCGGCCGAGGCCGTCCGGAGCGAGGGGGCCGACGCGGCGGCGATCTTCGTCCCTCCGGCCGCCGCCGCCGATGCCATCATGGAGGCCGCCGACGCCGGCATCGGCCTGGTCGTGTGCATCACCGAGGGCATCCCGACCCTGGACATGATCAAGGCCAAGGCCTTTCTCTCGGGACGGCCGACGCGCCTCATCGGCCCCAACACCCCCGGGATCATCTCGCCCGGCAAATCCAAGATCGGGATCATGCCCGGCCCGATCCACAAGCCCGGCCCGATCGGCATCATTTCCCGGTCCGGGACGCTGACCTACGAAGCGGTCCAACAGGTGACACGCCAGGGACTGGGCCAGTCCACGGCCGTGGGTATCGGCGGCGACCCGATCGTCGGGCTGAAGTTCCTCGACCTGCTCCGGCTTTTCAAGGAGGACGCGGAAACAGAGGCCGTCGTCCTGATCGGGGAGATCGGCGGCGCGGCGGAAGAAGAGGCGGCGGACTACCTCCGTGAGGAGTTCGGCAAGCCGGCCGTCGGATTCGTCGCCGGCCTGACGGCCCCGCCGGGGCGGCGCATGGGGCACGCCGGCGCCGTCATCGAGGAGGGAAAGGGCACGGCCCGGGTGAAGATGGAGGCCTGGGCGGCCGCGGGGGTGCGGGTCGCCGTCAGCCCGGCCGAGATCGGGGCCACCCTCAAGAACGCCATCGGACGCGTCGGCTGAAATCCCGTCTCCGTTGACAAGCCCCGGGGCTTTTTATAACTTAAGCGCTGCATGGCGAAAAAGAGGGCATCGGCCGTCGAGAGGACCATCGCCAAGTACGGCGGACAAAAACGCTCCGTCATCTCGATCCTCCAGGACATCCAGAATCGGGAGGGCTGGCTCTCGCCCGCGGTCCTCGACGAGGTGGCCCGGGAGCTGGACATCCCCCCCGCTCATGTCATGAGCCTCGTCACCTTCTACAAATCCTTCAGTCTGGAGCCCCGCGGCCGGCACCGCTGCACGGTCTGCATGGGGACGGCCTGCCATGTCCGGGGCGGGGCCATCATCCTGGAGCATTTCGAACGAAAACTCGGGATCCGGGCCGGTCGGACCTCCGCCGACAAGGAGTATACTCTGGAGCGGGTCAATTGCCTGGGCGCCTGCGCGCTGGCGCCTCTCGTCGTCGTCGACGGCCGATACTACGGCCAGATGACCGAGATCAAGGCCGACGAGATACTGGAGACGTTGAGGGACGGGAAGGAAGAGGCATAAGGAAAACCCTTGGAACACTATCGGACCCATCTCCTTATCTGCGCCGGGACCGGGTGCGTTTCCTGCGGGGCCTTCGAGCTCAAGGAGGCCCTGGAGAAGGAGGTCGCGCGGCGAAAGCTCCAGGGCGAGGTCCTCATCGTTACGACCGGGTGCAACGGGTTCTGCGAGAGAGGGCCGATCCTCATGGTCCATCCGGACGGCGTTTTCTATCAGCGCCTGAAGGTCGAGGACGTGCCCTATCTCGTCGAAGAGCACCTGATCAAGGGACGCCCGGTCGAAAAGTTCATGTACGTCCCCCCCGCGAAGATTACCCCCGTCCCCAAGATGGCCGACATCGAGTTCTTCAAGCAACAGAAGCTCATCGTCCTCCGCAACAGGGGTCGGATCGACCCGGAAAAGGTAGAGGAATACATCGCCTACGACGGCTACGAGGCCATGGCCAAGGCCCTGACCGCGATGACCCCGGCCGAGATCCTCGCCGAGATCGCCGGCTCCGGGCTCCGCGGACGGGGCGGAGCCGGATTTCCCACGGGCAAGAAGTGGGCCCTCTGCCAGGGCGAGGAGGCCAGGCCCAAGTTCCTGATCTGCAACGGTGACGAGGGTGACCCTGGCGCGTTCATGGACCGCTCCGTCCTCGAGGCTGACCCGCACGCGATCATCGAAGGGATGGTCATCGGGGCCAAGGCGATCGGGGCGGACAAAGGCTTCGTCTATATCCGTGACGAGTATCCCCTGGCGGTCAAGAGGATGGGCATCGCCATCGAGCAGGCCCGGGGCTTGGGCCTTCTGGGGACCGACATCTTCGGGTCGGGCTTCGATTTCGACCTCGAGATCGTCCGGGGCGCGGGCGCTTTCGTCTCCGGCGAGGAGACCGCACTGATCGCTTCCATCGAGGGCCAGAGGGCCTTCCCGCGCCAAAGGCCGCCCTATCCCGCCCGGAGCGGCCTGTGGGGAAAGCCGACCGTGATCAACAACGTCGAGACCTGGGCCAACATTCCCTCCATCATCCGGCGCGGCGCCGCCTGGTTCTCGGGCCTGGGAACGGAGACCAGCAAGGGGACCAAGATCTTCTCGCTCGTCGGCAAGATCAACAATACCGGGCTGGTCGAAGTCCCCATGGGCATCCGTCTGAGGGAGATCATTTTCGGCATCGGCGGCGGCATCCCCGGCGGCCAGGAGTTCAAGGCCGTCCAGATCGGCGGTCCGTCGGGCGGATGCATCCCCGAGGAGCATCTCGACCTTCCCGTCGACTACGAAAGCCTGACCGGGGCCGGCGCCATGATGGGCTCAGGCGGCATGATCGTCATGGACGAGAACACCTGCATGGTGGACATCGCCCTGTACTTCCTGCGCTTCATCCAGGAGGAATCCTGCGGGAAGTGCGCTCCCTGCCGGATCGGCACGCGCCAGATGGCCGAGATCCTGGCCCGGATCGCCGGCGGCGAAAGCGGCCCCGGGGACCTGGAGAGACTCGAGGAGCTGGCCGGGACGGTGAAACAGGGATCCCTCTGCGGACTCGGCCAGACGGCCTCCAACCCCATCCTCTCGACCCTCCGCTATTTCCGTGACGAATACCTGGCCCACATCGTCGACGGCAGCTGCCCCGCTCTCGTCTGCAAGAACCTCATTGCCTATTTCATCGAGCCGGAGAAATGCGTCGGCTGCCTCCTCTGCCTCAAGAATTGCCCCGTGAAGGCCATCGCCGGCGAACATAAGAAAGTCCATGTCATCGACCAGACGGCCTGCATCAAGTGCGGCGCCTGCTTCAACGTCTGCCCGCCGAAGGTCCGGGCCGTTTCCAAGTACACGGGAGAGAAAAGGCGGGCGGCGACCAAGGGAGCGCGCGGGCGGAGCCTCTCATGAACCTCATGTTGGACGGTCGCATCGTCACTTTCGAGGGCCGGCCCACCATCCTGGAGGTCGCGCGCGCCAACGGCGTCGATATCCCCTCGCTCTGCGATTACCCCGGGCTCGAGCCCTTCGCGGCCTGCCGCCTCTGCTTGGTCGAGGTCAAGGGCCGGAGGGGCTATGTCCCCGCCTGCCACACGACGGCCGAGGAGGGCCTGGAAGTCCGGACGGCAACGCCGGAGATCGTGGCCCTGCGGCGGCGGATCCTCGAGCTCATCCTGGCCGAGCACCCGAACGCCTGTCTCATCTGCGCCGAAAAATCGTCCTGTGATGAATACAAATCGACGATCCGCAAGACCGGCGAGGTCACGGGATGCGTGCTCTGCCCGATCAATGGCCGCTGCCAGCTCCAGCGGGTCGTCGAGGCGATCGGCGTCGAGCGCGTCCACTTCCCGTCGCTCCGCCGGGCCGGAGAAGTCCGGAGGGACGATCCGTTCATCGACCGGGACAACAGTCTCTGCATCCTCTGCGGGCGCTGCGTCCGGGTCTGCCACGAAGTGCGTGGGGCCTCCGTGCTGACCTTCGCCTGGCGCGGCTCCGAGACGGTCATCGGCACGGCCCAAGACCGGCGCCTGCTCGACAGCGGCTGCCGCTTCTGCGGCGCCTGCGTGGACGTTTGCCCGACGGGCTCGCTCGCGGACCGGGGCATCCGATACGAACGCTCTCCGGACACGGAAAAACGGGCCCTCTGCCCTTTCTGCGGCCAGGGCTGCCGGCTGCGTATCGGCTTGAGGGAGGGCAGGATCCTGGGAACCGCTCCCGACCCGGACGGGCAGGTCAACCGTGGGCAGGCCTGCGTCAAAGGCCGGTTCCTGGTGAAGGCCGCCGTCCACCATCCGCGCCGTCTGCTCCGGCCCATGGTCCGGAAGGACGGCCGCCTCCGGGAAGTCCCGTGGGAGGAAGCGTTGGGCGCCGCGGCGACGAGGCTCACGGAGATCGGGCCCGGGCGGACCGCCGTGGCCTTCTCCGCCCAAAGTTCTTGCGAGGACCTTTTTGTCCTTTCCAGGTTCTCCTCGGAGGTCCTGAAGGCTCCCGGGGTCGCGGGACCCTGGGTCGGCTCGGCGGCCGCCGAGCTCCGCGGCCTCGGACGGGCCGAGGGACGGTCCGTGGCCCTGAATTTCTTCCTTTCCGAGGTCGGCCGGGCCGGTGTCATCATGGTCCTCGGCGAGGATCTCCCTGTGACCCAGCCCATTCTGGGACTTGAGGTCACCAGGGCCGTCCGGAATGGGGCGGCCGTGATCAGCGTCTGCCTGGACGGCGGCCCGGCCAACGGCCAGGCGTCCATCAAAGCCCCGATCCCCGCCGCAGAGGTCCGGGCGTTCCTCCAAGCCCTGGCCGCGGGGATTGGGAAAAACCGTGGCCAGGCCGGCGACAAGGCCAAAGGGTCGAAAGGCCATCGTCCCGGCCACGGCATACCTGAAGAAAAAACCCGGGAGATCGCCCGTCTGCTGGAGACGCGCAGGCCCGCCCTGTTCCTCTTCGGGCCGGCTTTCCTGGAGGCGACGGGTGGACGGAGCGGCTTGAGCGCGCTCTCGGACCTGGCCGACCTGACCGCGGGACGGATCCTTCCCCTGGACGGAGAGGCCAACTTACGCGGGGCCCTGGAGATCGCCGGGGCGTTCCCTTTCGGGGCGGTCCCGGGCGGAGAGTCGGCTGGGTCCGCTGCCGGGGGCAACGTCCGGGCTTTCTACCTGGCCGGTCCCTTCCCGGGTTTTAAACCCGGAGCGGCGGAGCTCGTCATCCTCCAGGGCAGCTACGACGACGGGAAGGCAGCCTTCGCGGACATCGTCCTTCCCGAGACGACGTCCTTCGAATCGGACGGAACATTCGTCAATGTCGAAGGACGCACCCAGCTCTCCGCGGCGGCGGTCGAGGCCCAGGGCGAAGCCCGGCCCGCCTGGCTCATCCTGAGCGAACTGGCCGCGAAGATGGGCCACACCGGTTTTGCTTATTCTTCGGTCCGGGAAGTCCGCAGGGATCTGGCCCGTCTGGTCCCTGCTTTCCGGGACCTGCCGCCGGGATCCGCCTCCGAGGAGGGTCTCTTTCTCCATGAGGAAGCCGGGAGGAGCGACGCTGTGATCCCCGGCGGAACGATCCCCTCTGCCGAGGCGGAGACCCGTCCGTCCGCCGGTCCGGACCCGGACGACTACAAGGGCCTGAACCTGGCCCTCGATCACAAGAGCCTGAAGCTCGTGCGAGGACGATGATGCCCAAGATCCTGGAGAGACGGCGCCTCGTTCCCAACCTGCATCTCATCGAGGTCCACGCTCCCGACGTGGCCAGAAAGTGCCGGCCCGGGCAGTTCGTCATCATCATGCCCGACGAGAAGGGTGAACGGGTCCCTCTCTCCGTCGCCGACTGGGACGCCGGCCGGGGGTCGGTCACCTCGGTCTTCATCGTCGTGGGGACGACGACCCGAAAGCTGGCCGCCCTCAATCCCGGCGACGAGGTCCCGGTCCTTGTCGGCCCGTTGGGCCGTCCGTCAGAGATTGCGAGCTTCGGGACCGTTGTCCTGGCCGCCGGCTGCTTCGGCATCGGCGCCCTCTGGCCCGTGGCCCGGGCGCTCAAGGCGGCCGGTAACCGGGTGATCGCCCTCCTTGACGCCAAGGCAGATTATCTCGTCTATTGGAAGGACCGTTACCTCTCGGTCTGCGACAAGGTGCTTTTTTCGTCGCGCGACGGCGCTCGGGGGTCCAAGGAATTCATCCCCCGCCCGCTCGAGGAACTTCTTCAGGCCGAAGCCCCGGTGGCCCGGGTCATCGCCGTCGGCTGCACCTATCTCATGTACGCCAGCTCCCAGGCGACCCGGCCGCTGGGCATCAAGACGATCGTCAGCCTGAACCCGATCATGGTCGACGGCACGGGGATGTGCGGCGCGTGCCGTTGTACCGCAGCGGGAAAAACGAAGTTCGCCTGCGTCGACGGTCCGGATTTCGACGGTCACCAGGTGGACTGGGACGAGTTGTTCCTGCGGCGGAAATCCTACTTCGACGAGGAGGTCCGTTCGCTCTGCCGCTACGAGGAGACCGAGCTCCCCTAGGAGACGGGACGAAGAGAGATGGCCGAAGACAAAAGGGAACTGGCGCCAGAAGAGAAGGCCCGGCTCAAAGCGGACTTCGAAAAGGACTGGCGCAGGGATCTGCGCAAGGCCGTTCCCCCGAAGGAACGGATGAAGGCCGGCCGCCAAAGGATGTCGGAGCGCTCTCCCGACGACCGGAACCGCGACTTCAACGAGGTCAACCTCGGCCTCGCGCCCGAGGCGGCCCAAGCCGAGGCCCGCCGCTGTCTCGACTGTGCCAATCCTCTGTGTGTCGCCGGGTGTCCCGTCTGCATCGACATCCCCAGCTTCGTCAAGCTCATCGAAGCGGGAAGGTTCCTCGAAGCGGCCTGGAAGCTCAAGGAGACGAACTCGCTGCCGGCCATCTGCGGCCGGGTCTGCCCCCAGGAGGCGCAGTGCGAAGAGGTCTGCGCGGTGAAGAAGGCCTGCGGCGTTCCCGTGGCCATCGGAAACCTGGAACGGTTCGCCGCCGATTTCGAGCGCGGGAGCGGCTCTGTGAACATCCCGCCCTTGCCCCCGCCGACGGGAAAAAAGGTGGCCGTCATCGGGGCCGGCCCGGCCGGGCTGACCGCAGCGGGCGACCTGGCCAAGCTCGGACACTCGGTCACGATCTTCGAGGCCCTTCACGAAGCGGGCGGCGTGCTCATCTACGGCATCCCGGAATTCCGGCTGCCCAAGGCCATCCTCAAGGCCGAGGTCGATTATCTCCGGCGGCTCGGCGTCGAGGTCAGGACGAGTTTTGTCGTGGGCCTGACCGCGACCATCGATGATCTCCGGGCGGAGGGCTACGAGGCCTTCTTCATCGGCTCGGGGGCCGGCCTGCCGAATTTCATGAAGATCCCCGGCGAGAACCTGGTCGGCGTCTACTCGGCCAACGAATACCTCACCCGGGTCAACCTCATGCGGGCCTACGATTTCCCGGCCTACGACACGCCCGTGTTCAAGGCAAAGACGGCCGCGGTCATCGGCGGCGGCAACGTGGCCATGGACTCCGTGCGGACGGCCAAGCGGCTCGGTGCCGAACGGGCGGTCATCGTCTACCGTCGGTCAATGACCGAGATGCCCGCCCGGACCGAGGAGATCCGCCATGCCGAGGAGGAGGGGATCGAGTTCCAGCTCCTCGCAGCTCCCGCCCGTTACTTCGGCGGCAAGGACGGTCGCGTCCGGGCCATGGAATGCCGGAAGATGGGGCTCGGCGAGCCCGACGCCTCGGGCCGGCGCCGGCCCATCCCGATCGAGGGCTCGGAATACACGATGGAGGTCGACCTCGTCGTATGTGCCATCGGACAGAGCCCCAACCCTCTCATCCCCCAGACTACCCCCGGACTCAAGGTCGGCAACTGGGGGAATGTCGAGGTCGATTGGGCCACCATGGCGACCAGCCTCCCGGGCGTCTTTGCCGGGGGGGATATCATCCGGGGCGGGGCGACGGTTATCCTGGCCATGGGAGACGGCCGGGTCGCGGCCGCGGAGATCGACAGGCATCTCCGCCGGGGTGTTGCGGCAACGTGATAATTTCCGCTTTGGGCAACGTGAATATTTCCGCTTTTTTGGGCTAAGGTACTCCTCCGGACAGGAGGAGGGCCGGCCCCGTGCGAGAGGAACTGATCACGTTGA
>JBEKXF010000018.1:0-62057 GCA_049512315.1 Candidatus Aminicenantales bacterium | reverse complement strand
ATGGGCCTGATGAAGGCCGTCGAGAAGTTCGAGTACCGGCGGGGCTACAAGTTCTCGACCTACGCCACCTGGTGGATCCGCCAGGCCATCACCCGGGCCATCGCCGACCAGGCCCGGACGATCCGCATCCCGGTCCACATGATCGAGACGATCAACAAGCTCATCCGGGTTTCGCGGGCCCTCGTCCAGGAGGTCGGGAGGGAGCCGTCGAGCGAAGAGGTCGCCAAGAAAATGGACTTGCCCGTCAGCAAGGTCCGCAAGATCATCAAGATCGCCCAGGAGCCGATCTCCCTCGAGACCCCGATCGGCGAGGAAGAGGACAGCCACCTGGGCGACTTCATCGAGGACAAGCTCATTCCCTCCCCGCCCGACACGGTCATCCACATCAATCTCAAGGAGCAGATCGAGGAGGCGTTGAAGTCGTTGACGGAGCGCGAGGGACGCGTCCTCAAGATGCGGTTCGGACTGGGCGACGGGAACGAGCACACCTTGGAAGAGGTGGGCCAGCAGTTCAAGGTCACCCGGGAGCGCATCCGCCAGATCGAGGCCAAGGCCCTCCGCAAGCTCAAGCACCCGAGCCGCAGCCGGAAGCTCAAGTCCTTCACCAACAACCACTAATGCGGTCTAATTCGGTGACACACAACTAATTACCGAAATCCGTATTCATCTAAAAGATGCGGTTCATCTAGATCTCAGGAGGAAGCGCCCGTCCTGCACAAATATGCCGAGGTTTAGGGCCTCTTTTCATTATCTTCAGGATTCTTCCCGTGATCTTTTCGAGTCTTTCGACAAAATCCTGATCGCCTGCAGGCCGACCTGTCATTGTGCTTTTTCTCAGATTGCTCGTTTCACACTCCGGAGCTGCAGTGGATAAAAAGCCAGACCAGTCCTTGATCTCGTCCCGCATTACGCAGCTCTTGATCAGAGGGTCATTCCGCTTGAAAACGTGTGAATGTGCACTCGACCAAGGATAATCTTCTGCTCGCGCAACGAGACCTGCTCTAACGGGATTGCATTCGACGTACCTCATCGCGGCTACAAGATATCGGCCGTCGAGCGGACAAGAGAAAAACCTCCCTTGCCATAGATAACCTTTCCACTCCTCGCGGATATTTATGGTCAATGTGTACTTCCAATGAGCTGCGCCCAGTCCTTTGGTGAAGCTCTCCGGGGACTTCGGCACAGCGACGAGGTGGACGTGGTTGTCCATCAGGCAATAGGCCCAATAGGTGACTCCGGCCTCATCGCCATATTTCTTGAGTAGACGCATATAGAATTGGCGGTCTTGATCGCTGAAAAATACCTTTTGCCGGCGGTTCCCTCGCTGGACGATATGGTGGGGAAAATCCGGAATGACCACCCTCGCAATGCGGGACATTGGCTTGATCGCTCTTATGAACGGATGTTTTGGTACTTCCTACACGCGATCATTCTCTATTCATAGGGAATATGACGCTCGCTAGGAAACGGATTGCTCATTGCCCGATGATTTCGGTAATTAGTTGTGTGTCACCGTAATTACCACCGTAATTACCGTAATTGACGAGGGCACCATATTTTGTTATAAAGGGGGGCCTGGGCCTATAGCTCAGTGGTAGAGCCACCGGCTCATAACCGGCAGGTCCCAGGTTCGAATCCTGGTAGGCCCATTCGCCGTGAGGCCGGAAGAGAACAGAGGGATAGTGGATATCGACTTCGACGGGATTATAGAACTCCAACACCTGGATTCCGAGATCCACACGACATCGCTTGTCCTCGAGGGGATCCCCCGGCTCATCCAGGACATCGACAAAAGGATCCAGGCCGGCTCCAAGGCGGTCGCCGAGGCCAAGGACAAAATGGCCCAAAACCAGAAAAAACGCCGCGATCAGGAGATCGAAGTCAAGGACATCAAGGCCCAGATCGGGAAATACAAGCGGCAGCTGAACGAAGTCAAGACGAACAAGGAATACACCTCCTTCGTCAGGGAGATCGAGGAGGCCCAGCACAAGGTCGATTCCCTCGAGGAGGCGATCATCGCCGAAATGCTGGCCGCCGACGATATCGAGGAGGAGATCAAGGCGGCGACGCTCAAGCAGGGCCAGGAGGAAGAGAACCTCCGGAGAGAAAAAATCGCCCTCGACGAGAAGTCGAAAGAGATGGAGAAGAAGCGGGCCCGGTTCCTCCAGGAAAGGGAAGCCCTCCTCCCCAGGATCCCCCCCGACCAGATGGGGATCTACGAAGCGATCTACCTGAAAAAGGGCGGGACCGCCCTCTCCCCCGTCAAGGACGACTTCTGCGCCATGTGCCATATGCGGATCCGGCCGCAGATGCTCAACGAGACCCGGGACAAGGTCAAGATCATCCTCTGCGAGAATTGCGGCCGGATCCTCTACTGGCCGGCCAAGCCCGAGCCCCCCAAAGCGGGCTGACCGCTTCTGCGGCCGTTCACGTCTCGTTCCGGCCGTCCCCCGATTCCTCCCGATACATGGATTCGATGAGGTCCTGGTATTTCCCCTCGATGATGGAGCGGCGGACCTTGAGCGAAGGGGTGATCTCACCCTTCTCGATATCGAAGTCCCGGCCGAGCAGGACGATCTTCTTGATCCGCTCGTAGGACGCCAGGAGCGGGGTGGCTTTCTCGACCTCGGCCCGCATGAAGTCCACGACCCGGGTGTTCCCGACGAGCTCGTCACGGTCCTGGAACGGGATGCCGTGGGTCCGGGCGTAGGCTTCGAGCTTCTCGAACTCGGGGACGATCAGGGCCGAGACGAACCGTTTCCGGTCGCCCAGGACGACCGCGTTGGCGATGTACGGGCTCAACTTGAGGATGTTCTCGATGGGCTGGGGGGCGACGTTCTTCCCGCCCGAGGTCACGATGAGGTCTTTCTTCCGGTCGGTGATCACGAGGAAGCCGTCCTCGTCCAGATGGCCGATGTCCCCGGTGTGGAACCAGCCGCCCTCCATGACCTCCCGGGTCTCGGCGTCCTTCTTGTAATAGCCCTTCATGACGTTCGGGCCCCGGGCCAGGATCTCGCCGTCGGCCGCGATCCGGATCTCGACGCCGGGGATGGGCTTGCCGACCGTCCCGAACTTGAGGTTCTCGAAGGTGTTGACGGCGAGCACGGGCGCCGTTTCGGTCAGTCCGTACCCCTCGAGGACGACCAGGCCGAAGGCGTAGAAGAACTCGGCGATCTCCCGGGACAGGGGCGCCCCCCCCGAGATGAAGAACCGGACGCGGCCTCCCGTCCGGGCGATGATCTTGGAGAACACGAGTTTGTGGGCGATCGACCGCCTGAGACCGAGCCCGGCCGGGATCGGCCTCCCGGCGAGCTTCCGGGCGCCGAACTCGCGTCCGATGTTCAAGGCCCAGAAAAAGATCTTCCGCCGGATGACCGGGCTGACCAGGATCTGGTCCATGACCTTGGTGTAGATCTTCTCGAAGACGCGGGGGACGCTGACCATGATGTGGGGCCGGAGCTCCAGGAGGTTCTGGGCGACGGCCTCCACGCTCTCCGCGTAGCCGACCGTGCAGCCGGCGTAGAGATACGTGAACGTGACCATCCGCTCGAGGACGTGGGAGAGGGGCAGGAAGGACAGGCAGACGTCATTTTCCGTGAACTCGATGATCCCGCGGACCGTTCGGATATTGAACAGGAAATTTTCGTGGGTCAGAATGACGCCCTTCGGGGTCCCCGTCGTCCCCGACGTGTAGATCAGGGAGGCATCGTCGCCGGGCTTGACGCGGGCCAGGAGATCGTCGAAGAGGCCGGGCATCGCCGCCCCCAGGGCCTTCCCCTTGTCCCTGAGGTCCTGAAAAGAAATCACGCCGGAGGGCGCGGGGCCTTCGATCATGACATAGTGCCGGACCTTGTCCAGGCGGGCCCGCAGGGGCTCGATCTTCTTCCAGTGGTCGGTGTTTGAAACGACCACGACGGTGGCGTCCGAATCGTCGATGATGTAGTGGATCTGGTCCGGCACCAGGGTCGTGTAGATGGGGACGGTCAGGCCGCCGGCCGAGAGCGTCGCGAAGTCCGTCATGACCCATTCGGGCCGGTTCTCCGAGAGGAGGCAGAGCTTGTCGCCGGCCCGGAAGCCCAGGGAATTCAGCCCGAGGCAAAGGTCCCTGACGGCCTCCCCGAACTCCCGGGTCGAGATCGGGACGTACGCCCCCCCTTTCTTGACCAGCATGAGATCGTCCTTGGGATAGGACTTGAGCGTGCTCGCGAGAAGCTGGGTGAGCGTCGAGACCATTCCGCCCTCCAATCCAAAAGTGCCCTGATTCTAAGTTTCGCCGCTGCCCCTGTCAAGCGGCGTAAACGCGCCCGTCGCGGAGCTCGATCGTCCGTTGGGCCGTCCGGGCGAGCGGGAGGTTGTGGGTGACGAGGACGACGGTCAGGCCCGTCCTCTCGTTCAGGTCCTTGAGGATCATCCCGATCTCCTCGCTCCGTTTTGTGTCCAGGTTGCCGGTCGGTTCGTCGGCCAGCAGGATCTGGGGCTTGTTGACCAGGGCCCGGGCGATGGCCACCCGCTGCATCTCGCCGCCCGAAAGCTGGCCCGGGAGATGGTCCTTGCGGTGGTCGATGCCCAGGAGCCTGAGGATATCGCCGACGTCCTCGGAGGCCCCGGGCTTCCGGTAGAAGGTGAAGGGAAGGATGACGTTCTCGTAAACCGTCAGGGTGGACACAAGGTAGAACTTCTGGAAGATGTAGCCGAAGACCTCTCTCCGGATCGAGGTCAGGCGGGCTTCCGAGAGGCTCTTCCCGTCGCCGAAAACTGTCCGGCCCTCGAGGAGCAGCCGGCCGGAGGTCGGGTTATCCAGGCAGCCGAGGACGTTGATCAGGGTGGTCTTGCCGGAACCTGAGGGTCCGACGATGGACAGGAACGAGCCTTTCTCGAGGGTCAGGGAGACGCCGTCGACAGCCGGGATCTCCTCGGCGCCGCGGCGATAGACCCGTCTGAGGTTTTCGGCCTCGATCGAAAACCGGGCGGGCGCGCTCATGACTCCTCCTCGCTCCGGATGGTCTCCAGGGGACGCATCCGGCCCGCCTTCCAGGACGGGTAGAGCCCGCTGACGAGCCCGATGAAGGTGATGACCGCCAAGGTGATGAGGACGAGGCGGAGGTCGATCGAGACGAGGCCGCCGCTCGGCGAATACGGCAGGAGCTTCCGGATCAGGATGTCCGTCAGCTTGGCCGTGCCCAGGGCGAGGGCCGTCCCGATGAGGCCGCCGGAGACGCAGAGGACGATCGTCTCGAGCCAGACGAGCTTGAAGATGTCCGAGGCCTGGGCCCCCATGGACTTCAGGATGCCGATCTCCTGGCGCCGCTCCATGACCGACATCAGGATCGTGTTGACGACGCCCATCATGGCGATGAGGATGGCGATGAGGGCGATGGAGAAGACCATGACCCGGGCCGTCGAGACCAAGGTCATGATGGTCGTCTTGACCTGGGTCAGGCTGACGACCTGCACGTCCGGGAGCTTGAACATCTTGTCCTCGAACTTGGTCATGTCGACGTCCTTCTTGACCTTGATCCCGATCGCCGTCAGCACGTCCTTGACCCCGAAGATCTTCTGGACCGCGGCGAGGGGCAGGAAGATTGTGCCGTCGTCCTGGGTCCCGGTCCGGCTCAGGATGCCGACGACCGTGACCTCGACGTTCTTCTCCGGGATGAGGTACTTGTCGCCGACCTCGCGCTGCTCGAGCTCCGCGACCTCGTAGCCGAAGACCGCCTCGTGCGCCTCGGGGTCCTTGAACCAGGCCCCGGCCTTGAAGGGCAGGGCGCTCTTCAATTTCGGGTACGTCAGGGGATCGACCCCGAGGAAGGCCGCCAGGCCCCCGCTCTCCCCCTTGTTCGGGTCGAAGACGACCTGCATGAGCATGGGGGTCACCCCATCGACCTCGGGCTCCCGGGCCACGTCGCCGGCGATCTCAGACTTCATGTACTTGAGCCCCGTCCCGCCCTTGAGCATCAGCGTCGCGGCTTCGTACGGGCAGCCCTTGGCCACGACCAGCATCTGGAAGCCCAGGTTGTCGATGTCCTTGTTCAGCGATTTCTCGTAGCCGCTGTTGAACCCGAAGAGGCTGACCAGGACCCAGCCGGCCAGGGCGATGCCGACGACGGTCAGGGCGCTCCGCGTCTTTTTGCGGAGAAGGTTCTTATAAGCGACCTCGAACAGGCTAATCCTTTTGTCCGCCATGATTATCTCCTCTAGAAACTTGGGCTCGGTCCATCCATCTCTTCATCTTGAGGTTGCGGACTCGGAGGGAGTCCGCCCAAAGAGCTTCAGATATTTATTCCCCATCAGGAATTCGTCGACGAGGATGAGGTTTTTCTTGGTCGCCCGCAGGGTGGCCCGGAAGTCCTGTCCCGAGCCGGGGTCGGGGTTCTTGATCCGGCTGATGGGCCCGGCAGGGTCTTCCTTCCCCGACACGACGTCGTAGCGGGAGAAGTCCTTGAGACTGAGGCCGAGGAACTGCTTCCCGAAAGCGGGCTCGCGGAAAGGTTTGGCCGCCTTCGACGTCAGCTTCTGGAAGTAGAAGCCGCGGATGACTCCCTCCCGGTCGAGGGCCAGGAAGACCTGGAGCCCGCCGTATGTCCCCTTCTGGTTGACGCCGTGGATGTAGCCGATGAGCTCGTTTCCCTTGTAGATCTGGTACATCGTGTAGGGGACATCGGCCGTCTCGAAGAGCCCCTTGAACGTATCGCCGAGCCTGGCCTCGATCTCCTTGAGGAGCGCCTCGCCCCCCTTCTTGGCGATGGAGACGTAGAGGGTTTTGTAGCCGGTCGATTCCGGGAAGAGGCGCTTGACGTCCCGGTCAGGGTCGTTGAGGTCGCAGCCGACGGCCGCGTGGAGGGCAGCCGCGGCGATGAGGAGGAGAAGTCCTGCCAGGACCACCCGCCCGGCCGGGCAATGCCGCGCCGGCTGGCTGTTTCGCGCGATCTTGGCTCTCATTTTCTTTCGGTTTCCGTTATCCATGTTGATCGTCTCCTGGATAAAGACCCGGCGTTCCTCAGAGCCCCTTGTAATAATAAAGCTGGATGACAAATCGAGCATCCTTCCGGGCGTGGTCGTACTCGATCATGGACCGGGCCGCGAGGTCGGCCGTGACCTGATAACTCACGCCGCCGGCCAGCTGGGAGCTCCATTCGCCGCCGGTCTTCATAACGAAGGGCTGGACCTCGAGCTTGAGCCGCCCCTCCGGAAGCAGGTTCAGGCCCGCGCGCCAGAACAAGAAGAGAATATCCTGCTCCGCTTTCCGGCCCGCCAGGACCTCGACCCGGTTCTCCAGGTTCCTCCAGAGATACGTGGCGTCCGCGGCGACGGCCGTGAAGCCCAAGGGGTCGGGGCTCATGAGATGGTTCCCCATCGTGTCAAGGACCTTCCCTGAGGCGAGGGAAGCGCCGACGCTCCAATTGTCGCGGGCGAGGACTCCGCCGGAGACCCTCAGGGCCGCGAGATAGTTGCCCTTGAAATAGAGCGGCATGCCGCTCCCCGCGGTCAACGAGGCAGCGGCGTTTCCCCAGGAGAAATCCCTCTGGAGGCCGACGCCCCAATCGCGGTCGAACCCGTAGCTCATCATGGCCGGACCCATGAGCAGCACGGCGTGGCTGTCGAGCCCGTAGTCCAAGCCCAGGGCCAGACGATTGTGGCCGGCCCAAATATCGGCGAAGCCGGCTTTGAGACGGAAATAGGCGTTGTACACCTGGGGCTCGAACCGGTGATCTCCCTCCTGGTTGTAGGCCACCCGGGCCTGGATCGCCAGGACCCCCCAGTCTCGGGTCTTGCCCGAAAGCCGCTGGACGAAATCAAAGCCGAAGCTCGGCTTCTGCATGACGTCTTCGGCCGTTTGGGAATATAGCTGGATGGCCTCCGCTGCGGTCGAATAGGCCGCGACGGCCTGGAGCTCGAGGTAGAAAAGAGTGCCCTGGGCGAAGAGAGGGGCGGCGCCGAAAAGGGCGAGAAGCGCGGCGGCGAGGGCGGTCTTTTTCATCGGGCCATCACCGTCTCAGAGGCTGCCGCTCGGCCCTGCCAAAGATCCCCGCACCTCCGAAGGCTCGGGCCGGTCAGACATCGAAGGTCAGCCGGCCGCGGAAGATGACGATCTTCGTCCGGGAGAACGTCAGCCGGACCTCCCAGTCGCCGGGCATGACGATATTGACGGGCAGGAGATAGTCGCCCTTCTTGTTGAGCTTGAAAGCGACCTCGCCAGAATCATGGGCCCCCCGCATGGACGGCATCTCGGACTGTCCGGTGATGTCCAGGTCGGTGACCTGTTTTCCGTCCTTGTCGTAGAGGCGGACCTTGAGGATCGCCGTCCCCATCTTGGGGGTCCTGTCGAACTCGTAGACGAAATAGTAGACCTCGCCGATCCAGCACTTCTTGCCGGCCTTGGGCAGGTCCTTGAACTCCGGCGCCTGGGCCTTCGGGCCGCTCGGCGAAAGGCCGGGCGAGTTGCAGCAGGACGCCGCCGGCTGGGCCAGGGCGAACGCCGCCGAGAACAGGACGAAGAGGCCAAGCGCGGCAAAACGTTTTATGATCTGGATCACCGATATTTCTCCCTATTTCTTATATATTTTATCATAATTTGCCCGGCCGGACGATACCTCGGATCCCGTCATACGAGGGATGAATAGAGAGGGAATCGCTCTTTCTATCGCCAGAGCCTGGAGAAGAGGACTTTGTTTTTTGCGATAGCCTAGCCGAGCTTAAAAATGATCATAAGAATTCTAATGAATAACAGAATCCAGCCTATGCAAACAATGACCCAGGCGATTTTCTTGGCGACACCAACAAGAAACATAAATAAGGTCAAGATGATCAAGAATCCAAGGGGATCGACAATACTGTCTGGGAAAATATTACGTGGAAATAGCGGCTGAATGACCTTGATGATCCCTAAACCGATCTGATGGGCCAGAAAATAAATAAATGTGAGGATCTTGTGAAGGATCACATTCAGAGGTTTTGCATTCGTTGTTTCTTGCACGAATAAACTATTCATTTTTTTCGGCCCTCCCTTGCCAATCGTATTTCCTGTTATTCATATCAACAGGGCATGAATCTAAAAATACATCATCAGATAGAGTTTCTGCTCGCTGTTTCTACTGTGAACATCGGGAAAATCCCGAAGGTAGTTGTCCTTGTGGTAATACAAATATTCGAATCCAAGGCTGAGGTTGCTGAAAAGTCTAACGGCAATTCTGGGTTTGAATATGTAGATGATTTTGTGTCCAACCGGTCCGACATACGTATGAAGCCAGTAAAGGTAATAGATCGCCGTCAATTGTGCCCTGTTCGCAAGATTCAGAGTGCCCTCATACTTGGCCTCGGCTCCGCCGGAATAATCATAATCCCGGCCAGGGATCCCGCCCTCCACAATATCAACATATGGCGAATTGGTTGCGCCGAGAGGGACGACCCCGAGATGGAATGCGGATTGAAGATTGGAACTCGTGGACAACTGCCACTTCGCAATGATTCCTCCGCCGAAGCCCAGAGCGGCGAGTTCGAAAATCCTGCTGTCCCAGTAGTTATAATGTTGAAATGCCCCAATCAGGATATCCCAATTCCCGGAGTGAACGGTCTTGCCGAACAAAAGACCATAGCCGGTGATATTGTCCAGATATTTCTTTCCCACAGTATTTCCGTAACTGAGATCTATCCGGAGTTTGAAGAAATCAAAAGGCTTCCGGGGTCGTATCTCAAACGGATCTCCATAATCCAGATGAATCCCGAACATTCCGTTTGGGGGGCTGCCCGTCCCGAACTTTGTTCCCTCATTGAACCAATGCGTTCCAACGTACAACGTAATATTGAGCGGTTCTTTCTGATAGACCTCTTTCGGGGTGACTCTTGTCAGCTTTCCCTCCAAAAGCCTGCTGAAAGATCTCCCGGGACTAAGAATCGAAGCCACAAATTCCCGGAAAAATCTCTCCACTCCGGTCGTCCGATCATCCAGGATACTCGAACTCAATCTGTAAAGGATTTCTCCAAATAATGCGCCGCTGAGAGTCGTGTTGATAAGATCGTTATACGCCGGCAGCGTCGTTTCCCCGAAATACTCCCACGTCAAACTGCCCAAAAGGGTAAAAGGCACGGATTCGAAGTAACTATATCCGTTCGCCCGAGCGGCATTAAAAAAAGCGCTCCCGGAATAGGGATGAAAGAAAAAATTCATACCCAGCCTGTCCGTATCCCATACCCAGCCCGTTTTTATGTTATTTTTCCAGCTCGTAGGTCCTATGTGCGACCAAGGATAACTAAAAACAAACCGATCAACCACCCATATAAAAGCATTCGTTGTGACAACCTGGAGAGCAACCGCCCACACAGGATATCTCTTGTTATACTCCGGGTCGTCATTCCGCAACCGAACGGGCGCCTCGCTAAACGGCTGTTGTTGGAGGGAAAATATTATGGGCCCGGAGCCGCCTCCATTCACGCTGTCGGTGTTTGTTCGAAAAGAAGATAAACAAAAATTCGCAGCATAGGCTTGCGGGGGTTGAGGCGATCCCGGTCGCGGAGGATCGTTGCTCTCGGATAATAGGCTTCCGTACGCGTGTGATCCGCCGCTGATGAAGGCCGCGAAACAGACCAAGGCCATCAGCGCGAATTTCCATTTTAGCCCGCAAAAACGTTGCCTTTTTTGTTCCGTCACGGCATCCTCCTTGACAGAAACACTAGGGATCGCGCATCTGCGATTGATGGGCTGCCTTTTCTTCATCGTCGGCCCCGAGAAGTATCTTCTCGGGGCCGACGTGAAGGGGTTGATCAAAGCTCGACCCACCCCAGCCCTACTCCTGATTGATCTTTTTCTTTTTGACCGGCGGGGCCTGCTTCTCCTGCTTGGCCGGCTGGGCGACCTTTTTGACCTGCGCGGTATCCTGTTTGTGCCGTTCGGTCAACTGTTGCTTCTCGGCTTGATGCTGTTTCTGCAATTCGGCCGTTTTGGTCTGATAGTCCTTCTGGATCTTCGCTTTTGCAGCCGTGTCGCGGACTTGCGCTTGTGCGGCGGCGCTCTTGCGCTGCATGTCCTGCAGCTCTTGCGACTGGGTTTTCTCGAGGAGGGCCTTTTCGTCGGCTTGCCGCTTCTGAACGGCCGCGGCTTCCGTATTGACGGCCTGCTTTGTCCGCGGCTCGAAGATCTTGGCCGGAGCCAGCTCTTGCCGGGCCTGGTCCCTGTTCAAAACGACCTTTGGTTTTGCGGCTTCATTTTGCCGGATGGCCGGCCGGAACATCTGGACCTCCTGGCCCACGACCTTCGTACGTCCCGGCTGCCGGGCATCCTGCAGCCCGTAGGTGGGGACGGCCCGCCCGGTGATTCGACGGACCTCATCAACCCCGATTCCTTCGTTGACGATCCTGTTGTTGCGGGTGTAGATGTTGTTGTGCATCGACGTATAGTTGACGATCGTCTGGTTGCGCTCAAACGGAAGGACATAGGGATTGAGATTCTGGTCCTGAAAATGCGGGCCTTGGATGAAGACCCAGAAATTGAGGGGAATATTGATCGAAAGCGAATTGAAATTCATTCCGGCGCTGAACTCGACGCCAGGCGGAAGAGGCGCCCAGCCCATGTATTGGTCGTTCGACCTCCAGGTCACCCAGGCGGGGCCCCAGTCCGTGCCGGGAACCCAAAACCAGCCCATGTCGTTATCCCAGCCCCAGCGGCCATAATGGAAGGGAATATCTCCCCATTCCTCGTTCGCGATCCAGGTCCAGCCGTCATCGGTCCAGACCCAATGTCCATCGCTATAAGGCCGCCAGCGGTAGCCCATTTGCCTGGGGGTCCAAACGTAGCCGTAGGGGCTGAAGTTGGTCCAGTTTCCATAGGGGGACAAACGATCATAAAAGAAGGAAGTGTCTTCTTGAGCACTGGGGGCAATGGAACTTCCCCCCCTAGCGGGATGGCCGAGTCCAGGCGAAGAAAAATACCCAGCGTAGCCCGCCGTGATCAAAAGAATCACGGGAATGATCCAGAGGATTTTTTTCATATTCGTTCTCCTTTCATTAAATAGCTTATGCGAATTGTGTGCCAATTCATTTCCGTTATTGCCTCTCCCCTTTCATGTATGCGACTCGCTTTCAACGCCCTGATACCACGACAAATGGGGTGAAAAGGATGGCCCCCCTAACAATCCTTTCGGGACAGCTTGGCAGGTAATATGCGTTTTTATAGGAAATGTGCTGTTGAATAGGACAATTACTGAGAAGGAAGCCAGCCCAATTCGTATGGCCGGGCCGCCCTTGACCTAAAGAAGGGTGATCTTCAACCTGCTGAAAATACGGAAAGAATTTGGCATGAAAATAGCAGTAAAACTGGTGGCCTTTTCCGATTCCATGGCGCCATCCGATAACGAAAGGGCGCTGGACGGCGAGAGGCAAAAGAAAAAGAGGAGGTTTCCATGCTTTGGACAATCTTGATCGTCCTGTTTATTTTATGGGCTCTGGGGCTTTTCGCGTTCCACGCCGGCGGCTTGATCCACATTCTCCTGGTTATCGCCGTGATCGTTCTGATCGTCCGACTGCTGCAGGGCCGGAGAGTTCTTTAGCGGAGAAAACGCCAAAAAGAGACGCCGTTTTGCGGTTATCGACGTCATCGCCACCTTTGCTTGAGCCTGTCCGGCGGCTATTTTCGTGAGGGAGATCTGGCGGGAAGTCCATCACTCGACTTGATTTGAAGAGGGCGTCCTCCTACATAAGAGCGAGAAGCCATAATGACCAAAACCGGATCAAGAGTCAGGAAAAGAGTTTGGAGAAAAGTCGTCGTTGCCCTGATGGTGGGCGGTGTTGTCATCGGCTCGCTAATTTTTTGGAAGAGATATGAAATAGCCTTATGGTATATGGGAAGAAACAAAAAAGCACAAGAAATGGCAATCCTCCTCATGGTTGAAAACGCAAAACCGATCATAGAGAGAGAGCTAAAAATGACTCTTCCCGAAAAGATACTGAGCTCAATGGCAGGCAAGAGAAATCAAAAAGAGAGACAGACAGATGCTCTTCAAGATATCAGAAAATTCGGCGAGTTGGGTTTTGAGAATCATTGGCTCAAATTCAAAAATGTGCATCACCTGGGTTCTATGAACGGATTTGATCTCCACGGATTTGACTTTGCGCTGGGCTGGAACCGAGGAAATAAGGACGAGGTTTTATCTGCATTCAATGTCAATTTTTTAAAAAGAGAAGTTGGCGAGATGCAAATAAATCATAATTGCAGTTTTTTCACCGAACTGAGACTTTACATCGAGAAAAAAGCTAAACAGAATTGATCTCCGGAGTATTTTTTATGACCGGCGATATCGAGAGGGACGGGAAGTTGATCGTTATGAGGGAAATTTCATATTCGTCGCTGCTTCCGGGGCCGAATCCGCCGTCCCCGCCGCGAAGAAGGCCGGCCATCATCTCACAGGATCAGTGAGAATTCCGATACATTTTGTTGACGACTTTGCTGAGATCTACGAAACTATCATTTTTTTGGCTTAAGAATCGCGGCAACAAGAGGTGGGCGAGCTCGATGGTGCCCTTCTTTCGATCCGGGATAACGAGGACGACATAAATCTCCGTGAGCATCCCGCGGAGCAGCTGCATCTGCTGAAGCTCTTCCCGGTCCGAAGCCGAGAGAACTGCGATAGAATCCGGTTCTACTGGCATCCGGAGTCTCTCTTTGAAATCATCCAGTCTTTTGAAGAGCTCTATTTTGCTTTCTGGGATCACCTTATGGACTGCCGCCTCAAGTCTCTTGTTATTCTGATCATCCGCACTTGAATAAAAGAGCAGCTGCATAGGTTTAAATTTTCCTTTAAAAACGAATCTGCGCCATTTCTCTTTATGCCTATTGAATCGTAATCAAGAAACATGCCAAATTCATAACCCAGAAGATTAGTTTTTTATAGGGATGAGGAAATTATACGAGCCGTTTTCCCCCGGAATCGGCGGCCATTTGTTCTATTAAATAGCACCCATTCCAATAAATAAGCACTAATTCTCTGTTTTTTTAAGGGCCATGACCGGCATCATTCCGGCCAACGCCCATCAGTTGGTCGGTACTTTCTGAGAAGAGTATAGAATCTTGAGCGAGACAGGCCGGAAATCCGGCATGCTTTGTTGTTATCTCCACCCGCAAAAGAGATCAGGCCCTTCAGATACTGTCGCTCGGCTTCAGAAACTGCTGCTGTCCGCATCTCTTTCAATTTGGGTGGCACTTTGGGAGCGCTCGAGCGGATCTCTGGCTTGCCCTGGCTTGTCGGCTTCTGCGGGAAAGAGTTCCGGGCCACCTGAATACGAATATACGTCGGAAGGTGTTTGGGGAACAGCATGGGTTCTTCTTTTGCCGAAAGCAACGCTTTCTCCAAAGCCTGGATCAGTTCTCGCACATTGCCGGGCCATTGATATTCGGCCACGACATCCCAGAATTCGGGAGAAGCCCGTTTGGCGACTATTCCAAACCGCTCGCACAAATCGTCCATATAAAAGACCGTCAATTTTTTGATGTCTTCGGGAATTTCTCTCAGCGGGGGTGAGTCAATCACGATCGTCCGAAGCCGAAAGAGGAGATCTTCCCGGAATCGTCCCTCCCGGACCATGGTTTCCAGATTTCTGTTTGTCGCCGCCACAAGCCTGAAATCGCTTTCGATTTCTCGACGCCCTCCGACAGGACGGAAGCGGTGCTCTTGAATGACCCGGAGGAATTTTTTTTGGATCAATGACGGCAACTCCCCGATCTCATCTAAAAAAAGAGTTCCTCCGTCGGCCTGCTTGATCAACCCCTCCTCACTCGTTTCAGCCCCGGTAAAAGCTCCCCGCGCGTGCCCGAAAAGAACGCTTTCAACGAGTGTCTCAGGAAGCGCCGTGCAGTCAACGACCACGAAATTTCTTTTGGCCCTAGGGCTGTTATAATGGACCACCTTTGCAAAAAGCTCTTTTCCCGTGCCGGTTTCGCCGTTGATGAGAACATTGGCATCGCTGCTTGCCGCCTGGGCCAGAAGTTCCAGACAAGAAGTGATCTTTTGTGAATCTCCGATAATGCCGTTTCTTTTCAAAACGGTCGACGACTTCCCCGGTTTTCTTTCCGCTCGATATTCCAGAGCCCGGAGAAGGGGAAGTTTGATGGCTTCGAACGAAGCCGGCTTTTCCAGATAATCCCAGGCGCCGGTTTGGATGGCGAGTTCGGCCTCGTCGGGATCGCCCCGCCCGGTGATCACGATGATTTCCGGGGAAGATCGGACGGCTTTGATCTTCGGCATGCTCTCCAAGCCGCTTCCATCGGGCATCTGGACGTCCAGAAAAACGATGTCGAATGACTCGGATTGGACTTTCCTGAGCCCCTCCCGGAGAAGGTGCGTCGAGACGGCGTGATGCCCTAATCGGGTGACGACATTCGCGATCCAGTCGCAAATGAGCTTATCATCATCGATGATCAGAACAGAAGCCATCGGATTTCCACTGGTTCTAGTTTAAGGGAGATTCTAAGAGAGGAAATAAGATTTGTCAAGCCCGGGCAGGGGCGTCAGGATAAGGAACTGGGTCGTGGACAGCCGGGAACGGACTCCGCGAAAACTCCGTTATTTCTTTCTGCGCTCCACAAGGATCAGCGCGATACCCGCGACGATCGCCACTCCGCCCACGATCGGAGGCAGCGGGATGGTCTTCTTCTCCGTAGCCGTGACCTTGAGGGGGCCGATATCAATCAGCTTCTCCCGAGTTGTATAGCGTATACCCTGATAGGCCAGAGCCAGGGCTCCTAGAACGATGAGAACAATACCCGCAAGCTTCATGGAATTAGACCTCCTCAAACCTAAAATCGGGGGATCTCCTTGGATTTTCCATTGCCCGTCACATCGATTTTCACCACGGCTGAATTCGGAAAATGCCCCCAGCAGAGTAAGAATGGGCGTCTTCCCCCGCGAGAGGACGCCCTTTTCAGATCAGTCGGGAGAATGACTCCCCGTCAGATCTTCCTCTAAAGAACTCTCCGTCCCTGTACCAGTCGGACGATCAGAACGATCACGGCGATGACCAGAAGAATATGGATCAGGCCGCCGGCGTGGAACGCGAAAAATCCCAGGGCCCATAAAATAAACAGGACGATCAGGATTGTCCAAAGCATAGAAACCTCCTTTTTTTCTTTTCCATCTCGCCATCCCGCGCCCGGCCGCTATTGGACGGCACGATGGACTCGGGAGAAACTACTTATACTATAAGTGCAGTTTTCATGCCAGAATCTTTCCGCGTTCTCAGAATGTCTTGAAATTGATTTCCTCTCTGGAAAAAGGCGGAATTTCAGGTGACCGGCAATTCAAAGCCTCCGGCCGGACGAAATCAGTTGTTTTCCCGGCCAAGAAGTTGTGCTATAAAAAAGCACATTTCCTAATAACCGGCTCAGCTTTCCCGGACCTTGGCGATGGAGCAGACGCGGTCCTTGTCCTCGAGGTTGATGATGCGGACGCCCTGGGTCGCCCGGCTGAGGGGCCGGACCTGGGTCGTCGGGATGCCGATGACCTTGCCCTCGATGGTGATCACCAGGAGGTCCTCCTCGTTGATGCCGACCATGCCCAGGGCATGGCCGATCTTGGGGGTGATGCGGAGGTTGAGGACGCCCTGACCGCCCCGGTGCTTCAGAGGGTATTGCTCGACGGCCGTTTTCTTGCCGTAGCCGCGCTCGCTCGCGGTGAAGACGAACTTCTCATCCGGGCCGACGATGATCATCCCGATGATGCGGTCCTTGGGCTTGAGCCGGATCCCCCTGACGCCCGAGGCCGTCCGGCCCATCGGCCGGACATCGCTCTCCTTGAAGCGGAGGGCCCGGCCGAGCTTCGTCCCGATGACGATGGCGTTCTTTCCCGTAGACAGCTGGGCCGAGAACAGGTCGCTCTTCGGCCGGAGGTTGACGGCGAGGATGCCGCCCCGGCGGACGTTCTTGAACTCGCTGAGGCGCGTTTTCTTGATGATGCCGTCGGTCGTCAGCATGACGATGAACTGCTCCTCGCTGAAGTCCTTGACCGAGACGACGCTCCGGGGCTTCTCGTCCGGCTGGAACTCCACCAGGTTGGCGATGGCCTTGCCCCGGCCGGAGACGCCGACGTCCGGGACCTCGAGGGCCTTCAGCCAGTAGAGTCGACCCTTGTTCGTGAAGACGAGGAGATAGCTGTGGGTGGAACAGACGTAGAGGTCCTCGACGACGTCCTCGGGCTTCATCTCAATGCCCCTGCGGCCCTTGCCGCCGCGGGCCTGGAACTTGTACGAGGTCAGGGAGGTCCGCTTGATGTAGCCGCTCGAGGTGTAGACGACGGCAACGTCCTCCTCCTTGACCAAGTCCTCGGGCCGGAGCTCGGAGACGGCCTCGTCGCGGATCTCGGTCCGGCGCTCGTCGGCGTATTCCTCCTTGACCTCCTTGAGCTCCTTGACGATGATCGCGAAGACGAGCTTCTCGTCCTTGAGGATCTTCCGGAGCTCGGTGATCTTCTTTTTGAGCTCGGCGTATTCCTGTTGGATCTTCTCCCGTTCGAGCTTGGTCAGGCGTTGGAGGGGCATGTCCAGAATGGCCTGGGCCTGGACCTGGGTCAGGTGGAAGCGTTCCATGAGCCCGCGCCGGGCCTCGTCGACGTTGGCCGACGCCCGGATGAGCTTGATGATGGCGCCGAGGTTGTCGAGGCAGATGACCAGGCCCTCCAAGATATGGGCCCTCTCCTCCGCCTTCCGGAGCTCGAACCGCGTCCGCCGCAGGACGACCTCCTTGCGGTGGGCGATGAAGTATTTCATCATGTCGACGAGGCCGAGGGTCTTCGGCTGCTTGTCGACGATGGCCAGCATGATAATGCCGAAGGAGATCTGAAGCTGGGTGTGCTTGTAGAGGTTGTTGAGGATGATCTCCGGGAGCTCCCCGCGCTTGACCTCGATGGCGATGCGCATTCCCTCGCGGTCGGACTCGTCGCGGATGTCGGCGACACCCTCGATCTTTTTCTCATTGACGAGCTCCGCGATCGATTCGAGCAGGCGGGATTTATTGACCTGGTAGGGGATCTCGGTGACGACGATCTTGTCCTTCTCGCCCTTGGCCCCCCGCTCGATGACGGTCTTGGCCCGGAGGTGGAGGATGCCTTTGCCGTCCTTGTAGGCGTCGAGGAAGCCCTGGCGGCCGTAGATGATGCCGCCCGTCGGGAAGTCCGGTCCCTGGACGTACTTCAGGATGTCCTTAAGCGAGGCGTTGGGGTGCTCGATGAGGTGGATGACGCCGTCGCAGACCTCCCCGAGGTTGTGGGGCGGGATGTTCGTGGCCATGCCGACGGCGATGCCGTTCCCGCCGTTGACGAGGAGGTTCGGGAACTTCGAGGGCAGGACCTCGGGCATGGTCAGGCTCTCGTCGTAGTTCGGGATGAAGTTGACCGTTTCTTTGTCGATGTCGGCCATGAGCTCGTGGGCCAGCTTCTTGAGCCGGACCTCGGTGTAGCGCATGGCCGCCGGCGGGTCGCCGTCGATCGAGCCGAAGTTCCCTTGCCCGTCGACGAGGATGTAGCGCAGGCTGAAGTCCTGGGCCATGCGGACGAGGGTGTCGTAAGCGGCCTGGTCGCCGTGGGGATGGTATTTGCCGATGACGTCGCCGACGATCCGGGCCGATTTCTTGTAGGGCTTGTTGTAGTACGTCCCGCTCTCGTACATGGCGTAAAGGACGCGGCGGTGGACCGGCTTGAGGCCGTCCTTGATGTCGGGGATGGCCCGGCCGATGATGACGCTCATGGCGTAATCGAGGTAGGACCGCCGCATCTCCTCCTCGAGGCCGACGACCGGGTAGTGCTCTTTCTGTTCGCTGTCCATGGGAACTCCTTCGCGGGACGGCTTCTTGGCGGGGTCGTCAGACATCGAGGTTCAGGGCTTCCAGGGCGTTCGTTTCGATGAACTTCTTGCGCTCGTCGACCTCGTCTCCCATGAGGACGGTGAAGACGCGGTCGGCTTCCGCGGCATCGACAATGGAGACCTTGAGGAGGATCCGCCGCTCGGGGTCCATGGTCGTCTCCCAGAGCTGGGTCGGGGTCATCTCGCCCAGGCCTTTATAGCGCTGGATGTTGATGCCCTTCTTGCCCCTCTCGAAAAGGTAGTCGAGGAGCTTGTTCTCGTTCTCCAGGGTCTCCTTCTCGGCGCCGTCGCCGTTAGTCAAAACGGCGTAGGGGCCCTTGATGCCCTCGAGCTCCTGGTAGATCCGGTAGAGGTTCTTGTAGTCGGCGGAGGTGACGAGGTCCATGCCGATCTTGCCGCTGACGGACAGGCCATTGAGCTGGTAGCCGAACTCGATCTCGAAGACACCGTACTCTTCGTCGCGGCCGAGCTTCGTCGTGAAACCCTTCTCGGCGACGAGCTTCATGACCCTCTCGACGTTTTTCTTGGAGCTCAGGAACTCCTGGCCGTCGACGCCGTTGCCGATAAGGAGGTCGATGAGGAAGAGCGGGTAGTTCTTGCGCTCGAAGAACTGGGCGTAGCTCTTCTTGGCCATCAGGTTGCGGAAAAACTTGCGGAACTTGTCGCCCTCGAGGACTTCCTTGCGGTTACCGGCCCGGACCTTGAACTCCTCGGAGATCTTGCGGACCATGAACTTCTCGTAGTCGCGCTCGTCCTTGAGGTACTGGACGTCCTTGCCCCGGGTGACCTTGTAGAGGGGCGCCTGGGCGATGTAGAGGTGGCCGCGCTCGATGAGCGCCGCCATCTGGCGGTAGAAGAAGGTCATGAGGAGCGTCCGGATGTGGGAGCCGTCGACATCGGCATCGGTCATCATGATGACCTTGTGGTAGCGGAGCTTGTCCAGGCTGTCCTCGGTCTGCTCGATGCCGATGCCCAGGGCGGCGAACATCGTCCCGATCTCCTCGTTCTTGATGATCTTGTCGAAGCGGGCCTTCTCGACGTTGAGGATCTTGCCCTTGAGGGGCAGGATGGCCTGGAAGCGGCGGTCGCGGCCCTGCTTGGCCGAGCCGCCGGCCGAATCGCCCTCGACGATGAAGATCTCGGAGGTGGCCGGGTCGCGGTCCTGGCAGTCGGCGAGCTTGCCCGGGAGCGAGGTCGACTCGAGGACGCCCTTGCGCCGGGCCAGCTCGCGGGCCTTGCGGGCGGCTTCCCGGGCCCGGGCCGCGTCGATGATCTTCATGACGATCTTCTTGGCGACCGTCGGGTTCTCCTCGAGGTAGGTCGACAGCTGTTCGTTGACGATGGACTCGACGATACCCTTGACCTCGGAGTTGCCGAGCTTCGTCTTGGTCTGGCCCTCGAACTGGGGGTCGTGGAGCTTGATGGACAGGACGGCCGTCAATCCCTCGCGACAGTCGTCTCCGGTGATGTTCTCGCTCAAGTCCTTAAGGAGGTTGTGGGAGCCGGCGTACGTGTTGAGGGACCGGGTCAGGGCGGCTTTGAAGCCGATGAGGTGGGTGCCGCCCTCGGTCGTGTTGATGTTGTTGGCGAAGGAGTAGATCGTGTCGGCGTAGGACATGTTGTACTGGATGGCCAAGTCCACGCCGACCCCTTCCCTCTCGCCCTCGAACAAGATTGGTTTCGGGTTAATCGTCTGCTTGTTCTGGTTGAGATACTCGACGAACTCACGGATCCCGCCCTTGTACTGGAACTCGTGGGACTTGTTGGCCCGCTCGTCGGCGATCGTGATCCTGAGGCCCTTGTTGAGGAAGGAGAGCTCCCGCATCCTCTGGGCCAGGATCTCGAAGTTGTACTCGACCGCCTCGAAGATGTCCTCGTCGGGCCAGAAGGTGACCTTCGTCCCGGTTTTCTTGGTCTTGCCAATCTGCTTGAGCTTGGCGACCGGGATGCCCCGCTCGTAGCTCTGGGTGAAGATCCCGCCGTCTCTTTTGATTTCGAGGTCGAGCCGCTTGGACAGGGCGTTGACGACCGACACACCGACGCCGTGCAGGCCGCCCGAGACCTTGTAGCTTTTCTGGTCGAACTTGCCGCCGGCATGGAGCATGGTCATGACGACCTCGGCGGCCGACTTCTTCTCCTTCTTGTGCTGCTCGACCGGGATGCCGCGGCCGTTGTCGATGACCGTGATCGAGTTGTCGACGTGGATGATGACATCGACCTCGGTGCAGTAGCCGGCCAGGGCCTCGTCGACGCTGTTGTCCACGACTTCGTAGACGAGGTGATGGAGGCCCTCGGGACCCGTGCTGCCGATGTACATGGCCGGCCGCTTCCGGACGGCCTCGAGTCCCTTCAGGACCTTGATGCTTTCAGCGGTATATTTTTGTTCCTTCATCTCCGTCCACTTTGATAGGAAATGCGGGTTTCCGACGCGGGGACGTCAAGGCACCCGATGGGCATTTTTCAAGACTTTATTATAGCAAAAAAAAGGCCCAAAAGTAAAGCCTTTTTCTCATTTTTTTTAATTTTAATTATTTTGTTATCTGGTATTTATAATCATCCCGGCCCTCCAGCCCTGCGCCGGAGTCCGGCGACAGGATAAAGGACGTCCGAGGGGGGCTGTTTTTCTCACAGTTAGCGGCGGCCCAGGGCCCCTCGGCGGACGAAAAAAGATAGACAGCCCGCTCCTGGGGGGCTGTCCCTGGGCGATCGTTTTCGATATAATTCCCCACAGCGAGGACGCCATGCCGGCCAACCTGCCGCCTGAATATCATAAGATCGAGAGCGAGCTGCGGACGGCCCGCGATCCGCGGGAGAAGATCGACATCTACGAGCGGCTGATCGCCGTCATCCCCCACCACAAAGGCACGGACAAGCTCATCGCGATGTACCGGCAGAAGATCGCCAAGGCCAAGGAGGAGATCGAGCGCCGGCCGTCGACCGCCAAGCACGGCACGGGGCACAAGATCGAAAAGTCCGGGGCCGGGCAGGTCGTCCTCGTGGGTCCGCCGAACGCCGGCAAGTCCCTTCTGGTCAAGGTCCTCACGGGTGCGGAGCCGGAGGTCGCCGATTACCCCTTCACCACACTCCGCCCGGCGCCCTACATGATGCCTTTCGAGAATATCCAGGCTCAGCTCATCGACACGCCGCCCGTGATGCCTGACTTCATGGAGGCCTGGTTCCCCGAGATGGTCAAGATGGCCGACGCCGCCCTCCTCGTGGCCGACCTCTCCGATTCGGCGGCCGCAGATGTCCTCGACGGCATCATCAAGCGGCTCAGGGAGCGGAAGGTGGAGCTCGTCCCGGCGGACACCGGCATCCCGCCCGAGCGCTTTCCGTTCCTCAAGCGGGCCGCCATCGCGGCCAACAAAATCGACGCCGAGGGCGCAGCGGCCCGCCTCGAAGAGCTCGGTGCCCTTCTCGAAACGCCGGTCGAAAAGATCCCCGTATCCGCGGCCTCCGGCCGGGGACTCGAGGAGCTGCGAAGGACGATCTTCCGGCTGCTCCACATCATCCGGGTGTACAGCAAAATCCCGGGGAAAAAGCCGGAGAGCGCTTCGCCTTTCACCTTGCGTAAGGGGATCACGGTCCTCGAAATGGCCAGGGCCGTCCACAAGGATTTCTCCGAGAAGCTCGCCTACGCCCGCGTTTGGAGCCGAGGCGGAGGGATCGATGGGCTCCGCGTCACCCGTGACCACGTCCTCGCCGACGAGGACATCGTCGAGTTGCATATCTGAAACAACTGAACTGGGCGATGTCCTCGTCGGCGAGGGCATCGTCGAGCTCCACATATAAGATAGAAGAAAAAAGCGCAGGGGGTGTTCCCGGAGGAGGGCGTGTGGAGGGCCGAGCGGGCATGGATCCTCGCCCTTTGGCGAGGAGAGCGAGGCCCGGAACCGAAGCGGGTTTGGCTCGCCGGGACAAACCCGCGACCCGACGGAGGGAATCCCCCGAGCTTTTGGCCTTATCGGAATTTGAGCGCGGGCTGGCCGCTCATGTCCATGACGGCCATGAACAGGAGCTGGGCGATGTCCTCCATGATCTCCGGCGTGACGAGGCTGATATCGTCATGCGGAGTATGGTAGGTCGGCCGGCCGGGGTTGAAGCCGTAGGAGCCGAAGGTGAGTGCCGGCACGCCCTTCCAGAAGAACCAGGCCGAATCCTGCCGCGGCCGGCCGGGATAGGACGTGAAGCCCGTCGCGAGCGGCCGGTGGATGTAGGTGTTGTTGGCCTTCTCGATGAAACTCCAGAAGGCGGGATAGGTCTTGCCGCCCGAGGCCGAGATCTTATCGCCGCTGCCCGGGCCCTCCATATTGATCATGACCACGGTCTTGTCGAGAGAAAAGATCGGGTGCTCGGTGTAGTAATGTGATCCCTCCGTTCCTTGGTTTTCGCTCTGCTCCTCGCTGCCGAAAAAGGCGAAGACGACGGTCCGCTCCGGCTTGACGGCGCACTTGGCCATGGCCTCGGCGACCCCGAGCCCGACGGCGACCGCCGTCGCGTTGTCGTTGGCCCCCGGCATGAGCTCCCACATCCGGCCGAGGTGGTCGAGGTGACCGGCGATCAGGATGACCTCGTTTTTGAGGACCGGATCCGTCCCGGGAATGGCTCCGAGGACGTTGAAGCCCACGCCGTCGGGGTGATGCTCGGTGACGTTCTTGATCGTGAAGGTCTTCCCCGTGGCGAAGGACTGGGGCTTGAGCTCCTTGCGGATCTGGCCGACGGTATCCTTGTAGGTTTTGCCCGTCCCGGCGAAAACGTCGCTGACGACGGCCTCCCCGACGTGATGGTAGATGAACCCTTCCACGTAGGCGTTGTTGGGGTTGCCGATGGGCCCGTAATTGTAAAGCATCCCTTTCGCGCCGTGGGCGGCCGCGTTCTTGAGCTTGTACTGGTGGAAGGAATATGGTCGCCACTTCATGAACAGGTCCAGCGTCTTATCGCCTGGGCTGACCGGCACCTCGGAATCCATGAGGACGATCTTGCCCTTGACGTCAACGCCCTTGTAGTCGTCGTAGCCGAGCTCGGGAGCCGTAACGCCGTATCCCACGTAGACGACCTCGGCGGTCACTTCGCCCGACCCCGACGTCCCGCCGGGGATGAACTCGTCCTCGTAACGGTAATATTTCCTGATGACGTCTTTCTTGTCCGGGATCAGCATGACACATTCGCCGCCCGGGAAGACCCTGGTGTAGGGATTGGGGAAATTCTGGCGGTAGGTGCCGTTGTCGCCCGCGGGCTGGACGCCCCACTTCCGGAGAAGGGATTCGACCCAGGCCGCGCAGGCCTCGAACTCCCTGGTCCCGGTCAGCCGGCCGCCGTACTTCTCGGAGACGAGCTCCTTGACGTAATCGTAGAGCACGTTGCTCGAAACGAGGTGCATGGCCTCGACGATCTTCGACTGGTCGTCCGCCGGCTTTTGAACTTCCTGAGCCGCCAGGGAGAGAAAGCCGGAGAAGGCCAGAAGCGCGGCCACGGCCGCGAAGAAGCGGAGCTTTTTCATGCCGTCCTCCTTCCAAAAAAAATAGGGATTATCATAATGAAACGGAAGGAGAAAAGGCAAGGGGCGGTTGATTTGGGCAGCTGATTCTGTTATCGTGACATGTTTCCGGAGTCCGAAATCAAGGAGGTCCCGATGACCAGACAGTTCCTTCTGACCTTATTCGTGGCCGGTTCCTTCCTGGCCGGCCTGGCGATCGCCCAGACGCCGGCGGCGGCCACCAAGGTCCTCATGAAGACGAGCAAGGGCGACATCACGATCGAGCTCAACGCGGCCAAGGCGCCGGGCACGGTCAAGAACTTCCTGTCCTACGTCAAGGATAAGTATTTCGACGGCACGATTTTCCACCGGGTCATCGCCAACTTCATGATCCAGGGCGGAGGCATGACCGCCGAGATGAGCGAAAAGCTTTCCAAGCCCCCTATCAAGAACGAGGCGGGGAACGGCCTGAAGAACGCCCGGGGGACGATCGCCATGGCCCGGACCGGCACCGTGGACAGCGCGACCTGTCAGTTCTTCATCAACCTCAAAGACAATGGCTTCTTGGACCACAAGGGCGACACGCCGGACGGCTTCGGCTATTGCGTCTTCGGCAAGGTCGTGGCCGGGATGGACGTCGTCGACGCCATCGCCAAGGTCAAGACCGGGACGAAGCACGGCCTCCAGGACGTTCCGTTGGAGCCCATCACCATCATCTCGGTCCAGGTCATCGGCGGAAAATAAGGAGCCCGCTCAGGGCTTCGGCGCCGGGGGAGATCCGGTGGCGGCCCATGTTTGATTGGGTGTTCGCTTTCCTTCACCTGGGCGGCCTCCTGGCCGCTCTAGGCTACGCAGTTTACTCCCTCGCTCGGGGGAACGTCCTCCGTTTCGCCCTGATCATCGTCCTCCTGACGGCCTATTACTACTTCGTCCTCCATCCCGCCGTCGTCAAGGAGATCGCCCGCCGGCGGGGCCTCAAGAAAAAGGCCTGAGGGCGCGGATTTACTTTTTGGTCCAAAGAGCCTATCATTCAAGGTGGAGATTTGTACATGAATAAGATCCAGATAGCGAAAATCGCGCGCTGCGGCCTGGCGGTCGCGCTCCTGCTGCCGGCCCTGTCCCTCCCCTCCCGGTCGCAGTCTCTCGACAAGAACCTGGAAACGGCCCTCAAGGCCATCAGCGCATCAGAAGCCTATGACACCGTCCGGACCCTCGCTTCGCCGGGATTCGGCGGTCGCCTGACGGGCGAGGCCGGATTTGCCGCCGCGGCCAAGTGGGCCGCCGGCAAGTTCAAAGCGTGGGGGCTCAGGCCTCTGAATGCCAAGGACGGCTATCTCCAACCCTTCCCGTCCCCTTGTACGATCGTGGACAAGGCCGAGATGACGCTCCTTCTCCCCGGAGGAACGCCGGATCCCGGGAAGGCCCCATCCTACAAGGAGATGAAGCTCGTCCCCGAGAAAGACTTCCTGCCGCTCCTCTACTCGGACAGCGGCGACCGGACGGCCGAGACGGTTTTCGCCGGATGGGGCATCTCGGCGCCGGAGATCAATTACGACGACTACGCCGGGATCGACGTCAAGGGGAAGTTCGTCCTCTGCTTCCGGGGCACCCCGGACAACGATAAAAAATACCAGTATTATGACGAGCACCGGACCCGGATGAAAACGGCCCGGGACAAGGGCGCGCTCGGCATCGTCTACATCTATTCCGAGATCGCCTCCAATCCCAACGGGGACTGGCTCGAGGGATTCACCCCGGCCATGATCAGCGAAAAGGTCATGGACACGGTCCTCAAGGAGGTCGGCTCGAGCTCGGCGGACCTCAAGAAGTCCCTGACGACCTACAAGCGGCCCATCTCGTTCCCCCTCCAGATGAAGATCAGAGTGATGGTTGCCTCGCGGCACTTCCCCAACGCCGTCGGCTACAACGTCGTCGGCTTTGTCGACGGCTCCGACCCCCAGCTCCGGAAAGAGTGCGTCGTCATCGGCGGCCATCTCGACCACTGCGGACGGCACATGGGGCTCCTCTTTCCCGGCGCGGACGACAACGCCAGCGGCAGCGCCACGGTCATGCAGATCGCGAGGGCTTACGCCTCTCTCACCCGGAGACCCAAGCGCTCCGTCGCGTTCGTGCTGTTCGGCGGCGAAGAGCTGGGGCTCCAGGGCTCGACCTATTTCGTCGACCACGTGCCCGCGTCCTTGGGAAAGGTCGATGGCATGTTCAATTACGACATGACGGGCGAGGGTGACGGGCTCTGGGGAGCCGTGTCCGCCGAGCCCGCCGAGCTCAAGAAGGCCATCGAAGAGGCCGACAAGTCCGTCGGGATCATCCGCGGCCTCGGCGTGATCAGGAGCGTCGGAGTCCGCGGCTCGGACTTCGCCCCGTTCTTCCAGAAGGGGATCCCGTCGGCCAGCCTCGGGTCGAACGGGCCGCATATCGCTTATCACCAGAGCGGGGACACGATCTTCCGGATCAATCCCGAGATCATGGCCGAAGCCGCGAAGGTGTCGTTCCTGGCCTCCTATCTCTGGGCGGACCGCTAGGGAGAAGTGATGCCGATCGCCAAAGAAGGCTTGAGATTCATCCTCCCCGCCGCCATCCTGGCCGCCGCCTCATGGGCGCTCGGCTGGTGGCCGGCAGCGGTCTTTTTCCTCGCCCTCGCCCTCGCCTTCCTGTTCTTTTTCCGTGACCCGCGGCGGACTCCGCCGGCCGGCGAGCATCTTATCGTTTCTCCCGCCGACGGCCGGGTCCTGGCGATCGAGGCCTTGCCGTCCCACCCGGAGCTCGCCGGACCGGTCAACCGGATCACGATCTTCCTTTCGCTTCTCGACGTCCATCTCGTCCGATCCCCACTCGCGGCGACCGTCGGGAAAGTGGAATATCACCCCGGCCGATTCCTGCCGGCCTACAAGCCCGAGGCCGGCACGGCCAACGAGTCGAACACGCTCGTCCTCAAGGGCGGGAGGGCAAGCCTCGTCATGAAGCAGATCGTCGGCGTCGCGGCCCGCCGGATCAAGTGCTTCGTCAAGGAAGGGCAGGCCGTGGCCCGGGGGGAGAAAGTCGGCCTCATGTATTTCGGGTCGCGGGTCGAGATCACCCTGCCCCGGGACATCGCCCTCAAGGTCGGCCTCAACCGGAAGGTCAAGGCCGGCCGATCCGTCATCGCCGAGGAGAAGCCATGAAGACGAAAAAGCTCCACAAGGGCATTTACCTCGTCCCAAGCCTCTTCACCCTCACCAACCTGTTCTTCGGGTTTATGAGCATCCTCCTGACCTATCACGGAAGATACAGAATGGCCGCCCTCTGGATCGTCGTGGCGGCCCTGATGGACGGCATGGACGGGCTCGTGGCCCGGGCCATGAAGGCGCCGTCGGATTTCGGGATCGAGCTCGACTCGCTCTCCGACGCGGTCTCGTTCGGCCTCGCGACCTCCGTCCTCCTCTATTTCTGGGGGATGAAGCTCGCCGGGCCTCCGGCCATTTTTTTCAGCTTCCTCTTCCTCACGGCGGGGGTCCTCCGGCTGGCCCGCTACAACATCCGGACCAAGTCGCTCCCTGACCGGAAGCACTACCAGGGGCTGACCGTTCCCTCGGCGGCCATCTTCATGGGCTCACTGGTCATCTTCCACCCGGCCCCGCTCGAAACGCGGGAGCTGGCCATCGGGCTGATCGCCCTGACGTTTCTCGTGGCCCTCTGCATGGTCAGCACCTTCCCCTACCGCAATTACACGAAAGTCCTGCAGGGCCGTCGGATCGACATCCTGACCGCGCTCCTCGCGGCGGTATCTATCGCGGGCCTCATCTTTTATCCGCGGGTCGCCCTCCTCGTCCTCACCGGCCTCAACGTCCTCTCCGGGCCGGCGACGGTCCTGGCCCGGGCCGGGAAGAAGGGCCTGAAGAGAAAGCCCGCGGCCAAAGAAAACCCCTCGTGACTCGCACGGCGCGGCCGGCCATGCAGCGCTGGAAAAGAGTCCTCCTGGTTGCCGCCGTCCCCCTGGTCGCCCTGATCCTTGCCATTCTGGCCGTCCGGCATTTTTTCTTTCAAGAAGGAGGGCCGTCCGTCGACGTCGAAAAAACCTCGGCCGCCCTGACCGCCCCCCCCACCGCCCCGCCGCCTCCGCTCCGGGAAGAGAAGATCATCATCCCCCGGGGGACGAACCTGGCCAGCCTCCTCAAAAGGCAGGACTTCGATAACCGGGAGATCCACAGGCTGAAGGAATCCGTCAAGCCCGTTTACGACCTGTCCAAGATAGCGGCGGGCCACGAGATGCGCCTCTTCAAGGCGCCCGACAACGTCTGGAAGGCCCTCGAATACGACATCGATGAGACCCGCTACCTCGTGGTGCGGAACGAGAGCGAGGGGATCAGGGCTGAGGTCAAGTATTACCCCTTCGAGATCAAGCCCGCCCTGGTCTTCGGCGTCATCGAGACCACTCCCGTGGCCGCCATGGCCGGGGCCGGCGAGGAGGACGTCCTCGCCTACGATCTCGCGGAGCGCTGCTTCGGCTGGGACATCGATTTCTACACCGACCTTCGGAAAGGGGACGCCTTCCGGATCCTGGTCGAGAAAAAGTACCTGGACGGCAAATTCTCCGGCTACCGGAACATCCTGGCGGCGGAGTTCACGAACGAAGGGAAGGTCTTCCAGGCCTTCCGCTTCACCTACCCCGACTCCGGCGCCGCGGACTATTTCGACGAAGCGGGCCTGTCCAAGCGGAAGGAGTTCCTGAAGTCGCCCTTCAAATACGGGGCCCACATCACCTCGCGCTTCACCAGCAGCCGGCTCCACCCGATCTACAAGGTCTACCGTCCCCACTACGGCGTGGACTACGGCGCTCCGGAAGGGACTCCGGTCCAGGTCACGGCCGACGGGAAGGTGACCTTCGCCGGCTGGGACGGCCCTTCGGGCCGTAAGGTGAAGGTCCAGCACAAGAATTCCTACGAGACCATGTATCTCCACCTGAGCGGTTTCGGCCCCGGGGTCAGGGCGGGAGCTCAGGTCAAGGGCGGTGACGTCATCGGCTATGTGGGAGCCACGGGCGACGCGACCGGGCCGCACCTGGATTACCGGGTCAGTTATCACGGCAGCCCCGTCAACCCGCTCGGCCAGAAGTTCAAGCCCGCGGACCCGGTCCGGAAGGAATTCCTGGACGCTTATAAAAACGAAGCCCGGAGACTCCGGATGCTGCTCGACGCGCCCCGGATCCTCCGGACCTCGCCGTTCTTTTTCAGTTTTTGATCTTCCCCCCGCCGCTTCCCCCGGAACCCTCTTTAGTCGCGGCATGACCGGCAGTCCCGGGGGAAGAAGAGGACGCCGGAGTCCCGGACGAAGAACCGACGGCGGAGGAGGCGGGGACATAGCTTATTCCGCTGGTCGTCAGGTTGGGCACATATCCCGAGCCACGCTCACGGTCCGCCGAGGTGATCTTCAGCTCGGGGCAGCGGACTTCATTTTTCCCGCTGGAATACTCGATATGGACGCCGAGTTCCCTGGCGACCCTGACGTCCGGGTTCCAATCCAGAAAGCGCCGGCCGGCTGCGGACGGCCCGGACATCGCGGCCCCGCGGGCCACCGCCCCGGCTGTGCTCTGACCAACGGCATCCCGGCGCGAGGACGGGGCGGGCGACGGGACGCTCTTCACTTCGTCCGTCCGGTCCGCTTTCGGGCCCGCAGCTGCGGGGACGGCTTTGGGCTTCGAGACGGCGCCATTCATGTGGAATTCGTTATTGCGGAATATCCGCGCCGCCTCCCGTCCGGGATCGGACGGCCGCCGGAAAGCCCCCGGGCCATCCTTGACCGGCCGCGCGCCGATCTTCGGGACGTTTTCCCAGGTCAGGGCCTGGTCCCGGATCTTGGGCCCGTTCAGGCTGTCCTTGGCGACGAAGACCGTTTGGGAAGAAACCCGCTTCATAGAGTCGAGGACCCGCGGGTCTCCGCCCTTGTAGGCCGCGAGCAATCTCTTGGACACGCTCTTGAGCTCCTTGGGGAGGGAGGAAGAAGAAGCGCCGGGCTGCTTCAGCTGGTTTTTGTGGATCGTGGTCAAAGGAGGCGTCGCGCCTGTGGAGGGTCCGGTCGTTGGGCCCGACAAAGCGTAATTCCAGCCGCCGTCAAAGAAAGAGAAGTCGGTATAAAAGCCATCGAAAAAGTCGAACAGGCTGTCGGGCCGCCAGCCGCAATAGCCGAAGAAAAATTCCCAGTCCACCCAGGCCGGAGCGAACAGGGACCCCGGCAGCCAGACCCAGCCGAGCTTCTTGTCCCATTGCCAGATGCCGAGATGATAAGGGATCCAGCCCCAAGGCTCTTCGGGCACCCAGTACATCTGCCCGCCCGCAGAGGACCAGCGACCGTAGAAATAGGGCTGCCAGTTCCCCCAGGGATACGTGCCATTGTTCAGGAAAGGCCGCCAGACGTATCCGTACAGGCTATCCCATAGCCATTCGCCGTAGAGGTTCCCGAACTGCTGGGCGAAATCGAAAACGGCCTGCGGAAGCTTCTGGACCGGCTTGGGCAGAGCGCTCTGGCCCTTATGGAGCTCATCGAAACGGGCGTTGATCTCGTCGTTCCAGAGCTCGAAGTCCGAACCGGCGACGTAGGTGGCATGCTGGGATTGGTTGCCGCCGTTGACGACCAGGCGGCCCATTTTTCCGACCGCCTCGTTCCTGAGGGATTTTTCGTCGGGGCCGAAAAGGACGGAGGCTTTTCCATATCTTACTTGGGCGTCGGTCGCGCCGTCGGCCGTCAATCTGATGGAGGCCACGGTGTTGTGCTTCATCATAACCGCCGCGTTGGGCGTCAGGACTTGGAACATCTCGCCGGAGGAGTACTGTTTATACATGACGTAGATACGGCCCTTCGTCAGGGTCAGGTTCGAGAGCTGGCGGGAGGTGCTCAGGCTACGGGCCAGGATTGTCTCCAGCCTGAGCTCGGTCGCGACGTCGAGCCGGATGATCGTCCCGGTATCGAATTGGATTTCGCAGCGACGGTCGGCGGTCGTCCGGATCGTATCCCCGGGGCCGAGCGGCAGGTTGAGGACCGCCGCTTCGGGCGCGCCGGCTCCCTCCCGCAGGACGACCGGGTCGTTCCCGTCGGCCTTCGCTTCGGTGTAGCTGATGTGGCCGTAATAAAAGTCTTCCGGCCCGTTCAGGACCTTGTACCTGGACTTCCCGGAGGCCTGGAGGAGGACGGGCGCCGACAAAAGGACGGCCCACGCGATGACCACCAATAATGTCTTTTGTCTCATGACCCCCTCCTTCCATCCACCCTGAGTTCCACAATTAATTATAGCACTATTCGTGCCAACTATTGACGGAGCCGCCCAAGAAACCGGCCTCCGACATTGTCTTTTAATCAGGACATCTGTCACATTTCGTTCCTTAGCGAGGGAACCCCCCGAGCTCAACCTTGGAAACGCGGTCGATTGACAAGCCGGGAAGGCCGCCGATATACTTATCCACAGATAGGTAGGGCAGGGAGTGCCAATGCCTCCGAAAATACCGAGAAACCCCGCGCCGACGGTCGACATCATCATCGAGATCGGCTCCCGGCCGGCCCCGGACATCGTCCTCATCAAAAGGAAAAACCCGCCTTTCGGCTGGGCTCTGCCGGGGGGGTTCGTGGATTATGGGGAATCCCTCGAAGAGGCCGCGGTCCGGGAGGCCCGGGAGGAGACGTCCCTCGACGTCCGGCTCCTAGGCCAGCTCCACACCTACTCCGAACCCGGCCGCGACCCGAGGCAGCACACCATCTCGACCGTGTTCATCGCTCGGGCCGCCGGGCGGCCGCGGGCGGCCGATGACGCCCGGGAAGCCCGCGTCGTTGGACCCCGCAAGGTCAGTCTGCCCCTGGCTTTTGACCACCGGAAAATCCTAGACGATTATATCGCCTTCAAGGAAGGACGCTTTCCATGGACAAAAAAAAGAAAGCCGGCCCGAAGCCCGAACAAGACGAGGACGCGGCCTTAGACCTCAAGGAACTCTGCCGCGTCTGGGGCCCCTTCGAGGCCGATGTCGTCAAGAGCTTCCTCGAGAGCAACGGGATCACCTGCTTGATCCGGGGCCGGATGGTTCCCTTCGTTTATCCCTTCACCGTGGACGGGCTGGCAGAATTCAAGATCTTCGTCCAGGAAAAAGACCTCGAAACGGCCAGGGCGCTGATGGCCAGCATGCCCGCGCCCGATGAAGGAGGCGGTCCGGAGGAGCCGAAACAGCCTCCGCAGTAAGCCCCCGAAAACGGCCGGCCATTCAGGCCTTCGCCGTCCCCACTATTCCTTGTCCTTCCCGCCTGATTTCACCCTCCATTTTGGGCCCTTGTTTTTTCTCGATTTTCGGCACGATTTTGCTTGACTTTTGGTATCTTAAACCATATATTTGGGACGAAACGGGACAAATCGGGACAAACCATAATGGCAGACGTTTTGATCGGCAGCTACACGGCTCGCTTCGATGCCAGCGGCCGCATCAAGATCCCTGAGAAATTCCGCGAGGTCATCCAGGCCAATTACGGCCGGGACCTGTTCGTCACTTCGATGCTGGACGAGTCCGTTCACATCTATCCCTTGACCGTCTGGCTGGAGATGACCCGGATGACCTCCGAAGGCGCCGTTCAGCTCCGGCCCGACGTCCGGAAATTCATGCTCCGGGTCAACCGGAACGGGTCCCGTCACGAGCTCGATTCCAAGGGCCGGGTCCTGATCAGCCAGGCCCTGAGAGAAAAAGCCCGGTTCCAGGAAGAGGTCGAGGTCATCGGCCTCTCCGATCACCTGGAGGTCTGGAACAAGGACGCCCTGGATGGAATTCTCGAGGAGAAGCCGCTCTCGGACGCCGATTTCGAGAGTATCGCCCGACTCATCCCTCGAGGCAAGACGGAATGACGGAGCAAGGACATTGCCCAGTCCTGCTGACAGAAGTCCTCGAGCTGTTGAGCGTCGGGCGGGAAGGCGTATACGTTGACTGCACCCTGGGCCTGGCCGGACACGCCGTCGCGATCCTGGAGAGGAATCCCCGAGCCTCCCTGGTAGGTTTGGACCGCGACGAGATCTCGCTCCGGCAGGCCCGGGAGAGGCTGATGCCCTTCGGCGGGAGGGTCCGGCTCTTCCATACGGACTTCAAGTATCTCCCCGCGCTGGGCATCGATTTCCGGGACGTCCGCGGGGTCCTCGTCGACCTCGGGATGTCCTCGTTCCAGCTCGACTCCCCCGAGCGGGGGTTCAGCTTCAGCCAGGAAGGCCCCTTGGACATGCGAATGGACCAGAGAAGCAAGATCACAGCCAGCAAGGTGCTCCACACCTATTCCGAGCAGAAGCTCGCGGACCTGTTCGAGACCTGCGGCGAGCTCCCGCACAGCCGGCGGCTGGCCCGGGAGGTCGTCCGCCTGCGAAAGCTCGGCCGCGTCGAAACGACCTCCGACCTCAGGCGGATCATCGAAGAGGTCTATCGCTGGCGGCCCCAGAAAGGCAAGATCCACCCCGCGGCCAAGGCCTTCCAGGCCCTCAGGATCGAGGTCAACCGGGAGCTCGAGGGGCTAGCGGAATTCCTCGAAGAGACCGTCCGGATGTCCGTCGTCGGGACGCGCTTCGTCGCCATCTCCTTCCACTCCCTGGAGGACCGGATCGTCAAGCACACGTTCGCCGGCCTCGCCTCGCCCCGGGACCGGGAGCCGCTGCTCACCATCCTGACCCGGAAGCCGGTGATGGCCGGCCCCGACGAGGTCGCCGGGAATTCCCGGGCGCGCTCCGCCAAGCTGCGGGCCGCGGAGAGGGCCTGAATGATCCGCAGGAAATGGAGCCCGAGAGAGATCGCCTTGGGGGCGGGGTTCCTCCTGGCCCTCGTTGCCCTCCTGACTTTCTACGTCTGGTACCAGACCGAGGCCGTCCGCCTCGGCGTCGACATCGGAAAACGGGAGGAAGAGATCAAGGCCCTCAAGAACGACATCCTGCGGCTGGAGCTCCGCAAGGCCGCCCTGCTCACGCCGGAGCGGGTGGAGAAGATCGCCCGGGAGGCTCTCGGGCTCGTCGACCCCAAACCCGGCGAGATCATCTACGGGGACGCCCGGGCGTCACGCTGAGCCCGATCGACCATGAGGACCTACCACGAGAGCGACATCCGGAGACGGACGCTTGTCGTCAGCTTCCTTCTGGCGGCCTGGTTCGCCGTCCTCTTCCTCCGGCTGCTCCAGCTCCAGGTCATCGACCACGCCGGCTTCGAGGCCCGGGCCTCCCGCCAGAGCCGGGCGAAGGTCACCGTCCAGGCCCGGCGGGGGACGATCTACGACCGCAACGGCAAGGTCCTGGCAGCGAGCCTTCCGGTCTTCACGGTCAAGCTGAGCCCCGTCGAAAAAGAGAACCCTGCCCAGGAAACGGAAAAGGTCAGGCGCCTCCAAGCGGTCCTGGACCTCTCGGAAAAGGAGGTTGCGGACATCCTGAAGAGCCTCCGCGACAACGACTCATTCACCTTCGTCAAGAAGAAGGTTTCCCCGGAGGTCGCGGCCCGGGTCCGGGACCTCAAACTCCCCGGGGTCGGGTTCGATGAGGAGAACAGGCGCGTCTACCCGAACGGTTCGCTGGCCGCTCATGTCATCGGCGGCGTCAACGCCGACGAATCCAGGCAGGCCGGCGTCGAGTCCAGGTACAACCCCGTCCTCAGGGGCGAGGACGGCCGGGAGATCGTTTTCAAAGACAACAAAAAACGGGAATATCAGAGCCAGGTCACCAAGCCGCCCGTCTCCGGCCAGGACGTCTTCCTGACCATCGACGCGACGGTCCAGCACATCGCCGAGCGGGCCCTCGCCGGGGCCATCGACGATCATTCCGCCGCGAGCGGGACGATCATCATCTGCGAGCCGGCCACGGGGGAGATCCTGGCGATGGCCAATTATCCGACATACGACGCCAACAATTACACGGAGTCGAAAGGAGCCTGGCTGAACCGGGCGATCGGGTCTCCTTACGAGCCGGGCTCGACCTTCAAGATCGTGGCCGCGGCCGCGGCCCTGGAAAAAGGCGTCGTCAATTATAGCGATTATTACGACTGCAGCGCCGGATTCATCAAGGTCGGCCCCCTGACGATCCGCGACCACGAACCCATGGGGATCCTGCCCTTCCCCAAGGTCCTCATCGAGTCCTCCAACGTCGGGACCGTGAAGTTCGCCTCGCGGCTCGCCCAGGCCGAGCTCTACGAGATGATCCGGAGATTCGGGTTCGGCAGCCGGACGGGGATCGACCTGCCGGCCGAAGAACCCGGGCGCGTCCGCCCCGTGGCGGAATGGAACAAGGTCGTTTCCCAACCTCACATTGCCATCGGTTACGAGATCAACGTGACTCCCCTCCAGATCCTCCGGGCCATGGACGTCTTCGCGACCCGGGGCAGGCTCGTCCGGCCGCGCATCGTCCGGAGATCGCCGGCCGTCCCGGCCGGTCCGGTCCAAGGTCCACCGCCCGAAGATAAGATCATCGGCGAGGACCTGGCCGAGGGCCTGAGAACCCGGGTCTTCGAAAAGGTCGTCGAGGAAGGGACGGCGAAGCTCGGCCGGCTCGAGGAGTTCTGGGCCGCCGGCAAGACGGGCACGGCCCAACGGTACGACCCGACGCTCAAAGCCTATTCGACGCACAGCCACACGGCCTCGTTCGTGGGCTTCGTCCCCTCCCGCCGGCCCGCCATCTCCATGATCGTCGTCCTCGACGATCCCAAGGAAGGCTTCTACTACGGCGGCCAGGTGTGCGCCCCGATCTTCCGGGACGTCGCCCGGCAGGTCCTCCGCTACCTCGGAGTGGAGCCCGACAGGCCGGTCACCAAAGGCATGATCACGGCCGAGCTCAAGCAGAAGGAAAGGCCATGAAGCTCAGGGACGTCCTCCAAGGGATCCCGGTCCTCACGTCCGGCGCGAGCGGCGACGAGGAGATCCGGGGGATCGCATATCACTCCAAATCGGTCAAGGCCGGGTTCCTCTTCGCCGCCTTGAAGGGGGAAAGCCGGAACGGGATGGACTTCGTGGTCGAGGCGGAGGCCGGGGGGGCGGGCGCCGTCCTCTCCTCCTGGCCGAAGCCGCCGGCCTGCAGGCTGGCCTGGATCCAGGTTTCCGACGCCCGGGAAGCTTTGGCCCTGGCTTCGTCGAACTTTTTCGGCCACCCGTCCGACGGCCTGAAGGTCATCGGCATCACCGGAACCAAGGGCAAGACGACCATCACGTACATCCTGGAGGAGATCCTGAGGACCGCCGGCGGCCGACCTGGGGTCGTCGGGACGATCGAATATCGCGGACCCGGCTTGAAGGCCCAGGCCGCGCGGACGACGCCCGAAGCGTCTGACCTCCAGGCCATGCTCAGGGATCTCCTGGACGCGGGGGCTACGCACTGCCTGATGGAGGTCTCGTCCCATGCCCTGGAGCAGAAGCGGGTCTGGGGCGTGAGCTTCGACGTGGCCGTCTTCACCAACCTGACTGGCGAGCACCTCGACTATCACCGGTCTATGGAGAACTATTTCGAGGCCAAGCGGAAGCTCTTTTACATCAACCACAAAAGGAGCGCCGCCATCGTCAACATGGACGACCCATGGGGCCAGAGGCTCATCGCCGAGCTGCCCATGAAAACCATTACCTTCGGGCTCGGGCCCGCGGCCATCGTCAGGGCGGTCAGGTCCAGCCTGACCGACGACGGGATGGAAGTCCAGATCGCCCACCCCGGCAACATCCTCAGCGTCCAATCCCGGCTGGTGGGGAAGCACAACGTTTACAACATCCTGGCCGCCACGGCCGCCGCCCTCGCTCTCAACGTGGCCCCCCAGGACATCGCCCGGGGCATCGCCGCGCTCAAGGGCGTCCCGGGGCGGTTCGAAAAGGTCGAGAACTCCCGCGGCATCCACGTCGTCGTCGATTATGCCCATACCGACAGCGCCCTGGAACACCTTCTGGCAACGGCCCGGGAATTCAAGCCGCGCCGGGTCATCCTCGTTTTCGGGGCCGGGGGCAACAGGGACAAGGACAAGCGCGAGCGCATGGGACGGGTGGCCGCCCGCCTGGCCGATTGGACCGTCATCACTTCCGACAACCCCAGGAACGAAGACCCACTGGAGATCATCGCCGCCATCGAGAACGGGTTCGCGAAGGAGGCCTCCCGGACGTACGAAGTCGTTCCGGACCGGAGAGAGGCCATCGTCCGGGCCTTGGCCATGGCCAGCAAAGGGGACTACGTCCTCGTGGCCGGGAAAGGGCATGAGGACTATCAGATCCTCAAGGACCGGACCATCCCTTTCAACGACATCGAAGTCATCAAAGAGATCCTCGGCCGGATGGAGGCCGCCTGACATGGCGACGCTGCGGATGGACGAGGTCGCCCGGAGGACGGGAGGCACGATCCTGCAGGGTTCCCCAGCCCTGGTTTTCGCATCCTTTGGGATCGATTCGCGCCTCACGGTCCCGGGCGAGCTCTTTTTCGCCATCGTCGGCCGGAGGAACGGGCACGATTTCGTGGCTGAGGCGGCCTTCCGGGGCGCCGCCGGCGCAGTCGTCTCCAGGCAGGTCGCCCTCCCGGACCCCTCGTTCGGGCTGGTCAAGGTCGACGACACCGTCGCGGCCCTCGGGTCCCTCGCCCGCTCGGTCCTGGCCGATCACCACGTCAAGGTCGTCGGCATCACGGGGAGTATCGGAAAAACGACGACCAAGGAGTTCACGGCCGAGCTCCTTTCGTCGCGCCTGGATGTCCTGAGGTCCGAGAGGAATTTCAACAACCAGCTCGGCCTAGCCCTGTCTCTGCTCCGGCTCGAACGGCATCATGAGGCGGCGGTCCTCGAGATGGGGATGAGCGCCCCGGGCGAGATCCGGGCGCTCACCGCGGTCGCGCCGCCGGACGTTGCGGTGATCACCAATATCCATCCCGTCCACCTCAAGTTCTTCAAGAACATGGAGGAGATCGCCGCAGCCAAGAAAGAGATCCTCGACGGGGCTAGGGAAGGCGCCACCGCGGTCCTCAACGGGGATTCCCCACTGGTCATGAAGATCGCCGCCAGCTGGGAGGGCCCGAAGGTGACCTTCGGCCTCGGCCCGGCCTGCGATGTCAGGGCGGAAGACATCCGACACAAGGGCTACGAAGGGATGCAATTCCTGATCCTATCCGGAAAAGAAAAAGCCCGGGTCGACTTCCCGTTCATCAACGAAGCCTTCGTCCCGAACCTGCTGGCCGCGGCCGCCGTCTGCCGGGCCCTCGGCCTGTCGCTCGAAGAGGTCCGCCCCGGGATCGCCGGCCTCAGGCCCTTCTCCATGAGGGGCATCCTGGTTCAGCTTGCCGGCGGCGTTCGCCTTTATGACGATTCCTACAATTCCAACCCCCGGGCCCTGGAGGCCGCGCTGAAAAGCCTGGGCGGGCTTCCCGCGGGCAGGAAGGTCGCCGTCCTCGCCGACATGCTCGAACTCGGGGAGGACGAGCGGGAATTCCACCGCCAGGCGGGCGCGGCCGTCGTCCGCACGGGCTGGGATATCCTGGTCGCCGTCGGCCCGCTGGCCGCCCACATCGCGGAGGAAGCGGCGACCTCCGGGATGCCGCGGGGAAACATCCTGACGTTCCCCGACTCGCGGGCCGCGGCCGCGGAGATCAACGTCGTCGTCCGCGAGGGCGACCTCGTCCTGGTCAAGGGCTCGCGGGGCCTGCGGACCGACCTCATCGTCGACAAGCTGAGGGCGAGGGGAAAGGAGTAGGCCGTGCTGTACTGGCTTCTGGTCCCGCTGCAAAGCCGCATTTCCTTTTTCCGGGTCTTCCGCTTCATCACGGTCCGGACGGCCCTGGCCGGCGTCACGGCGCTCGTCCTGAGCCTCTTCCTCGGCCCGTGGCTGATCAGGATGCTGAAGAAATATCAGATCGGACAAGAGATCCGGAGCGACGGGCCCCAGTCCCATTATGCGAAAAAGGGGACCCCAACCATGGGCGGGGTCCTCATCATCGGGGCAACCCTCATCACCACCCTGCTCTGGGGCAACCTCGAGGACCCCTACGTCTGCATCGCCATGGCGGCCATGTTCTTTTTCGGGCTCATCGGTTTTCTCGACGACTATCTCAAGGTCCGAAAAAAGCGGTCCCTGGGGCTCCGGGTCTTTACCAAGCTGGGTCTCCAGGTCCTCCTGGCCTGCGCCCTGGGCGGCGTCCTGGTTTATCTCGGCCTCCACAACTTCGGCCCCATCAAGAAATTCGACCTCCGGCTCTTCCCGCCGTTCTTCAAGTCCTGGACTCCTTACCTGGGCTGGCTCTACCTGCCCTGGATCGCGTTCATCCTGGTCGGCTCATCGAACGCGGTGAACCTGGCCGACGGGCTGGACGGCCTGGCGATCGGCCTGACCCTGATCACGGCCACGGCCCTGACGGCCCTGACCTATGTCTCGGGCCACGCCCTTTGGTCCCAGTACCTGGACCTCGCCCACGTCCGCCTGGCCGCCGAGCTGACCGTTTTCGGCGGCGCCCTGACCGGGGCCTGCCTCGGTTTTCTCTGGTGGAACGCCCACCCCGCCCAGGTCATCATGGGCGACGTCGGCGCCCTCGCCCTGGGGGGGACACTCGGCATCATCGCCATCCTCATCAAGCAGGAGCTGCTGCTGTTCGCCCTGGCCGGCGTCTTCATCCTGGAGGCGGCCTCGGTCCTTCTCCAGGTTTCGTATTTCAAGCTGTCGGGAGGCAAGCGCATCTTCAAGATGGCGCCCCTCCACCATCACTTCGAGCTCTCGGGCTGGCCGGAAGAGAAGATCGTCATCCGCTTCTGGATCATCGGGATCATCTTCGCCCTGTTCAGCCTTTCGACCCTGAAGTTGAGATAGCCATGGAGCTGCGGGATAAAAAAGTCCTCATCGTCGGCTTCGAGCGGACGGGCGAAGCCCTCTGCCGGTTCCTGCCCGGCCGGGGCGCCCGGGTCCTCGTGACCGAGAAAAAGCCCGAGGCGGAGCTCGCGAAAAAGATCGGGCCGTGGAGGGAGCGGGGGGTCCTGTTCGAGACGGGCGGCCACAGGCTCCAGACGTTCCTCGATGCCGACCTCATCATCCCCAGCCCGGGGGTGCCTCCCCTGCCGGAGATCAAGGCCGCGCGCGAGAAGGGGATCCCCGTCCTTTCCGAGATCGAGCTGGCCTACCGGTTCCTCGAGGGAAAGATCGTGGCCATCACCGGGTCCAATGGGAAATCAACGACCACGACCCTGGCCCACAAGATCCTGAAGGAGGCCGGGCTCAAGGCCCGCCTGGCGGGGAATATCGGCACCCCCCTCATCTCCTTCGCGGACAGAAGCCGGAGCGACCAGATCTACGTCACCGAGATCTCGAGCTTCCAGCTCGAATACACCGAGCTCTTCAAAGCCGACGTCGCCGCCTTCCTCAACATCTCGCAGAACCACCTGGACTGGCACAAGAGCTTCCACGGCTACTCCGCCGCCAAGAAAAAGCTTTTTCTCCGGCCGGGCCCGGAGGCCTCGGTCATCCTCAACCGCGACGACCCGCTGGTCTGGGGACTGGCCAAAGAGACCGCGGCGGCCGTCTACGGTTTCAGCCGGAAGAGGAAGCCGGTCCCGGGCGCGGGGCTTGAGAAAGGCTGGATCGTCGTCCGCGACGGGAAGGCGGAGAGGCTCATCCGGACGTCCCGGATCCCGCTCCCGGGGACCCACAATCAGGAGAACGTGATGGCGGCGGCCCTCATCGGGCACATCTTCGGCGTGCCGGCGGCCGGGATCAGGCGGTCCGTTCTGACCTTCCGGGCACTCGAGCATCGGCTGGAAGACGTTCTGACCTTCCGGGGCGTCCGTTTCGTGAACGACTCGAAGGCGACGACCGTGGATGCTGCCCTGAAGGCGCTGGCGAGCTTCGACCACAAGATCGTCCTCATCCTGGGCGGCCGGGACAAGGGCGCCGACTTCGCGCCCCTCCGCCGGGCCGTCAGGAGGAACGTCCGCTCGGTCGTCCTGGTCGGCGAGGCCGCCGGGAAGATCGAGGCCGCGCTCGAGGGGACGGTCCCGACGGAGCGGGCCGCCACGTACCGCGACGTCGTCCGCCTGGCCTTCGACAAGGCCTCGCCCGGGGACATCGTCCTTCTCGCGCCGGCCTGCACGAGCTGGGACATGTTCAAGAATTTCGAGGAACGGGGCCGGACCTTCAAGAGCGAGGTCCGGAAGCTCGCCGGCCGGGCCCGGGGACGGAGGGGATAGGACGATGCGTGCCTACCGACGGATCGGCTTCGACATCCCGCTCTTTCTCATCACCCTGTTCCTGGTGACCATTGGGATCGTCATGGTCTTTTCGTCTTCGGGATACGTGGCGGAAGAGACCCACCACCAGATGACCTACTACCTCATCCAGCAGGTCATGGGAGCGGCCGCCGGCTTCGCCCTGATCCTCGTCCTCCTCTCGATCCGGAAGACCTTCTACCTCCATCCGGCCTTCGTCTACGGGCTCATGGCCGTCTCCGCGTTCCTACTGACGCTCTGCCTGGCGATGCCCAGCATCGCCCACACCAACCGCTGGATCGTCTTCTTCGGATTCCGCTTCCAGCCCTCGGAGCTGGCCAAGCTCAGCCTGATCCTCTTCTTCGCCTGGTACTGTGAGAACAGGAAGGACCGCCTGAACGAATGGAAAACGCTGGCCCTCCCCTTGGGCGTCCTCGTCGTCATGCTTTTCCTGGTCCTGATGGAGCCTGACTTCGGCACCGCCATCCTCCTCGCCATGATGGCCTGCCTGATGCTCTACATCGGCGGGGTCAAGGTCAAGAATTTCCTGATCCTGGGCGCGGCCTTTCTCATCCTGTTCACCCTGTTCCTCTTCTCCGCCTCCTACCGCATCGGCCGTATCCATGGCTTCTTCTCCCAGTCCAAGGACCCCCTCGGCTCCTATTACCAGGTCGACCAGTCGAAGATCGCCGTGGGCGCCGGGGGACTCATCGGGGTGGGCCTCGGCCAAAGCACCCAGAAGCTCTATTTCCTCCCCTTCGCCCACACCGACTTCATCTACGCCATCCTCGGCGAGGAGACCGGGCTCGCCGGAGCCGTGATCACCCTCGCCCTGTATCTCCTTTTCCTCTGGAGGGGCGTCCGGATCGCCCTGGCGGCGCCCGACCCGACCCGCCGGATGATCGCCGCCGGCGTCACCTTCGCCATCGTCGCCCAGGCCCTCATGAACATCACCATCGTCCTCGGGCTCGGGCCGACCAAGGGGATCCCCCTGCCTCTCATTTCCTATGGCCGGTCTTCGCTTTTCTGCAGCCTGGCTGCCGTGGGCCTCCTCCTCCATATCAGCCAGAAGAAGGCCGAGAACGGGGCCAAGGAGAGGATATGAAAGAGCGGATGATCATCATCAGCGGCGGCGGCACGGGGGGGCATCTCTACCCCGCCCTGGTCGTCGGCCGGAAGCTCCGGGAAATGGATGGGTCGATCGAGCTCACCTATATCGGGACGCACCGGGACGTGGAAAAGAAGATTATGGACGAATACGGGGTCCGGTTCATCCCGATGCGGATCGAGGGCCTGAAGGGCCGGGGCTTCAGGAGTTTGAAAGCGCTGGCCATCCTTCCCCTCTCGTTCGCCCAATCATTCTCCATCCTGCGCCGGACAAAGCCCGGCCTGGTCATCGGTGTCGGCGGCTACAGCTCGGGCCCGATCGTCCTCCTGGCATCCTGGCAAGGGATCCCGACGCTCATCATGGAACAGAACGCGCATCCGGGCTTCACCAACCGGCTGCTGGCCCGCTGGGTCCGAAAAGCGGTCGTCGCTTTCGAGAGCTCCCTCCCCTATTTCAGGGGCAAGGGGGTCTGCCTCGGCAACCCGGTCCGGGAGGAGTTTTACGCCCTGCCGGCCAAGGCCAGGAGCGGGCCGCTTTCGGTCCTGGTCTTCGGAGGAAGCCAGGGTTCCCGCTTCCTCAACGAAAAAGTCACCGCGGCCCTGCCCCTCCTCGTGCCGCTCAGGGACAGGTTCCGGATCGTCCATCAGACCGGAACGAGGGACCTGGACTGGGTGGTTTCGAAATACCGGGCCAGCGGTTTCGACCCGGACGCCGTGGCTCCTTACATCTCGGACATGCCCGGGGCTTTCGGCCGGGCCGACCTCGTTGTCAGCCGAGCCGGGGCCACGACCCTGGCCGAGATCATCGCGGCCCGGAAAGCGGCTATCCTCGTCCCCTTCGCGGGGGCGTCGGAGGACCATCAGACAGCCAACGCCCGCGAGCTCGAGTGGGTCGGCGGGGCCGAGGTCATCCCCGAGGTCCGGCTCACTCCCGAGACGGTGGCCGGACGCCTCTTCCATTACCTGAGCCGGCCGGCCGATCTCGACGCCATGGAGACGAGCCTTCTCTCCCTCAGGACGGAGAACCCGGCCTCGAAGATCGCCGGCCTCTGCCTCTCCCTCATGGACGGGCACGCCCCGGAGCTGCACTCATGACGAAAAAAGTCTACCGCAAGCTGAACCATATCCATATGGTGGGAATCGGGGGGACGGGCATGAACGGGATCGCCGAAGTCCTCCTCAACCTCGGCTATCGGGTCTCGGGCTCCGACCTGCAGGAGAACGAGGCGACACAGAGGCTGGCCCGCCTCGGCGCCGACATTTCCATCGGCCACAAGGCCGAAAACGTCAAGGCCGCGGACGTCGTCGTCATCTCCTCGGCGGTCCGCGAAGACAACGTCGAGGTCCAGCGGGCCAGGGCCCGGCTCATCCCGGTCATCCCCCGGGCGGAGATGCTGGCCGAGCTCATGCGCATGAAATACGGCATCGCCGTCGCCGGGTCCCACGGCAAGACGACCACGACCTCCATGACAGCCCTGGTCCTCGAAGCGGGCGGATACGACCCGACGATCATCGTCGGCGGCCGGCTGAACACGATCGGGGCCAACGCCAAGCTCGGCGCCGGCGACTTCATCGTGGCCGAGGCGGACGAGAGCGACCGGTCTTTCCTCTACCTCTCCCCCTTCATCGCCGTCCTGACGAACATCGACGAGGAACACCTGGACCAGTACCGGAGCCTCGACGACATCAAGAAGACCTTCGTCAACTTCGCCAACAAGGTCCCCTTCTACTGCCCGGTCATCCTTTGCCTCGACGACCCCAACCTCCAGGGGATCATCCCGGAGATCGAGCGGAAGATTATCACCTACGGGTTCTCCGCTCCGTCCGACGTCTCGGCCCGGGACTTCGGGTTCGACGGTTTCCGGAGCTCGTCGGTCGTTTTCTACAAGGGGAAAAAGCTCGGCGACCTCAGGCTCCAGGTTCCCGGCTTGCACAACATCTCGAACGCCATGGCCGCGACGGCCGTCGGGCTCGACCTGGGGATCCCGGCCGAGACCATCCTCGAGGCCCTGGGGAACTACACGGGGACGGGCCGCCGGTTCGAGCTCAGGAAGACCGTCGGGGATATCATGGTCATCGAGGATTATGCCCATCACCCGACCGAGATCAAGGCGACCCTCGAGGCCGCCAGGCGGGGCTGGACGCGCCGCGTGGTGGCCGTCTTCCAGCCCCACCGCTACACCCGGCTCTCCAAGCTCATGACCCAGTTCGCCACCTCCTTCGACCAGGCCGACGTGCTCGTCCTGACCGAGATCTATCCGGCCGGCGAGGATCCCATCCCCGGCGTTTCGGGCCGGGCTCTGTTCGATGAGGTCCGGCAGTTCGGCCACAAGAACGTCCGCTTCGAGCCCGACCTCAAGAGTATCCCTGCCCTTGTCGAGAAGGTCGCGGCGCCGGGCGACATGCTCATCATCCTCGGGGCCGGGAACGTCAACCGGATCATCCCGGACATCATCGCCAGACTTGAGGCCCGGACCTGACATGGCCACTTTGATCGATCACGGGTCCGGCGGCAAAGGGATCGCCCTTGGCAGCCGGCCGCTGGTCTTCCAGCGAGGCCACGGGTTCCCCTCTCTGCAAAGAAGCCGGAAAAGGCTGACCCTTCGCCCCAAGCATGTCCTGGCCCTGTTCGCCGTTCTGGCCGCCTTCTTCTTCGCCCTCGAAAGGACGTATCTCTTCCTCGTTTCCTGGGACAGGCTGACGATCCGGACCTACGAGCTCCGCGGCGGCCGCGAGCGGGTGCGCCGGACCATCGGCCGGTACCTCTCGTCCCGCCCCCTCGGCAACGTCCTGCTCTGCGACCTCCCGCTTCTCCAGAAGGAGCTCAAGTCCTACTCCTGGGTCAAGGACGCCCGCGTCCAGAAGGTCTTCCCGTCCGCCCTGAAGATCGAGATCACAGAAAGGGTTCCCTTCGCCCTTCTCGAAAGGGGGAGCCTGTCGCTCCTGGCCGAGGACGGGACCGTCCTCGAGCCGTCCGTCCCCGTCGGAGAGTGGGCCCTGCCCGTGGTCAGGGATGAAGGCTCGTTCCTCAACCGCTTCGAGGAGAAATGGGAGACCGCCAGGGCCTGCCTCGAAGGCCTGTCCCCCGCCGAAAGGGCCCGGCTCGCCACCCTCGAATGTTCGGACGACGGCCGGATCACGCTCCAGTTCAGGGAGGACCCTCTGCGCTTTATCCTAGACGGAACGTTCGTCCGGGAGAGGCTGGACTTTTTCGCGGCCCACAGGGAAGTGTGGGAAGGCGAGTTCGGGGCTTTTGACACCGTCGACCTGCGCTTCGACGGCCGGGTGATCGTCCGGCCCCGGGGGCCGCAGGCCGACGCCCCGCCCGCCAAGTCTCAAAAGGAGGCCGAATAATGGCCAAGAGCACCTACATCACTGGGTTCGACATCGGGACGAGAAAGGTCGTCGCCATCATCGGCGAGATCACCGACGAGCGCAAGGTCGAGATCATCGGCATCGGCACCGCGGACTCGCACGGGCTCCGGAAGGGCGTCGTCGTGGACCTCGAGGCGACGACGTCGGCCATCAAAAAAGCCCAGGAAGAGGCCGAGCTCATGGCCGGGGTCGAGATCGGCTCCGCCTTCTTCGGCATCTCCGGAGCCCACATCAAGAGCTTCAACAGCAAGGGCGTCGTCGCCGCCTCCGGGAAGAACCGGGAGATCACCCGGGAGGACGTCCGGCGGGTCGTCGACCAATCCAAGGCCATCCCCATCCCGCCCGACCGGGAGATCATCCACATCATCCCCCAGGAGTTCATCGTCGACGACCAGGACGGCATCAAGGACCCCGCGGGCATGAGCGGCATCAAGCTCGAGGTCAACGTCCACATCATCACGGCCGCCCTGACGTCGGTCCAGAACCTCAAGAGCTGCATCGAGCGGGCCGGGATCGGCATCGAGGAGATCGTCCTCAACCAGATCGCGACGTCCTATTCCATCCTGACCTCCGACGAGAGGGAGCTCGGCGTCGGCCAGATCGACATCGGCGCCGGGACGACCGAGGTCGCCATCTTCGAGCGCGGCAGCCTCTGGTACACCTCGACCATCCCCATCGGCGGGGACAACGTCACGAACGATATCGCCGTCGGCCTCCGGACGCCCATCCCCGAGGCCGAGAAGATCAAGAAAAAATACGGCTGCGTCGCCGGCCCCCTCGTCGAGGAACAGGAGACGATCGAGGTTCCCTCGGTCGGCAAGGGCCGGAAGCCGCGGGTCCTGTCCCGCCAGCTCCTGGCCGACATCATCCAGCCCCGGGCGGAGGAGATCTTCCGGCTCGTGGACTCCGACATCAAGAGGATGGGCTACGACAAATCGCTGAACTCCGGGATCGTCCTGACCGGCGGCACGGCCCTCCTCGAGGGCCTGGAGGAGGTCGCCGAGGAGATCTTCGACCTCCCGGTGCGCCGGGGCGACCCGAGCGGCGTCGGCGGCCTGGTCGACCGGGTCTCGACGCCGGATTTCGCAACATCGGTCGGACTCACCCTGTACGGTTTTCATATCTGGCAGGAGAGAGGCCTGTCCAGGGACAGAAAAAAGGGCACGTTCACAAAATTCAAAGAATGGTTCAAGGAAGGATAAGGAGGCAAACATGAGTGATGACGCCGGCAGACTGAAATTCCACCTGGTCGAGGACCACCTCGGGGCCAAGATCAAGGTCGTCGGCCTCGGCGGGGGCGGAGGGAACGCCGTGAACCGGATGATCGACCACGGCGTCCAAGGCGTCGAGTTCATCGCCGTCAACACGGACCTCCAGGCCCTGAACACCAACCGGTCGCGGACGAAGATCCAGATCGGCCACCAGCTGACCAAGGGCCTCGGCTCGGGCGGGCATCCCGAGGTCGGAAAACAGGCGGCCATGGAGGACACGGAGCGCCTGATCGAGATCCTCCAGGGCGCCGACATGGTCTTCCTGACGGCCGGCCTGGGCGGCGGCACGGGGACGGGCTCGACGCCCATCATCGCCAACCTGGCCGCCGAGATGGACATCCTCGTGATCGCCATCGTCACCCTGCCCTTCGAGTTCGAAGGCCGGGTCCGGGCCAAGCAGGCGGAGGACGGGCTCGCGGAGCTCAAGTCGGCCGTGGACACGGTCATCGCCATCCCGAACGAGCGGCTCCTCCAGACGGTCAACCTCAACACGTCCATCCAGGACGCCTTCCGGATGGCCGACGACATCCTGAGGCAGGCGGCCCAGGGCATCTCCGACCTCATTACCAAGCCCGGGCTGATCAACCTGGACTTCGCCGACGTCAAATCCGTCATGAAAGGCATGGGCGTCGCCTTCATGGGCACCGGGCTCGCCTCGGGCGAGAGCCGGGCCCTCGACGCAGCCCAGAAGGCCATCTCCAGCCCGCTCCTCGTGGACACGTCCATCGAAGGCGCGCACGGGGTCCTCATCAACATCACGGGCGGAAAGGACATGACCCTTCACGAGGTCTCCAAAGCGTCCCAGCTCATCCACAGCCTGGCCGACCCGGAGGCCAACATCATTTTCGGCACGGTCATCGACGAGAGCATGAAAGATACCGTAAAGGTGACCGTGATCGCGACGGGCTTCGATGAGAGCCCGGTGAAGGAGCTCGGACCGGCCGAGCCCCCGGCCCGGACGCCGGCCCGGGGCAAGACGCCGCCCCCCTTCCCCGTCCGGCAGGACACGCCGACCTACATCTTCGAGCCCAAGAGCGGTGGCGCGCCGGCCTGGGAGCCGGGCTTCAGCGACAAGCAGTGGGATTCCTACGAGACCCCGTCCTTCATCCGCAGGACCAAGCACTCGTCCCTGAGAAAAACGCCCCATGATATCGGCTGATTGCGTCGTCGCCGGCTGCCGCCAGCTCCTGACCTGCGGGGGGCCCGTTCCCAAGCGCAAGGAGGCCCTCCGCGACCTCGGCGTCGTCGAGAACGGCTGGATCGCGTCCGAGCGGGGCCGGATCGTTTTCATCGGGACCGAGCGGGAGTGTCGGGCCAACGTCCGGGCGACCGGCGACGCCACGTGGATCGACGCGAGCGGGATGGTGGGCTGCCCGGGCTTCGTCGACTCCCACACCCACCTCCCCTTCGCCGGGGACCGGGAGCGGGAATTCGGGCTCCGGCTCCAGGGCTGGACCTACCAGGACCTGGCCGCGAAGGGCATGGGCATCCAGACAACGGTCAAGGCCACCCGGGCCGCGACCAGGGACGAGCTCCGCGCCCTCTGCCTGCGGCGACTCGACGAAATGCTCCTCACCGGGACAACGACCGTCGAAGCCAAGAGCGGCTACGGCCTGAACGTCGACGACGAGATCAAGCAGCTCGAGGTCCTGAGGGACCTCGGCCCGCTCCATCCCGTGGACGTCGTCCCCACCTTCATGGGCGCCCACGAGATCCCGCCGGAATTCCGGGACCGCAGGGATGAGTATATCGACCTCCTTATCCGAACCCTCATCCCCGAAGTGAGACGCCGGGGCCTGGCGGAGTTCTTCGACGTCTTCTGCGAGCCGGGAATCTTCTCCCTGGACGAGACGGCCGCCCTCATCCGGGCGGCTAAGGACGCAGGCTTCAAGGTCAAGGTCCACGCCGACGAGTTCGTCACCCTCGGCGGGGCCGAACTGGCGGCCCGCTTGGGGGCGGTTTCCGCGGAGCACCTCATCGTTGTTTCCGACGAGGGGATCCGGAAGCTGGCCGCGGCCGGGACGGCGGCCATTCTCCTCCCCGGCGTCTCCTTTTTCCTGATGATGGACAAGCGGGCGCCGGCGCGGCGGCTCATCGACGCCGGGGCCGTCGTTGCCCTGGCCACGGACTTCAATCCCGGGAGCTCGCACCTCCTCTCCATGCTCTTCGTCCTCCAGCTGGGCGTCTACACGCTCCGGATGGGGGTCGAGGAGGCCTTCAACGCCTGCACGGCCAACGCGGCCTACGCTATCGACCGTCACGACGATGTGGGGACGCTCGAACCCGGAAAGAAGTTGGACCTCCTGCTCCTGGACGTGGCCGATTATATCTCCCTAGTTTATCAGCTGGGGAGAAACCCCGTCCGTCATGTCCTCAAGAACGGGAAAGTCGTGGTGAAGGACGGCCGGAAGGTGGACGCCGCCCGATGAACGGCCGGATCAGACCGGGGTTCTACGTTCTCAACCTTATCCGGATCAGGAATTACGGGAATTTCGGGGACATGACCCAATTTCTCCGGACATTGGGATCGTGTCCCCGAAATATGTTCCGCAGGTCGGCGCCGGGTCAATCCCCGTCGGGCTTCAGGTCGAGAAGGCAGGCGCCTGTCGTCTCGTCCCTCCTCCGTCCGATCTCATCGAAAAACCGCGTCAGGGTGATCTCGCAGGCTGCCGAAACGACGGCCTCCCGCAGATGCCCTCCCCGGACCCCGAACGACCTGTCCCCCAGAGCGATGTGGCAGTGGAGGAACGGTTTGCCGTCGAGGAGGGAGATATTCCCGTGGAGGGAGACGATCTCGCAGGGTTCCTGGATGAGGACCGTGCAGTAGTCTTTGGCCTTGCGGTCGAACCAGCCGAGCTCGGCCTCGCGGACCGCGCCGAGGCCGCTGATCACCCCCGCCCCGATCTTATCCTGTTCGCAGAGGGCCCGGAGCGAATCAATGATCCTCTCCCCGTCGTCCAGGCGGATGACGTAGGTCGGGCCGAATACAAAATATTTCATGCCCGGCCGCTCAGGACGCGGACGGTCCGGCCTTGGCGAGCTTTCCCTTCCAGTAAAGGTAGGCCGGGATGCCGAGGCAGATGATCAGCAGTCCGAACATGGCGTTTTTGAAGGAGCCGAGGAGCGCCCCCACGGCGACATAGACCGCGGCCAGGACGAAGATTATCGGCGTCACCGGGTAGCCCCAGGTTTTATAAGGCCTGTCAAGATCCGGCCGCTTCTTGCGCAGGACGATGACCGCGGCGACCGTCAGGCCGAAGAAGATCCACTCGCCGAAGATGACGTAGGTGAAGAGCTGCTTGAACGTCCCCGTCAGGGTGAGGAGGATGCTCCAGACGGTGATGGCGATGATCGAGATGTGGGGGGTCAGGAATTTCGGGTGGCACTCGGCGATCTTCTTGAAGAACATGCCGTCGCGAGCCATGGCGAAATAGACGCGGGGCGAGGTCAGCATGTTCTGGTTCGCGGCGCCCAGGATCGAGAACAGGATCAGGAAGGCAATGAGGGAAGCCCCGAACGGCCCGGTGACGATCTCCATGGCCTCGAGCGCGACCCGGCCTTCGGACGCGGCGATCTTGCCGACCGGCAGGACGTAGAGGTAGGCCAGGTTGGCCAGGACGTAGAGGACGATGACCGTGATCGTTCCGATAAGGATGCCGAGAGGCAGGTTACGGCGGGGATTCTTGACCTCGCCCGCGCTGTATGTCGCCGCTTCCCAGCCCTTGTACGCCCAGAGGGAAGCGACCAGGCCGACGCCGAACGCCCCCAGAAGGGGGAGGTTGAAGGGGCCGGGGCCGGGTTCCACGAAATTCGCGGGATGGCCGTGGCCCTTGGTGAAGAAGAAGACGGCCACGACGACGATGCCGATGGCGCCCGTCTTGATGTAGGTCAGGACGTTCTGGAGACGGGAGCCCCAGCGCACGCCGACGTAGTTGACGGCGCCCAGGAAGGCGACGAAGCCTGCGGCGATGAGCTGCTTCGTAAGCTGCGTCATGTCGACGAAGCGGGGCAACATGTTATGGGAGAAAGCGACGGCCAGGGTGGCGATGGACCCCGAGTCGATGACAAGGAAGAGGGTCCAGCCGAAGAGAAAGGACAGCAACGGGCCGTAGGCCTCCCGGAGGTAGATGTAAATGCCGCCGGCCTCGGGCATGGCCGCGCCGAGCTCGGCGAAGGCGACGGCGCCGAAGAAGCTGAACATGCCGCCGACGACCCAGACCCCGAGCATCAAGAGCGGGGCGGGAACGGCCGAGGCGATCTCCGACGGCGAGAGGAAAATCCCCGAGCCGATGACGCCGCCGACGACGATCATGATGACGTCCCAGAGGCTGAGGACTCGCGGCAGGGCGATCTTCGTCTTATCGACAGACGCGCAGGCTTGAATATTCTGGTCCATGGTTTCTCCTTAAGAGGGACTTGTCACCCGGCTTTTTTCGGATACCCGATCGGATGGTTCAGCATGGCGTATTGGGTATCTTTCAGCTTCAGGAGCTCCTTGATCCGGTCATGGTTCATTCCAGCGCGGGGTCTCGTGGCCATTCCCGTCGCGGCGCAAAACAGCGAGATATTCTGCGAGACGATTCCCGTATCAATGGCCCCCCATTCTTTTTTCAATTCCGGAGTTCCGCCGCCGAACCGGGAAATATCCGATACCAGGACCAGCAGAATGGGCGCGGTAGACTGCGGGCCGCCCGGCTTGGCTCCCGGAGGACCTTCCGGCTTGGTTCCTGTCGGGGGCGAACCTTCCGGTTTTGCCCTCGGCGCGCCGCCCGGCCCGCCGCCCGGCCGCATGCCGATCTCGTTTCGATAGTCGCCGGCGGCCCACAACAGGTCGGACAGATCCTGGAGGCTGAAATCCTTATCGGACCAATCCCTGACGGAGGCCCTGACGGACAGGGCCTGCATGACGGGCAGCCCCCGCGTCTTGTTCGGTTCATTTAATTTGATGGTCCGGAGCTCCTGCCCCTGGGCCCAAGTTAAGACGGGAAGCAGGAGCAAGGCGGCTAAAAACGGTCTTTTTATGGGTATTGCTTTCATGCTGAAACCTCCAGAGTTCTTAACTCACTCCATCAGCCTCTGGTCTCAGTTTGTTATCACCTTTCGATCTTCTCGTCAAGGATTTCGGTGACGCCCTGCCCAATACATTATAAAGGAGCCTCTGCTTAATTCGGTAATGAGTTATGTGCCACCATAATTCGGCCCGGGCATTATCGGAACTTGTCCATCATCCGGTATTGGACCGCCTCGGAGACGTGGACGGTTGCAATCGTGTCCCTGGCCTCGAGGTCGGCGATCGTCCGGGCGACTTTGAGGATGCGGTCGTAGGCCCGGGCGCTGAAGCCGAGCCGGGTTACAGCCGTCTCGAGGAGCTTTTCGGCCTCGTCCGGGATCGCGCAGTGGCGCTTGATGTCCTTCGGTTCCATCCGGGCGTTGGCGTAAATTTTCCGCCCCTTGAATCGGACGAGTTGCCTCTCTCTCGCCGCCGTCACCCGGGTCCGGATCGAGGCCGAGCATTCGGCCGGCGTCCGGGAAACGATGTCGCGGAACTTGACCTCGGGGACCTCGACCTGGATGTCGATCCGGTCGAGGAGGGGTCCCGAGATCCTCGAGTAATAGCGGGCCTTCTCGCTTTCGGTACAGCCGCCTTTCGACCCGGCCAGCCCGCGAAAAACGTCCTCGCAGGGGTTCATGGCCGCCACCAGCATGAACGATGAGGGGAAGACGGCGCTCATCGCCGAGCGGGAAACCGTGACCCGGCCGTCCTCGATGGGCTGCCGGAGGTCCTCGAGGACCCGCCTCCGGAACTCGGGCAGTTCATCGAGGAACAGGACCCCGCGATGGGCCAAGCTCACCTCCCCCGGCCTGGGCACGAGCCCACCGCCGATCAGGGCCGGGTCGGTGATCGTGTGGTGCGGGGCCCGGAACGGCCGGCGGCTCACGGCGCCCGCCTCGTGGAGGAGGCCGGCGGCGCTCCAGACCTGGGTCACCTCGACCATCTCGTCGAACGTCATCTCGGGCAGGATGGTCGGCAGCCTCCGGGCGAGCATCGTCTTCCCGGCGCCGGGCGGTCCGATGAGGAGGAGGTTGTGGGCCCCTGCGGCGGCCACCTCGAGCGCCCTCTTGACGTGGTACTGGCCCTTGACCTCATCGAAATCGAGGGTCTCGGAGTTCGGGGACACGAGGTCGTCGAGGGAGAACCGGCAGGGAGCGACCTCGCCGGGGGCCGCGAGGAAGCGGACGACTTGGATAAGGTTCTCGAGCCCGAACACCGGCAGGTCCGGGACCAGGGCCGCTTCCCTGGCGTTGGCCTGGGGGACGACGATCCCCTGGAAGCCGGCCTTCTTGGCCATCAGGGCGATCGGCAGGACCCCGCGGGCCGGTTTCAGCCGCCCGTCGAGAGCCAGTTCGCCGACGAAAAGAAAATCGTGGAGCCGGTCGCCAGGCACGACGTCGAGGTAGGCGAGAAACCCGAGGGCGATCGGCAGGTCGAACGCGGAGCCTTCTTTTTTACGGTCGGCCGGGGCCAGGTTGATCGTGACCTTCCGGGACTCGATATCCCAGCCGCAATTCTTGAGCGCGCCCCGGACCCGCTCCTTGCTCTCCCGGACGGCGGGGTCCGGAAGCCCGACGGTGACGAACGTCGGCAGCCCCGCAGAAATGTCAACTTCAACCTCGACCGGGTATCCCTCGATCCCGAGAAGCGAAGCGCTTGAGATCTTGAACAGCATCCGTCCTATTGATAAAGACGGAGCAGCGGCCTCTTCTATTTCACCCTATTTCGACTTTTCGCCGTATTCTTTGGAGAGCTTCTCGAGCTCGCCCTCGACGTCCTGCGGGGACTTGATCTTGACCTTCGTGACCTGGAGGGGCTCCGCCTGGTCCGGCGCCACGAATTCGATGTTCTCGCGGGCGGCCCTCGGTGATCCCATCAGGTGATCGATCTCCTGGCCGGCCGTTTCAGGCTGGACGGTCTCTGTCCGGCGCTTCTCCCCGAAATATTTTTCCCGGACCGCGGGGACGGTCAGCTTGGCGATCTCCCGGAGGGTCTCAAAAACGCCGGCCCCGTTGACGGCCACGGCCTCGATGTAGGGGCATTTCCTGGGGTTCAGGAGATTGTTGAAGGTCTCCACCGGGATGAGATAACTGAGGTCCCTCTTGTTGTACTGGAAGACCAGGGGGATCTTGTTGAGGTCGATGTCGTGCTGAAGGCAATTCCGGCGCAGGCCGTCAAAGCTCTCCAGGTTGGCATCGAGGAGCGGAATCTGGGAATCGGCGACGAAAATGATCCCGTCCGTGCCCTTGAGGACGCTCTTGCGCGAGGCCTCGTAAAAGACCTGGCCGGGGACAGTCATGAGCTGGAAATGGACCTTGAACTCGCCGATCATTCCCGCCTTGATCGGCAGGAGGTCGAAGAAATACGTCCGCTCCGTTTCAGTTTCCAGGCAGACGAGGTCGCCCCGGGAGGCTGGGTCGAGCTTGAAATAGATGTAGCGGAGGTTGGTCGTCTTGCCGCTCAGGCCCGGCCCGTAATAGACGATCTTGATGGCTAGGTTCTTGGTCGCGTAGTTAACGACTGCCATATCCTATGCAACCCTCATTGCTTATCCATTTCTAACATACGCAACGCGTGAAGTCAAACGCCGCCGAAGGAGAATCCGGCTGCCGCGCCTCATTTTGGTTTAGTCGTCCGGCGCGTCGGGATGCCGATTGCCAGAACGGCGCGCCTTATGCTATGAGATAGAGGAGACCAGGCCCGAATCTGGAGAAGAAAGGACCCGAGATGGATGATCTGAGGAAGAGGAAGCGGGTGGCCGTCATCGGCGGGAGCAGGCCCGGCCGGGCGGCCCTGGACCAGGCCTTCGAGGTCGGGCGGTTGATCGCGGCCAGGGGGGCGCTCCTCGTGTGCGGGGGGCTCGGCGGGGTGATGGAAGCGGCAGCGCGCGGAGTGCGAGAGGGTGGCGGCTTCTCGCTTGGCATCCTTCCCGGCGCCAATCCGTCCGAGGCCAATCCGTCCATCGATATCCCCCTCGCCACCGGCCTCGGCTACACCCGCAATTCCCTGGTTGTGATGAACGCGGACGTCGTCATCGCCGTCGACGGGGAATACGGGACGCTCTCGGAGATCGCTTATGGGCTGATCTACGGGAAGAAAGTCGTCGGCCTCGGGACATGGGACATCAAGGGCGTCCTCCCGGCCTTCGACCCGGAGGAGGCAGTCCGGCTGGCCCTCGGCTGACGCCCGCTCGCATGCAAAGCTACAAGATCGTCCTGGCCTACGACGGAACGGACTTCCGGGGCTGGCAACGCCAGCCCGAAGAGAGGACCGTCCAGGGTGCGCTCGAGGACGCGGTCTTCAAGATCACCCGCAAAAGGGTCGCCGTCCACGGCGCCGGGCGGACAGATGCGGGCGTCCACGCCCGTGGCCAGGTGGCCCATTTCGGGGTCACGACCAGGCTCAGGGACGAGGACCTGTTCCGCGCCCTCAACGCCGTCCTTGCCTGGGACATCCGGATCCTGGGCCTCGAGAGGGCGGCGCCGGGCTTCCACGCCAGGAAGTCGGCGAAAGCTAAGGTCTACGAGTACAGGATCGTCCACGCCCCTCAGGTTGGCCCTTTCGATTTCCGCTACGGCCTTCACTGGCCTTACCCGCTCAACCTCCGGGCCATGAGGGCGGCCGCGCCCCTTTTCGTCCGGAAGGCGGACTTCACGGCCTTCTCCTCGAACCGGGAGCGGGGCCCCGTGAGGACGATCCGGCGCTCCGAGATCCGGAAAAGGGGCGACGAAGTCATCTATACCGTCGAAGCCAACGGGTTTCTCCGCTATATGGTCCGGACGATCGTCGGGACGCTCCTCGAGGTCGGGCGGGGCAAGTTCACCCCGGACGACGTGGAGGAGATCTTCCGCCGGAAGAACAGGACCCTGGCCGGTCCGACGGCTCCGGCCAAGGGGTTGTGCCTCGTCCGGGTCGATTATTGATCCAGGACGAGTCCCATCAGGTAGGCGTCCTCGTCCGGGTTGGTGTAGTAATTCTTCCGCGTCCCCAGGATCTCGAACCCCAGCTTTTTGTAGAGCGTCACGGCCGCAGCGTTCGAGGGCCGGACCTCGAGGGTCATGAAGGTGGCGCCGTTCTTCCGGACCTTGTCGATGACGTGGCGCATCAGGGCCTCGCCGATCCCCTGCCCGCGGAAATCCGGGTGGACGGCGACGTTGTTGACCTGGACGTCCTCCCGGATGTGCCAGAAGATGATGTAGCCGACGACCTCGTCGCCGGGCTTGCGGACGACGACCAGCGGAAAAGAAATGGATGTGTTCTGAATCTCGCCCCGGAAGGTGTTGTCGCTCCAGGGGTTCGAGAAAGACAGGGCCTCGATAGTCCGGACCACGGGCAGGTCTTCCTCCTTCATCCGCCGGATGAAAAAGCGGCCGTCGCTCGCTTTCACGCTGTCTTTTTCTCCTCGGCCTGGGATATTCGAAAATAGACCGGTTCGAGCCCGCCGGCCGGGACGCCCTTCCCCTCGAGAAGCATCCTGTGGCCGATCAGGCCGACCTCGGCGGCGATGAAGGGCGACCGGCGGGGGAAGCGGGCTTTGTCCCGGACGTGGGCTAGGAGCTTGTCCCGGTAGATGCACAGGCCGTTGCCGATGAAGGACGTGACGCGGTGGGCTGGCAGCCGGGCGAAAAAGGCCTCGGGGTCGTAGGCCCCTTGCGGGATGACCTCGCTGAGCCGGGACGCCCGCACTTCGAAAAGGGCAGCGTAGATCTCGCCCTTCTTGGCGTCGAGGACCGGGCAGGCCAGCCGGACGGGAGGGGCCGCGATCTTCGAGGCCAGGGCTTCGAGGGTGGAGACCGGGGCGACCATCCGGCCCGAAGCGAAGGCCAGGGACTTGACGGCGCTCAGGCCGATGCGGATGCCGGTGAAGGAGCCCGGCCCGGCGGCCACCGCGTAAGCGTCGACGGCTTGGATATCAAGGCCGTTCGCCTGGAGCAGGAAGCCAACGGAGCGCAGCAGCCGGGCCGAATGGGTCGAGGGCGACTCGAGGTCGAACTCCCCCAAGAGCTCCGCGTCCCTGAGCAGGGCCACGGAGCCGCTCGGCGTTGTCGTATCGACGGCGAGAATGAGCATAAAGCTAGAGCTTGCCGGCCACGGCCCGGCCGACGTCCAGGCTCGTCGAGGACCCTCCCATGTCGTAGGTCCGGACCTGGCCTTCCTTGATGACGGCGGCCACGGCGTCCTCGATCAAGGCAGCCTTGGCCGTCTCGCCGATCCAGTCGAGCATCATCTTGGCCGCCAGGATCGTGGCGATGGGGTTGACTTTGTACATCCCGGAGTATTTCGGGGCCGAGCCGTGGGTGGGCTCGAAGACCCCGTACGTGTCGCCGATGTTGCCGCTGCAGGCGAACCCCAGCCCGCCGACGAGCTGGGCGGCCAGGTCCGAGACGATGTCGCCGAACAGATTTTCGGCGACGAGGACGTCGTAATCGTGGGGGTTTTTGAGGAGCCACATGCAGATGGCGTCCACGTTGACGTCCCAGAACTTGATGTCCGGGTAGGCCTTGGCGACCTCGCGGGCGGCGTCGAGCATCAGGCCGCCCGTCTCGCGGAGGACGTTCGGCTTCTCGATGAGGGTCACGGATTTCCTCTTGTATTTCCGGGCGAACTCGAAGGCCGCCTTGGTGATCCTGGCGCAGGCGGCTTTGGTCATGATCCGGGTGGAGACGGCGATTTCGTTGGCCGGGACGTCCTTGAAGCGCTTCATTTTGGGGTTCGTGAGGAGGGCGTCGCGGACGACCTGGGGCAGGGGGAAGAACTCGACCCCGGCATACATCCCCTCGGTGTTCTCGCGGAAGATGACCAGGTCGATCCCTTCCTTATAATTGAGAGGATTCCCGGCGTAGGCCTTGCAGGGCCTGAGGTTCTGGTAGAGGTCGAATTCCTGGCGGAGGCGGACGATCGGGCTGAAGTAGGACAATCCCTTGGCCCTGAGCGCGGGAGCGAGCTCCAGGCTCGCGTCCTCCTTGGGCTTGGAGGTGATGGCCCCGAACAGGCAGGCATCGGTCTCCTTGAGCAGCCTGACCGTCCGGTCGGGCAGGGGGTTGCCTTCCCGGCGCCAGAATTCCCAGCCGATGTCGCCGGGGATGTATTGGGCGTCGAGACCGATCTTGTTGAGGACGATCATCGTGGCTTCGACGACGTCCTTGCCGACCCCGTCACCGGGGAGGATGGCGATCTTATACTTGGACATGGATGGCTCCTTGCTTCAGGATTTCGGCGGGACGGCGGAGGCCAGCTTCTTCTTCGTGTACTCGAGGAGCCCGCCGGCCTGGAGGATGCCGATGACGGATTCCGGGAGCGGCAGGAACCGGAACGTCCCGCGCGGCGAGCGGATCTCGCCCCGGGCGAAGTCGATCTCGGCTTCGTCGCCTCTCTCCAGGGAATCGCAAGCCTCCTCGGACTGGACGACGGGCAGACCCAGGTTGATGGCGTTCCGAAAATAGATCCGGCCGAACGATCTGGCGACCACGGCCTTGAGGCCGGCGTATTTCAGGCAGGCGGCGGCCTGTTCCCGGGAGCTTCCGCAGCCGAAATTCTTGCCGGCCACGATGATATCTCCGGGCCGGACGTTGGCCGCGAAATCGGGGTCAAGGTCCTCGAGGGCGTGCTTGGCCATCTCCTCGGGCGAGAGGATCTGGTAAGTGTAGCGGCCGGGATAGAGGACATCCGTGTTGACGTTGTCCCCGTATTTCCAGACTTTTCCGGCGCTCATAGGTACCTCCTCGGGTCGGCGATCTTCCCCTCGATCGCCGAGGCGGCGGCCGTGGCCGGGGAGGCCAGGTAGATCTCCGAATCCCTGTGGCCCATGCGGCCCCGGAAATTCCGGTTCGAGGTGCTGACGCAGACCTCGCCCGCGGCCAGAAGCCCTTCGTGGGCGCCGAGGCACGGCCCGCAGCCCGAGTTGAGGATGACGCAGCCGGCGTCGGCCAGGACGGCCAGGGTCCCGGACTTCAGGGCTTCCCGGTAGACCTCCCAAGACGCGGGGATGACGAGCGCCCGGACGCGGGGATGAATCTGCCTGTCCTTTACGATCCGGGCGGCCTCGTCGAGGTCCTCCAGCCGGCCGTTCGTGCAGGTCCCGATGAGGACCTGGTGGACGGGCTTGCCCTCGACCTCCCCCACCGGTTTGACGTTGTCCACGGTGTGGGGGCAGGCGAGCTGAGGTTCGAGAACGGAGAGGTCATAGGCGAGGACGCTCTCGAACAGAGCGTCAGGGTCGGAGGCAACGGGCTGGAAAGGCCCGCGGGCCCGTCCCTTAAGCCATTCGAACGCCTTTTCGTCGGGAGCGAAGTAGCCGTTCTTGGCCCCCATTTCCGCCGACATATTGGCCAGGGTCAGCCGGGCCCCGACGCTGAGCTCTTTCGCGGCCGGGCCCGCGAACTCCACGGCCTTATAGTTGGCCATCTCGGCGCCGTGGTCGCCGATGATCTTCAGGCTGAGGTCCTTGGCCGAGACTCCGGCGGAGAGGCGGCCCGCGAGGTCGATCCGCATGGTTTCGGGAACCCGGAGCCAGATCTCGTCGGTCGCCCAGGTGCAGGCCGTCTCGGTCCGGCCGATCCCCGTGGCGAAGGCCCCGAGCGCGCCGTAGCTCGGCGTGTGGGAGTCGCTCCCGACGATGACTTTCCCCGGCACGGCGAACCCCTGCTCCGGCAGGACCTGATGACAGATGCCGAAGTTGATATCGAAGAAGTTCTCTATCCCCTGTTCGGCCACGAATTCCCGGATCGTTTTGTGGTTTTGGGCGTATTTTTCTTCTGAGGCCGGGACGATGTGGTCCAGGACGATGACAATTTTCTCTGGGGCGCGGACTTTTTTGACGCCGATTTTCCTGAATTCCTGGATGATGGCCGCCGAGTTGTCGTGGGAGAGGACGTAGTCCGGGGAGACCGTGATGACCTCACCGGCCTGGACGTCCTTCCCGGCCTTGAGCCCGAGGACTTTTTCCGTCAGAGTCTTGCCCAAATCGACCTCCTGGCCCTCCCATTTTATGGGCGCGGGGAGGCCTTGTCAATGAAAAGGGAGGCGGACCGGAGTCCGCCTCCCGTTGAGAATGTTCCCTGGAGAACGCGGCCGGCTATTCGAGCCAGACCTTGATGAGCGAGCCCTCGTCCATGATCTCGATGAGGGCCATGGGGCCGACCTTTTTCAGCTCGGCGAACAGCACCTTGAGATCGACGTCGCAACCTTCTTCCTTGAACTTCATGCTCTTGTCGTCGGCGCACTTGATGAGGGCTTCGACGAGGGCCAGGGGCAGCGTAACCCGGACTTTGTCCTTGCCGGTCTTCGTATCGGTGATGAGGACCTTGAACCATTTGACTTCCTTGCCCTCTTCGTAGGCCGGGTTCTGCTTGACGGCCTTCTGGATGGCCTGGAAATCGTCATGATTCTGGGCTCTCAGGACCGGGGTCGCGAGAAGGGCGATGGCCACGGCGGCGAGGATGGCGATTGCTGTCTTTCTCATGTTTGTTCTCCTCTCTTTCCTTTATTTATTGTCTATTCGTTCCCAGGATCACTCGATCCAGATCTCGATGATCGAGCCGTCCTCCCCCTCGATCCGGAGAATGCTCTCCTTGGACTTGGCGAGCTCGTTCATGATCTTGTTGAGGTCGTAGCCCTTTTTGCGGAGAGCCATTTTGTCTTCCTCGTCCATGGCGTTCAGGGCGAGGTCGGCCAGGGCCCAGGGGATATTGAGGGACACCTCGGGGTTCTTCAGGCCCTTTTTCCAGATCCGGATCCTAAGCATCCGGGGCGACCCGGACGAAGGCCTTCTGTCCTCGACGGACTTGAGGCTCTCGGGTGAGACACGGAGGAGGGCAATCCGGGCCCGGTCCGTGAGCTCGGGGTCCTTCTCCGTCCTGATGATCTGCTCGAGGACGGGCACCGCCTTGGACGCGACCGCCTTGTCCGGGACGAGGCTGAGCTTGTAGGCGGCGTAGTACTTGATCGCCCGGTTCGGATGGTCCAGCCGGCTTTCGAGCTCCTTCAAGGCCATCCGGTCTCCTTTATCATAAAGAGCGCAGGCCAGATCGATGATCGAGCCCTCAGACTTCTCGACCAGGCTCGGGTTGGCGTCGCGGAGCTGGATGTACTCTTTATAAGCCAAGAGCGCGTCCTTCTCCCGGCCCTTGATCGAGTTCAGGCATTCCCCTTTGTAAAAGACGGCCTGGCTGTAATAGGGACCCTTGGCGCCTGAATCCACGATTTCCTGGAGCTTGTCCAACGCCGCTTCCCACTTCTTGTCGAAAATCAGGAGCTTGGAGTCCTGGAAAAGCTTTTCGTCCGTCGGAGCCTGGGGAAAGGCCCGGCCGGAGGCCGCCGATCCCAGCCCCAGGGCTAGGACGAAACAGATTGCCGGAATGATTTTTCTCATGTTAAACCCCATTTTGCAGTTCTTTTTTGACCAGGTTAATCTTGAGGAAGAGCTGGCGCTCCTCGACCAGGTCTCGCATTTTGGCCAGATCGGCCTCGGGCAGATCGCCACTGATCTGGGCCAGTTCGAGGAAGAGCATCTCAATCTGGTCGCAAATCGCTTTGGCCTTGGCCATCTGGAATTTTTCGAGCTCCCGGTTGAGATATTTCTTTTTCGAAAGGAGCTCGCGGGCCTGGACCATGCTTAAGGCCGGACGGGCCGCGGCTTGGCCCGAGGGCGTCCCGAGGAAATCCAGCAGGACGTACTGGCTTCGCTCGAGGTAGTCCACGGTTTCGCGCCGGGCCATTTCGAGCTCGGCCCTGTCCAGGAATTCCCCGGAGGCGTAGTAGCT
>JBEKXF010000017.1:0-69017 GCA_049512315.1 Candidatus Aminicenantales bacterium | reverse complement strand
AACGTGATCAGTTCCTCTCGCACGGGGCCGGCCCTCCTCCTGTCCGGAGGAGTACCTTAGCCCAAAAAAGCGGAAATATTCACGTTGCCCAAAGCGGAAATTATCACGTTGCCGCAACAGCCCGGGGAAGAGCCCTTGACATTCTTCTTGACAATAAAGGCCCTCTCTTATATTTTTTAATCACCTATCAGTGTGAAAGGACCAGGGTTATGAAGGGGAAGAGGTCGTCTTCCTTGCGCAACCTGCCGGCCTACCAACGGCCTCCCGCAGAAAAAATAGGGAAATACAAGATCCTCGGGACCCTCGGGAGAGGGGGGATGGGAATCGTCTACAAGGGCCTGGACCCGGACATCGAGCGGGAGGTGGCCGTCAAGACCATCCGCTTCGACGCGTTGACCGAAGGCGAGGAGAAAGAAGAGATGCTGGCCCGGTTCGTCCGGGAAGCCAAGGCCGCGGGCCGCCTCAACCATCCCAATATCATCACCATCTACGACGTCATCCGGGAGAGCGATCTGACCTTCATCATCATGCAGTACGTGGACGGGAAGAGCCTCCAGGAGCTGATCGATTCGGGAAAAAGGTTCTCGCCTCAGGAGGTCATCGACCTGCTCAGGCCGGTCGCCGCGGCCTTAGATTTCGCCCACCGGAACGGGATCATCCATCGCGATATCAAGCCCGCCAACATCCTGCTCGACAAGAGCGGGAGGCCGTTCCTGGCCGACTTCGGGGTGGCCCGCATCGAAACGTCCACGATGACCGGGCCGGGGAAGACCATCGGGACGCTCAGCTACATGTCGCCGGAGCAGGTCCTGGGAAACCCCGTGGATCACCGGGCAGACCTGTTCGCCCTGGGAGTCATCCTCTACGAGCTCCTGACCGGGAAAAAGCCGTTCGCGGGAGACAACCTCTCCACGATCGTCTACAAGATCGTTAACGAAGAGCCGCCGCAGGTTACGGAGATCAACCACAGCCTGCCGCGGGGCTATGAGGCCGTGATCAAGAAGGCGCTGGCCAAGAGCCCCGATGACCGCTACCAGAGCGGCCGGGAGCTCGTCGAAGCTCTCGCCGACCCCGAGAATTTCGCCGAGGCGACCCGGGCGTACGGATCCGGGACGACAGAGCCCGAGAAGGCGCCCGCCAGGAAAACAAAGCCTCTCGCCCTGGCTGGGGGGCTGGCCGTCTTTGTCCTCCTGGCTGTAGTCGGCTATCTGATCCTCTCGAGGGGGAGAGGCGGAGGGTCCGTGACGGCAGCCGCCGGTCTTCAGACGTCGAAAGATGGAGAGAAAACCCCAGCCACCCGTGCGGCGGGCCCGTCTCAGGGACCCGCGGTATCCCCGGCCGAAGAAAAGGTGGCCAAGCTCAAGGAGGGTCTGGAGCGTGAGGACTATGAAGGAACGGTCCGGCTGGCCGAGAAAATGCTATCCGAGGACCCGACGGATCCTGTGGCCCGGGATTATCTGGATAAAGCCAGGGAAGGCGCCAGGTCCGAGCGGATCAATGGACAAGTGGCCTCCATCCTGGAGACGGGGATCGCCAGCTACAACAACGGCGATCTCCCGGCCTGCGTCGAGGCCATGGAGAAGGTCCTGAAACTGGACAGTAACAACGGGGCCGCCCGGAAATACCTGTTCCAAGCGGATACCGCCCTGTCAAGACAAGACATCCGAGATATTCTCGAGCAGCACCGCGTGGCGGAGGAAAACAACGACCTCCCCACCGTGCTCAGCCATTTCGATTCGCCGGCCCTGGTCTCTGAGGCCCGGCGTAAATACAAAGAATGGTTCAACGGCTACGACGGGATCACGTCGCGCATCGACGATGATAAGTCATTCGCTTTTGCCGACCGCTCGAACGTGACCCTCAGGTTCTCTCAGAGGATATACGGCAAGGATCGGAGGGATGGGAAGAAGAAAATGGTCTTTGAGGGGCAGAGAACCTGGGAATTGAAAAAAGTAGCCGGCGCCTGGAAGATCGTCAATATTCGTTGATACTGTCGACGAGCCGACGGAAGGAGGAAATGGGGATGCCGGTAAAAAAGGGTCAAATCATCGGGGTCTCCTCAGCTGTCGTGCTCCTCCTGATCGTCTTCTTTCGGCCCGCTCCCGCGGCCGGGGCCAAGCTGAAAGTCACGGTTGATAATTCAGCCATTCGGGTGGCTCCGAGTATGGGCAGTCAAAAGCTGGCTAACGTGGCCCTCAACAGGTTCCTGGATTCCGAGGGCCGACAAGGGGAATTCTATAAGGTGACCCTGGAACAAAACGGGGTCAAAATAACGGGTTTCATCCATAAGGAGGTCGTCGAGGAAGTCAGCGAAAACGAGGCTGCGACGGCCGCTAATCCCGCGGATAGGGGCAAAACCCAGGAGGAAATCGGCGCGCAACTCGACAATAGGATCGAGGAAAACAAGGAGTTGATCAACCAGGAAAAAGACTTGGCCCAGGCCGCAGAGAATCTCCGGCCTCTCATCGCCAAGGTCTTCAGCCTCGAGGATCGTCAGAAACAGAAGCAGACCGCCTGCGACATCTATTGTTTGCTCGGGGTCGCGGAAGCGAGGCTGGGAGACAGTTCCGGGGCCATCCGTGAGTTCCGGAACATGTTCGAGGTAGATTATGTTTTCGCCAAATCGATAACCCGGTATATCTCCGAGCCGGCCATCAGCAGCCTCCTCGATAACGCCGAAAAGCAGTACAAGGGCCTGGTCGTCGAATATACGTACACGATCTCGACCGAACCCAAGGAAGCGACCGTCAGAATCGACGGCAAGGTCGTCGGCAGCTCTCCTTATGTCTACCAGACAAAGAATCCAAAACTCACCCTGGAGATCGAAAAAGAAGGGTACGGGACGGTCAAAGACTCCGTCTTCCTGACCGAAACGGCCTCGGAGAAAAGCTACTCCCTGCAGAGTGTCGGCCGGACGATCAAAGTCAGCTCGACCCCCCCGGGCGCCAGCGTGTCCCTCGACGGCCAGGATACCGGCAGGACCACCGAATGCGAGCTGTCCTACGTCCGATATGCCGAGCACAGGCTCAAGCTGACGCTTGAAAACTACGCGGACTGGGAAGGGCCCTGCCAGGTCGTTGAAGGATCGGGGCCTCTCCAGGTATCAGCCATCATGACGGTCAAGAATTATGTTCAGCTCAGGAAATTGGGCGGGCCGGACGGCAAGTTCCTCAGGCTCCCCAAGGCCGTGGCGGTGGACAAGTCTGGGAGCATCTATATCGCCGACGAGAGCGATTTCAAGGTTCGCAAGTTCACTCCGGAATTCGGGATCCAGATCTGGAGCGACCCCGGCTTGACGATCCGGAAGCTGGACCTGCCGGCCGGCATCGCCTTCGACAGTCAGGATAACATTTACGTCACGGACTTCGGAAGCTCCCGGGTGGTGAAATTCGACAGGAACGGCCGGGAGATCTTCAAATGGGGGCGACGAGGCGCGAGGAACGGCGAGCTCGACGCTCCGACGGGCATCGCCATTGACAGGAACAACGATGTCTATGTAGCCGACACGAGGAACCACCGCGTCGTCAAGTATTCACCTGTCGGGGTTTTTAAAAAGTTTTGGGGGAAGAAAGGCTCCGGGCAGGGGGATTTCTATTCTCCGACCGGCGTCGCTGTAAGTCTCAGTGGCGAAATTTATGTCGTCGATAGCGGGAATTCCAGGGTCCAGAAATTCACCCCTGACGGCGCGTACATCGCCGAGTTCGGAAAACAAGGCTCGGATGACGGCGAGTTGAACCAACCTTTTGGGCTTTGCATTGATGAAAACGGCTATGTCTATGTGGCCGATACTGGAAACAACCGGATCCAGAAGTTCACTCCGGACGGCAAGCTGGTTTCCTCCAATTGGGGCGGGACCAGGCCTTCCGGCGCCCAGATGTCCAACCCGGCCGGCGTGGCAGTTAATGACAAGGGTGACGTTATCATCGTCGAAAAATCGGCCAGCCGCATCCAGAAATTCGGGGTCGCCGCGAAAAAGCCTGAACGATAGGCGGCAATTCTTCTCATTTTGATCAAATTCTTCAGTCGTTTGACCGGCGATGCGATGACAGACGTAGAGGCGTAAGAGGGGACCTTCCGTTGACAACGGCGTTTTCCGCGTGGTAGTTTTTGTCCGGATCCTGAGCGTCCCGCCGACCCTCGATCGCGGGAAGGGGAAAGTTAATGACCCACGCCAAGACGGGGAATGGAATCAGCCGCAGGGATTTCCTGAGAACGGCCGCGGTTTCGACAGCCGCGATGGCCGTGGCGCCCGCGATCGTTCCCTCGTCAGTGTTCGGCCGCCCGACCCCGCCCAGCGATGATCTGCTCCTCGGCTGCATCGGCGTCGGCCGCCAGGGCCAAGCCGACATGCAGGAGCTCATCTACCGCGGCCTCGAGGCCGGGGCCCGCGTCGTCGCCGTCTGCGACATCGATTCCCACCGCCTGGACAACGCCCAGTGGCTGGCCGAAAAGATCTACGCGAAGGAACTGGGCACGGGTGCCTCCAAGGGGATCGCCGCTTATCATGATTTTCGCGAGCTCCTGGCCCGGAAGGACATCGACGGCGTCCTCATCGTCAGTCCGGATTTCTGGCACGCGGTCATCGGCGTTGCCGCGGCCAGGGCCGGAAAGGATATCTACCTCGAAAAGCCGATGACCTCCACCATCGCCGAGGGGCGTTCTCTTGTCACCGTGGTGCGCAAGAATACGAGGGTCCTCCAGGTCGGCTCCCAGCAGCGTTCCTCCATCCACTTCCTCATGGCCTGCGAGATCGTCCGGAACGGGCGGATCGGCAAGCTCCAGACGACCCGGGTCTGGCTCCCGGAAGACCAGGGCACCGGCAACGCCCAGCCGACGCCCGTCCCGCGGAACCTCGACTATGAGTTCTGGCTCGGCCCGACCCCCCCGGCACCCTATTTTGAGGACCGCGTCCATCCCCAGCTGAGCTACGGCCGGCCCGGATGGATGCAGATGGAGCCCTACTGCCGGGGGATGGTCGCCAACTGGGGCTCCCACATGGTGGACATCGCCCAATGGGGAAATGGCACGGACGAAACCGGCCCGGTCTCGATCGAAGCCACGGCCGAATTCCCCGACCGGGGAGCTTTCAACGTCCATACGAAATTCCACGCCGAAGCGACGTATGCGAACGGCGTCCACATGACCCTGGAGACTGGGGACCCTCCCGGCGTCCGCTTCGAGGGCGACCATGGCTGGATCTTCGTCCAGAGGGGAGAGATCAATGCTTCGGACCCCGAGATCCTCCACTGGAAGCCCGGACAGGGCGAGGTCAAGCTCTACCAAAGCGGCAATCACATGAAGGACTTCCTCGAATGCATGCGCAGCCGGAAGGACCCCGCGGCGCCCGTCGAGGTGGGCCACCGCTCGAACTCGATCTGCGCGATGGCTCACATCGCCATGAAGGTCGGACGCAAGCTCATCTGGGACCCCGCGGCCGAGAAGTTCGTCGGCGACGACGCGGCCAACGGCCTGATCGATTATCCTCACCGGAAACCCTGGGCCGTCTGAAGCCCCGGCGGCATCGAGAGAAGGTCAGTTCCGCGCCTTGTCCACCTTCAGGCGGCGGACCTTTTCCTTGAGAACGGAAATCGTGATCCCGCTCCTGGCCAGGGCGAAAGCGCCGATGGCCAGCGTGGGGAACAGCATGAGAATGTAGCCGACCATGGAGAAACCCGCCGCGGCGGTCTTCCCGACGCCGAAAAGCGACAAGCCGACGACACAGAAGAACTGGTTCGTCCCGATGCTGGCCGGAGTCAGGGGAAGGGCCGTGCCGAAAAGGATGATGACGAACGTCGCGGCCCCCATCCAGAACGGGAGGTAGAGCCCGTAGGCCCTCATGAAACACCACAGGGCCGCGGCCCGCAGGGCGAAGACGAAGAACGAGATCATGAATGCCGCGCCAAGATCACGCGAGAATCCGATGGACCGGAACCCGTCTCCCAAGCGCCCGAGGAGTGACCTGAGCTGGCGGGCGAGCCTTCCCTGGAGCATCCTTCGTGGGCTGTCATTTTCCCCGCCCTTCTTTTTCCTGGTCGTGATGAACAGGACGAGCCCGGCGAGCACCAAGACGATCAGGCCGAAGATGCCCACCGCCCGATTGAGGTCCCTTGGCAGCGGCACGGCCAGGGCGGTCGCGCCGATGCCGATCGCGAGCCAGGCCGCTTCGAGCAGGCGCTCCATGGCCATGGAGGGGATGATGGACACGAATGGCTTTCCCATCCAAACCGATACGATGTAGGCCCGGGTGATTTCTCCGAACCCCATCGGCACGAGCTCGTCTAAGAAAATTCCGCAATAGACAGCCTGGGCAGCGCGGAGGACCCGGATGGCTCCCAGAGGCTTGAGAAGGAGGTGCCACCGGAGGCCGTGGCAGACGAAGCTCAGCGCCACGAGCAAGATCCCGAGTGAGGCCCAGGCCGGGTCGATAGCCTTCAGATTCCCGGCCAGCGTCTTCCAGTCCGTACCGTGGAAGACCCAGTACAGGCAGACGGCGGCCAGGACGAAACCGAAAGCTATTCTGAGGACCGGGGACGAAAAAACGCGTTTCATCGGTTTACGTGAACGGCATCGAGATGTAGGTAACGAGGTGAGGGAAAAGGGACGAGGCTGCGTCGAGGACCTTTCCCGTCAGCCGGAACTTCAAGAATGGGATCGACAGCCTGAGCACGTTATCATCATCGGGAAACCTTTCGACCCGATAACAGCTCAACCCGGCGTTCCGCTTGAACTTCTGGTAGCCGGCGGCATGTTCTCCGATGCCCAAATGGATGGTGAGGGCGTTCTGGCAGGCGTAGCGGATGAGCTCGTCATAGAGCTTGTTGGAGCTCTTGTGGGAAAAGTAACGGGGGTTGCCGCCCCCAATGGAAGCGTAGATATTGTCGTGGTGTTGGAAGCAGCAGAAGTAGGCGACGACCTGCTGCTGATATTCGATCAGGAACAACAGGGCCGAAGGGCTGGCCAGGAAAGTCTCAAAGAAAGACAAGGGGAAATGGTAGGAATTGTGACGTTTCATCTGATCCGTGTAAATGCGATAGATATCGCCGACGAGCTGGCCGTCGGGCCGGCGAACAATCCGGATCTGATGGGGGAATTTCTTGCCTTCCCTCAAGCCGTGGAAGAAGGACGTCCGGTATTTTTTGAAAGCTTCTTCGTAGGTGGTCTTATGGAAAATGGAGTATTCCATGAGGGAAGGGCGGGGAGCCAGATCGTTGAACTCGGGCGTGACGCGGAGATGGGTGATTTTCTGCCTCTTGAATTCCCGGCAAAGATCGCCGGGGTAATTGCTGATCGCGACGTTCTTGTTTTTAAGGGTATAAATGACCTGGCCGTCAACGGTTCTTTTCTTTAGGGGGATATTCGCGATCTTCGAGCAAAAACGGGCATACTCCTCCGTCAAATAGAAATTGTGCACGAAGGATTGCCCAAAGTCATCCATCGGCTTCGATTATAGCTTATCTGCCCGGATGGTCACAGGGCCCAGGAGTCCGGAGGGGAGAAGGGGCGAGTCCTTGCTGAAGTGTCTCCAAGTCGTAAAGGTGAAGCGACCGGCTGAAGGCCGCGGCTGCCCCTTCTTGAGCCACTCCGGCCAGCGGAGGAGATTCCCGCCCGGCCCGTAGTCGCAGTCGGGCGGGAGCTTTTCGTCCCCGATAAGGCGGTTGGGCCAGAGGTTGGCGACGGTGATCTCCAGCCGGTTTCCCTTTTGCTTCACCGTCCCGGTGATTTCCACGCGCCAAGGAGCGCACCAGACGACCCCGAGCTCCTTGCCGTTGAGCCGCACCCGGGCGATATTTTTCACGGTGCCGAGGTCGAGCCAGAGGCGCGGGGAGGCGCCCCGGCCCGGCGCCCCGGGCAGGTCGAAGGCCTTCCGATAGGTCGCCAGGCCAGAGTAGTACTTGATCCCCTCTTCGGGGCGGAGGCTCCAGTCCTCGAGACCCTCGAACGTGATCCTTTCCGGCCCGCCCCATTTCGGGTCGAACGTGACTTCCCACGGTCCCTCGAGCTTCCCGGTTTCCTCGACGCGGCCGAAATTCCTGACCGGCCGCCCCGCCAGCGCCAAGGCCTTCGCCCCTCCCGAGGGCTTCGCTCCGCCCGCAGGCTTCCGGAAGACGATGAAAAAGGATTGATGCGGCTCGAAACTTACCGGCAAGACGGTCCGGCCACCCGATTCCGTGAACTCCGGGAGGTCCCGGATCTCGCCGGTCACCGCGTCCCAGAGCTCGGGCCGCTTGCCGTCCACGCGGAAGATGCATTCCGCGGCCAGGGCTCGGTCCTCGGCGTTCGCGACGAAGTAGATGTCCTCGTCGCCGTCCCGCCGATGGGTGTAGCGCAGGGCCGCGTCCGACTCGAAATCCCGCGGCACATTTGCCTCGGAGAGGATGCGGGCGACGATGGCGTAGTCGCCGTACTGTTCGGGTTCCGAAAGCGGCGGGGCGCCGACATTCCAGATGCCGGCCCGCCCCGTGCCCGGATCCGGCTCGGAGCCGTTTTTCGCCCCTGCCGGAGATCGGCGGTCCCAGATGACCCGGCCTTTGCCTATGACATGTTCGGTCATGCGAACACCATCACAATTCCCCCAGAGCTCGCCGGCCAGCGCCTTCACCTCGGCGTCGCAGACGGGAAACCCAACGAGACCGGGCGATTTCCGCGGCGGCGGCCCGACGATCGTGGCCCCGGCCGCGGCCAAGTCCCTGACCTTCCGGAGGAGGCCCGGGGTCATCGTCTCGCGTTCCGGAAGGACGAGCAGGCGATAGCTCATGCCGTCCGGAAGGACGAGGTGGCCGTCCCGGACGGACATGGCCGCGACGAGCGTCTCTGGGGCGCAGGCGTCGAAGTTCCAACCGGGCCGGTCCGGCGGGCTGCCGCGGAGCGCCGAAGCCGGTGCCCGGAAGACCTGCGGGGCGCCCTCGGCGCCGAGATAGCAGACATCCGCCACGGGCAGCCCCTGCCGCAGCATGTATTGACAGCGGGCCAGGTAGGTATGGTAAGCGGGGGCCATGTCCCACCATGTCTGGGTCCGTTCCCAATGCACGCCGTACGGACCCATGGTCATACCCGGCCGGAGGTCGAGCCCGGCCTGGTGCTGAAAGCGATGGAAGACGATGCGGTTGACGCCGGCCGCGAAGGCCCAGTCGCCGAGCGCCTTCATCGAGGCCGGGTGGGCCTGCCAGCGCTCGGCGTCGCTCGACGTGAAGGCCTCGGCACCCACGACCCGCCGGCCGCAGGTGTGCGCGATGCTTGCGGCTTCGACGACGCTGTGGGCCGTGTTGAACCCGTAGAGCCAGAACTCGCCCTGCGGCACGTCGGCGACGGCGCCGAGGGTCATATCCGCGCACGGGGTCATGTCGTAGGGCTCCATGGACAGCCCGAAGCCGTCGCGCCGCCCGAGCTCCTTGAGATGGGCGGCGTGATTCTCGACGACGAGCTCCTGGGCCGTGAAGCGAAGGTCCCAGAGGAAGCGCTCCGAGATCTCGAGGCTATCGACGACCCGGCCCGTCAATGCGGGGAGATAGGGGAGCGGGTCATAGCCGCGGCGGCGTCGGAACTCCTCGCGAAAAGCTCCGGTCCAGTTTTGGGAGCTCATTTCCCAGCTGTCGATGTGGAGGAAGGTCCAACCGGCGCCGCCAGCCGTTTTGTGCTGTCCGATCTCCCGCAGAAGAGTCCCGACGAAAGCGTCGTAATGCGCGTCGAGCGCCGCCCGATCGAGCTTGTCGCACTCGAGGCCGAGCCCCGGGACAGGCGCGGGCCGGGTGTTCGCGCCCGTGCTGGTCCGGCCGAAGCGGAGGATCGTCCAGCGTCCTTCCGGGACGACCCACGCGAGGCGACCGCCCGTCCCGAGATGCGCGGAGAGGTCGACGATGCGCCAGGGATCGATGGCCGCGGTCCGCGGCACGGAAGGATAGTCCGCCGGGGAGGGCAGGAACGGTTTCACGCCGCGCTGGGACGAATAGGGCGCCCGGACATAGAGGGCTTTCTCATCGATGTCCGTGATCGTGCCGCCGCCCCGAGGCGTCGGGAAGGCCAGGACGGCCACATCACGGTAAAAATCGTTTTTCGCCTTTTCCTGGTCCGGCGGGAGGGCGCCGTCTCCGAAAAAAGTCGGCCGGCGCTTAGGGAGCGGCAGGACGATGTCGAAACGTCCCGGCCCCCTGACCTCCGTGGCGCTCGCGACGATGTGCTGCATCGACTGCTCCGGCTTAACCCACGGTCCGCCGCTTCCCGTCCAGCCGGGCCCCGGCGTTGAGCGTGATCTCGAGGCCCAGCCGCTCCGCTTCGATGACGACATGCTTGAAGAACCGCCGCCACTCCGGGCTCATGAACTCGACCGAACCCCGCGGAACGCCGACGTTCACCTCGCAGATGATGGCGCCCCCGATGCCGGCGCTTTTCATCGCTTCGAGGTCCGCGGTGATGCCCTCGCGGCTCAGGTTGCCGTCCATCCACATCCAGTAGACCCACGGCCGGGCTTCGCCAGGAGGGGCTGCGAATCCCCGGGCCAGCGGGTCGGACGGGCGGGAGCCGCAAGCGGCCGCCGCAGCGCAAAACGTCAGGGTGAACGTCACGAGGAAGCGCTTTTTCATATCCATGCCCTCACTCCACCTCGATATCGCCATGATGCTATCCTCGGCCGCTCGTTCAAGTCAAGGAAGCCGGACTTCGTGAAGGAGTCCCCGAGGCCCCTCAGCTTGACTTTTTTCAAGCGGAGACGATATGCTCCCTCCATGCGCGACTGGAAAGGCGCTTGCCCGGCGGGGTCGGGATACGATCAGGATAAGAATCCGGTCCTCGGAGCGCCCCGAAGCTCTTTATCAAAACAGGAAGTCAAACAATGAAAAATTCTTCCCGGCGTCCACGGCTCTTTTTGCCCTTTCTCTGCGCCGCGTTCATCGTCTCCGCGGCCGCTCAGGAAAAAAATCCATACGCCCCGGACACTCCCGAACCGGGGTCGGTCGAGGCGATCGCCAAGCTCACGACAGAGGCCCGCTTCGGCAACCCCTGGGTCGCCTACGTGCCGGCGTCGGATACTGTGCCCTCGCCGACCAAATATCTCGGCCATGTCATCGGGGCCGCGGGGGAGCTCTCGAACACCGCCAAGATCTACGGCTACTTCCGCAAGCTGGCCGAGGCGTCGCCGCGCGTCCGCGTTCAGACCATCGGCCGGAGCGAAGAGGGGAGGGACATCCTCCTCGCCGTCGTCGCCGATGAGGAAGGAATCCGCAGCCTCGATAAGCTGAAAGCCGCGACCGCAGCCTTGGCCGACCCTCGAAAGACAACCCCCGAGGCGGCCGAGGCCCTCATCGTCTCTGCCCGCCCCATATACTATTTCAACGCCGGCCTCCATTCGACGGAGACAGGCAGCCCGGAAATGGTCATGGAGCTCGCCTATCGCCTGGCCGTATCCGACCAGCCGATGATCCAAAGGATCCGGAGCAACGTCATCGTCCTCATTAACCCGGAATCCGAACCGGACGGCCGCGACAAGATGGTGGATTGGTTCTACCGCTACCTCAAGGGGAAGACGGATTTCGACCGCCTGCCGCCGGTTTCTCCGCCCTACTGGGGCCATTACGTTTTCCACGACAACAACCGCGACACACACCAGCAGGCCCTCGAGCTGACGCGCGCCGTGACCCGGATGTTCTTCGACTTCCACCCGACCGTCATCCACGACCTCCACGAGTCCATCCCGCTCCTCCACACCTGGAACGGCACAGGCCCGTACAATAACAACCTTGACGCGATCCTCATCGACGAGTTCTTTGAGATGGCCTTCGCCGAGATTGGGACCATGACCTCCATGGGCATGCCGGGTGTCTGGACCTGGGGGTTCGGCGAGGGCTGGACTCATCATTACCTCGACTCCTTCGCTGTCAACCACAACAGCATGGGCCGCGGCTACGAGACGTACGGGAATGCCTCTGCCGAGACCATGGAGCGCGTCCTCCGGTCGAACGAGGAGCGCTACGTCGGGCGCCCCGTCACGAGCCGGGAATGGTACCGGCCGTTGCCCCCGCCGCGAAAATTCGTCTGGTCCCTTAGGGACAACACGAACTACATGGAAACCGGTTGCCTGGCCATCCTCGACTACACCGCCAAGAATGCCAAGGAGATGCTCCGCAACTTCTACCGCAAGGGATATAACTCCTGGCAGAAGGGGGTGAAGGGCGCTCCCTTCGCCTTCGCCATCCGTGAGGACCAGGGCGACCGCCGGCGCGTGGCCGAGCTGGTCAAGCTCCTGATGTGGCACGGGATCGAGATCTCGCGGGCGGCCGCGGCCTTCAAAGTCGATGAGGGGGAATTCGCCGCCGGGACCTATGTCGTGAAGCTCGACCAGCCCTACCGGAACTACGCCGTGGACCTGCTCCTGCCCCAGGAGTTCCCGCCCGACACTCCCTATGAGCCCTATGACGACGTGTCCTGGTCGCTGCCCGTCCATTACGGCATCGAAGCCAAGCGGATCGATGACGCCAGGATCAAGGACGTGCCGGTCACGACGCTTCAGGCCGGCTTTGAGATTCAGGGAAAGGTGAACGGCGCCGGGCCGGTCTACCTGCTGAAAGATACGGGGCAGGAGGCGCTCCTCGCGCTCCGGAGCCGCCTCGCGGCCTTCAAGGTCGAGGTCGCCGAAAGAATGTTCAAATCAGGAGGCGCGGATTATCCGGCCGGCTCCTGGATCATCTCCGACCAGATGGGATTGGCGGAGGCCCTGAAGCGGGCCGCGGCCGAGCTGGCCGTGGACTTCGAGGGCGCGACCGCCGTCCCGGATGTCGGTCGCCACGAGTCGAAGCTGCCGCGCCTCGCCGTCTGGCACACCTGGGCGGACACCGAGGCAACCGGTTGGGTCCGCTACGTGCTCGACCGGGAGAAGATCCCGTATTCTTATATCCGCGACGACGATATCCGGGCCGGCCGCCTCCGCGAGCGCTACGACGTCGTCATTTTCGGCCACAACTATCTTGATCTCAAGGACCAGATCCAGGGGATCGACAAGAAGTACGGGCCGATGGCCTACACGAAGACCAAGGAATTTCCCAGCCACGGGGTTCCCGATGCCTCGGAGGATATCACGGGCGGGATCGGCTGGGCCGGCATGGCCAACCTCGAGAAGTATCTCGCCGACGGAGGGCTGCTCATCACTCTCGGAAACGGCTCGACCCTGGCCCTCGACGGGGGGCTCGTCCGGGATGTCTACCGGAAATCCGGCGCCTTCTTCACTCCGGGCTCGGAGCTCAGGGTGAAGTTCGTGCGGCCCGACCATCCGCTGGCCTACGGTTATCCAGAGATCGTGTCCGCCTTCCGTACGGGGCTTCCCGTTTACGATATCGCCGTCGCCGGCCGGCGCGGCGTCGTTCTTCAGTGGGGCACGAAGCTGCGGGCGGAGGATCGCGAAGAGCCTGGACCTGAAGCCGGAAAGCCGAAAGACGCGAAAGAGCAGGCCAAGAAGGACGAAGTCAAGATGCTCGTCGCCGGCGCGTTGAAGGGGGAAGACGATCTGGAGGGCCGGCCCGCGATCCTCGACCTTCCGGCGGGGAAGGGCCGGGTCATCGCCTACAACTTCGAGCCGATCCACAGGGACCTCAACCGCTCGGACTTCCGGTTCCTCTGGAACGCCCTCCTCAATTGGAACGCCCTGCCGCCGGCGGAGAGGTGAGCGACATCCGAGGTGCGGGTCCTCCCGGCCGGGGCCGCTTCGTGACGATTATTGAGAGTGCCCGTAGCTATTTAGCGGGTGAACTGCCACAGGTCGTTGAGATAGCCGTATGCGCCAGCCGAATCTATACCCTCTCCCCCGAAGAGCCAGAGCTTGCCGCCGGAGTCGAGCCAGGGTATGGCACTCGCTCTTGCCCCGGGGATGTTCGACGAAGCGGCCGCGCCCTTTGTTCCGTAGGTGCCGGTTTTATTTACGGTATCACCGCCGGATACCCAGGTCCATTCAAGGGCTGCCGGGTCATACTTCCACAGGTCATTGAGATAGCCGATACTGCCGGCCGAATCATTCCCATATCCCCCGAAGAGCCAGAGCTTTCCGCTGGAATCGATCCAGGATACAGCCGTATCTCTTGCCCCGGGGACGTTTGACGAAGCGGCTGTGCCCTGGGTACCGTAGGTGCCCGCCTGATTGATCGTATTGCTGCCTGATACCCAGGTCCATTCCAAGGCTGTCGGGTCATACTTCCACAGGTCATTGAGACGGCCGACAGTGCCAGCCGAGTCATTTCCCGATCCTCCGAAGAGCCAGAGTTTGCCGCTGGAATCGATCCAGGATATAGCCGCATCTCTTGCCCCGGGGACGTTTGACGAAGCGGCTGTGCCCTTTGTTCCATAGGTGCCGGACTGATCTATGGCACTACTGCCTGATACCCAGGTCCATTCGAGGGTTGTGGGGTCATAGTCCCACAGGTCATTGAGATCGCCATTATAGGCAGCAGAATCGTAGCCCAATCCTCCGAATAGCCAGAGTCTGCCGCTGGAATCGAGCCAGGATACGGCCCCGGACCTTGCCCCGGGGACGTTTGACGGGGCGGCTACGCCCTGGGTGCCGTAAGTGCCCTTCTGACCAAAGCTATCACTGCCCGATACCCAAGTCCATTCAAGAGTCGTCGGGTCATACTTCCACAGGTCATTGAGACGCCCAATCGTGGCAGCCGAATCTAAACCAGTCCCTCCGAATAGCCAGAGTCTGCCGCTGGAATCGAGCCAGGATACAGCATGCTGTCTTGCCCCGGGGACGTTTGACGGAGCGGCTGCGCCCTGGTTACCGTAGACGCCCATCTGATTCATTATATTACTGCCTGATACCCAGGTCCATTCAAGGGCTGTCGGGTCATACTTCCATAGATCATTGAGATAGCCGAGATTGCCGGCCGAATCACGGCCATATCCCCCGAAGAGCCAGAGGTTGCCGCTGGAATCGCTCCAGGACACGGCCCCGGACCTTGCCCCGGGGACGTTTGACGAAGCGGCTGTGCCTTGGGTGCCGTAGGTACCCGCCTGATTTTTGGTATTACTGCCGGACATCCAGGTTGGCACCGGTGAGGAATTCGGCGATGCTCCGGTGCCGCCTCCGCAGGCTGAAAGCAGCGCCAAAAATGAAAAGACTAATATCAGCAACTTCAATGCGCTCTTCATACGACCTCTTTTAAATAAATGGATTCCTGACACTCAAGAATAATCCAATATGGCTTATTGTCAAGTTCCATCTGTTAGGTCATCCTCTAGAAATGTATTTTTGACCTAAACCTCCAATAACGTCTGGTAGCCCGTTTGCGTTGCCCGCCGTACTTTCCTTTACGATTTTGCCGGCTTCCAAGTAGAGAGAGCAGCCTCCATCCCAAACACCATGCCAGATGTGAACTGCTTGGCCCTTGTCCCAAAATCCTGACCCAGTTCCGGGCAATCTATACCTTCCAACCTGATCTTGACTGCTCTGTCGGACTTCATCACGGAGATCGTGTCGCCGTCGGTGACGCCGATGCCCTTGCCGGTGTAGGTTTCGGCGGCCAGGAGGGGAGTGGCCAGGAGGACCGGACCTCATCCCCTAAAAATGGTCCAGACATAATGTGAGCTTGAAAATCTCTGAACCTACCCCCTGATTTGGTCCATTTTTTAGGGATGAGGTCCCAAACATCAGTTCGGGAAAGATGGGCCGTTTTCCTTCGGAATTTTGGATAAGTCCGATTAATTGAATTTCCCTCCATTGCGGCGGAAGTCCACATCTACCTGACTATAGCCCATCCGTAGGAAAGGTCGTACGAAACATCAGATACTTATGAAGGCACGGACCCCGACCGGCTAAGAGCAAAAGCCAAGAAACTGGATAAGGCCCAACTTATATTCAGCAACGTTCTACTCATCGGCATGCCTCAGTTTATATGGCACGAATGTTGCTCTATTTGAAGCCGTGAAGGGAGGTGAGAATTATTTCTATTTCCGGCCCGCATGGAGGGGAATGGCAGGAGTGGCCAGCCACTCCAGGGTCAAGTGGGCAATCTTCGCCTAGGGAGGAAATGTGAAAAAGAGCATTATCGTACTTCCTGTCTTGCTTCTTTCCGCATCCCTTGCGGCTCAGGTGAGGACCGGCACCATCTGGGGGCATATCACCGATACGCAGGGCGCGCCTCTTCCGGGCGTCTCCGTGACTCTGAGGTCCCCGTTTGGCGCCCCTTTCATCGTCGTCACCGACGAACAGGGCATTTTCAGGTTCATCTCTTTGGAGCCGAGCAACAAATATGCCCTGACGGCGGAGCTCCAGGGATTCAAGAAGCAGGAAAAGACCGGTATCATTGTCACCTTGGGAACGCAATCCAAGATCGACATGACACTGGAGCAGGGCAAGCTGGAAGAGGAAGTGACGGTCGTCGCCGTCACACCGACGGTCGACGCCAGGAAGACTTCGGTCGGCAAGAACGTCAACCAGGAGACTTTGCAATCCCTGCCGACGGCCAGAGACCCCTGGAATGTCATGATGTTCGCGCCCTCGATCCAGATGGACCGCGATAACGTCGGCGGCAGCGAATCCGGCCAGCAGGCCGGCTTTTATGCCAAAGGCGATTCGACCGGCGGCAACAACAATGTCTGGGCGGTTGACGGCATCGTCGTCACCGACCCGGCCAGCCTCTCGTCCCCGGGTTACTGGGACTTCGACGCGTTCGAGGAAATGAACATCGTCACCGGCGGCGCGGATGTCACCATCCAGACGGGCGGCGTCGCTTTGAACATGGTCACCCGCCGCGGCGGCAACAAGGTCACTTTCGGCGGCCGTTTCTACCTGACCGACAGCGCCTTCCAGGCGAGCAATCTGACCCCTGCTCTGCGGGCTCTAGGCCTTACGGGCACCAACAAGATCAACCAGATCAAGGACTACGGCTTCAACCTGGGCGGCCCGGTGGTCAAGGACAGGGCCTGGCTGTGGGGGTCTTACGGCGTCCAGGATATCAACGCGGTCAATGCCTTTGGCACCCTTCAGAAGCCGCTCCTCACAAACTATAACTTTAAGGTGAACCTGCAGCTCATCTCCTCGAACCGGTTCGAGTTCCTGTGGACTGCGGGCGGCAAGACGTTCATGGGGCGGAGCGCGGGCCCGTCATACCCGGAGGGGTACGACCAGGGCCAGCCCGGTCACTGGGGTTCGCCCATCGTCAAGTTGCAGGACGAGCAGATGGTCGGGAGCGACCTCCTGCTGTCCGCCAAATTCGCCTACTCGAACCCCTCGTTCCAGCTGATCCCCCACAATGACCCTAACCTGGAAAATCTGTGGCAATGGGATGTGACCAATGACGTCAACTACGAGTATGGGTACTATATCACCACGCGGCCGATGTATGACTATGATTTTCACACCCAGTACTACAACGACAAACTGTTCGGCGTCAGCCACGAAATCAAGCTGGGCGTCGAGTATTCGACCCGCCGCGTGACCTCGGACTCCACGGCCCCCGGGCAGCTCCTGAAGATGTATAATCTGAATTATCCCGACATGTGGTGGGACCTTGCCCCCGACTCCTCCTCGGGCAATCCGGGTTTCACCCCCGGCATGACACAGTGGATGCTCGCCGCCGCGTCCAACCTTGATTTTAGCGTCAAGCAGCTGTCGGCCTTCCTGCAGGACACCGTCACGACCGGCCGGTTCAACTTCCTCCTGGGCATTCGCTACGACCGCCAGATGCCGTCGATCAACTCCAGCAATTACACGACGGTCGATAACAACCCGGTCTGGGCGCAGTATTTCGACTCGGATGTCAAGTCGGCCCTCGCCGCCTTCTTTCCCGGCACTCTAGTCCCCAACATCAAGCCCAACTACCGTTGGAATGTCTTGTCTCCCCGCCTCGGGATCACCTATGATCTCTTCGGCACCGGCAAGACCATCCTCAAGCTGAGCGCTTCCATGTACGGCGACTTCATGGGCACGAGTTCTTCGAACTACCTCTTCAACCCCTATGGCGCCCCACCATACTTTGGAGGCGGCGCCCAGATGTACTTCTGGTGGCGGGATGCTAACGGCGACGGTAAGGCCCAAGCCAACGAGCTCTACGGCAACGACCCAACGACCTATGCCCCCATCCCCTTGATCGTCGACGGCGCGGTGAATCCGGTTTACCGTGACAACACCCAGTTCAACCAATGGTGGGGCTTTACCCCCAATTCCTCGACGGCCGGGCCTTCGGCTTATACGGTGGATCCGAAGGCCGGTTCCTCCCGGACTTGGGAGCTGCTGTTCACGATCGATCACGAGCTCCTGCCCGACTTCAGCGTCAGCCTGAACGCCACCTATAGAAAGTACAACCACTTCAGCTGGGATCCCGCCTATTACGCCGATGGCCCGTACGGTAACTACAGTATCGATGGCCAGAATGTGATCCTGGGCCCGGACGCTAGCCTTCCCGACTCCGCCGCCACGATCCCGTCGACGATCACTTACACGGATGATAGTGGTACGCATACCGTCAGCCTGGGCGCCGGCCCCGGACACACGGTCTACATGCTGGATCCCACGTATACCGGCACCCCGTACTCCTACCACACGCTCAATACCGACTACGAAACATACTGGGGCATTGACCTCAGCTTCAACAAGCGGCTGTCCAACAAGTGGATGCTGGACGGCTCCGTGTCCTACCAGGGCCAGAAGTATCATTACGGCAACGGCTATATAGACGCGACGAATCTCTGGGCTCTGCAGGACCAACTCTTTGCTCCGGCCATGGGGCTGAGCTCGGGGAAGATTGTCGACGCGTACATCTTCTCCCCCTGGTTGCTCAAGCTCGAGGGCCTCTACCAACTGCCCCTGGGCTTCGACATCTCCTTCACCTTTAACGCCCGCGCCGGCCATCCTATCCCTCACTATATGTACATCGTCGACTACACGTGGCCCAACCCGCTGACCCAAGTCAAGCCTTACCGCCAGGCCTATCTAGATATCTTCGGGACGACGAAGCTCCCCACCTTCTACCAGCTGAACCTGCGCCTCGAGAAGATGATCAAGCTCGGCGATACCGGCCGCATCTACCTCATGGCCGACGCCTTCAACGTGACCAACGCCGCCACCATCAACAGACGGTACGACATGAGGGAAGGCACGTACTACATCTACACGGACGGGACGACAAGCTTCTCGCCCTATGCCCACAACTACCAGGCCTACGAGATCCTGAACCCCCTTGTCATGCGGTTAGGCGTCCGGTTCCAGTTCTGAGCTGATCCCTCGCAGAAGCAGAAGCTCAAAGCCCCTCCCCCCACCGGGGGGAAGGGGGCTTTTTTTGCCCTGCCTTCCCCGGCCTCTTCCCTGGTCGAAACCAACTGGCGTGTTTTTGACGTCCCATCCCACATCAGAAAATGGCTTAAAATCGCATAAAACCGCATAAGCTCCGAAACGAGCAGCCGGGACCGCGGATAGATCTGTTAAGTCGCTGATATTGCGCTTTATCAGAGGGAGTGGCGGGAAGGTGTGGGAGTCGAACCCACCCGGGACGTTGATAGCCCCATACCGGATTTGAAGTCCGGAAGGCCCACCGGGACCTTGACCCTCCCGTTCATGGTTAATTCACTGATCCTGCTTGAGATACCTGCCTCTCCCCCGAAGTGGGGGAGAGGCCAGGTTGAGAATTGAGCAGAGATTGAGCAAACTTTTTGTCGAGTTGGGCCACCGCATCACGCATTTGGGCCTCAAACGAGTGCACGTACCGCATGGTCATCGTGATCGTGCTGTGGCCGAGAAGCTTCTGCACCGTGAAGACATCGACACCCGATTGGATGAGACGCGTAGCGAAGGTGTGGCGGAGGTCATGAAGCCGTAGCCCGCTGAGGCCTGCCTTCGTCCGGGCCGTCTCGAAGGCGCCTTGGACATGCTTTAACGGATAGACCCTCTCGGAACCATTGGCCTCAGACCTTAGCTCCTGAAGCGTTCTGTACAGGATGTTGTTCATCGGAATCAGTCGGTTCTTGTTCCGCTTGGTCTTGATAACATGCACCAGGCGGTTACGGAAGTCGATCTCCGACCACGCGAGCTTCAGAATCTCCCCTCGGCGCATGCCGCTGTTGAGCGCAATGACAAGGAACGGTCTTAAGTGGGGAACCGCTTCTGCCATGAGCCGCTCTTCCTCCTCTTGCGTGAGGATCCGTTCCCTTGCGCAGTCGCCTTCGGGGATCATCTTCACCTTCTTCACCGGGTTCGCCGTCACGTAGCCGTAGTCGATGGCCTTGGTGAACATGCCCTTGAGAAGAGCCAGCTCCCGGTTCGTGGTGATGGGCTTGACCTTCTTGAGCCTCTCGGCCCGGTACTCCTCGATGTGCCTGGGGGTAATCTCATCCAGGTAGAGCTTGCCGAAGAAGGGAAGCAGGCTGAGGTCCAGTCTGTACTTGTTGTTCCGCCAATCCTTGAGCTGTGTCGTGTTGGCCAGGTAGGTTTTGGCGAGCTCGCTGAATGTGATCCTGGCCTTGGGCTTTTTCATCCCGGTGGAATCCCGGAAGATTTCAGTGACCTTCTGCTGGAGAACCTTCAGCGCTTCGGCCCGGCTTGTGGCGCCTTTCACGGCCTCCCGCACGTACTGCCGGCTTTCGGCTCGGTAGTAGATGTACCAGCGTTCCTTACCCGATCTTGATGGTCTGACATAGACTGAGCCGAAGGGGTATGTCCATCTTCGTCCCTTCGACTTCATATTCTTACCTCCTTTCAGGTAAAGTTTATCATAATTGTCCAGGGATAGATCAACACCCAGTGACGGCATAACCAGAGGATCCAGAAAAGGACTAGCTTTCTTCCTCTCCAGCCAATGGTCTACGTCCGTCTGTTTGAACCTAATATCACGGCCCCTGAGCCTGATACTTGGGATCTCGTGCTTGGCCATCCGATACACCGTGCAAATGCTACACCCCAGCTGCTCACTGAGCTGTTTCACTGTCAGGAGGCACTGGCTACTCATGGCTGGCCTCCCTGTGCCGACATTGAGTCGTCCTGTGGGATCCCGACTCACGTACTCCAGGCATAAGGAGGGGGAGGGCCGTGAGGCCCGCCCGTACGTTTTTATTGACTGGTAAGTCACCTCCCTGGACGTAATGACCGGGTTGCCTGGAAAAGCAAATTGCCGACTGTGAAGGAGCAGGCTGTGGCGCGCCGGCTCCCCCTCGGGAGCCGGCGTCGTTGGAGCTTGGTGCTAGTGAGTAAGTAGTTTGGTGCGTCAATACAATGTGAATTGTGAGTACAGGACGAGGAATGGCTTGGAAAAAGAAAGGTGCCTCTGATACTTGTGAAGTAGGTGTAACAAATAGAGTAACTTCTTTATTTTCAAGGCGTTCATTTATTACACCCAGGGGTATCATAAATCTCATTTGTTCCACCCCCCGGTGTAACAAAACAACTTCAACAGAATCAGCAAGGTAGGTCATTTATGCTACCCCCTTGCACATAGCCCCCTGGGCCTCATAAATCTCAGGTAACATAAGCACGAGGGGGCTTCCTTTTCCGGGGAGCTGTTGGGCTATGACAAGGCCCAAGGCCTTGGCTTCCTTGATGGCGTTGAATGCAATCCGATGGCTGGCGATCTTTTCCAGGATCGTCTGCACCTCACCTTGAGGGAGAGAGCCACCATGCATTTTCACAACGTCGGCCACAATTGTCGGGGGGATCTTCTTGCCGAGGTATCCCGGTAGCTCGTACCGGCTGTACCAGAGAGTTTCGCTGTCCCTCTCAATGACAATGCTTTCTGGCTCCTCATCGCTCCTGAGGGTGAAGCTCAGCTGGGCGTAGTTCTCAAACGGCTGTGAAAACGGAGTCTGCCTGTACTTTTCGGGTAGCCGGGTCGAGATGATGATCGCATCGGGCCTGTCGCCCAGCACGCTGGCCCCCCGCATCTTGTAACTGCCTTGCCTTTCTACCTGGGAGGGTTTCCCGAAGTGGTGGATCACGAGAATTCCAACACCGTACTTCTTTATGAGGTCGGCGAAGTATCCGAGGATCCCGGACATAACAGCGTTGTCATTTTCTTGCTTGTCGTGGAAAGTCATGAGGGGATCAAAAATTATCAGGTCGATCTTGTGATCTCGCACAATCTCGCCCATGATTTCACGGTCATGTGGTCTGCTGAGTTTCCATGCCTGGTCTTGCCTTATCGGGATGACCAGGTTGGCCAGCAGATCTCGTGGGCAGGACTTGATCATCTTGTCGATCCTATCCTTCATAAGGGGGTCGGAGATCTCTTGTTGGACGAGCAGGACCTTCCTGGGAGTCCGAATCTCAAAGCCCAAGAATTCTCGTCCCAGCGCCAGGCTGATGGCTATGTTCATGGCCAGGATCGACTTGCCGGTCTTATGTTCGCCGGCGAGGAACGTCAGCCCCTCCTTCTCGAGCCAGTACTTCATGAAGATGTCGCGTGGCCTTATCGGCCGATCAAGAAAATCGAGGAGGGACTCGGATAGGGGGGCGGGGGAGAAGTCGGACGGCTTAGCTGTCTTTTGTTGGTCAGTCATCGTCGCCACCATTCTCGCTGCTGGTCGTCTGGACCTCGTGGGCCATCCGATTGCTCCTCCGGATTACCTGGGGCAGAGGCAGCCGTATAGCAGCATGAGGGCCTAAGTATGACTCCATGCTTTGCCTAGGATTCGTGGTAGTGATGAACTTACTCGGCATGAGTTTAATCTTCAGGTACTCAATCAGTCTGACGCGGTGGCCATCCTGAAAGGAATGCCGGGGGCGTTCAGGATTAATGAGAACCTGACCGGCCCACATCCAGACGGGCCACCTGTCAACGAAAGGCTCTGGAAGTAGCCCTTCTCCGAATCTGTCATAGGACTGTTGAACCCGCTCGGTAATGAGGCTGTCGATGACAGCCATGCAGGCGGGTTCGTCGAAAATTACAGTAGTAAACATAGTTAATATCCTTTCTTAAAGTCGTTTGCCAATCCGAGCCGGCCGAGAGGGTTTGCACATAATTCAGGCGCACGTGTACCCTCCTCGAGCCAACTAGCTGATGACAAGCTCCGTCCTTAGTTTTTATGGATCATGCATAGATCCTCCTCTCGGGCAGTGTTTGATCTGCCCAGAATAAATTGCCAGACTTATCCCCAGGCTCTTCCCAGATTGCGCACACTTAGAGTGTGCCTCGTACTGGTTGATCCCTAGGATTTTTAAATTTACTAGAGCATGTTAACCTCCTTTGGGACAGTGTTTGATATATGCCCAAGCGAACACCAAACCAGTCTTGATGAATCCTTGGGCTTTTGCCGTGTTTATATGGGGAAAACCAAAGTCTTCCTGGTTAGAAGTGCTTCGCGGCTTGTTTCGTAACATTTTATTAATCAACTAGATAGGATCTCCTTAAAGCGGCATGCATGCTTGCAGCGCGTTCCAATAACGGACCTTTATGGAACACTTTCTCCTCATAACTCATTGCTATACCTAGCCTTGAGACACCTGAGGTTGACGTTTACAAGCCTGTAGATTGTAGTTTTTGAGGCCCCAAGTGACCTGGAAATGTCTCCAAAGCTGGCGCCTTCCCTGCGCAACCTCTTGGCCCGGGCGATCATCTTCAATGCGTCGGCGTCTTCCTCGAGCCTGCCCCCTTCGTTGATCCTGAACCCCGTGGGCCTGCGGCCAATCCACTGGCCCCTGCGCTTCTTTTGGCCTAGGGCCTCTCGCGTGCGCTCAGAGACAAGATCTCTTTCCAGCTGGGCAAAGATGCCGATCACGCCCAGAAAGGCCTTCCCGGCGGCTGTGGTAGTGTCGAACGCCTCGGTGACGGACACAAAGCCGACCCCGTTTGCCTCGAAGACCTCCTCGAGGAGATACCACAAATCCTTCTGTTTCCTGGTGATCCGGTCGACCTTGTAGACGATCACGACGTCTGTACCGGCCCTTAGACAGATGTCCAGGAGGGCCTTAGCGCCGGGCCGATTGAGGTTCTTTCCTGAATAGCCGGCGTCTCTGATGATGTTGCCCAGGCTCCAGCCCTTGGCCGTCGCCAGTGCCCTGATCCTCTCTTCCTGGGCCTCGATGGATACCCCTTCCCGGGCTTGTTCTTCTGTAGAGACCCTGACATAGCCCATAGCTCTTGTGATATGAGCTTTCATTCGTGCCTCCTGTGTCGACGTTGACTCTCGACTTCCCCCGTTTGGATAGGGGGGGGCGTAGGATCCCGGGACTCCCGGGCGATGCGTTGGGATGATATGCTTCTTGCGCGAACACTCAATTCCCAGGTCCCAGGAAAAGAGCCTATCGGCCCTGAAGTGGATTTCTCCCATTGGCGTTCTCCTCTCAGCTCCCCCGTGTCCCAATATTCAGCTTCTGAATGTCCGCGCAGCGATGCTGGAGGCCGCAGAAGCCCGGGACGTGCCAGATATGGCCGTCCTCCCCGTAAAAATTGGCGTTGAGCTTGTACTCATAGAGCGGCCGGCCGCAGCGGGCGCACAGGTTGTCGTTCTGGCAGCGGCAGTAGACCTTCATCACCTTGTCCTTGAAAACGTCGGTCTTGGGGTCGAGACACTCGCCCCTCCACCCGCCGCACACCCCGCAATGGGTTAGGCCCTTCGGGATCGCGCGGGCCGAGAAGCCGGCGAGCCTCACCTTCTCTTCCTCCGTCGCCGGCCTTCCGCCTTTCGTCAAATCGCCAAAGAGATAGCCGGTGCGCGTCGCGGCCTTGATGAAAGCGCGGAGCCGTTCCTTTCTCCCCTTCAATTCCTCGTCTTCGACGAGGATCGGCCCGGGGAGCAGCCTGTCCGTGACCCAGTTCGAGCACCCGGGCACGCAATCGGATGAAGCCTGGGAGCCGTTCTTCCCGAAATAGACGCAAGACTCTTCGCCGAGGACAAGGCACGTTTGCAGGCGGTTGAACGTCGCCTGATGCACGGCGATCCTCGTCATCTCCTCCGGATCGAGGCCCGACGGCAGGAGAATGACGTGATAGAAGGTCGGGACGACATAGGTGGCGAGATACGGGAAGCCGTCGAAGTGCGGCAGGCGAAGGGCCCTGCAGGTTTCCGTGTCGGGGATGGGGATCCTGGTCTGGCAGGCGTCCTTCTGGGGCTCTTCGCTTTCCGTCGAAATTTTTCCCTCCCCGACGAGCTTCAGGAGAAAGGGCCGGCCCGGCCGCCGGTAATGGGCGCGGCAGACCCATTCCCATCCGCCGCCGGGGAGCGGGGTGCCGCACGTCGCCACGTTCATGCAGCCTTCTACCTGGCACTTCTCGTCCGCGGGATAACCGCCCTGGGTTGTCATTGTCCGCCCTCCCTCAACGAATGGAACCAATCGCCATGACAGACCTCCTGCGGCACCGGAGACAGCGGCGGGAGCGTGGGATTCGGATGCGGGACGAATATAGGCGGGCAACAAAAAACCCGCTTCTCCTACATCAGGAGAGCGGGTCAACGCGCTCGAACACTTCGTTGTCGCCCTTTTCAGCGACCGCATCCTCGCCGTCAGCGAGTTGGCACCTTGGGTGTTCGTCCCAGGTTGCCGGGCCCTACATTAGAGGACCTCTCCTAATGCACTTAAATAATACGTCGAAGAGTCGAAGAAGTCAAGTGATATTTTAGATATCAGTTACCTGAAGTCATCCACACAGAAGTTATCAATTTGACCCCAGACTCGCGCGTCCAGCTTGTACTCCGGGGATTAAGCTCGGAGCAAACGCAGGCGTTTTCAACCGAAGAACTTTAGAAAGATAGATTACGAGGGGGGGGTAGAATCCCGGGACTCCCCGGAAGTGATATAGGATGATATGCTTATCACGCGCACACTCTATCCTCAGCGGCGGTTGACCTTAACTAGGCCTGGAGCCGGGGGTCTCGAACGCCACCTCGCATCGGAGGATCTCGATGAGCATCCAAGCCGCCCGTTCGCGGCTGAGGTTGAAGTATCTATGTGCATACTCGAGGAGGCTCAGGCACATCGACGGGAAGTCCGGCTCGGGGCTTGGATCCCTGCGCGCGCAAGGCGCTTTAACCATGCGCCGATAAGTGGCCGCTATCTCTTCAGCCGGCCAATCGCGCGCAACGTGTTTTTCCCCCTGGTTGATAGGAAGGAGCGCGAGATTCATAATGAAGGTGCTCCCCGGCTTCCCGATGGTCGTCCCGACGTTTTCACCTTGAAAGAACTTATCGGCCCGCCAGCTGGAGCGATCCATGGCCGCCTTGAAGGAAATCCAGCACCTGGGGTCGTGAATGGACTGGTAATCCATCTCGAGCGTGGCGCCGTCCGGCCGCCGGCGCAGGCTGAGGGGCCAGGGAAAGTAGCTGACGCTCCGGACGATCGGCTTTTCCACCGAATGGTCGCCGACGTACCAAGTCAACATGTCAGGGAAGAGCGAGAGTTCGGGCCGGCCCGGGATGCGGATGAGATAGGGGACGTCGGACCATCGCGCCTCCTTCTCCTTTCCCGGAACCTTCTCGAGATACACCTGGCCTCTTGTGTCACACATGAACGTCCTCCGTTGATCGAGATTCTGGGGACGGACAAATGGGGCCTGGCCCGGACCGTCGGTCGCGGCCTGCGCAAGACAGCGCCTGCGCGACCTGGCTTCGGGAGGATGAAGGACGGAAATAAAAAATGGACATTTTGTTGCCCTCCGGCCGCATCCTCGCTCGACGCGAGTGGCACCTTGGGTGTCCGTCCCAGGTTGCCGGGCCACTCATCCGGTGGCCGCTCTTGATGCCTTATATAAGATAAATGGGACCGGAGTAATTGTCAATACCCTGTTAGGGATGAGGTCCTGTCAAAGGCGCGAAAACAGAGATCCTGGCGTTCTCGGCTAGATTATCGAGGGTTCGGCCCTTGGAATCTCCTCAATAAGAACCGCCGGTGAAAACATTTCCAGAAAGCGTGAGGGCGTTGTCTCCGAGACTGACCAGGCTCGAGATGTTTACCCCGACGGCATCCAGTCCCTCTTCGCCGAAGAAGCGCTTAAATATCAAAGGCCTTTCGACCCAAGGCCATTGATGTGTATGTTGAGTATTGAGCTCCCCGAAATCCACCCGGTATTGGCCGGCCTTGATCAGCAGATTCAAAGGGAATCCGCGGAGAAGTGCGGCATAGGCCTCTTCAATGTCGATCCCGCTTTGAGTAATCCCCAAGGTCACATCCGCGCGAACGTAGGGGTTCAGATGACTTCCGGCGGTGATCTCCAGCTCGTGAAAATCAAAAAGCATCTTATTCTCGCCCACAGCGGGAGGGGCATAATGAAGTCCGGTGAGCCTCATATCGCCGATAAAGCTGATGTCGGGGTTGACGATCGTTTGAGCGAGTCCCTGCCGCAAGGGGATAAGGACTGATAGTACGGACCAAAGAACAAGTAAGATCTTTTTCAATCTCATTTTCATCTCCATGCCCCTGTTATCATCGCCCGACAAAATATAGCCTTAAGGTTCTTGCCTCAGAGATCAGATAAGGTTTAAATCCAGTTCGCCCTTGGCTCGCCAGCTCCGAACGCCTGAAGAGACTGCCCGGTTCCTGAAGCGGTGGCCAAAGCAACGCATGCCGCTTCCTTCTGCTGGGGGAGAACCCTTGCCTATTCATTGGCAGAAAACTCGGGACAGCCACATAACTGAAGACCTGATCTAAAGCCTTTTCAAAAAATACGCCGGGCGGGCTAGTAGAGCTCTTTTTCCCCACGTCGCTTATCCTTGAGAATGAATTTTTCGGGATTCTTCTTCAGTTCAACTCTCAGCCATTTTTCGGGATAGCCGACCTCCCGGGGATCCCCTTTCTCATCTTGAACATAGCCGTCATTATACTTGGTTATAAGAAACTCGGCCAGCTTCCACCATCGATCCAGGTTCATCTGGGCGTTGGATACGCAGTACTGCGTTAGGAAAGCCGGAATCATCTGCGGATGGGTGCTCAGCAGGTTCAACGCATTTTGTTCGAGGATCGGTTGAAGGCTGAATTCCAAATCCTCGATTTCCTTCTGGACTTTCTGAATATCAAGAATCATGTCGTTGTATCGCAAGTTAGCGTAATTTGCGACAAAATTGAACGTCCACCAGGCGGAATCCCGGCTGAAGGATTGGATGGAACCCTTGGTGTAGGCCTCGGGTAATTCCGTAATGGTGGTGTAGAGAGGAACAAAGAAATTGGTGAAGGGGTTATCCATTCCATACCAGAAGACCCCGCCCACGGAGTCCGGAACGGCGGACCTTGCTTGAGAGGCGAAAATGAACGCAACCTGCTGGGTCGAAATCGGCCGCTCCCACGAATACCCATTTCCGTCTACATCCCAGGTGATGGGTCGCCAGCGGTCCGGCGCTCCGAAAGGTCCGGCGGTGAGATCCTTGGTCATGTCAAAGACGGTTCCCTCATAATGATCCCGATGCAGGGCCATGACATCCCGAACAGAAAGCTTGCTGTCCGGCTTGATCCAGAGCGGATAGGGCTTAGCGTTTTTGAACGAGGAGCTGAAGTCGGGGGAAAGATTCGACGACGGCGCAGCTCGACGGAAAATACTCCAGACCCGCCGGCAGGAGTATTTGACCTGCTCCTCGCTTGGGGGATTGTAGGCCAGTGAAAAATTAAAAGGTCCATTCTTTGGGTTGTAAAAGCCTTTGTCCACGGCAAAGGAGATGACATTTTTCGAATAAAGGCAATTTTCATGGTCGTTCAGCGGAAATTCCCCGATACGTGACATGTTGGCATGAGCACAGATCATGCCGTCCGGGACTCTCTGCGCCACCCAAACGACGCCCTGTCCTCCGTTCCCTGTTCCGATCATTTCCAGAATCCAGGCTTCTTTCTTGTCGCCGATGGAAAAGGATTCCCCCGTGCTGGCGTAGCCGTATTCGTCAGCCAACTCCGTCATGACTTTGATGGCCTCTCGGGCTGTCTTGGCCCGCTGCAGCGAAATGACCATCAAATCATCATAAGAAAGCAGGCCGTCCGGGTTCACCAGGTCCAGGCGGCCGTCAAAGGTCGTTTCCCCGATGGCCACTTGGAATTCATTCATGAGGCCGATGACTCTGTAGGTATGGGCAACCTGAGGAATCTCGCCGCGCTTGCCCCCGAATCCCATGATTTCAATTTTTTTGCCCGGTCCGAAGTCTGCGGCCGGATAGAGTTGCAGCCGAGCAAGAAATTCTCCGTCGCAGGAATAGGTAATGATGACTGATCCATCTGCGGACGCGCCCTTGGTCACCAATATGGAAGTGCACGGGAAGCACTGCCGGAATACAGAAAACGGCAAGAGTACCATCATCAAAATCCGACTTGTATTTTTTATAATTTTCATTTTTCGTGCTCCTTTTTAATTAATCGGGGAAAGCATTGTTACAAGGCGGAAGCACCCAGGAATATTCGCTTGAATAACCTAACATCGTGAGGGATGGTAAATCAAGGGCACAAAAGATGTCAGGCTCAGCATCAGATTGACGGCGGAATTGAGGCCGGCGGCATCGACGATAACGTTCAGCCCCCTTGGGAGGCTGTCACGAATGGCCGCGTGAACGTCGCCTTGCGACGAATTGATCGTGTGCGCAGCGTTCATCTGTTTGGCCAAGGAGAGCGCGCGATCGCTAACGTCGACGGCGATCAAGCGGTCAGCGTCGGCCGCCTTGGCCACCGTCAGGCAGTATATCCCGATTCCGCCGACATCGTCTCCAACTTCGGTTTCAGAAGAGTGAATCATCCCTTTCCTAGCACTACCGATGGGTTCGGTCTGGCAGGCCGCGTCAAAGCCGATGTTCTTCGGCGTCTCCCTCTGTCTCACTTAATCGGAAAATCAAGGATGAATTCATGAGCGACTGCGTAGTCGTAGCCAGTAGGCTCCTGGGGCTTTTTCCAGCCTTTGGGCCAGAGAAAATACCACGTCCCCTCGCCCATGAGGCCCTCGAATTTCCCCGTTGCAACTTTGAGCGTATACACCGGCTTTTGAGGGGGGATGAACTGGCCCCAGAGCCAGATTTGGTCACCTTCCTTCTCTCCCGTCTGGACACTCACATATTGACAAACGATGTTGGATGGGTCCTTTTTGTCAAGCGGTCTGTTCGGTTTGAAGAGGGTCAAGATCATACCCGAGAGCGGTCTGTCCTGCAACGGGCTGTCCGGGTTCATGGATTTGTAAACGCCGGTGAAAGTGACCTGCTCGAACCCGGCCGCACCTGGGAAGGCTTGCCGCTGGTTCAGATCGGGGAGTTCTTTCACCAGAACATATCCCTTTTCATCTATCCTCTTGCTGTGGGCGGGCGCGACCGTGGCGGGCTTGGGTATTTTGCCGGCGCGTTCGGCGGGCGTTCCGAGCCCGAAGGGCGGAGCTTCGATCCAATAAACGGGAGACATGCTATCTTCGGGTACAGGCCCAGCCTTAGGGTCCGGGAGTTCATAGTAAAACTCCTCCGCGTTCGGGTAATCGAAGCCCTTCGGCGTCGGGGGCGGAACCCAATTGCGGTTTTGGGGCCAGTCCCAATGCCATATCCCCTCAGCCTTGACACCGGCATTCTTTCCCGTCGCCGCTATGATCCACTGCATCGTCTTGCCCGGAGGGACGAATTCGCCATGGACCCAGTTTTGGCCGAAATCGCAGTTGTTTCCTTGGGAAATGGAATATTGATAAATGATATTGCCACGATTCATATTCTCTCCGGGGTACGCCGGCTTGAACAGGACCACCGTCATGCCAACATAATGCCTGTCATAAAATGGGCTGTCCGGGTTTTCCCACACGTAATGTCCAAAGTAGGAATGCCGGTCCCAAGCTAGCCCGCCCGGAATTGCATGCCGTTCACGGAAGAAAATGGGATATTCCTTAAGCCATACAAAACCTTTGTCTGTATAGCTTCTTCCCTGAGCTTCTTGAGCATCGCCTTCTGTCTTCCAAGCGACGCCGTAACAACATGCGATCAGGGTCAGGATCAGAATCGTGCGTTTCTTTGGCATGGGTTTTTCTCCATGGAATAATTGGAATAAGGGTTTTCCAATCCGCGCTGAAACGGGGAAGAGAAACCGCGAAATATCTTGTCCGCTGATTTTGATTCGGATATAAATCCGCTGAAAGGCCCCTCGCAGGACACTATGAATGAATTCTTGATACCTAACACGCATTCAAAATATTGCATTATGAACCCGATTGTCAACATCTTTCTTTAGATAGCTCGGACGCCCCCTAAGCTGACCGGCTAATGGGCGAACCGAGTCTTATTGAGCGAAGGACAGCCTGTCCGCTATTTCCGGAATTGTGGGTCCGTGTCAAATCATTTGACGAGTTGACCGAATATCTGATTTTTGTGTCATTATATAAACCGTCATTAATAATTGCGCATAAGGATTTATTCTGGCATCTGGCATGATGGACTTTATAAAGAGGCCGTCATGCGTCGTTTGGAAATCACGGATGCGGATCTCGTTGGAGGAAACCGTGGTCCTTAATCGCCATGGCCGATCCCGAGGCGAAGGCGACCTATAAAAAACTCTGAAAACTTGCCTGAAGAGAGGACGTTAACTTGTGGTTCGAGGATGAATGCCATTTTCAGCAGCACGGCTCTCGGTGCGCCACGTGGATTCCCCCGGAAAATGCTGATCCCGTGCTTTATCACGCTCCAGCTCGGAAGTCGGTGGGATTTTCGGCGTTGTCTGTCCAGCCGACGGACACTTGGCCACCCGAAGGCTGAACGCTTTAGCACCATAACCTTTCAGGAGATCCGCAGACAGGCGGCTTGCAGGGGAAATCATGTTTTGGATGCCGATATACAGCACATAAACCCGGTTTTGCCCGGATGGGGCAACCACTTCCGTACGGGAAACGCGGCGAAGAAGTTTTTCCACATGGACGGTGGCGGCTAAAGCGGTTCCAGATCCGGCGGAAAGGCCGCTTTATGCAGGCTCTAGAGGCGGTAGCCTGGACTTACGACTTTTTCGATGCGCTCGGGCTTTATCGACTGCCCGGGACCGTCGAGTATCCTGAGGCGGCGTAAAGTAGCGACATAAAAGGCCATCGGAAAGCTGTGTGCGCGAAAATCGCACGCACGGTTTGAACGGGGGCGCCACTTCTGTCATCAAGGGATATCTGATAAGATAGAAAATAGAGTCTGCTAATGGAGCATAGCCTCGAGCTTATCTTTACAAAAGAAGTCCAGACGATCTTTGATTATTTCAGCTCCATCTTCAATACGAGGATTCTGTTCTATTCACTGGAAGGGAAGGTCATCAAGGTCGGTCTTGATCGGCAAAATTCCCGTTATTGCCATCTCATCCAAACTAGGTTGGGCAGGAGGGAGGCCTGCGTGGAGATTGATCGAAAAGGTCGGGATATGGCAAAAACGCAAAGCGGGACCGTTCACTATTTATGTCATGCAGGTCTCAAAGACGTCGTGACGCCCATCACCAATGGCGGGCACTTAATAGGCTATGTCGGATTCGGACAATACCGGCAAAACGCCAACATCCCCAAGGACGTGATGAAAGAATGGGTTCGGAGATATCCGAATTCCTCCGAGCTCATGGCTGCCTATATGCGGCTCCCTTATTATTCCAAAGACAAGGAAACGCACATCATAGGATTGTTCTCCTTTCTAGTCCATTATATTGTCTCCCAACAAATGATCAGTGCCAAGGGAGACTTTGTCTTGAATAAGATCCTATCGTATATCGACGCCCACATCGATCAGGCTATTCAACTCGATGATGTGGCTTTGTTTGTCAGCCGCAGCCATTCGGCTGTCTCCCATTTATTCCGCACGAAACTGAATATGAGTTTCAAGGAAGCACTTCTGAACAGGCGGTTCGATAAGGCTGAGGAATATTTCCGGACGTCACCGCATCTTTTAATAGCAGAGGTGGCGGAGAAGATTGGATATGTCGATCCTTTCTATTTTTCGAGGATCTATAAAAAATATAGAAACGTCCCCCCAAGTAAATTTCGTTCGGGTTCGACAGTCATAGGTAAGCGATAGTTTTCTTCTCCAATAATATCAAGAGTTTATAGCAAATTTGAAAATTTGGTGTGCGCCTTTGGTTTTATGTACTTATCCGGACGCTATCGACGGATGGCAAATGGCTTATTTTCAGCCGATTCAAGGTGTTAACCTGCTCTGAGGTCAGTTCCGTCCTCTGAAAAAAAAGCCCATCTTATGAGGAAAATTCCCCGAGATGATAGCGATCCATAATCGAGCGGATTTGGTCTGCCCCGGATCAATGCCCTACCTCTGATGTGAGGTTTTCAGCGGCCGGCGTATTGTTCCAGCTTTTGGAGCTCGGCCCTGGCCTGGGCGACGGTCTGCTCGCTCTCGCCCTCTGGGTTTTCGAGGTAGAGCTTGAGATAGCGCACGGCGTCCCCGATCTTCCCTTGTTTGACCATGGCCCTGGCCAGGTTGAAGTAGGCCACGGGCGTGGGCCGGAGGCTGATCGCTTTCTCGAGGCATTCGATGGACCGGGACAGGTTCCCCGCATAAGAATAGGTGATCCCGAGGTCCTGAAGGACCGCAGGGTCGTCCGGATGGTCACGGATGAGATCTTCGTAGATCTGGATCGCGTCCCCGAGCCGTCCCGTTGCCGAGAGGCTTTGGGCGTAACCCGTCCGCCCATAGCGGTTCTCCGGTTCGATTTGGAGAGCGTTCCGATAATAGGCCAGAGCATCCGTCTTCTGGCCGATGGCGTCCAGCATCAACGCCGAGGCCAGGAGGGCATCAAAACTTCGGGGATTGGTCTTCAATACCCGGGCGAAAGCTTCCAGAGCCTTTCTTACCCGGCCTGTGACCATGAAAGTGTTGCCCAGGCGCAGGAGAAGGACTTCGGAATCCGGGACCCGGGCAAGTCCCTGTTCGAGGGTCTGAACGACATCATCGAATTTCATCATCCGCGCCTGGACGTACGCCAGGTTGACGTAGCTTGAAGCTACCTCAGGCCGCATGGCGAGGATCCGTTGGCGGGCGGCGGCGGCTTCGAGAAGGTCCCCGGCGGCCTCGGTTTCCTCAGCCTGCCTAATGAGCCGGAGTTCATCCGTCTGGTCCTTGGGGTCGGGGAGGGTCTTGCCGGACAGACCGTCAGCCGTGGCCACATAACCCAGGGAGCGGAGACGCTCGGACTCTTCGCCGGTCAAGGTCTTTTTTTCGGCCCTTGAAGGTGACGGGTATTCTCGGACGAGCTTGTCCAGGCCGGCGCCCATGTCGCGGACGATGTCAGGTCTGGCCCCGGCCAGGTTCTTTTCTTCCTTCGGGTCCTGCTTGAGGTCGTAGAGTTCCTCGCGGGGTGCCCGGATGTATTTCCATTCCCCCCGCAGGAGGCCCACGAGCTCCGACCAGCCGTAATTCTCCCGGGGATAATACGTTTCGATGTAGGAGCTTTGGTCGTCCTTCCTCTTTCCCTGGATGTAGGGGAGCAGGCTCGTTCCCTGGGAGTCCTTAAGGCCCGGCAGGCCGAGCATGTCCAGCACGGAAGCCGGGATGTCGATGAGCCTTACCCGGCTTCCGACGACCCGGCCGCGGGGGAGGCGGTTTTCGGCATAGAAGATGAGGGGGACTCTCATCGTCTGTTCATAGAGGAAGACGCCGTGTCCTTTTTCTTCTTTTTCGCCGAACGCTTCTCCGTGGTCCCCGGCGATGATGATCAATGTCCGCTGGAGAATACCGTTATCCCTGAGCTTGCCGACGATCTTCCCCACGTGTTCATCCATGAAGGCGATCTCGCCGTCGTAGGGATCGGAGGCGAACCTCTCCTTGTAGGGTGAAGGCGGATCGTAGGGGAAATGCGGATCGAAAAAATGGACCCAGGCGAAGAACCGGTCCGCCTTGTGTTCATTCAGCCATCGGGCAAAGGGGGCGTAGACCTCGTCGGCCCGGCGTTGCGCGTTCAGAGACTTGAAAGGCTGTCCGGCGGCGAAATCGTCGTCGTAGATGTCGAACCCTCGGCCCAGGCCGAAGCGTGAATCGACGCTGAAGGAGCTCACGAACGCGGCCGTGGCCCTTCCCGAGGCCTTCAGCGTGTCGGCGAGGGTCTGGATCTCAGGCGGGAGGATGTAGCTTCCATTGTTATGGACCTGATGGACAAAAGGATAGGCCCCGGTGAACAGGGAGCAGTGGGAGGGCCCGGTCAACGGGACCTGACAGGTCGCGTTCTCGAAGCGGACGCCGCCGGCGGCCAGGGCGTCCAGGCTGGGCGTGCTGGCTTTAGGATAACCATAGCATCCAAGGCGGTCGGCTCTGGTGGTGTCCAGCGTGATGATCAGGACGTTGAGGCCGGGGTCCTTTTTCACGGCGGCCGGGTGTCGGATGGAACGAAAAACGACGATGAACCCTGCGATCACAACGAATAAAGCGGCGAAAACAAGAAGCCTAAAATGGTTTCGCGGCTTCGGGACGGGGTCGGCACCCATTTTAGGGGCGGATGCGGCTTGAGAAAAGAGTTCCGGGTTCTTTGATTTCCTCTTCCTGCGCTTTTTCCGGCTCGCCATGCGAGGACAATATACCTAATTTAGGGGAGAACAGTCAAGCGGACGGGAGGCAGAAAAAAACCCGCCTCCCCGTTTGGGGAGGCGGGTTTGAGCGTTGATCTTGTGAGCTCGAACTAGAAGATGAACTTGACTCCGAACCGGGCGGAAATCGGTGCGTAGAAACCGTACTGCTTCAGCCACTGGGCGTTGTTGACAGCGCCGGCTCCTTCGGGTGTCCAGCTCTTGGCAAGCGCCTGGGTTTCCGTGACGTCCAGGCCATAGAGATAGCGCGAAGAATAGATCCTGGTAGCCGTCTTGATGTTGAACATGTTGTCGACGTTGACATTGAATTGTAGCGTGTTCCTGCCCATTTTCAGGTCGTACGCGGCATAGAGGTTGCCGAAAAAGAGGAAGGGGGTCCGTTTCTTCACGAGGTTCCCGCTGTCGTCCTTGATGTAGCCTCTGTTGTAGGGATAACAATCCGCGCCGAGATAGTTCCAGACCTCGGAGACGGGGATGCCGCTGTAAGCGTTGAAGACCGCGCCCACGGTCAGATGGAACGGGAATATGTAAGCGCCGTAGAGCTTGAAGAAGTGGGTTCGGTCGGTGGGCAGGGTTCCCTTAAGCTCATTGAGGTTGTAGTCGCGGGAAATGTTCCAGAGGTCGAAGTTCCTTTCGACGTAGGGCGCGAGACGACCTTCTTCGTCGGAACTGGCCAAGCCGGAGTAGTTGCCCACCAGGCGGCTCCAGGTGTAGGAGAAGCTGGCCAGCCAATTCTTGGAGAGTCTCTTGTCCAGGGTGAAGTTAATGGCGTAGTAATCGCGCTTGGCTTTGGGCGTTTCCGGATACGTCGGATCGAATTTTCCGCCGTTAGTAGTCAGCCTGGAAAACCCGTAGCCAGGATTCGTGGTGTAGTAAATTTCGCCAAGGCCGGGAACGATGACGCCGACGTCCTCGATCGCGTAGCGCAGGTGCTTGTAGACGCCGCGGATCGAGGCGGAGACATTCTCCATGATCATCTTATCGGCGCCCAGGGTGAATTCCTCCTGGCTCATCGGCTTGAGGCTCGGGTCTGTGCTATCGAACTCATTCCATTGGAGGGAACCGATGACGGCCAGGAGGGTGCCGGGATAGTTATTGTTGATGCCGATTTGATCCCATTCGTAACTATCCAGCGTATAATAGGCGGCTTTATTCTTGAAGCCGCCGTACGCGTCGGCGGCCATGTAGAGCTTGAAGGTGTCCATGTACAGGCCGTAATTTCCGAAAACCTTCAGGCTGGCGTCGCCCTTCACGTCCCAAATGAAGCCGGCCCTGGGGGCGATCTTGTCCTTGAAATCGAACGTGATCGGCCGGATGTTCTTCACGGAGGGATCAGCGGAGTACGAAGGGATGTATTCATATTCCGACCGGACGCCGAGGTTCAGGGTGAACCTTTTGGCGATCGTCCAACTATCCTGCAGGTAGATCGAATAGCTGTTCATGGAGACGTTGTAAAAGCTGCCGAAGGGCCCGGTCGCGTCGTTCCCGTGGACCACATAATAGCCGTATTCTCCCTCGCCATAGTTGGTCCCCAACTGGATGCAGGGACGGTTCCAGTTCAAAGTAACTTCCGGGAAATTGACGCTGCTGTCGACGTTTTCCTGCTTGCGTTCCCACCTCACGCCGGCTTTCCAGGCGTGCTCACCGCCCAGGTTGAGAAAATAAGTGAAGTCGCTTGCGAGGTAGGACCTGGAGCGCTGCTGGACCTTCGTCAGGTAGACCCGGCCCCTGTTTTCATAGCCAATAGGCCTCTGATACTGCGCGGGGATCTCGGGGTAAAATGCCGTGCCGTCTCCACCTATCATCCAGCGGGGCGAGTCCGGCGCCTGCAGCGGGTTGGTTGTATTGATGGAAAACGCGCCGCCTCTGACGTTGACCATGAAATTGCCGCCGAAGGTCATATCCATGGTCCCGGTGGCCGTCCAGTTGGGATAGCTCCAGCCGAAGTTCGCCCATGGGTTATCCGGGCTTCCCGTCCCGTCGCGGGGCGGCAAGTCGCCCTTGTACTTGGAGAAGTTGTTGACGTAGGACACGCCCACGCGCATGAAACTGAAGGGCTGGGCCGTGAGTTTGGCCTGGAAGTTCCAAGCCTCGTTCGTTTGCTTGTAATCGCCCGTGACGACGGGTGTCGTCAGGTATTCCACGTGTCTTTTGATGGGCGAGAACACGGGCAGGAAAGAGCCGAAGAACCACAACCTATCCTTGAGGATGTAGCCGCCGAGGCTGAACCCGGTCTCGATCTGGTTCGTCTTGTCCTTCCCATAAAGGTCCTGATAATTGACGTATTCGGCTATGGTGTCGTTAAAGGGGTTCAGTCGCAGGGTGTCCCGCTCCTTGCCGTTCAGGCTGGAACCGCTGTAATAGCCGAGGACCTCGCCGTGGTACTCGTTCCCGCCCTGGCGGGTGATGACGTTAACGACGCCGCCCAAGGCGCCGCCGAATTCGGCTTCGTAACCACTGGCCTTGATTTGGATCTCATCGACGAACTCGAAGGCCGCGCTCTGGCTGCGTGTCCCGTACCTCATGCTGGTGACGTCCATGCCGTCGATGTAGAACATGTTCTCCGCGCCGGACGCGCCGTCGACGGAAATCCCGCTGAGCAGCGATTCGTTATTGACGCCGGCAACCACGGTGACCAGAGTGTCGAAGTTCCGGCCCTTCGGCAGGATCTGGAAGGTTTCCTTGGTCATGGTCATTCCCTTGACCGTGCTTTTGACATCGATCAGGGGCGCATGGCCGACAACCGTGATTTGCTCGTTGAGGGTGCCGATCTCCATTTTAATGTCGAGCTTAAGGGTTTCCTCGATATGTAGCACGATGTCCTTGCGGGAGACAGACTTGAAGCCCTGGAGCGTGAAGTTGACCTTGTAGACGCCGGGGATCAAAGACAAAAGACGATACGCGCCGTTCGCGTCCGTCACCGCGGTGGCCTTGCTGATGAGCTTCGGGCTGGTGCCCTCGACCGAAACGCCGGGAAGGGCATTGCCGTCTCCATCGGTCACGGTGCCCTGGAGCTTACTCGTCGGGGCTTGGGCGCCCAGAGAAGCCGTTAGGAAGACGATGCCCAATACTGATAAGAAGAGAGCTTTAATAAACTTATTCATACATTCTCCTCCCTTAGGAATTCGTTTGTTCCCTCCGGCAGCTCGGCGGAGGGCCTCCTCCATTGGGTCCTCAGCTATGAATAGCTGGCTTGACCCGGCTGTTGGCTGATTTTTTTGCATTTTCTTCGATCCCACCTCCTCTGGATAGATAAAATGATGTTGAGATAGCCTTCGCTTCAAACCTTCCTCCAAGACGCACCGTCTTTCGAGATTATTGCCTCTCCTCTCTTCTTCCCCGGATGAGCAACGACAGGTCCTCAAGCGCCTTGCGTTCGTCTCCTGTTGACAAGGAGGTTCGAGACCATTCATCGATTTGCTGCTCTGAGAACGCCAATATGTTTTGGGTTGCCCAGGGAGCAAAATCTAAGATGCGCTTCCGGGCAGCGTCTGCCCCACTGAGGTCCTTCATATTCTTGCAACATAAAAGCAGGAGGGCATCCTGCACACGGTAATCGGGATTGTAGGGCATTCCCGTTCCCAGCCGTTCCGGGTAAGTTTTCGATTCCTCCAGAGGTTTAATGGCCTGAGGGTAGCGGCCTTGCTTCATGCTCTGGAGCGCCTGACAAACTAATCCCCTTATGAAGAGAGTATGGACGTCGCTTTGACCTTCAAAAGGAAGGATCGTCGCTTTCTGGAGGACATCGGAGCTGTCCTTATAAAGCCCTTCGTTCATGAATGTTCTGGCCAGGTCGACGATGACGACAGATTCCTTCGGGAAAAGGACGGCGGCTTTTTTAGCTAGAGGAAGCGCCTTCTCGAACAGGCCGCGTTCATTAAAGGCCGTAATGGCATGGTGCCAGTTCCTCCAATCCTTGGCGTTTTTAGCCAGGGCTTTCTCGAAATCCAGAATAGATTTCTTATCATCAATGCCTTTCTGAAGATAGCCGCGGGCCCCAAAGAAGGGAGCAAAGTCGGGTTTGTCGCCGCAGACGTCGAACTCTGCGCGGGCCTCGTCATTCCGCGATTTTCCCCAGTAAATCAATCCCAAGTAATATGGAGCCTTCCAGTCGTCGGGGAGGACGCCCTTGACCCATTTGAACATAGGGATGTCCTCTTCTCGGAACGGAAATACGAGATAGGGGGATAAACCGGAGGCTTTCGTCAACCATTCGCGACTCTTCTGAGGGTCCTTTTCTCTCAAAAGATAAGCGTGCCAATAGGCAAGAGTCGGGTATTCGGGAGCAACGTCCAGGAGCTTAAGCGCGTCGTCCTCACGCTGCAAATTTACATAAGAGATCGCTAGCTCCTGAAAGGTTTCATAAGGCATCTCGTTCCTGATCAACACTTTGAAATTCGCTAAGTTATCCGGATTCGGTTCAAGAAGATATAGTTCAAAACGGGCCAGATGATTCAACGGATCAAGGTCGAGCAGCATGTTCAACGTTTTTCGGGCTTGATCGGCTTGCCCCAAAGCCCGGAAAATAGTGGCCTGGATCTGATAGGTTTTTACGTTGTTGACGTTGTACTCCAGAGATCTCTTGGCATATTCCTGGGCGAGATCGAGACGGCCTTCCATAATATAAATCTCCGCCAACTGACAATAAGCGGCTGAACGGTATTTCATCGACCTGGCCGCCCAGCCGAGCGTCTCTTTCGCATCAATGAATTTTCCCATTTTCCGGGAGATTACACCGTAAATATAGTTCGCGTCGGCGTCATACATGGAAAGGTCCAACGCCTTACGGACAAACAGCAGTCCCACGCTATATTCCCCTCTCCAGCAATAGATCTCTGCGATGTGCGTCAGAGCTCGCAGATGGGAAGGATCCCGCTCAAGGCAGGTCATATATTTTTTTAAAGCCTCATCATAATTCCGCTCTTTCTGGCTGCGCTCGCCCGAAAGGTAAAGTCCCTCAGGAGTCGTTTCATCATAAACGCGGAAATTAATGGGCCGATCCACGACATTCGCTTTAGGATCATCGGAATAAGTCAAGGTCGGGCCGACGGTCACCAGCAGCGTCCCTATATCCACGGCGGCCGAAAGTGTTTTCTCAAAAACTTCCATCGGCTTCATCCGGAGCCGCTCCCGATAAATTTCTTTCCCTTTGGCCGAAACGACAATGTCTTCATCGAGATCCTGAAGGGCGCAGAATCCTACGAACAGAGACATTCCCTCGTTTCTAACATTCAAGGCTCCAATGGGCGACGCTTTGACCATGGGACCGATCTTTTTATAAGGGAACCAAATTTCGCGCCAGCGGTCGGCCGAATAGGGAGTCAGGAATTCATGGTCTTCTTGATCGAAAAGACGTCCCATTTGTGGCTCGAAATATGGACCGTCCGTGTCCGTAAGAAGATCCGTCCAAATGGCTCCGGATGGCGAGAGCGACCAACGGAAGAATTTGTGTCCGGGCATATCCTCGTACAAAGCCCAATGACCGAAGCCAAACTGGGAATTATGCCAATAACCGCCGGCGAAATCCTCAAGCTTGCCGAAAATGAATAGACTGTCGGGCCCACCGTCAAAGTCATGGTTCTTGTAATACGAAAGATCCCGCCCGTTCTCGTAAAGCGGCCATGGCCGTTTCTGAGCGGCGTAATCATGCCCTATAAACTGTGTTCCCGGAAAGATGAATTCTAGGTCATCGCTGGCTTTGTTCGCGGCGTTCATCCAGACATAATATGCCTGGTCGAGAGGTGTCGGATTGTAGAAAAGAGAGCGTGTTTCAAAATAAGCTTTGTCCTTCGGGACCGTGATTGTCACGCTCCAGTGGGTCCGTGACGGAAGATCCATGATCCCGATGACACAACTAGCACTGCCGTCGGGATTCTTGCACGTCAGGTAATCTACGGGCGTAGCCGTCGTCGCTTGATGTCCAGTGATGCCGAAGTTGAACTCAATTCCGCCCGAAGTCCATGGCCCTCGTAACCCGATTTGCCGATATTTCCGCACATGATTCACATAAATAAAATTATTATTTGTGCTTTTTTCCGTGGCCCCGATGAGTTTGCCGCCCTCCGCAGGGAGGACATCGACCTGGATATACGGATTTTCCAGCCGGACAATATTCCACGTCTGGTCCTTTCCGGAAAGGCTCATTTCGTCAAAGAAATAATAGGGATAAAGTTTACTCCCTCCCCCCCACATGCTCGATCGGGTCATGATCGGTGTAGGATCACCGCCCGAAAAGGGATAGGTTTTAATAACCTGTTTTTCCTCTTTGACGGTCGCTTCTTGGGCGGAAAGACCGATGGCCCCAAAAAACGCTAAAACGGCGACAAGACAAAAACCCAGCTTTTTTTTTGGGCCGTCTCCTCTGAGGATGAAAAACGGATGATTTTCAGGGGGTTCATAAATTCCCTTTTTCCATCCATTCACAAAGAAATAATAAAACAATTATTTCCTTCAAACACTTGTATTACATACAAAATACATTATTCTCTTTGCATTTTATAGACAGCCATTGGGAATTTCAATGGACAATTTGGTATCTTAAATGGATTTTTATGCATTATTTCTCGTGCCGCAGTAAACCTGCGGACGTAAACCCGTAGCTGAAGAGCGGACCTAAGTCTTCGATCAGATATGATAAAACCAGGACATGGAGATAAGGAAGCAAGCCCACTGTGCCTGCCGGGACACGTATCACATCGTATGGAAACCGCGGTATCGATTTAAACTGCTGATCAAGGTCGTTTAATATTTTATGTGTGAAATTGGATAGCGGTGAAAGATAAGGCACTTTTCCATTATTAGGGTTGAAAGCGACATTCTTATGAAAGGAAGAAGAGCCCATTTTTCCAAAAAGTCCTCTAGCAGAATTTACTCAAAATGCTTGACAGCACCATCGACCTGGGAGTACGGCTATTATATGTGCCTGAAGTCCGGTTGGCTGGACTATCTTAAATTGTACATTGACAGAGTCCTCAAGAATCCCAAGTTCGACTGTGTCTATTACGATTGGAGCCTGGCCCTTTACTGTAATTAATCCTCTTCACATGGGTAAGACTTCGAACGGCGTCTCTGGGGAATCGGAATCATTCCCGAAACTTTGGGAGCTTTCCTTGGAGTGGAATCTCGTCGGAGCTCGCTCCCGGGCGGCGATTTCGGACGGCGTCATCGACTCCCGGGCACCGCATCGATGGGGTCAACATATGGAGTTCCCGGGATTGATGACGTCTGTGGCCCCGTGGCGTGCCTCCCCAGAAGCCGTGGCCCTCTTCAAACTGTTAAAGCCCTTGGGAGATCTCAAGCGGTATAAGTTCGAGGACTGGAGGAACGCGCCGTGAAGATCGACGGGTTCGATTGCGCGTCAGCTGGCTATAGTTGGCCTGACGAGACCTATATCATTCTTGGGAGCTTCAATGCCGAACCAAAGACGGTCGTTTGCCGCGTCGGGCTCAAAGACTTTGTTGTGCTTGCATCTTCCAGTTCCTCCGCTGAAATCATCTCCGGCAGCGGGCCTGCCCGCCTTGACGTGAGGAAGCTTACGGGAGGTGGAGAAAATATCACGATTCCTGCGGATAACGCCGTCGTTATTCGTCTGAAATAAATTGGCGGAAGCATTTAGCCTGTGACGATGAAGAACTCCGATTTAAAAGCTCGTTTAAAGAAGAAAAAGCACGGGAGGGAGGCTTCGCGGCAGGCAAGAAAACGAATGGTGGGAGGGCGGCGCCCGTGAGGCTCCCCCCTTTCCCGATTTTTGTCAAAGGGAGGTTTGTCATGTCAGGAAAACAACGGTTCTTGAGAAAGGCGTCTGTTCTCTTCAGGGTTGGACTCGCCTTATTGACTCTGATTCTAGTTGATCGGCTTCCAGCCCAGCCGAAGCCGGCGGCGAGGGGTTGGTGGCCCCAGGATTATTCCGTTCGCCGTGATGACACTGCTGGAAAACTCATCCTCTCCACGCCGTATTATACTATCCAACATGACCTGAAGAAGGGTGGAGCTATCGAGAAAATCAGTTTGACCTACGGCAAGGCGCCGAATCTAATCCTCAAGCCGCTGGAGACGACCGTCCGTTTGAAAATGGATGCGGCCCCGCCCACAGATTTGGCAGGGTCGGGCGAGCCTCGGATTCAGGACACGTTCAGCGACCTGAACAACGCCTCCCCGTCGGTTGTTCAATCCAAGGACGGCAAGTCCGTCATTGTGACTGTGGAAAGCCTGCTCCTGGACACGAATGGCAATTCCTGCGGCATTGCCGTCAAAACGATCTATACCTATCGGTGGGGCTATATCCGTATTCACAAGGAAGTTTCCGTCCAGAAGGATCCCGTCATGCTCCGCAATCTGTGTGTCCTCTCGACGGTGGTTGACCCGAGCTTGGCTGACTACGGCTTCCGGCCCTCCGTTTTCGAGGAACCGGGGACGAACCTGTTCAGCTGGAACGGTCCGATCAGCCAATGGGGGAAAATCCGGGCGGGCACGCATTTTGACCTGCCCTATCAGACTCGCTACGTGCCGCGTTACTTCGTGCTGGCCAACCACGGGGTCGAGGGGATCGAATGGTTCATATCCGACGACCTTTCCCAGTGGGACTATCAGGCGACCGGCCGGCCGGGGACTGGGTTCTGCGAGCTGCGGACAAGCGCCAACCCCCTCGGCGTCGCGGTTTTGGTGTATCCGCTCCGTCTGGGCGGATCGGCGACGCTCAAGGGAAAGTGGTCGTTCGATTACTATATCGGCTTTCCCATTCTTGAGGGGCATGCCAACAAGCCCTGGCTCAACATGTCTTACCGGGCCAACGGGGGCAACTGGGTGTCCGAGGAACAGATCAAACAAAACGCCGAGAACGGCATCGTGACGATGCACCTGCATAACGACGGCGACGAAATAGGGGATGGCCTTTTCTGGCGTGATGGGAGCTACCCACCCTATCCACCCGAGGAGATGAAGAAGATGGACGGGGTCATTGACCTGATCCACAAATACGGCATGAAGACCGCTCCGTACTTCTCCAATCACGAGTTCCACCCCAGCAGCGCGGTATTCTGGGAGAAATCGCAGGAGTGGGGCCGCAAGCCCGACGACCAAGGCAACTTGAGGCCAAATTACTTCTACGGTGCCCACATGTGCCTGAAGTCGGGCTGGTTCGATTACTTCAAATTCACCGTGGACCGAGTGCTCAAGAATCACAAGTTCGACGGCGTGTACTACGACTGGAACATCGGTTTGTATTGCAACAATCCGTTGCATATGGGAAGGAACTCGAATTCGGTGGACGGGTCGGAGGGTCTGGGCGCCCTTGCCCTTTCTCCCACCGGCCACTGGGACATTGACGAACTGGTCCAGCTCATGGAATGGACCCGGAAGCGGATCGGCCCGGAAGGGGTCATGATCTTGCACAACACTCTTGTGCCGATGTTCACCACGGAGAACTTCGCGAACTACGTGGTGGGCATGGAATTCACCTATGGAACGATTTCGGTGTCCATGCCGCGGCCCGACGAGCTGCCGTTGGAATGGGATTTCGCCGGCGCCCGTCCCCGCGCCGTGATCGGATACGGGACCATCGACGAGAATGCTCCGGTGCGGCTGCGCCAGTTGCACGCGATCACCACGTTGATGACGTCGGTGGCGCCCTGGCCCGCGAGCAATGAGGCGATGGCCCTCTACAAGATCCTCAAGCCGCTTGGGGATATCGAGCAGTACAAATTCGAGGATTGGCGCAACAAAGCTGTTAGGCTCGACGACCGGGATTGCCTGACGGCGGTCTACAGCAAAATGGGAGAGGCTTATATTCTGTTGGCCAATCTCGATTCCAATCCCAAGAAGGTTCGCTGCCGAATCGATCTTCAAAAGCTGCCGAATTCTTTAACGTCAATCGCCTCGGCCGAGATTCTCGGAAAAGAGGCGGCCCGACTTATGGCGGGGAACCTGACCGGAGAGGGCGAGGAGTTAACCATTCCCCCGGATGACGTCGTGTTGATCCGGATTAAATAATTTGATAAGGCGAGCCTTGTTCTCTTGGCCGTCTGGATGGTCGAGAATGATGTCCGGCGCATCCCTTCCAAGGGCTGGGCCGAGATGATTCGGAAAGTCTATAAGGTGGACCCCATGATCTGCCCTGAGTGTGGGGCACCATGAAGGTCGTCGCTTTCATCAACGACTGCGGGGCTGTCGATCGCATCATTGACCACCCCAAGATGACGGTTATGGTAGCGAAGCCTCCGTCCTCCCATGTCTTCGACCAGGTCGTGCTCATGGTAGCCAAGAAGAACATGGACTATTTATAATCATGCTTTTTTGGCTCTCTCCCTGTGGGTCTGACCATGATCGATTACACCTGAAGCCCTGCTTTTTCCCGGAAGCGTTCATAAGGGGTCATTCCAGCAAGCGCGGCATGGGGTCGCTGCTGGTAGTTGTAGAAGTCCTCCCATTCCTTGAGTTTTTCATTAAACAGCTTTGTATCGTCTATAACGACCCCCTTGAGTATCCGATAAAACTCTTCCTCGTCGCTCCGATGGCTCCGTTCTACCTTCCCGTTTAGCCGCGGTCGCCGAGGTAGTATATATACGTGATTTATCTCCTTATCCAGCACATGCCAGTGGAACTGCCCTTGAAACTCGGCGCCATTGTCGGTTTGGATCACCTCCGCCCTAAACGGTAGCCGGGATAGCGCATAATCAATGAACTAAATCGCCGTTTTTTGATTGTTCTTTTCATAGATCTTCAAGACCCGAAGGCGCGTGCAATCGTCGATGGCCGTGTATTGATAATATCGCTTACGGGTATCTTGGATCCGATGCCCAGGCATTGGCTTCTCGTATCTCTTCCAACGCTCTTGGTGTCTTTTATAACGCTGGTTGACCGGAAGCCTGCTCATCTGGAGCTTTTTAAGGATACGCCAGATGCCGGAGTTACTGATGTGGATATCGTGGTAGCGTTCGAGATAGACCATGATTTTCCAGGGTCCAAAATGGTAGTTCTGCCTCAGATAGATGATTTCCGCCAGTATGCCGGTATTCGTTGCCCTGGGGATATGGAGCGGGCGACGGGAACGGTCTAAGAGGCCTTCTTCCCCAAGCGCAATGTATCTTCGCCGCCATTTATAATAGGCGTTTCGATTGATTCCGAAGTACCTACAGGTTTTGGATACATTGTGGGTTACCTCCTCGAAATGCCTGAGGACGCCCAGTCGCCATTTTTGGTTCCTGGTGGGATCGTGGTTTACCATAAGACTTCTCCTTCCCTGAATGCGCTAAGCCTATCCAACAAAGCCTTAAGTGTAAACCTTGTCTTTCAGTCTTAGACTTGACAAAATCGCCCATAGATGGTTATTTTATATTGGTTTTGTTAAATTCAATATACTGAGTGCAATACATGAGGTAAACATGGCTATCCTAGGCAATGTTCATCACAACCTTGATTACCACGTCTATCAAGCCGTCAAAGAGATGATCATCAGCCGCAAGCTCGCGCCCGGAATGAAGATCCTCCAAGACAACCTGGCTAAGGAACTGGGCATCAGTCGAACGCCGCTGGTCAATGCCTTGAAACGACTTGAACACGAAAAACTGATCTTGGCGGTTTCCCGGCGAGGTTATTTCGTCCGACTCTTCACCCAACTAGAAATGATCCAGATTTTCGAAATCCGAGAAGTCCTGGAAGGACTGACAGCACGTCGCACGGCTATCCAGGGGACAGATGAACAACTGAAACGAGTCGGGCGGTTCTTTGCCGAATTTCAAGGAAAGGACCTGCTCGGGGACGTCAAGCGCTATGCCCGGGAAGATCGCGAATTTCACAATTATCTGATTTCCGCCGGGGAAGCGGGGATGATCACCGACCTCCTCGACTCATTCAATTTCATCACTTTAAGCTATCAGTTGACCTCTCAAGAAGGTCTGGTTCGCCCGCCTAAAAAAACCTATGCTGAGCATATAGCTATCATCAAGGCCATCCAAAAGCGTGACGGGGATCAGGCGGAAAGGCTCATGCGCCGCCATATCAGGATTTCCCTCAAATGGCTGGAAAAACAGGTTTATAATAACAAGCCTGCGGTCTAGAGGCCGCCGAAAACCTGTTCGGGTGGCCGCCGCTCCGGCATCAAACTCGGGAGTTATTTCCGTAAACCAGGGGCCCTCTTTGTCCTAGCTCGGCAGGGGCGGCCCCCGCCTTATGCCGCTCTGTGCTTCTGCCCGTGACGAACAACGATCGTTTCATGCTTTTGACTCATTTTCGATAGTTTGTTTTTCGATCTTCATGTAAATGAACGAGTTACAAGCGCGCAAAAAGACTTTGGCACTGCGGTCTCTCATCTCAACTCGTCATTGTCACCGATGACGGCGGCCGAGCGTCGGTCGCCTGGAACGCTTGATGGGCCGTACCTTCAAGATCCGTCCGTAAAACAAAAGATTGTCCGTCGGCCTTCACTCGGACTGCTTGAACCCGGCCCAGCTCTCCCATTAGCGTCGGCCAGGCCACGTCCAGACTGCGATTCATCAGTCGTTTTTGCAGGTCGAGCTCTAACCGAAGCGCTAGGAACTCGGCAATGATGTGCCCGATCGACGTGTCGTCGCGATGATGGAGGATCGGCCGCCAGTCCGTCTCTTTGGCCCGGTGGACACAGATACTGGTCGTATCCAAAAAAAACCACATCAAACTCCCGGGGAAAAAAGACCTATGTCAAGATGTTCCGGAAACTAATTCGGCAATACATTTCCGTGAAATATCGCATTTTTTCGGCCGCAATTTGTTGATTATGCAATAACGGATTTTCAAAATGGCCTCGCAACTGTCTAAAATGAGTTATGTAAATATTTCAAAAATGGGGTGAATCGATGTATAATAAAAAACGTATAATAAGAGGAAAATGAGGAGATGCGTAGTAGCTCCGCTGAAAAAAACATCTGATCATTCGTTGAGACGTCATCATGACAAAAATCGTGATCCAAGGAGAAAACAATCATGAAGGGGCATAAATTGATCCTGGCGCCTGCCCTTGTTTCACTGCTGGTTCTTGCCTCCGACGGCTTTCTGAGAGGAGGAGTTCCTAAGATGAGCGGGAATGCTTCTGAAGCATCCGGGAATTCGGAATCGGCTAAGCTGGTGTCTGTTGATATCGGCATCGATAAGCTTCTCCAAACCGGTCAGTGGGGTCTCCCTGAAAATCAGGACTCGCCCAATGCCATCGAGCGGGGAGGTCTTGCGAAGCTTCTCGAACGCCTGGGTGGCAGGGTTACAGAGTTATTCACCGCCAAGCTCACGGCCGATGAGGAAAGACAGTATGGAACCCAGCACCGTTTTGGCCTCGCTTCAAAACACCTCGCCGAAGCTGTTTCGGCTCAGATAAGGAAAGGGACTTTTCCTCTCGGGCTCCTTCAAAACTGTAACGGACTCATAGGAATGCTTGCCGGCATCCAGCATTCCGGCCCCAACCCGAGGCCGTTAAGGGTGGGGCTCGTTTGGATCGACGCCCACGGCGATTTCAATACTCCCGAGACAACGCTGAGTGGAATGCTGGGTGGAATGCCTGTGGCCATTTGCTGCGGACTCGGCCTGGAAAGACTCAGGAAAACCTGCGGTCTTGATCCCGCGCTTCCAACACGATATGTCACAATGGTCGCCGTGAGGGATACCGATCCTCTGGAACAAGAACTCATCGAGAGGAGCCAGATTGAGCAGATTGGGACTGAGGATATTAAAACTCTCTCCCCCGCCATATCGAAACAGATGGAAAGGCTTTCCAGCCTTGCCGATCGTATTTATGTTCATGTCGACCTCGACGTGCTCGAGCCTTCCGATATTCCCGGAGCAGATCTGCCCGTGCCCAAGGGGCCGAGAGCTAAGGAACTCGCGGCCGCTCTCAAAGTCATATTCGGATACTCTAAGGCGGCTGCCTTTGGAATAGCGTCTTATCCGGCGGCAAAAGATACGGAAAGAGTCGGCTTGAACTCGGTCTTCACGCTCATTGAAGGTGTCGTCCAGGGAATCCAGAGCCGAACCCGATAAGTAACAACTATGTCCGCCTCCCGTCAAGGTCCTTTTTTTTAAAAATGATTTTGCATTGCCTTTGAGGATACACCTTTCCGACTATTTCGAGTTTTACAAAAACGAACGATCGCATGAGACGCCGGACTGCCGGACGCTGTATGAAGTTTATTTTGGGACGCGGGCGGCATTGGCGCCCGCGTCGGAGGCCGTGGTTTGAAATGGACGGAATCGCGATCGTCCCTCGCAGGGCAAATGGCGAAGCCGATTTTTGGCCGTGCGGTCAAAAATCGGCTTTTGGGGCTCAAATAAATATGCTTCACCGAATCGGGGAAAAAAATTTGTCGTCAAACGGGAATATTAGTTGACGTTCATAAGACCTCTACTGCAACGGCGGAAATAACCGCGACGACTTTACGTGATCCGAGCGGCCTTGCGCGTATTTGGAATCCCGGCTTTCGTCTTTATGCCCTCTCGAAGGGAATCAAGCGGCTCCTGTTCGACTCCTGGAAAAAATGGGTTAAGTCCTAGGCAAATCGCTCTTGACAATCGCCCGGGGTTGTAATATTTCATTCATTATATTGCAGACAATATATAAAAAGCATAATGTTTACCAGGCAAATATTAAGGGGAGGACATCAATGAAGAAGAGGATTTTTGTCGGGATTCTGCCCATGATCATGTTCTGCCTGGGGCTCGTCACCCTGGGCCATGCCAAGGAAGGGACGGATACGGGTTATGTTTTCGCTGGCCATCATTCACGGAGAGCACGAAAACCATGAAATCCGGATGACCCTGGTGGCGTACAGCCGAAAGGGCGTGATGGTCAGCGGGAGCCCCGATAGCCCGTGGCACCAGGCGACCTTCTTTGCCCGCGGAACTACGGTAAAGGGCCCGGACGACAAGGCCGTCGGCGAGGTCGCCCTTTGTGAAATAACGGACCCCGATGGAGATTCGACCTAGATGATCTACTCATGGTGGTATGCCGAGGGGCCTGGCACCTTCCGTTTCTATGCGGGAACCGGGAAATGGGATGGGATCTGCGGCGAAGGTAAGCTGCTGGGCATGCTCCTTGATCGCAAGGATGATTGGCTCATGCTCAACTGGGAGTTCTGGTGGAGGATCGACCGGTAGAACGCCGGTCTCGGAAAAAACCCGGAAGAAACCTTGGATTAAAGATAAATTATGCGTCAGGTCCGCCGTGAACTGAGCCGGATCCGCCACGCTCCAGTTGCGGGATGCCTCCCCCAAATCCTTGGAGGTCTGAAGGTGAGATTGTTCTATTTGGCTCTCCTTCCTTTGCTGTTGTCGCTTCTCGTTGTGGCTGGGACGTCTATTGTGCCCTTACGCTGCACGACGGTAAGCATTCGAGGGGACGATTTCCTCATCAACGGTCGGCCCACCTATGCTGGCCTCGCCTGGCACGGCCATCGGATCGAGGGGTTGTTGATGAACTCCCGCATGGTCCAAGGTGTGTATGACGACCTGGATCCGCAGACCGCGGCCCGGTGGGCTTACCCGGATACCGGACGATGGGATCCCGCGCGTAATACCCGGGAGTTCCTTGCGGCCATGCCCAAGTGGCGGTGTCATAGGCCGTTGTCCTTCACTATCAACCTAAAGGGCGCTTCCCTCGAGGGCTATTCCAAAGGTCAGCCCTGGATCAATAGCGCCTTCGAACCCGGCGGCCGTTTGCGCCCGGCCTACTTCGAACGCCTCCGAGCTATCCTGGATTTCGCCGATGAGCTGGGCATGGCCCCCATCGTCGGCTACTTCTACTTCGGCCAGGATGAGCGCCTCTTGGACGAGGCCGCCGTTGTCCGCGCGGTCGATGACGCCACGAATTTGCTTCTAGATGGCGGCTGGCGGAACGCGCTCGTGGAGATCGCCAACGAAACCAACCCGAATTATAACTACGCGATCCTCCGGCCGAACCGTGTCCACGAGCTTATCGCGCGCGTCAAAGGCACCACGCGCGACGGCCGGCGACTGCTCGTGAGCACTTTTTACGATGGCGGAGATATCCCCCCCGGCGAGGAGGTGGTCCGGGCCGCAAATTTCCTGCTCATTCACGACAACGGCGTCAGCGACCCGGATCGGATCCGCGGAATGGTCCGGCAGACGCGGTCCGTCCCGGGCCATGCGGCCAAACCCGCCCTTTTCAACGAGGAGGACCATTTTAACTTCGATAAGCCGATGAACAACTGTATCGCCGCGCTCAGCGAGCATGCCTCCTGGGGGTACTTCGACTTCCGGATGCGCGGCGAGGGATTCGAGGACGGGTTCCAGTCCGTGCCCGTAGACCGGGGGATCGGCTCCGAGCGCGAGGTCGGGTTCTTCCGCTTGATTTCCCAGATCACGGGCTACGATCCCGAGGCTCCTGGGGATCGGCCTCCCGTCGATGACAAAGATGAAAAAAAAGGAGATGCAAAATGAACATTTTCTGCGAGGCCTGTCTGGCCGGACTTCTCATGATGCTGATAGTCCCCTGTCTCTGCGGATTCTTGGCCAAGGATAGCGCCGGTTCCCCAGCCTGTGGCCCAAAATTAGATCCGAACTGCCGATGGACCACCTTGAACTGCACCGGTAGCCCGACGGGCCGTCACGAGACCGCGTTCGTGGATGTCGAGGGCAAGTTCTATCTGATCGGGGGACGCGAGTCCCTGAAGATCGACCAGTTCGATCCGGAGACGCTCGTCTGGAAGAAGATGAACGTGACGACCCCTTTGATTCATCATTTCCAGCCGGTCATTCTGGATCAGAAGGTCTATATGCTCGGAGCCATGACCGGCAATTATCCGACCGAGACAGCCTTGCCGCGGATTCAGATCTACGACCCCAAGAAGGACCTTTGGACCGAAGGGGCGACGATCCCCCAAGCCCGAAGCCGCGGGTCGGCGGGCACCGCGATTTACAATGGAAAAATCTATCTCGCGGGCGGGATCATCAATGGACATACCAGCGGGACCGTGGCCTGGTTCGATGAGTATGATCCGGCAACGGACACGTGGCGGAGCCTTCAGGATGCCCCCCATATCCGCGACCACTTCTTTGCGATCGTCGTAGACGACAAGTTCTTCTGCATTGGAGGCCGCAACACCAGTTACCATGAACCCACCTTCGACGCCTTTTTCGGCGCGGTCAACCTCGAGATGGACTGCTATGATTTCAAGAAGGGGACATGGACCACCCTGGGCCCCCAAGCGAACCTGCCTGTGGGTTCGGCGGCCGCTGGCACGGTTTATCTGGCCGGGCGGATCATCTATTTCGGCGGGGAGACCGCGAGAGATGCCCTCAATGCGACCCGTGCCTTTGATCCGCGGACGGAGACCTGGACCCTGTTGGCCCCGCTGCAACAAGGCCGCCACGGGACCCAGGCTATCGTTTTCCAGGACAGGATTTATGTGGCCTCGGGCAGTCCTAACCGCGGAGGGGGGCATTTGGAATCCATCGAAATGTTCTCATGTCAGAAGGATTAGCCGGGAGACCAATTGAAAGGGACATACCAGGCTTGAATGATGCCGGGGGAGCGGCGCGCGCGGACGCATTCCGTGCGTACCTTGACAAGGCGGAAGCTATGAGATCGGTCCCCAGCGGGGAGGGAATGGAAAACCGGGTTCGGGCGAATTTTGATGGGATACCGGCCGACCGGGGGTATCAATGAAGCGGCGCCGGCTTCCAGTACGCTTCCGGCTGGTGATTGCCACTTTTCTTCTGTCGATCATTCTCTATATCGACAGGAGCTCCATTTCCGTCGCTAAGGAGGGGATCACCGGCGACCTGAATCTTACCGACAAGCAGTTCGGCTGGGTCCTGTCGGCCTTCGCTCTGGGGTATGCCTTGTTTCAGGTCCCCGCCGGGGCGTTGGCCGACCGCTTCGGTCCGCGCCGGATTCTTTCCAGGGTGGTTGCGGCCTGGGCGACGTTCACCGCCCTCACCGGAGTGGCCTGGAATCTCGCCTCCTTGGCGGTCTGCCGATTCTTTTTCGGGCTGGGAGAGGCCGGAGCGTTTCCGGGAATCGCCCGGGTGTCGTATTCCTGGATCCCGATGAAGGAACGGGGGATCGTTAACGGCATCAATTTTTCCGGCGGCCGTCTTGGGGCGGCCATCGCCCTGCCGTTGGTGGCTCTTGTCATAATCAGGGATAGGATGGCGGCAGACCTTCTTCCTTCAGGCTTCCATCGGCTTGACTTGGGCTGTTGTCTTGTATCTCTGGTTCCGGGACGACCCGCCTCAGCATCGTTCCATCACTGCGGAAGAGACCTCATATATCCTGCAAAACTGCCAACAGCCCACGCCCGGCCAGAAAGACCGCCTGTCCATGGGAACCCTGCTGAGCTCTAAAAACATGTGGCTCGTCATGTTCCAATATTTCGCCAGCAATTTTACCTTCTTTTTCTGTCTCGGCTGGGCGTTTACCGACATCAGGACCCGTTTTCAGCTGGGATCGCTGCAGGCCGGACTGTGGACGGCGATACCCTTGCTGGGCGGGGGGGGGCGGCGGGCAACTGGATTTCCGGGGCCGTGGTCGATCATCTTTATAAACAGGGAAAGTGGGGATTGTCGCGGCGACTGCCGGCCGTCATCGGCTTTCTCCTGGCCGCATTCGGTGTCATGATGTTCCTGCGCATGGAAACGGTGCTTTCCGCCGTCCTGTTCTTGACCCTGGCGCTTCTGGGCGCGGACATGACGCTCAGCTCCTCCTGGTCATTCTGCGTTGATGTGGGCCATAAGCACGCCGGAACGGTTTCCGCGACGATGAACATGGCCGGCAATCTGGGCTCTTTCATCACGGGGCTGGCCTATGCTTATTTGAAGGACTGGACAGGTTCCGTTCATGCCTATTTCTTTCTTGCGGCCGGACTTGAGGTCCTTGCGGCCCTGGCCTGGATGATGATGAAACCCGAGAATGCCCTCGAGGAATATTAATGGACAAGGGAACGAACACCTTTGGCGTGAGTCCGGCGTTCGTCGCCAGCCTGTACGGGCCGGATTTTTCCGTGCCGTCTTTCTGCGCGGCGCTGCCCCATGTCCGGGCGCTCGGCTTTTCGGCGTTTCAGCCGGAGATCGCGAGAAAGGAGACCCTTCCGGACTGGATGGATGGCGGCGCACGGGAGGTGGCTCAAGCGGCCAGGGAAGCCGGCCTGACGCCGACCCAGTTCGTGGCCCATTACATGGAAGAGTTCTTTTCGACCCCCGAAATGATAGCTTCCCGGGCAGGCCTCGAAGAACTCAGACAGGCGGTGGAATGCGCCAAGGTTTTCGAAGGCTGCGCGACGCTAACGGTCCCCATGCTGCCGATAAAAGTCGATTGGGGGCGTTACTCCGGAATGGACGAAGCCTGGTTCGGGGATCTGATGAAACGGCGTACGGAGAAGATCCATAATTGCCTGAAGGTTGTCGCCGGCGCCGGGATGTTCTTGGCGCTCGAGATCCTGCCGTTTTCGATTATCGGCGGCGTTCGGCGGTTCATCGAGCTGTGTGACGAGGTCGGTTCGGATCATCTGGGGATCAATTTCGACACCGGAAACGCCCGGGCGAGCGGGGAGATCTTGCCTCTTCTGCCGTTTGAATTGCGGGGACGCATCTATGGCACTCATCTGGGCGACAATAACGGCAACGAGAACGGCAAGCTCTCTCCCGGTAAGGGGAGTATCGAATGGAAGCCGCTTCTTAAGAACCTGCGGGCGGCTGGATACACCGGTAGTCTCGATATCGAGATCGGCTGTCCGCCCGAACGGGTTTTCGACGAGTATAGGAATGGCTTGAAGTATCTTTTATCCCAAGGAGCAGCGATGCCATGACCAAGGACGTCCGATATGGCCTGATCACCTCTTTTGTCGGGAAGACCAAAGACCGTTTTCAAGAGTACAACGCCGACCTCACTCTTGAACAGAAAATGGCCCTGGCCTCGAAAATGAAGGGGATGTCCGGCGTCGAAGTGGTTTTCCCCTACGAAGTCAAGGACGGGAAATCACTGACGCCGCTGTTGAAGAAGTACGGGCTCGCAGTCGCCGCCGTCAATGTTAATGTCAAGGCCGAGCCGGAATTCCGCAACGGCGGACTGTCCTCCCGGGATGCCGCGGTCCGGAAAAAAGCCGTTCAATTCATCAAAGACGCCAAGGACTTTTCCCAGATCGTGGGCGCCGACAAGGTCACCTGCTGTCCCCTCGGCGACGGATACGAATTTGCTTTCCAATGCGACTATGCCCAAATGTGGAAATACCTGGTGGAGACGCTCGGAGAGGCGGGAGACTACAAAAAGGAGATCCCGCTTTTTATCGAGTATAAGCCGAGCGAAATCCGGGGACACTGCTTTGTGGATACCGCGGCTAAGACTCTGTGCCTTCTCAATGACATCGGGATCGGGCAAATGGGGGTCACGATAGACTATGGTCATTCGAAATACGGCCAGGAGAACCCCGCCGAGATCGTCTCGATTCTGGCCAATAGTCGCTATCCCTATTACATCCATATCAACGACAACAACGGCAGGTGGGATTGGGATTATATGGTTGCCTCCCACAATTTCCTCGAATACGCGGAGTTTCTGTTCTATCTTCAGGAATTCAAGTACAAGGGCTTTCTGACCTCGGACACCTCGCCCACCCGCTGGGATATCGTCGGGACGTTTAAAGCCAATATCCGAATGACCCAGAAGATCTGGGATCGGCTGCTGTCTTTGGATCGCGCGAGATTCAGGAAGCTACTCCGCGCCGGCAATTTCCTGGAGACATGGAAGTTCGTCGAAAAGTTCATTTTTAGACTCTAGTCAAGGAGAGTCGAAACGCCATGGTTTTGCCGAAGATCAACGTGGCCATTGACGCGGATGACGCGGCGATAGAATTGAAACGGATCATCGTCGAGCACCTCACGAAGCGCGGCGTGTCGATCGCGGACCTGGACTATCTGGGCCGAAAGAAGGCCTCCTACCCGGAGATCGGGTACAACCTGGCCCTGGAGATACAGCGAAGGAAATTCGATCTAGGCATCCTGATCTGCGGCACGGGGCTGGGGATGGCGATGATCGCCAACAAGATCGAAGGCGTCTACGCAGGGGTCTGCCATGACGTCTATTCAGCCGAGCGGCTCAGGAAAAGCAACGATGCCCAGATCCTGACGATGGGGGCTCGCGTCATTGGCCCCGAACTGGCGAAGATGATCGTGGACGCCTTCGTGAATTCGGAATTCCAAGGCGGGGGGTCTGCCCCGAAGGTGGACCGGCTCCGGGAACTGGAACGACGGTCGTTCCATAAATAATCAGGAGTGTGCCATGCAAAAGATCATCAACAACCCGCAAGCCGTTGTCGATGAGATGCTCGAAGGTTTTATCAAGGCACATCCGGACCGAGTCGCCCGCACGGCCAACCCGCGCGTCCTGAAATTCTCGGGATCGCCGATCGTAAACAAGGTCGGCGTCGTCACCGGCGGCGGTTCCGGCCATAAACCCGCTTTTATCGGCTACATTGGCCGCAACATGATCGATGCCGTCGCCGTCGGGGAGATCTTCTCCTCCCCTCCGGCCCAGACGTTCTATGACGCTTTCAAGGAGGCCGACGGCGGGAAAGGGGTGGCTTGTCTGTATGGGAACTACGCCGGCGACAATATGAACGTCAGGCTGGCAATCGAGATGGCCCAGGAATGCGGCCTTTCGGTCAAGACGGTCGTCGCCAACGACGATGTGCCGTCGGCCTCCAAGGAAGAGCGCGATAAACGGCGCGGCGTCGCCGGCGAGATCCTGATGTGGAAAGTTGGTGGCGCAAAGGCGGCGATGAGGGCCGATCTCGACGAGGTCGTCGCTGAGGCCCAGAAAGCCATCGACAATACGCGCAGCATGGGGATCGGCCTGAGCCCCTGCACGATCCCGGAGGTCGGACACCCCAACTTCCTTATCGAGCCGGGAAAGATGGAGGTCGGCATCGGCCATCATGGCGAACCGGGACTTAGCGTCGTCGAGATCGAGCCAGCCGCGAGGATGGCGGAGCGGATGACCGACATCATCCTGCCGGACCTGCCCTTCCAGGCCGGGGATGAGGTCGTCGTGCTGGTTTCGGGGCTGGGTTCGACGCCGCTGATGGAACTGTACATCTTCTTCAACGAAGTGGCCAGGATCCTGGACGGCAAGAAGATCGCTGTCTATCGTCCCTATATCGGCAATTATTTCACCTCGCTGGAAATGGCCGGCGTGACGCTGAAGATCATGAAAGTTGACGAGAGCCTCAGACAGTGCGTAGATTATGCGGCCGAATCTGCGGGATTCTGCCAATGAGAGCGGATGCGTTCATGACGGGATTCCGCAACTCGGACGGAGGCCGGATCCTCCCGGCCCTGGTCAAGGCCATCCGGGACCACAAACAGTCCCTTTCGGATATCGACGGCGCCATCGGCGACGGCGACCACGGGATTAATATGAACAAGGGATTCATGATCTTTTCGGAGCGGTTCGCCGCCTCCCCGGGGAATCTGTCGCGGGGCCTGGACATGCTGTCCATGACCCTGATGACCAAAATCGGCGGGGCGATGGGGCCTCTTTACGGCTTTTTCTTCAAAGGCATGGCCGCGGCCTGCAGGAATGCGGAGACGATCAATGCGGCCGTTTTCGGCAACATGCTTTCATCTTGTAGGGATGCGATAGGGAAGATCAGCCAGGCTAAAGTCGGAGATAAAACGCTGGTGGACGTTCTTGTCCCTGCGGAAGAAGCATACCGGTCGGCCTGCATCGATGGCAAAACGTTCGTGGGTTGTCTGGATGCTATGATCTCCGCCGCTGTCCAAGGCCGAGATGCGACAAAGGAGATGATGGCCAAAGTGGGACGAGCCAGCCGGCTTGGGGAGCGTTCCCGCGGTATCGTGGACGCCGGCGCCGCCTCCTGCTGCCTGATTCTTGAAACTATGGCCCAATCGATCAAGGCAATCCTTAGATGAAAGAAGACCTCAATGACAGATGATGTCCATGTGAATGAAGCTAAGCGACAGGCTGCGGACCTGATCCGGAAATCCGGCTTTCCGTTGACCGAAGAGGAATGGCAGGAGCTTCAGATCGACGATTTTGGCCTCGGACATCTCTTCGAGGAAGGATTTGCCTTTATTGATATCTTGCGCAGCCCACAGTTGCGGGTCACGATATTGGTCCTGCTGCCCGGCCAAACTCTTCCACAGCACCTGCACCCCGCTTACGATCAGGAACCGGGCAAGGAAGAAACCCTGCGTGTCCTCTATGGCTCTACGAACGTCTACATCGAAGGCGAACCATCCAATCCCCGGATACATATTCCCTCCGGCAAAACTCCGCATTATACCGCCCGACAAGAAATTGCTCTCACCATCGGTCGGCATTTCACTATCCCCCCTATGAAAGAACACTGGTTTCAAGGGGGGCCCCAAGGCTCTGTTAATATTTGCTTCCAGAACCGGGTCGACGAGACCCATAACGTGTTCTTCGATCCTCGAAGCTCCGGCTGCCCGATTATTCCCAAGGATAGGCACGGAGCTAAGCGGCCGGTTCGCAATAAAAAGGAGGATGAGAAATGATATTAGCAGTTTGTGCAATGATCTTGATTAGAGCGGCCCCAGTTGGAATGGATCAAAGCGGAATCTCCTCGATCGTTAATCCAGATAGGTTGCAGCAGATCGGGAAGGAATTGGGGTTTACCGAGGGCCCCTGTGGAAAGACGGCGCGCTTCTTTTCAGCGACATTCCGGCCGACACTATTTACCGATGGATCTCCGACGGTGGGATCGTAAAGTTCCGCTCGCCGAGCGGCAACTCCAACGGGCTGACCTTGGACAGGCAGGGGCGCTTGGTCGCCTGCGAGCACGGGAACAGAAGAATCTCGAGAACGGAGTCCGACAGGACGATCACCGCTCTTGCGGAAAGATACGAAGGCAAGCGACTGAACAGCCGCAACGATGTGATCGTAAAATCGGACGGGAGTGACCTGCCCCCGCTCAATTTACCACCTCTAAAGTGAGGTTTTCAAGCATGGAGCCTCACCCGAAGCCGCATCCAATCATGAAGTTGGCGCCGTAACCTTTGAATGTTAGGACACTGAGAACGAGAATCGATGCGAGGGCCGTACCACGAAGACTTTTCGCCCGAGCTTTCATGGATGACCTCCCCAACGATCTCCTTGTCTCGGCTCCCAATATCGCTCTCCTGGTGCGGAAAGTTGTTAAGAAGATGTTAAAAAACTGTAAATTATTCCTAAAGACCGACCACCACCCTTTTTTGTCTTTCAATCCTCTAGCCGTAATCTCAGCGGTTTTCAACCTATATTGGCACACCGGTGCCGCACGAGGAGAAGCCTATCTGAGACGGAGCAATGGACTCTTAATCCGCGGGTTGTAGGTTCGAGTCCTACACGGGTCATTGTCGTCTTCCCTATCATATCTCAGCAGGGAAGACTCGGCCCTGAGTCTGTTGAAGCAGCTCGATCTGCCGTTCCAGGCTATTGTGCTTAAGGTGGGTTAGAAGTTTGTATATTAAGACACGCCATTCAATTCCCCCTTATTCTCCAGGAAAAACAACGGTTTAGGGCCCGTCCGGCGCGGCCCTAAGTTAATCAATTATTATCAGGATTTGGCCGGGGACCAGGGACGACCTTGGGTTAGAGGTCTCGTCGGTAATGGAAAAAGATTGTTGGGTTTGCCTGAATTGACACCGAGCAGTCAATTCTTTATTAAGAAATCTACTCGCGTTATACTGAAACCTGAGTGAAGCTTAATGGGGACCGTACTTCTCTCTTTTGAGACTGCAACATCCTTTCTAGATAAGTGTCAGAAGGAGTGCCAAAAGGTTCGGGGGGACCTGCGCACTATCGGGAGTATCGAAGTGGCCGGCCAGTCCGACTCATGGAAACGCGTCAAATTATTCAACCATCTTAGCTTTTCGACATTATTCTTTGAGCAACGAATTGAGTTCTTCCTGGCATGCATGAAGTATGAAGATATCAATATTGATATACTTGAATCGCTCTTTCGAGGACTCATAGAAATATACTCTCGCGTTCTGTTCATCACAAATTTTACTGACGATGAAGCTGCTAAAAAGATCATATGGCAAGACCTATATCTAGTCGGCTTATCAGGTCTTGATTTTATCAAAGACCCGTCCGTGAGAGGTACGGTTGCGATAGATTATCAAATCTTAAAGTCTATTGGCGCTGAGATGCCTCCAATCGAAATAATTCAAAAATATGTGCAAGCCAAACTTTGGGGAAGGGGGTTTAATAAAGACATTAAAAAGATTGTCGACTCATACAGATTTCCAGGCGTTCGCGAGATACTCTCTAAGTATTATGAAGAGAAGGACATTCCTATTATTCCGAGATATTTCTTGTATAAATCATATTCTGAACTGTCGGAGCAACTTCATGGCAACTACCTAATGGAGCGTGTTGACCCTGACCATAGTGGTAAGTATCGCGTAGTAGCGTTTTTGATTCTCCTCGCCCTTAAATTCCTTAAAGCTGTCAGTAAGAAAACTAACTCAGAACGAGAAATCGATCCGTTGATAGAAGAATTCGAGAGGTTCAGGGCTGATTACCTGAAATTATGGCGACCATTTCAGCTCTCTTAGGCAGACATAATCCGTCGACATAGGCCCCCCGGATGCCCACCGGGGAATTGGTAATCGCTTTTTTCCAGCCTCCGCAGCAAGGTTACGAGTCTATGCTGGATGTCGGACGGAATATCTTCTTTCGGCCGTCCTCAGGACTCAACGTCCCAAAATGCTAAGTTTTCAAGCCCACTGGCAGCTTAGGCAACGGTCTAGAAGACACTTGACAAGGCCGTTAAGGAGGGGACGATTTATGCACTTCGGCTCGGAATAATTGGCGGACGCGCCTGCATAAAACTTCTTTTCAACGGCTGAATGGCTTATTATCAATTAACGATACGTATGAGTGATAGTAAGGGTGATTCATGAAATATTTTGCCTATGGTTCCAACATGAACTCGGCCAGGATGAGCGAAAGGAAGATAGAAGTGTCTGAAAGGGTACGAGCAAACCTAAGTGGCTTCAGACTTGAATTCAATAAACTGGCGAAAAGGAATCCCAAAGAAGGCTATGCGAATATAATTGGGGATGAGAAGGGCCTTGTTGAAGGCATTCTGTATGACATACCCGATTCATGTATAACAATATTGGATTCGCCTTCCTTGCCTCCACCTCGGCCTCTGCTAGCACAGGATCTGATGAGTACTTCTTGAAGTGCCACGCTAGCCCTGCCCTTAAAAGCTCCAGGGACGAATCTCTGCCCTCAACGTAGATCCTGGCAACCATCCGGCCATACCTGTCCGCGTAGTACTCCTTGACCTGCACGTCCTTGGCGAAAACAAGTGTTGAGGTGAACTGCTTGGCCCTGGTGCCAAAGTCCTGGCCCAGCTCGGGGCAGTCGATGCCTTCCAGCCGAATCTTCACAGCCCTGCTGGCTTTCAGCACAGAGATGGTGTCGCCGTCATGGACGCCGACACACCTGCCAGTGTAGGTCTCACCGGCCAGGAGGGGAGTGGCCGGGAGGAGCAGGAGAAGGGTGGGGAGGGGTGGTTTCAGCATGCCGTCGGGGAGTAGGCCACAGAAGGGGAGGGCAGGGAAGGTCACGGCTCTGGAGAAGATCTCGCACGTAAGAATTTCAGGGCTTGCCTGCTTCTGTTATGGGTAAGGCCTTATTCCGGCGTCACGCCGTCCCGCTCACAAACGGGGGTTGGCCACTAGCCCCCACCGGCCTCCCTTAGTACCCCTCCCTCGAGGGGGGAAATCCGACCGGTACATCTACCTCTAGCCGCCCCGCAGGAAGACGTGACTCAGGCATAAGCGGGTGAGCTCGTCTCCGAGCGCTGCTTTGTGCAGGTCCAGTTCAAGGTTACGAGCAGGAAGATGGAAGAGATCTTCGGGGATATTTTATAGTAGCAGTCCCACAAATCTCTTTATAGTCAGACCTAACTCTATTTCAAGTTTGGCGTTGATTCTCGTTAAATCTCAGTATCTTCTTTTTAATATCATCCTTAAGATCTGCCATATCGATTTTTCCACTCGATATTGCCTTGGCAAACATCCTTTTTAAACGTCCTTCAGCATAGCTCTTTATCTTATCGTTCTTTACCTCATTTAGTATGTAGTGAGCAATGACTCCAAGCGTCTTATATGACAACTGGGTTAAAACCATGTGGTTCTTAATTTGTGCCTTATAGGGCGTTTCATCATCACGCTGTTCAATGCTTATTTTATTATTATTTAGGTGTTCTTCACTTAACAAAACGAAGAAAGCTGCTTCAAGATGGTCTGCTCTTGAAATAAACGCAAGAACCGCCTCATCAATATAATCTTCGGATTCAATTTTCCAAACTGATATGGTATTGCCAGATGTTTTTAGGCAGAGGGTAATTGCATCTGCTGATATTTCATCATTGTCGATAAATTCTCTTTGTCTCCATTTCCCAATGTCAATCTTCCGGAGAAGGAGCGACATTTAAATCCTCTTTTAAGTAAAAAATAACTTCATCAACATAATCTCTAACCCATTTGTCTGCGAACTTAAGCTCTGATCTGAGTATTGATAAATACTTGAGGCTTTCTAATGAACCCCAACTCTCAAATGCCCTAATGGCCGCTTCTTGGACTTCGGCGTTTTTGTGATTCAGAACTAGTGCAGCCATTGTAGGCCCTTGAGGAGATATCACCTGATATTCAATTCGGCAAATTATTCTCAGGATTTTTGTCAACACTGACGCGTTAGAAAAATAGTCATTGTAAAGCGAATTTAACCATTCTTTGGTCAAACTGGGGTTCGTAGTTAGCCATTCTGCTACAAACGTATCTGCTTTATTATCGACACCATATTCAAATATTTCTGTTTCAAATAAATAAAGAAGTTCATTGATAAATTCTTTCTTATAATTCTCAAATTTGTTTTCATATAGACTAATCTGTTCTATTACTGAAGGAACAATACTCTCGTAATTCCCATATAAAAAAGGGCTTTTGAGAGATACTATGTTAGGTGCGTTACTCCACCAATCAATACTAGATTCAGCTAAGATACTTGGCCAAATAGGGCTTTTGACAGATATTGCGTTTGGTACAGTATTCCACCAATTGACAGTAGACTCAGCTAAAATACTTGGCCAAATAGCTTGTTGTCCAATGTAACTTGGATATCCAACATATTCTGTATTGGCGGGAGAAATTCCACCCAATTCATCTAATGGCCTCCGAAGGGAACTAATAATATCGGGTGCCGTAATAGGATATGACACAACGGCAACGTGTCCTGGGACATCAGAGTAGATATTCTCCAAGAAATCTATAGAACTGCCTGAAGTTGGCACTGCTGGCTGGGAATCAGTAGTTGCCTGGCTTTCCTTAACGGGGCCTTCTTTTTTAGCCCGTTTTAATAGGTCTCTAATAAACTTAAACACTAATGAACTCCGCGATAGATCTTAACAAATCAGAGTGCATCACTTGGGCCATATCATAGAAAGCCTTAACGTGGGGAAACTCAAACCTGCATTCGGAGGTAGTAGATACGGTGTTTATATCCAATGTCATGAGAATTCTGTCAAACGACATGGATTGGTCCTTTACTTGAAAATCACCTTTTCTGCGTTGCAGGATGCATGCAATATTAAGAGGTTCATTTAATTTGGCGAACTGCTTTTCAATTCGTGCTGTTGATTTCCAATCCCAATCAAACGGAGGGTTCTCTTTATAAAACGAAGGTTGATTAAACAGAATTTCATTGATATCAGAAAGTTTATGCTCAGGCATTTCGCCCAATAAGTAGGTTGTTACAAGAGCAAGCCGGTGAGCTTTTTTCGGATATTTTTCGTATATTTTTGCGAAAAAGGACATGGCTTCTGAACAATAAACATCAAGTTCTCCAAGGTTATCACCTTTTAGATCAATAGGTATTTTTTCTATATCGATCTTCTGAGAAGCAATACCTATATTCCATTCTTCGTTTTGACTCATCAATCGCAACCGCGGTTGAGGATGAAGGATTGGAGGCATAATCTCTTGAAATGTGCCAGAAATGAAACCATGTTCCTTGAGTTGCCCCAAAAGAGTAAGCACAGTCTCTGTATTTGGAGTAATATCCTTGGCATCTAGAAATAATGATGCTTGGTATTTTAATTTAACATCTATCATAATGTATCACCCTCCAAATTAGTTGGTCTCACGATGATGCCACGTGTAAGAGGAAATTTTTGGATTATTTTTAGCCTGCTAACATCTTGGTTTTAAGCCATTTTCGGCTCTTTTAAAATGATAATAGGCCCTCATTTTGCTTGTGTCAAGAAGACTAGATCCAGGCCCGGGGCTGACCCCTGGCTAGCGCGGGATGCTGAACGGATGTTGACCTCGCAGAGATAGTGACCTGCGTACCCTCAAAAAATTGAGCAGAGATTGTACAAACTCTTGCTCAAAATAGCTCAGTCTAGCCTAAACGTGATCAAACCATCAAGATCGGTAAATGCAAGAAAAAGAAGCCGGATGCAGTCCAACAGGGGAGAATCCACCGATGCCAATTTCCGCCGGGATCGTTTTTGAAGACCGGAAGGCCCACCGGGACCTTGACCCTCCCGTTGCTACTCAATTGATTGATCCTGCATGAGTTACCTGACCCTCCCCTTGAGCGGGGGAGGGGCTGGCCGGAAAATTGTGCAAAGATTGCTCAAAAGCATCTTTGGGCCCCTATTATAGCCGAAGGACGCGGAAGAGCAACTGGCTATCCTTCCCAAACCCAGCGGTGATTGCAGCAATCATCGCCCTGCATCAGAGTCTTGGTGCGGATCAGCTTGAGCTTGGGGCTGTAAGCCCGGGCGGAGGCAAAATCTGGGTAACAAATCCTAGCATAGCCGATATCCGACGCATTGGCTTTGCGGAAAGTCTTCGCCCAGAGGCATTCCGTGACTTTGCTTTCTATGGCCCTGTCCGTGACTTCGACAGTGCTCACCGTTAATACCTGCTTCTCAAAGCCTTCGGGAGGTTTAGTAATCATAGCCTTAAAGGTCGCGAAGTCATTCTTTGAGAGCGTCTTTGCCTCGGCTTGCCCTGACTTCGCTGCCTGATCGTCTGCGGCCCGTTTCAGGATTTCTATGAAATCGCCGTTTTTGAAATAAGGGGCAAGACTCCTGAGCAGAGGAATGTAGTAGTCTTTATAAGCAAATTCGAAAACTTCCTGCATCGACATCCCCGAATCTTCCAGAAACTTGTGTTTCTTTTCGGCGGGCTTTGGCTTATCCTGCCCGTTTGTTATGGCCAATAAATGGCCGCCCCCTAGGCAGAGGAGCGTCCCTGCCGGCAGAACATTCAGGAGGAATTGCCTGCGACCAGACGCCGAATCGAGTGTCTTCAGAATCATGAAATCCCTCCTTAATCATGTTTCACACGCCAGAAAAAATATTACCCCTCAAAGGAGCGTTCTTTCTTGGCGTGGTGAGTCTTCCATGCCTGGTGCCTGGCATCAATATCAAGCCGAGGTTGCGATTTGTCAAGGCCTCAGAGTGTAAGGCCGCTAACTCATATTTGATTTACCTCGAGCCGTTTTGGCCCTCAGGATGAAGATTGCCGGAGCAAAAACGCGGAGATCGAACTGACCTGCCCCCCTAAAATCGGTCCAGGTATAATAAGAAGAAGCTAGGAGAGGAGCTTTTTCAGTTCTTCTCGGTCAAGAGCGAATGGAACCTCCTTGACTCATTTTACTCGTTCAAGGGGTTTACCCAGTTTTCCTTACACTCCTACTTTATGGATACTCATCTCACCACCCCCACAATGGATTTATCGGACGAGCGCTATTTCTTTTTGCCCTCAGGAGGACCTGGCAGTATATCGTTTATGTGCTGCCAATAGACGAAAAAAGGAGCGAGCAGTGCATCCATGTGTTTCGTGGCTATAGGAGATCGCGTCAGAGCATCATTCCGCCCTGCGAGACAGCATATAACGTCCAACATCACAAGTTCCCGGTTCTCCAGGCGTTTTTCGGGTGTCCGGTTTTCCAGCAGACCCGGCGCTTCGTAGAGAAGGCGGCGCTGCTTCAAAACCCATTCCTCATTAGTCAGGGACTTGTCCGGCATTGCTTTCTTCTTCCACAGAGAATCATACATCCTTCTCCGGTCCACGTCGAGAGATTTGTTTTTCTTCCAGGACGGGACTTTGTCCTTCTCTGCGAGGGGATGACCTGCCCCCCCTTAAATTTAACTGAAAATATACATAAAAAAGCCCCGCCTGAGCAGCGGGGCTTTTCGTCCGGCGGTCCCGGCCGGCTTAGTCCTCTTTCCGCTCCGGCCTGGGGTGGATGAAGCGGCGGTCGAGATGGATTTTGTTTTTTCCAGTGATCCGGGCCGGCGGCCACGGTTATTCTTGGTCCTTAGAAGCCTTCAGAGGGTTCAGACCTGGGCACAGGTGCTGAAGGAAGGGCAGAAAATGCGCTGGAGGGCGCGAGAGGGGCCTTCTGCCGGCACGTCTGTGTTTCTACAGGCACTTTCGGCTCACAAAAGTGCCTCCGGCTGTAGATAGGATGTAGACCTTGCAGATAAAGTGTTGCCGGGCTATCTCTTCCTTCTCTTCGGGAAACTAAGCGCTGGCCTAACCTTGAACGGCTTTGCTACAAAATCTATGCGCTCGACAGAAGGAAAACGAAAAGTAAAAACGGTTTTGCCTTGGAAGTTCGAAACGGCAAAATCCCCTGCGTTTATGATGTTCATCCCAATAAGCACATCTTTGTTGTCAGTTAGTTCTCCCAACGTAACAGTTGCATTAGAAACAGTAACATGATTGGGAAGCCATACGTCCACAAAATAAGTATCGCTTTTCATTTTGCCCTTGGCCGTATGCACCTCGACAACTCCGGTCGGTTTTAACCCACACTCCTTTAGGACTTTTTCAGTTATGACTGTTCCCGACGCGCCGGTATCCCAAATTGCTTCGAATTCTTTGCAGTCAGGTCCAAGTTCAAGCTCTGCGTTTGGAGCAGATTGTCTTGGCGGAGAAATATGGACTTTGCTGATTAAAACATTGGCGATTCCGCTCGCCTCGACCTTAAATGATTTGATATTAAACGGAGTCATGCGACTTTAACGCGGGAATGGAAAAACTGGGTGAAGACTGCTTTCCCGGGTTCACATTTTTGAACTAAAAAAGTCCCCGGTTCTTCTGTCTTTGACGTCTCGGAAATTGCCGAAGAAATGTCAGAATATGCACCCAGGATTTTCTTGTTCTTTATGACGATGTATTTCCCGCGATATTTATCGACCAGCTCTTTCTGGTGTTTCAAGAAGAAATCAAATTCACTTTCTAATGCGGCCATTATTTTATTTACCCCTTATAAGGTTATGCCAGCATACGATATCTTGTCAAACGGAGAATCTTGCGGTCTTCCGGCGTCTATCCCAATGAGGCCAATATCCGCATAAGCGTCCCGAGTTTGCCTGGGGAGCGCCCGGTTCCTGCCCGGCCTCACGGGTCAAGGATGTAAAAACGGGATCGAACCCGGGTCGATAAATTCAACTACCCGGCTTTCTGGGCAACGCAGAAGAATCTGTCGCTCTTGGCCGTGAACGGATTTCTATCGAACCCGGACCAGGCATGGACGACACGAAGACCCGCGGCGGCAAGAAGCCGACGGAGTTCCGGCAGATCATACGGGCGTTGCCGATGGATTTCGGTCGCTCCGTCGGCAAACCTGAAGGTTATTGTCGCCGCCGCCCTGGCCGGATCGTAACGCCAGCGCTAGACGAATGACAGCCCACGCAGCGTCTGACTCAGCGAGCCGTCCTCCCGGCTGACGAAATGGTGAGTCGCATTGGAGTCAAAAACGAACAGGCCGGATCTCCCAAGCGCCGAGGCGACACGGTCGAACAGACCTTTCAGGGTGTCCTCTCTAAGGACATAATTCAGGGCGTCGAACGTGCATGTCACGAGGTCATAGGAGCCGATGGCCCTAAACCTCTTCATATCCTGGACCTCAAAAGAGATATTCGCCATCCCGGCCGATTTTGACTCGGCGACGGCAATCATCCTCGGCGAGACATCGACGCCGTGAACATGATGTCCTCTTTTGGCCAGGGCGATGGCCAGGATGCGCGTCCCGCAGGCAATATCCAGAATCCGGGCCTGGCGGATGCCTTGTTCACGGAGCAGCCAGTTGATCAGGTTCAGATATTGCCGGGCGAAATCACCCCAGCCGAGGTCATAAACCCGGCCCAGGCGCTCATAGTTCTTCATGTTATCCGAGGTCTACGGAAGTCAGGAGCCCTAAACAGCTTCTTCTTGTTTTTCATGACGCCCATTGTAGACCTCCAATAATATTCTACTTCCGTTTATATCCTGAAGCACATAGCTCCTGGGCAACTTTGTGAGATATGGGGCACCAACCCCAAGCTTGAAAACCTTACGTCAGAGGTGGTACATTAATCAAAGGCAGGTTTTAGCCCTCTTCTACCAGAAGCAGGACATCACCAAGCAGATCCTGTCGCTGACCTAGGAAGGGAAGAATTCTCATGAGAGTGCGTCAAAACCGATACCCCGTCGAAAGAGGTGCGCAGCCTGTCTCCTGACATCAAGGTCCACAAGGACGAAATCTCCAATCTCATCTCCAAGGGGCGGAAGCAGGGCTTCCTGCTCTTCGAGGAGATCGACAAGACCTTCACCGAGGACCTGAATTCCAAG
>JBEKXF010000016.1:0-70550 GCA_049512315.1 Candidatus Aminicenantales bacterium | reverse complement strand
TTCGGTCCCTATCCACGGTAGGCGCAGGAGATTTGAGGGGGGTTGCCCATAGTACGAAAGGACCTGGGTGAACGAACCTCTAGTGTACCAGTTGTGCCGCCAGGCGCAGCGCTGGGTAGCCACGTTTGGAAGTGATAACCGCTGAAAGCATATAAGCGGGAAGCACGCCCCGAGATAAGATCTCCCTCCCGCAAGGGCTAAAGGTCACAGGTAGACTACCTGTTTGATAGGCTGGGTGTGTAAGTCCAGTGATGGATTGAGCTAACCAGTACTAATAGACCGTGAGGCTTGACCATAAAGTTTATCAAGACAAAAAAACGCATAAGAATCCCGGCGATCATAACGGCGGGGAAACACCCGTTCCCATTCCGAACACGGAAGTTAAGCCCGTTCGTGCCGATGGTACTGCCAGGGCAGCCTGGTGGGAGAGTAGGTCGTTGCCGGGTTTATTTTGTTACTTAAAAGCTCATCGGATAAAGGTCGGAGGGGCACGGGCCCCATCAGTCGGTCGGTCATACTCCTCTCCTTTATTACGGAGCAAAATCTATAAGGAGAGATGTATGAACATCTACGTTGGAAACATTTCCCGGACCGCTACCGAGCAGGACCTCAAGGAAGCCTTCGAGGCCTTCGGGGCGGTTCAGACCGCGTCCATCATCAAGGACAAGTTCTCTGGTGAGTCGCGCGGCTTCGGCTTCGTTGAGATGCCGAACAAGGAAGAGGCCGATAAGGCCATCTCCGGACTGAACGGCAAGGACCTCAAGGGTCGCAGCCTGACGGTCAACGAAGCCCGGCCCCGCACCGATCGTCCCCGGACGAGCGGCGGCAGCGCCGGCGGCAGGGGTGGCTTCGGCGGCGGCCGCGGCCGGTTCTGATCGCTGATCTGATTTAGCGGTCAACCTTTATTCGCAAGTAAGGGCGGATGCCCGGGTTGGGCAGTCCGCCCTTTTTTATTTTCACGGAGTTTGACATTGATTCACGGCAGGGAATAACATCATTTTGTGATGGGAGGCCGCGGTCTATCGCTGGGGCCGTGAGGCGGCCGAGCTGGAGACGAGGGATCATCTGGAGTTCACCTGCCTGCCGGTAGGCAGGTCGCCCGGGTCACTTCCCACATCCCCGACAAGGGCCAGGTCATGGTCCGGTATTACGGGTTCTATGCCAACTCGCACCGGGGGAAAGTCAGGAAGGCGGGCCGTGTTCCCGTCGCCCTGGGGATGATCGAGGAAGAGCTCCGGCCCCCTGGATCTTGAGTTCTTGACGCATGGCCGGGGCCGGGATACCCTTATTTTGTGTGGGGAACGGGTTGATTCAGAAGCTGAAGCGGGGGATTCCGTGCTACGCTAAAAAAGGAAATTCCTATCAATCGGAAGGCTCGCTCAAGGACGGACGGGGCCGCATGAAAGTGGGCCGGGGGGCCTACGAGGGCCCGTACTCGTTCGCCTCCCGGTTCGAGCAGGGGCCGGGGACGAATCCCGAGGAGCTTCTCGGCGCCGCGCATGCCGGATGCTTCTCTATGGCCTTGCAATGAGTTACAAGGTCGAGATCGAAAGACCCCTGTGCATCGCCTGCGAGAATTGCGTCGCCATCTGTCCCGAATTTTGGGAGATGGCCGGCGACGGACTCTCTCATCTCATCGACTCGACCGGGGTCGGCGAGAACGAAGAGCTGGAAATGAACGACGTGAAATGCAACATCGCGGCCGCCGAAAGCTGTCCGGTGACCTGCATTCACGTCTTCAATGAAGGGGAGAAACTCATCTGATGAGAACTTTCGGCAAAGATGACCTGGCTAAGAACAACGGGGAGAACGGGGCGCCCGCCTTCGTCGCCTACAAAGGAAGGGTCTACGACGTCACCAAGAGCTCCCTCTGGGCGAACGGCGATCATCAAGGGCTGCATCAGGCCGGAAAGGACCTGACAGCGGACCTGGAATCCATGGCGCCCCATGGATCGGAAGTTCTCGAACGCATCCCCGAGATCGGGACTCTGGACATCGGTTGAGGAGACGGCGCCATGATCAAGATCAAGAGGGCGTACGATGAGCCCAAAGCCGGCGACGGGCTTCGGGTGCTGGTGGACAGGCTCTGGCCGCGCGGTCTGACCAAGGACAAGGCCAAGATCGACCTCTGGACGAAGGAGGTCTCGCCCACGACCGGCCTGAGAAAATGGTTCGGGCACGAACCTGACAAATGGGGCGAATTCAAGCGGCGTGACTTTAGGGAATTGAAGGGTCGGAAGGAGGTCGTCGGTCTTCTCGCGGAGGCCAAGCGCGGGACGGTGACGCTCGTCTACGGGGCCAAGGAAACGAAATACAACAACGCGGTCGCCTTGAAGGAGTATTTAGAGAAGTCCGCGTCCTAGGTCGAGAGATCGGGTCTCGTCGTCCCTTCGGTCCCCGCCCCTGGTAGGCCAGGGCCAGACCCTCTATAATGCATAGGAATATCGGTATTCTCTGCCGCAAGGAGAGTTCGTCGTGAGAAAAATACTAGCGGTCATCATCGCTTCGTATGTTAGAAAATTATTTTGTGAGTCATTGTTGTTAGTCTTTTCGAGCCGGATTTTGCCGGCGGTCGAGGAGGGAGGGGAGTATGAATAAAATGGCAAGCAAGAAGTTGTCTGACCAGGAACTGATGAAGATTCTTAAAGTAGATGCTAAAAAATTAGGACGCTTTAAGCAAATCCAGAGGGAAACAATCAAAGAAGCCGAGTCGATGGACAAGAAGAAGAGCAAGACTAAGAAAATTAAGGTTCTCGGCATATCTGGCTCTGCAAGGGACAAGTATGACATGGCCCAGGAAGAATCAAATTCTGAAGAGCTTCTCAAAGTCTGTCTTGAGCACTGCAAAAAACTCGGAGCAGAAACAGAGCTCATCAAACTCAGGGAGTTTCGGATAGAACATTGCAAGGCGTGCTACTCGACAACCAACACGCAATGCCACTTTTACTGCTCCTGCTACCCTAAGGGCACACCCAAAGCAGATGACATGAGCAACATTCTATATGACAAGATTCTGGGAGCAGATTGTTTGATCCTTGCAACACCGGTGAATAATTTTAACGTTTCAACACCACTGAAAGCTTTTATGGACAGGTGCATAAGTCTGGATGGAAGCCTGAAGCCAGCCAACCCAAAGGTTCCAAAGGATAAGGAGCTTAATATCAAGCATATGAAGTTCGTTGAGCTCACTGCAGACAATAGTGTGCCTGGGAGCGGTATGCTGAGGAGATTCATCGGCAAGGTTGCGGGAGTCATCGTCACAGGCCATGAAGAAGGCGCTTCAATGGTCATCTCAAACTTATTCATGACCTTCAATCATTTTGGCATGTTATTCCCGCCATTCAGCAACATGTATGCCATGTCATCTGTATGCAACTCAACCTTTGCAGACAAGAAAATAGTCCTGGGAGAATGTTATGAAGGCTCAACGAAATTGATCGCCGAGAATGTTATGCATGCTGCAAAGCTGGTGAAAAATACGAAACGAACTGACTGGAAATATGACTATGACTCAGATTAGGAGGGAGAATAATAATAAAAGAAATGCCAACAAAACCTGATATAAAAAAAACAGAAATCATTAAATTGTGTATTTGTGAAGGCTGTCCTAGCTATGTTGATTGCAGCAAGCAAGGTGCAACTCATGAAAAAGCTTTTTGCCTGATCATGGGCAAGAGCAAGTGCATCATCAAAGAGAAGGGATATATCTGCGGAGCCTGCCCTGTGAAGAGCAAAATGAAACTAAAGAATTTTTACTTTTGTACAAAAGGCAGTGAGAAGCAGGAGAACAAATAAATTTTATTTTCGGGGAGTTTGATACCGAAAAAAAGAAATTTCCTAGCTGTTGTGTGCAGCGGGTACTCTCACCTCAACCGAGTGTTCCTGGTGGTCGTCCACAAGGGGAATCGCCTGGTCGGGTCGCTCGGCGCCATCCACGGTCACGCTCATCTCGCCATTTCCGGCACGCGTTTGCAGAACAACGATATGGTAGACCGTCTCGCGATACCGGTAGTGCACCTTGAATGCCGGCCAATCCGCCGGGAGGCAGGGGGCAAAACGCAGTTTGTCCACTTCCAGCCTCAGCCCCAGGAGCGCTTCCACGATCAGCCGGTACATCCAACCGGCCGAGGCCGTGTACCACGTCCATCCCCCGCGGCCCGTGTGCGGCGAAAGTGCATAGACGTCGGCCGAGGCGACGTACGGTTCTACTTTGTAGGTCGCAATCTTCTCCGGAGATCTCGCATGGTTCACCGGGTTGATCATGGCCAACAGTTCCCAGGCGCGCCGACTGTCGTTAAGGGCAGCGAAGGCCATCGCCGCCCAGACCGCCCCCTGAGTATATTGACCGCCATTTTCTCTGACGCCCGGGACGTACCCTTTGATATAGCCGGGATTCAAAGTCGACTTGTCGAACGGGGGGTCCAAAAGTTGGATCAACTCATCGTCCCGGCGAACGAGGCGCTGATCCACCGCTTCCATGGCCATGCGCGAACGCTCGGCATCGCCCGCTCCGGATAGAACTGACCAGCTCTGGGCAATCGAATCAATCTGACATTCGGGATTACTCGCCGACCCCAGGGGCGAGCCGTCGTCGAAGTAAGCCCGGCGGTACCACTCGCCATCCCAGCCATTCTGCTCGATATTCCGGCGCACTTGAGCCGCCTCCCTCTGGCAAAGTTCGACGAAAGATAGATCACCCCGGATACGGGCAACCTCCGTGAACTGCATGAGCACTTCGTAGAGGAAAAACCCCAACCAAACGCTTTCGCCCTTGCCGTGTTCGCCCACAATATTCATGCTGTCGTTCCAATCTCCAGAGCCGATGAGCGGCAGGCCGTGCTCCCCAAATCTGAGCCCCCTCAGGATGGCTCGCCGACAGTGCTCGTAGAGAGTGGCGACCTCATCCGACCGGCTCGGTAGATCGTAATACGAGTCCTCCTCCGTGTTGACCGGGCGGCCTTCGATAAAGTGGATGGGATCATCCAACACTCCGGTGTCCCCTGTGCTGAGAACGTAGCGACATGTCGCCAGCGGCAACCATAGGTAATCATCAGAACAGTGGGTCCGCACGCCCCGGCCCGAGGGGGGATGCCACCAATGCTGGACATCTCCCTCCGGGAACTGACGGGCGGCGCAGCGGAGTAAATGCTCGCGCAAAAGGTGTGGCGCGGCGTGGACGAGCGCCATCCCGTCCTGCAATTGGTCGCGGAAACCGAAGGCACCCCCCGGCTGGTAGTATCCGCTCCGTGCCCAAAGACGGCAGGCCAGAGTCTGGTACAAGAGCCAGCCATTGGTCAGCACGTTGAGAGACGGGTCCGGCGTTTCCACCTGCACGGCGCCGAGCGTGTGATTCCAGTAATGCCACACCTCTTCGAGCGCGCCCCGCGCCGCCGCAGATCCCCGGAAGCGGTAGGCCAGGTTGCGGGCATCATCGGCGTCCCGTCCTACGCCGAGCGTGAAGATGATCTCACGCTCTTGCCCGTCGGCCAGCTCAAAGGGAACCTGGATCGCGGCGCAGGGATCCAAAGCGGGCCCCACCTTGCCGGAAAGCCGCGACCGAGTCATGGCCGCCGGACTCTGGAGCGTGCCGTTACGCCCAATGAACTCCGTCCGGTCGCCGCTGACGGTCCGAACCGCATCGTCCACGTCGAAAAAGGCCACCCGGTCGGCGAACTCCGTGTTGTAGGGGTTCCGGGCGAAGAGCGCCCCGCTCCCGGGGTCAACTTCGGTGGCCACGTGCAAGGCCGATTTCGGCCGCAGGTCTCCCAGCACCCACTCCATGTATCCCGTGGCCGAGAGCCGGCGGGATCGGCCGCACTCGTTGCGCACTTTCAACACCGCGAACTTGATCGGCGCGTCCAAGGCCACGTAAACCCACAGCTCGGAGCGGATGCCACGTTCCGTGTGCTCGAAGACACTGTATCCGAATCCGTGCCGGCTGACGTACGGCTGCGAGCCACGGCCGGGCAGCGGCGTGGGGGACCAGAAGTGGCCCCTCTCTTCGTCACGGAGGTAAAAGGCTTCTCCGCTGGAATCGCTCACGGGGTCGTTGGTCGTGAGGCGGAACTCGTGAGCATTCTCGCTCCAGGTGCAGGCCAGGCCGCTCTCCGAGATGACGGTTCCGAAGTGCGGGTTCGCCAGCACATTCACCCATGGTGCCGGCGTCACCTGCCCGGGCGCGGTCGTCATGACGTACTCGCGCCCATCGGGAGTGAAGCCTCCCAGCCCGTTGAAGAAGATCAGATCGTGGCGAGGCAACGCGGCCGCTACCGGGGCCTCGGCGCGGCGGATTCGGGGCAATGTGAGGCGCGGCACGGTTACGTCCCCAAGGCCGCGACGGTTGATCTGGTCGGCCAGCGTTCCGCGACTGTCGGCGAGGATGGCCCGGGCGACGGTCTGGAAAAGGATGCGGTCCTCATTCGATATCTGGTCTGCAGGTCTCACAAAGATGCCCCCGGGTCGATCCGTCACGTTGGCTTCGAGGCCGGCGGCAATGAGTCCCATGATTTGTTCGTTGAGGAGTTGCCGGTAACCGACGTGGTCCTCATTCCAGATCACGAGGTCCACGGCCAGTCCTTTGAGGCGCCAGTAGGCGTGGGCCTGCACGAGTTGGCGCACCAACTCGATATTGGCCGGGTCGCCAATTCGCAGCAGCACGATCGGCAAGTCTCCGGAGATGGAGTAGCCCCACAGACCGGATTGTCCGCGACGGTTCTGGATGAGGAGGCCCGGGTCTGCTCGCAGCGAGGAATTGGCATAGATGACCGAGCTGGCCAGGCGTCCGTAGAGTTGCGCGTCGCCCTCGGTGGCATTGAGCTGCCGCAAGAACACCTGGCTGTGCGACCACGCCAGATCGAAGACGCGATCCGCGAGGCGGCGATCCCGGTATTTGCCGATCAGGCCCAGGCACACGTCGCGAGTGTCCCCGATGCCGGAGACAATATTGATCGTGGCGGTTTCTTCCGGATCGAGCGTAATTCGATAACGGATGGCGACAATCGGATCCAGCACGGAGCCCTCGCTGCCCGAGAGCGCGGCGGCGCCGCTCATCGCTTGGGGGTTGGCGGTGGTGTTGCCGCGGCCGATGAACCTCAGGCGGTCCGTCTCATAGGAAATTTCTCCGATTTCCGCCCCATGCACGGCCAGCAGATGAAACATCCAGGGCGTGTGCTCGTCCAGGGAGCGGGGCCGGCGGGTGCAGAGAATCGCCCGCTGGGGGTGGAGGATCTCGGTTTGAACAAAGAGATTGCTGAACACCGGATGCAATGCGTCTGCGGCCGGCGAGGCCAGAACGACTTCCGCGTAACTCGTGACATCGATCGCCCGGCGCGTCCGAGAGCGGTTGGTGAGGGTGATGCGGCGCAGCTCGATGTCATCCTCGGGCGAAACGGCGATCTCGGTATGGGTGTCAAATTCGTGGTCGCGGCGGCGGAACTCCACGCGCGCCTCCGAGAAAATCGCTTCGTATTTCTCCGGCCCTTTGAGCGTCGGCTGATAGGCGGTTGACCAGAACTCCCCGGTGGCCACGTCGCGGAGGTAACAGAACGCGCCCCAGTTATCACAGGTGCTGTCTTCGCGCCAGCGCGTGACGGCGATATCCTTCCAGCGGCTGTACCCGCCGCCGGCGTTGGTGATCATCACGTGGTATCTGCCGTTCGACAACAACTGCACTTCCGGTATCGGCGTGTCCGGACTGCTGAAAACGCGGACCGGCGTCTCCGAACCGTTGGAAGTCGTACGGACCCCGGAGAGCTCGGCGGTGTGCCAATAGAACGCTGTGGCCTTGGGAACCCGCTCCTGGAGCAACAGCATGGTTGCCTGGAACAGAGGATCCGACTCGAATCGCTTCTGCATCGGACGGTCCAGGAGCAGATAGGCCAGAGAGAGGAAGCTCATGCCCTCGTGATGGGCCATGAACGACCGGACCATGGCGCTCGACTGCCCGCGGGGTAGGCGCGACGGAGTGTAGTCGATCGCTTCATAGAAACCGTATTCTCCTTCCAGCCCTTCAGCGGCGAGTCGCTGCAAATTCAGGCACGCCTCCTCGGGCGCCACCATCAGGGCGAGCGCTGAGGCATACGGGGCAATGACCAAATCATCGGCGAGGCCGCGTTTGAGGCCCAAGCCGGGCACGCCAAACGCTCGGTATTGGTAATTGAGATGAACGTCGACCATATTGAAGCCGGACTCCGAACTCCCCCACGGTACCCCACGGTGCCTTCCATACTCGACCTGCGTTTCCACCGCCGCCCGGTAGGTCTGGTCGAGCAAGGTGTCTTCGTAGGTCGGCATCACGAGAAGCGGCATAAGATACTCAAACATCGAACCGCTCCACGAAAGGAGGACCGGTTTTCCGCCGGCGGTGGTGAGCAGGCGCCCCAGGGCAAACCAGCTCTCCTGAGGCAGTTTTCCCTGCGCGATCGCCACGAAAGTGGACAATCTTGCTTCCGAAGCCAGCAGATCGTAGTAACCCGAGTCCCGACGTCGCTCACCAACGTTGTAGCCGATCGCCAGCAGGTGACGCGCCTTGTCAAACAGGAAGTCATACTCCATATCGGCCAGTTCGCCGGATTGCCGCGCCAGGCGTTCGATGGCCGCAATCCTCGCTTTAGCGCGGCGGCTGGCTTGGGTGATGAGCCGGCGAAGCTCACTCAACCGCTCGTTTTCCTCGGGGGTCGCCTCCGAGCCGAGGCGATCCCCGAGGGCCGGCAGCCACTCCCCCTCAAATCCGGCCAGTTCGCGCAGCGTGGGGATCTCATCGAGGCCGCGAAAGTTGTTTGGCCTATCCGGAGAGGTCGGCAGCAAGGTCCACGGAGCGAGAAAAGTCAGCTCGTCGAGGGTGCCCTGGCATTGGCGAGCGAGGGCACGCGCCCACCCCATTGCCTGGCTCTCGGCGTCAGCCTCGAGGCTGTCCACCATCTCCGCGACGGCTGTCGCCAGCCGGTCGAGGCACAGCCGCGCCCCCGCTAGCGTCGTTGGCCGGGAAGCGGATGGGGACGCCAGGTCCTTCTGAAGTTGAGCGAGCCGGGCTGGAGCGGCTTCTCCCGCAGCGTCCACGAGAATCCTTAGGGTGTCGCTGAGTCCGTCAAACCATCGCCCTTCCATGATCCGGCGATCGGGAAGGGCGAGCAGACCCGGCCGCAAGGTCAGCAGATGGCCCGCGAGGTTCCCGCTGTCCACCGTCGAAACGTAGAGGGGGGGCAGCGGTTTCAGCGACTGCGTATCGTACCAGTTGTAGAAGTGGCCCCGGTGCCGTTCCAAAACTTCCATCGTATGGAAGGCATTCGCCGTGCGTTCGATGAGTTGTCCGGCCGGAATGTAACCGAAGTCATAGGCGGACAAATTCGCGAGTAACGCCAGTCCCATGTTGGTCGGCGACGTGCGATGCCTGACCACGGGAACGGAATGCTCTTGATAGTTATCCGGCGGCAGCCAATGATCTTCCGGACCGACGAAAATCTCGAAAAACGCCCAGGTCTTTCGGGAGAGCTTCCGGAGAAAGAGGATCTGGTCGGCGGTCAGCCTTGTTTCGCGGCGAGCGAGCGGCCGGCTGATCCACCACTCGATAGCCGGGGATGCAAACCAGAGGCCCAGGATAGGCCCGGCCACACCCAGCGCGGCCGGCCTCGAAAGCGTCAGATAGAGCACCCCGGCCGTGGCCAAAACGGGGGCGATCCACATCGTGCGCCAGGAGGCGGCGAGGTCCGTGCGGCTCTTGCGATCCGGGCTGCCCGACGGATTCCATTCGAGAAGTCGTCTGTGGGTGACCCACATCCGCCAGACCGTGCGCCCAATCGCATCCAGACTGAAGAAAGCCTCGTAGGGGAGACAGGCGAGCGTAAAGGCCGCCTGAGCCGAGTGCCGGCCAGCCGAGCGCACCGCGGCAGCAAGGTGCTGACGCAGCAACACATCGCCCGGCTTCTGAAACAGAGCCAGAAAAGAGGCCATCCAGGGAGGAATCAGGATGGTTCCGATCGCGGCCAGGGTCCATAACCAGGGTGGCGACAAGACGGTCCAGCCGAGGAGCAAGAGCAGGGTCAACGCCGCCGATACGAGGCTCCGACGAAGATTGTCGAGAATCTTCCATCGGGACAGCCCGGAGAGCGGATTCTTCCGGCGGCGTCTCTCGGGACCGGGAACGCCCGGAAGCAGCCAGCGGGCAATTTGCCAATCCCCGCGAATCCAACGGTGCCGACGGTTCACGTCCACGCTGTAGCGGGATGGGTATTCCTCGTACAACAGGACATCGCTCAACAGCCCTGCCCGCGCGTAGCACCCTTCCACAAGGTCATGGCTGAGAATCCGGTTTTCGGGAAACCGCCCTTTGAGGACCCCTTCGAACACATCGACATCATAGATCCCCTTGCCAATGAATGAGCCTTCACCAAACACATCCTGGTAGACATCGGAGACAATCCGGGTGTACGGGTCGATGCCTGGCTCACTCCCGCACAATCGTGCATACCGCGAGCGGTTCATGCCGGGCAGGCTCACGGCCATGCGTGGCTGAAGGATGCCGTACCCCTCACCGATCCGCTGCTTGTCTTCATCGTACCGCGCTCGATTCAGCGGGTGGGCCATGGCTCCCACAAACTGCCATGCCGAATCGCGGGGGAGTTGCGTATCCGTGTCCAAGGTGATCACGTACTTCACGTTCGCTAAGACGGCAATATCTCCAACGATAAGGGAGAAGCGATCTTTTGAACCACCGCGCAGGAGCGAATTCAATTCCTCAAGCTTCCCTCGCTTGCGCTCGTAACCCATCCAAAGCCGTTCCCGAGGGTTCCAGCGACGCGGGCGATGAAAGAGGAAGAAAGTGTCGCCTTTTGCGCTCTTGTACTTTTCATTCAACTCTTCGATTCTCTTCTGGGCCCTCTGCAACAGGGGCTCGTCCTCCGGAATCGTTTCCTCCCGTGCGTCCCGGAAATCCGTCAGCAGGCCGAAGTGCAAGTTTTCGTCCCGATTGGCTAGAAACCGAACCTCCAGAGCCTCGACCAGATCCTCGATGTTTTGAGCGCTCGTGAGCATCGTCGGGATCACCACGAGAGAGCGCGATTCCGGCGGAATTCCCCCGGAAAAGTCCATCCGCGGCAGCAAGCGTGGCGTCGCCACCAAGGTCGCCAGCCAATTCACCAACGCCACCGCCAGATGACTTGCCCCCAGCAGCAACGGGAACCCGATCAGGACAACTTGCCAATCGTGAAGCCCGCTGGCATGCGCCTTGGCCAACAAACTCCCGGTGAAAATCGCCGTAATCAGCGCGATCGTGCCCAGATAAAGGAGCAAAGGAAACCGGTCGCTCATTCGCCGGAGAACCTCAGGAATGGAGCGGCCGACCTCCGCCGTTCGTTCGAGCTGCCGCCCTCCCTTGTCGATCAGGTAGTACCCGACATGTGCCGTTCGTTCGTCGCTGCCCTTCTTGGCCGCACCTTCGCGGGCGAATTGGACCGCTTTGCGGGCCACCTCGCTTTCGGACAGCAGGCTGCTCCTCGCGATCTTCTCCACGACATGACGGTAGCGATCACGCGTGGCAAAATCCATCTTGCCGTAGACTCCTCCAGGATCCTCCCGCAGAACCTGCTCGACAACGCTCATCGTCTCGACGAACTCGCGCCAGTCCATCGCCCCCAGAAAGCGGAGGCTGCCGATGCTGTTGCTGATGGAAACCTGATCGGCGGCCTGTTGTTGGTTCTCCGACTGCACCAACTGCTCGATCGTCAGGCCGGACTCGGAGAGCCGCTGCTCAATCCAGGTGAGGGGCAATGCCAAAGCGGGGCTCTGTCCCTGCAACCGCCGGGCCAACTCCGCAACAAACGAACTCACCATGGGCGGGCTCGACCGCGCCATATCCGCGATCACGAGAATGAGACTCTTCGGGTCTTTCTCGGCGGTCTTCGTCAGCTGGTCCGCCCAGTAGTCGGCGCGGTTGCGGTCGATCCTGTCTGCGGCGATCCTGGCTCCAACGCGTCGGAGATTCTCGATGAGTGCCAGGCGCAGCATGATCGGGATGGCCCATATTTCGCCTAACTTCAGGACGGTCACCGTTTGGTAGGCGGCCACGAAACTGCTGAGACTTTCGAGGTCGAACCGTCCATCACCGTGCGAGATCGTCTCCAGCGCGAGGTCATACACGCGGGGAAGGCCGGCCGACGGACCGTTCAGCAAGCGTGGGAGTTCCTGGCTGTAACCCTTGGGCAAGTGGCGCTTGGCCGTGCGAATCTGTTCTTCAATCAGATAGAAGTTGTCGAGCAGCCATTCCCCGGCCGGCGCGATCCTCCGATTGGTCTGGACCGCCGCGGTAAGCAGATCGCAGGTTCCAATCAGGACTCCTTCATTCTCCGCGAGCCGCGCCAGCAGCCGGTCCGGAGCGCCTCCCAAACTCAGCGTGTGCGATTCCGCCAGGGCCTTGCCATGCTGCTTCATCTGGTCGCTGCTGAACAGTTCCGATCGCAGCGGTGGCTCGGTAACGGCAAATTTTTGGGCCAAGCCGTTTCCGCGGAGACGCGCCCACAAATGGGGCAAGGTCCTGCGAATGGTCTGGCTGTCCACCTTCAAGTTCGGGATCTCCTTTTTATGTAAGGGAACAATGAACACCAACGGATAGCATTCGAAAGAGGATAATTCGAAATGTGGAGCTTCGTAATCAATCTACATCGAAGCAAGGCCAATCTTTATCCCTCTTTATAGCACATTCCGGCAGCGATTACAATTCTTTTCCGGAATCAAATCATCAAATTTCAGTAAGTCATTGGAAAGACTCGACCAGGAGGTCACGACAGAGCATTTGTTCGCCGCAAAGGGCGGATGCCCGGGTTGGGCAGTCCGCCCTTAGATCACCACCTTGGGATACATGTACGCGCTGATCGAAGAAATGACCAAAGTGGCCGCCAGCAGAATACCGATATCGACCAGAACCCCGGACGTCACGCCGCTGACCAATAAAGACCGGAGGCCTTCGACCATATAGCTCAAGGGATTGATCTTGGCCACCACCTGGAGCCACTGAGGCATGATATGAATTGGATAGATGGCATTGGAGGCAAAAAAGAGCGGCAGGGTAATGACCTGACCTATGCCCATGAAACGTTCCCGGGTTTTGACGATGGACGCCACGACCATCGATAGGCCGGTGAAAAAGCTTGCCCCGAGAAGGACGATCACCATGACCCCAGGGATCGTCCAAAAACCGATGTGGAGCTTGATCCCTAATATAAAAGTAAAGATGAAAACGATCAGGGCCTGGCTGAGCCCCCGGACCGTCGCGGAGAGCATCTTGCCCCAGACCAAGGCCAATCGAGGGGTGGGTGTCACCAGGAATTTCTGGAGAATGCCGGCGTCCCTATCCATGATGATATAAAGTCCGTAAAAGATCGCCACGAAGGTCACCGACTGCGTCAGAATGCCCGGAGTGATGAACTGGAGATATGTGACTCCTCCGGTCGGTATGGCCCGGACCTTGCTCAAAGCCTCGCCGAAGATCCCGAGCCAGAGGATGGGCTGAACGGCGCGGGACACAAGTTCGGTTGGATCATGGAGGAGTTTTCGTGTCTCCGTCCCGGCTATGACGAGAGCTTTTTTCAAACTTTCGAAGACATATTTCATCATGTTTTTTATCCCAGCTTTCGTTCATTCTGTCGTTGCCGCCGGATCTCTCCAAAACGGGCGGGCGTGGTGTCCTCGAGCGCGTCACCCGTAAAAAAGATAAAGGCATCCTCCAGGGTCTTCCCCTGGCCGGTTTTCTCTTTGAGTTCCTCGGCTGTGCCGATGACAGCCAGACGTCCGTGATTCATGATCGCCACCCGGCTGGAGACTTCGTCGGCTTCTTCCATATTATGAGTGGTAAAAAAAACCGTCGTCTGATATTTCGTCTTCAACTCCATGAGATTCTCCCAGACATCGTTTTTGGCCACGGGATCGAGTCCTGACGTGGGCTCGTCCAAGAACAGCACCTGGGGCCGATGGAGAATGGCCTGCCCGACCTCGAGCTTCCTGATCATGCCGCCCGAAAATGTCCGCACCAGGGAATGGGCGAATTTTTCTAATTTCAGGAACGACAGGGCCGCTTCGACTCTATCCTTTCTTTCATGAGCCGGAACATCGTAAAGACGGGCCATGAGCATCAGGTTCTCATAGGCCGTCAGGGTGCCGTCCACGGAAATCAGCTGCGGCACGTAGCCGATGGAACGACGCACCTCGGCCGGCTGGGTGACGAAATTGTGGCCGGCAATGATCCCTTCACCGCTCGTCGGTTTGAGCAAGGTGATGAGCATCTTAATGGTCGTGGTTTTCCCGGCCCCGTTCGGACCAAGAAGGGCAAATCTCTCCCCTCTCTGCACAGAAAAAGAGATATGGTCCACCGCCTTTAAGTCACCAAAATGTTTAGTTAAGTTCTCAACAATGATGATAGGTATTATTTCTGAGGGATCCATATTTCAAAGTATATCACCAATTGGCTATGGAGAAGCGCACGACCATCTCCGGACTGAACGGCAAGGACCTCAAGTGTCGCAGCCTGACGGTCAACGAAACCCGGCCCCGCACCGATCGTCTCCGGACGAGCGGCTTCGGCGGCGGCCGGCTTTGATCGCTGATCTAGCCTAGCGGTCGACCTTTATTCGCAAGTAAGGGCGGATGCCCGGGGAGGGCAGTCCGCCCTTTTTTATTTCCGAGAGAGCTTTCCCGGCCTGGCGAAGCGGTCATTTACAGTTCTGAGCCAAAGGGTCGGCGTACACGTGCGACGGCGAAAAAGGAAATTCCTATACTACGGGGCCAGCCTGGATCTTCCCTGTCAATTAGAATTCGGCAAAGGGCCTTATTATTTCTTGAACTTCAGATTGATCTTCGGCGGCATGTCGAGAGTGATGGCCGCGGTATCGGACTTCATTCCTGCGATATGGATCTTGTCGTGCAACCCTGACGCGGATTGAACTGTTTTGAGGACGCTGCAAAGGAGCTTCTTGTCCTTCTTTTCCTCAACGATCCGATGATAGGCTTTTTTGTCCATCGTCTTGGACAATCCGCTGATCTCGATGACAATGTCCGGAATCAGCCCGACGCCGATCTGGATGCTTTCAACCGAGTATCCGAGTTCACGAATGAGAGGCAGGCCCTCGTCCACGTCGTCGATCGTTTCCTTGAGTTTTGTCCAACCGGCTTCGGAGGCCTTGGAGATCTTCCCGGCGATGCCGGTCTGAACCCCCCTTGGCCTTATCCTTCATTTTTTGGAATACGGATTCGCTCTTGTCATCGTTCTCTATCATGTCATTCTCCCTTCGAATACCCGGACCAAACGGCATCCCGGCACGCGGCTCGGATCCGATCCTTGGTTCTCGTGATCCTGTCTCCCGCTTCATGAAAGAACCGAGAGAGCTCACTTTATCGACTCTTTCGATGCCTCAGTCAATTCATGATTCCCGAGTCCTTAAGGCGGAGCCGCGGTTGCGAATATCATCTCTGTGGGACGCTCATCGAGAATTGCCGCATCTGGTGCGGCGATCACCCTGAAGGTGCCGAGAAGCAAAGAGGTTGACACCGACTCCCAACTGAGAATATCATGATTTTGTATTGGGGGGCCGCAGTTCCTATCCATGATTTTCGCATAATTTATCAAAGAAAATTTTTTGAGGAGGTTTCTATGCAGATGAGGTCCCGTCCTCGATTTCGATCCGGTCTCTCTCTTGTTCTGTTCCTGATGGCGGCGGCGATCGTCCAAGCCCAGAGCTTCGACGCCCTGAAAAGCAGGGTCAAGACTCACGTCCTGGCCAACGGCATGAAATTCATCGTTCTCGAGCGCCATGAGGCACCCGTCGCTTCCTTCCATGTCTATGCCGATGTCGGTTCGGCCAACGAATCGTACGGCATCACCGGGATCTCCCACATCCTGGAACACATGGCTTTCAAGGGCACCCAGACCGTGGGCACGACCAATTATGAACAGGAATCGCAGGTCCTGGCCCAATTGGACTCGGCCCACGCCGCCCTCAAAGCCGAGCAGTCCAAGCTTCAGCCCGACACGGCCAAGGTCCAGGAGCTGCAGAAAAAATTCGACGACCTGGAGGCCAAGGCCAAGAGTTTCGTGGTCAACAACGAATGCTTCGACCTGCTGATGCGACAGGGCGATACCGGCCTGAACGCCTACACCAACTTCGACGCCACCCAATACATCAGCAGTCTGCCCTCCAACAGGCTCGAATTCTGGATGTCCCTGACCTCGGACCGCTTTTTCCATCCGGTCTTCCGCGAATTCTACAAGGAGGTGAGCGTCATCCGGGAGGAGCGGCGGCTGAGTGTCGAAACACAGCCGGTCGGCCGGCTGGTCGAGGATTTCCTGGCCACGGCCTTCAAGGCCAGCCCCTACCATCACCACGTCATCGGCCACATGTCCGACCTGCTGTCCATCACCCGGCAGGACGTGGAGGACTATTTCAAAAAATACTACAGCCCCGGCAACCTGACCGCGGCCGTGGTGGGCGATGTCCAGCCCGAGGAGGTCTTTCGCCTGGCGGACCTGTATTTCGGCCGCATCCCCTCCGGCCCCAAACCCGAACCCATCCGGACCACAGAGCCGGAACAGTGGGGCGAACGGTCGGCCACGGTCACGGCCATGTCGATGCCCATTCTTATCCTCGGCTACCACCGCCCCCCCGCGGCGCATAAGGACAATGAAGCCCTGGACGCGCTGGCCAATATCCTCGGCCAGGGCCGCTCGTCCCGGCTCTACGAATCTCTCGTCAAGAGCAAGAAAGTGGCCGTGGTCGTCCAGGGTTTTAACGGCTTCCCCGGACAGAAGCAGGCCAGTCTGATCGCCTTCCTGGCGGCCTCGACCCCCGGCCACACCTCCGAGGAATGCCTCAACCTCATCGACGAGGAGATCGCTCGGATCAAGAAGGATTCGGTCACGGCCGATGAGCTGACCAAATACAAACGGTCCGCCATCAAAGGGCTGATCGATCGGATGCAGAGCAACGCTGGACTGGCCGAGTTCCTGGCCAATTCCGACGTCGTGTTCGGCGACTGGCACCAGGCCTTCGACCAGATCGCGGCCATCAACGCCGTCACGACCGCCGACGTCCAACGCATGGCCAACACCTACCTCATCCGGACCCACAGGGTCATCGGTGAGGTCGTTCCCCAGAAATGAACCGCCGCAGAAAGGACCAAACGATGAACATTCCCAAACATTTTCTCAAGGCCCTGGCCGGACTGTCCGTCCTCCTCCTTCTGCTGGGCGGACCGCTCGCGGCCCAAAAGAATCCCAAGGATCAATTCTCGTTCCCGCCCCTGAACACGATCCACATGCCCAAGGTCGAGCAATTCAAGCTGGCCAACGGGCTGACCGTCTTCCTCGTCGAGGATCATGAATTTCCCACGGTCGACCTGAAAGCCATGGTCCGCACCGGTTCGGTCTTCGAACCGGCAGCTCAGGTGGGCCTGGCAGGCCTGACCGGCACGGCCCTGCGCACGGGCGGCACCGCCACGCGCACCGGAGACGAGATCGACAAAGAGCTGGAGACTTTGGCCGCCACGATCGAAACCGGCATCGACCAGACCTCGGGCACGGTCACGGCGTCGGCGCTCAAGGAGGACATCGACCGGGTCCTGGAGATCCTGGCCGATATGCTGACCAATCCCGCTTTTGCCCAAAATAAGATCGACCTGGCTCGAATCGAGGTCGAAAGCTTCATCCAGCGCCGCAACGATGACATCGGCGGGATCACCTCGCGCGAATACAGCAAGCTGATCTATGGACAGGACTCGCCGTACGCGCTCCAGCCCGAGTACGCCACGGTCCGGTCCATAACCCGTGACGACGTGGTCAAGTTCTACCGGGCCTATTTTTATCCCAACAACACCCTCCTGGCCGTCTGGGGCGACTTTAACAGCGCCGCCCTGAAGGCCGTGCTGAACAAGACTCTGGGGCGCTGGAAGTCCGGTTCGGTCGCGGTGCCGGCCTGGCCGGCCGTGCCCTACGAAGATAAGTTCACGGTTAACTACATCGATAAGCCGGATGTCAACCAGTCCAATATCATGCTCGGCCATATCGGCGGCCTGATGAGCAACCCGGACTTTCCGGCCCTGACCGTCATGAATTCCATCCTGTCCTTCGACCGGATGTTCAAAAAGATCAGGACGGACGAAGGCCTGGCCTACAGCGTCTGGGGCGATTATGATTCGCGGCTGGACTTCCCCGGAACGTTCAGCTGCGGCGCTCAGACGAAGTCCCAGTCGACGGTCCACGCCATCGAGCTCATGCTCAAGGAGATGAAGCGCATGGCGGAGGAGGAGGTGACCGATCCGGAATTGGCCAAGGCCAAAGACCAATATCTGAACTCCTTTGTCTTTCGTTTCGACAGCCGGGCCAAGATCATCAACCGGATGCTCACCTACGCTTATTACGGGTATCCGCTGGACTTCACCGAAAAGGTGAAATCAGGTGTGGAAAAGGTCACCAAGGCCGATGTCCTGCGCGTGGCCAAGAAGTACCTCAAGCCCGATCAGGTCCAGATCCTGGTCGTGGGCAAGGCCGCCGATTTCGACAAGCCCTTGTCCACGCTGGGCCAGGTGAAAACGATCGATATCTCCATCCCGCCCCCTCCTCCGGCCAAGACGAAATAGCGAATGCCTCTCGAGGGGAACGCGAGGCATCGCGTTCCCCTCTTTTTCCCCCTCCTGCCGCGGCCGGCCCTGATCGCCGATTTAGCTTACCGGTCAACCCCTATTCGAACGCAAGAGCGAATGCCCGGGTCGGGCCGTCCACTACTTTTTTTATTTTACGAGGGCGGCCTTTTATGGTACTCTATGGGGTGAAATTCCCCCGTTAAGGGGGCACGGGTCGGATAAAGGTATAGAGGGCAGAGGCCCTAACAGCCGACATACTCCTCTCCTTTATTGCGATCGATTTTTTGGGACGGGGCGTCGGGGAAGCCACCCGGACGGACCCTTCGTCAAAGGAGACGAGTATGAACATCTACGTAGGCAACCTTTCCTTCACGGTGACCGAGGACGACCTCCGGGCGGCCTTCCAGGCCTTCGGGGCGGTCGAGAAAGCGGCCATCATCACGGACAAGATGACCGGCCAGCCGCGCGGCTTCGGCTTCGTCGAGATGCCGAACAAGGACGAGGCGGTCAAGGCCATCAGCGGTCTCAACGGCAAGGACCTCAAGGGCCGGAACCTCAAGGTCAACGAAGCCCAGCCCCGCCCGGCCGGCGGCGGCGGCGGCGGCAGAGGCGGCTTCGGCGGCGGCCGCGGCCGGTTCTGATCGCTGATTTAGCTTAGCGGTCAACCTTAGTTCGAACGCAAGGGCGGATGCCCGGGTCGGGCAGTCCGCCCTTTTTTATTTTACGGGGAGTTTGACACCGGCGCGCGGCCGGGGATATCATCAAAAAAGGAAATTCCTTGACGTGTCAAAAGGGAGGTCTGTCGTGAAACGAACATATTCCGGCATTTTTGTCTCGATCTTCTGTCTCGGGCTCTATCTCCAGTCCCAGCAGAATCCGCCCAAGATCACGCTCATCCCGGTGGCCGGGCCGGTGTCCATGATTCAAGGAGGCGGCGGGAACATCGGCATCGTGGCCGACCCCGCGGGAATATTCATGATCGACGCCATGTTTGAGGGCGTGAGCGGCGAGATCCGCGAGGCCATCAAGCCCCTGCCTGGAGGCGACCGGGTGCGGATCCTCGTGAACACCCACTGGCACTCCGATCATACGGACGGGAACAAGGCCTTCGGTCCCGGTGCGGTCATCATCGCCCATGAGAACGTCCAGGCGCTTCTGGCGAAAGACCAGACCCTGCTGGGCGGACAAACAAAGGCCCTCCCGGCGAACGCCCTGCCCAGCGTCACGTTCTCAGATAAAATGACGGTCTATGCCGGCGGAGAGGCCATCCGGTTGGTCCATTTCCCTCACGCCCACACCGGCGGGGACACCGCGGTCTTCCTGGACGCATGGAAGGTCGTGCACACGGGCGACATGTTCTTCAACGGCATGTTCCCGTTCCTGGACGTCGTCAACGGCGGCGACATCGACAGCTGGGTGCGGCAGCTGGATATCCTCCTGGGCGCTCTGCCTTCGGATACCAAGATCATCCCCGGCCACGGCCCGCTGGCCGGCGTCGCCGATCTCAAGGCCTTCCGCGACATGCTCTCCGACCTCGCCGACCTCGTCAGAAGACAAATGAAAGCCGGGAAGACGTTGGACGCGATCAAGGCCGCGGGCTTGCCGGAAAAGCTGGCACCCTGGGCGAAAGGCTTTCTCAAGGCCCCCCCAATGGCTGGAATTGGTCTATCGCAGCCTCGAGAAGAACGCGGGCCGGTGAGCGAGGGACAATCGGTCCAGACGTGGTCATCTTCCCATCTTACGCGTCTTACGCGCGCATGCGGGTGAAAGCCCGACTCGAACGGGCGATCTTTCGCCGAGGCCAATGATCGAGAAAAATAAATTCGCGTTTTTTTATTGATTTGTATTCTCCATTTGTATTATGATTTTCAACACATGGTAAGGATCGTTTTGATGGAGGCGCGAATCGGAGAAGAATGAGTGGATTTCGGGTTAAAATGTCGGGTTCTAATTCATTCTCATGCAAGGGGGAATGAGAGGTCGTGTTTAGGAAAGGAAGTAAAATCCGCATGAAGAACAAATCTCTTTTGTTTCTTTTGATCGTCCTGTTTCTGGCTGCGGGCACGGCTTTCGCCCAGCTCACTCCCGAAGGCAGGGTCAACGGGAAGGTCACCGACAACCAGGGCAATCCTCTCCCCGGGGTGGCCGTCGTGGCCACGGGCCCCAAGCTCGTCGGAAAGGCCACGGCCGTCACGGACGGAACGGGGATCTATCGTTTGATGGCCCTTCCGTCCGGCTCGTATGAGATCACCTTTTCGATACCCGGTTTCAAGACCCTGATCAGAAAGGGAATTTATCTCGAATTATCGCAAACCTTGGCCTTGGACGTGACCATGGAACAGGCCACCGTCGAAGAGCAAGTCACGGTTGTCGGCCATTCCCCCCTGATCGACGTCAAGAGCACGGTCAAGGGCCAGACGATGACCAAGGAAATGTTTCTTGAGCTTCCCAGGGGGAGGACCTTCGATTCCCTCATCAGCACCATTCCGGGCGTCCAGAACGAGCCCATCACGGGGGGTATCTCGGTGGACGGCGCCTCGGGCGCCGAGAACATGTGGTACGCCGACGGCGCGGACATAACGGATTTCCACCTGGGCATCAAGGGCCAGAACGCCGTCCTTGAGCTCCTGGACGAGGTCAAGGTCACGGCCTCCGGCTACAACGCCGAGTACGGCGGCTCGATGGGCGGCGTCGTCAACGTCATCACGAGGTCCGGGGGCAATGAGTTCCACGGCGACATCATGGGCTTTTACGAGAACAACACGCGGTTGATGCAGGGGAAGGCCAGGACTTTCCTCAGGCAGAACCCGTACGACGACTACGATTTCCAGTACGTGAACTACGACGACCTCTATTTTAACGGCGGCAAGGACAGGGACAAGTACAACCGGTACGAAGGGGTCTTCAGCCTCGGCGGCTACATCATCAAGGACAAGCTGTGGTTCTTCGGCTCGTTCAATCCCACCTATTACCAGACGGTGGCCCTGCGGGACTTCAACCTGAGGGAAGGTCCCTTCTCGGCCTTCACGAACAAGAATACCGATTGGAACGGGTCGATCCGCCTATCGGCCGCACCGCTCCACGGCCTGCGCCTGTCGGCCAGTTTCATCAACAATTTCAGCAAGTACCGGGGGGCCATCCCCAGTATCCTTGGCGACGGCTACCCGAATTATGCATTTCAGCAGGAAGGATTCGACTATCCCAACTCGACCGCCTCGCTGACCGCGGACTACTCCGTCGGCAACAACCTGCTCATCAGCTACCGGGGCGGCTATCACATGCAGAACACGGATAACCAGACGCTCCCGCCGTCGGACAGCTCAAATTACTATTTCGTCTATTCCAACTCGCGCTACAGCACCGACCCGTTCTATGTGGCCCATCCGGACCTTATCCATTATGGGGGCTATACCACGGACGACTGGAACTATCTCTTAACTACGAAACGTCTCCAAGATAAGATCAGCAACAACATCGACGTCTCGTATTACGCCAACTGGATGGGCGAGCACGCCCTGAAGGCCGGCGTCGGCTATACATATCTCCATGAAAATGTCAATGACGCCTCCACCCACCCCAGGGCGTGGCTCTATTTCGGCCGGACGTACACCGGGCTGGGCTTCCCCGTCGGCGTCGGAGCCGACCCGAGCAGCCCCTATTACGGCCAGTACGGGTACTATTACGTCCGGGGCTCCTTCACCTCCCCCTATGGAGGCATCTGGAATATCCACAGCAACAACATGTCGTTCTATCTCCAAGATTCCTGGACGATCAAGAGCAGGCTGACGCTCAATTTCGGCGTCCGGGCCGAGGGGCAGTACATCCCGTCCATGACCAACAACACGTCCTACGCGGGTTTCACGACCAAGCCTGTCAAGTTCAATCCGTGGCAGATGCTGGCCCCCCGGCTGGGTGCGACCTATGACGTGTTTGGGGATTCGAGCCTGAAGGTCTTCGCCAGCTTCGGCATCTATTACGACGTCATGAAGCTCTACATGGCCGAGCTCACCTTCGGCGGCTGGAAGCGCACGCAGGATTATTACGCCCTCCAGAATCCGGATTGGACGTTGATCGCGGCGAGCGGCGTGCTCAATGACGCGGCCAGCCAGGGCGCCGGCGGCACGTATGCCGGGACGATGGACTTCCTGCCGCCTTCGTTCAATCGGGTCGATCCGAACCTGAAGCCGACCGCGCAGAGGGAGATCTCCTTTGGCGCCGAGAAGAAGTTGATGGAGGATCTGTCCGTTTCCGTCCGCTTCGTCAACAAGCACCTCATCCGGACGATCGAGGACGTCGGCGTGCAGACTGTGACCGTCAACGAGGATGGGTCGACGACCGTTTCCCAGGACTTCTGGATCGCCAACCCCGGCTTCGGCGTGACCAGGCAGCAATCCCAGGGCGGGGAGTTCTCCGACGCCTACTGGGCCTGCCCGAAAGCGACGAGGGAATACTACGGCCTCAACGTCTCCCTGGAAAAGAGGTTCAGCCACAACTGGCAGGGCGGCCTCAACTATACCCTGAGCCGGGTCGCGGGCGACTATTCCGGGCTGGCTAGTGCCGACGAGGGCGGCCGCCTCGGGCCGAACGTCGAACAGGACTATGACCGCTGGTTCATGGCGTACGACGCGTTGGGCCATGTGCTCAACGGTCCTTTGCCCCAGGACAGGACCCATTACCTCAAGGCTTACGGGACCTATGCGTTCCCGTTCGGGCTGACCGTGGGTGCCGTCGCCTACGGCAGGAGCGGCCTGCCCTTGACGACCACGATCTATTACGGCACCAAGTATTTCTATCCCAACGGCCGTGGGGACCTGGGCCGGCTGCCCTTCACCGTCTGGGCCGACCTCTACCTCGAATACGCGCTGAAGTTCGGCGGGAGGTACCGCGTCTCCATCAACCTCCAGATCGATAACGTAACCGACAGCAAGATGATCCAAAGCAGCATCGAGGCCGCCAACGTGGACGGTTTCTCCGGCTACGACGCGGAGATCCTCAACGGAACGTTCGCCCGGGACTACCTGTCGATCATCGCGGCGGAAGGCGACACGAATAACGCGTTCAAACAGTGGGCGTCCCGGTTCGGATCCCGGTCTGCGCGTTTGGGATTGAAGCTCAGCTTCTGACCGGAGTTTTCGACCGGCATTCGAGCGCACGGGCGGACGGCCCGAATCGGGCCGTCCGCCCTTTTTTATTTTCTCGGATCCCGTGCGGGACCGCCTGATCGCCGCCGCCATCCTATGGCTGGGGCGATGCCGGGGCTTTTCTTGTCAAGCCAGATTCCGAGAAGGCGAGCCGTCCTTGACAGGCGGCGGTGCGTTCCCTAGAATCGTGGCGGAGCGAGCATGTCGGTCCTGATCAACATCGTCCTGGCCATCGCCACTTTGTATTTTTACGTCCTCGCGAGCGGCCGGTTCTATCGCCGCGAGGAGCCGTTCCTGGGCTATCTCGCGGTGGCCGTCGTTCTCGACGTCGCCACGGCCTTCCTGGCCTCATTTAAAATAACCCCGACGACGACCCTGGCCGGCCCCCATGTCGTCCCCTGGCGGAGCGCCCTTTTTCTTCTGCACATCACGACCGCGACGCTCGGCATGTTCGGCTTCATCGCCGTCCTTCTGGCCCTCCTGATCAAGGGCAAGGACCGGCCCTGGCCCCGGCTCAGGAAATTCCAGTACCGGGTCCTCCTGCCCGCCTGGATGATCGGCGAGGTCATCGCCCTTACCAACTCGATCCTGAAGATCCTCCTGAAGGTCAGGATCTACGACTCCTTCAGGTTCTGACGAGCATGATCGCGCGCCTGCCCCTGGCCATCATCAACAGCGTCGCGCCCATCCGCGTCTGCGACAACGGCGGCTGGACCGACACCTGGTTCGCCGGCCACGGACGTATCTTCAACATCGGCGTGTATCCCTACGCCGAAGCCCAGATCGCCGTCTTTCCCGAGGGCGGGCACGACCCCGCCGGCCGGATCATCATCAATGCCGAGAACTACGGCGAGCGCTATGCCATCCACCCCGAGGAGCGCTGGAACAAGCACCCGCTGCTCGAAGCCGCCATCGAGTTCATGCGCATTCCGAAGGACCTGTGCTTCGAGGTGACGATCTTCTCGGAAGCGCCCGGCGGGGCCTCGACCGGCACTTCCGCCGCGGTCACGGTGGCCCTGATCGGTGCCCTGGACTGGCTCACCCCGGACCGGTTGACCCCGCACGAGGTGGCCGTCGCGGCCCAGCGCATCGAGACCGAGATGCTCCACCAGCAGTGCGGCATCCAGGACCAGCTCTGCGCGGCCTACGGCGGGATCAACTACATCGAGATGGACAAGTATCCGCACGCCTCCGTTTCGCGGATCGTCGTGCCCGATGCGACCTGGTGGGAGCTCGAGCGGCGGCTGGTGCTCGTCTACCTGGGCAAGTCCCACCTGTCCTCGGCCGTCCACGAGATGGTGATTCGGGGCCTGGAGAAGGCCGGGCCCGATTGCGCTCAGCTCGAGGACCTGCGCGGCACCGCGCCCCGATCGCGCGACGCCGTGTACGCCGGCGACTTCGCCGCGCTGGGCCGGGCGATGGTCGACAACACCGAAGCGCAGCGCCGCCTCCATCCGGCCCTGGTCAGCCCCGAGCACCAACGCGTGATCGACATCGCCCGGGCCCACGGGGCCCTGGGCTGGAAGGTCAACGGAGCGGGCGGCGACGGCGGCTCGGTCACGATCCTCGGCGGCGACGTCTCTCAGGTGAAGCGGGCGATGGTCCGCGAGATCGAGCGGGAGAACCCGCTCTTCAAGAACATCCCCATCTACATCAGCCGCCACGGGCTGCGGGTGTGGAAGCAGGAGCGGGCCGCCTGAGGCCCGGCTCCGCGCGACGCAGAACATCCGGCCGGCCTTCTCGAAGGTCCAGGAAGATCCCGACGATGACGATGTACAGAACGACGGGAATGTACTGGCGCTCGGGAACGGGGGCGACGAAAAGGAACGTGGAAGCCACCGCCAACAAGGCCGGGAACAGGCGAAGCCGGGGCGCCGCGAGGACCGACAGGGCGAGGATGATGACTGCGGCGAAAGGATAGAGGCCTTCGAGGCCCGCCCAGGAGAACGGCCCCGAGAGGACGTTCGGAAAGAACGTCGTCAGGACCGCCCGGTCCTTCAGGATAAGGTTGAAGGCGATCGTGTTCCTGAAGACGGCGGCGACGCCGAAGGGGGCCATGATGAGGAGGGCGACGCCGAGGGCGATGCTCACGTCGACAGCGATCCGCCCGAGCGTCTTCGGCTTCTTCCAGTCGACCTGATGTCCGTAATAGGCCGCCATGAGCGGCATGATCAGGAATTTCGTCATCAGCCCCGCCCCGAAAAGTGCGGCGATCAGGTACCGGGCAGCCGGCCTTGGCCTCTCCCTATCCCTGACGACGACGCGAAGGATGAGGGCCGTGACGAGAAGCGTCAGGGCGATATCGAGGTGGATCTCGAGGAAGATGAAGAGCGGGAAAAACGGGAGCAGGTACTTCCGCTTGACCTCCGGGAAGGTCCAGAGGAGAACGAGGCAGGCCAGCGACTGGAGGACGATGTTGACGGCGGCCATGACGCTGCTCGTCCACGTCCCGGCCAGGCGGTAGGCCAGATAATAAGGATAGATCTCGAGCGGAGGATAGTTGAAGTTTCCGTAGACCGGCTTCAGGAATTCCGTCCGGTGAAAGATGGTCCCGCAGGTGTAAGGATTTTGTCCGGCCTCGAGGGCCTGGAATACGCTCTTGTAATACTCGACGATCTCCGGGCGGGGCTTGTTCCTGACGAGGAGACATTCGCTGCCCATGAAGAAGAGCCCCGTGATGAAAACGGCGGTCAGGAACGCTTTTCCCAGGACGAGGTCCGGCCGGGCCCGGGAGAGGAGCCAGATCGCGCCGAGGGCCAGCGATAAAACGACCGCGTAGCTATACCGGTATCCGTGAGGAACGGGCTTGAAGACGGCCATGACAACGCTCGTGAGAATGCAGGCGGCGAGAAGTCCCGGAACAAGATATTTTTTCCCGTTCTTCATCAGAAAGCCCGCTGGCCGGTCACGCCCGCCCGTTCCATCTGGCGTATTCTACCCGAGGGCGGGAAACCGCGCAAGCGAGTGACGGCGGGACGGCGCGGCGACAGGTTATTGATTTACCCCCCGCTTGCATTTAGAATCGGAGTGCTCGAAAAAGCGCCGGATCCGGGATCCGATAGGAGGGAGGCATGAGCCGAACACGTATTCCCCGCCGCGATTTCCTCAAGTCGCTCGCCGCCGCCGCTGCGGCCGCGAAGTCCGTCTCCGTCGGGAAACTCCTCGGGGCCGAACCGAAACGCGGCCTCGACGCCAAGGGTCTGCCGACGGCGACGCTCGGGAAGACGGGCGTCAAGGTCCCCCGGATCGGCCTCGGGCTGGGAAGCCGGTTTTGCGCCGTCTCGAGCGAAGAGCGGGCCCTCGAGATCCTCCATGCCGGGCTCGACTACGGCTTCTACTACTGGGACACGGCGTATAACTATCGAAACAAGGACGTCGTCAGCGAAGAGCGGCTGGGGATGGTCCTGAAGGCCCGCCGGAAAGAGGTCTTCCTGGCGACGAAGTTCGAGGCCCGGACCTACGACGGCGTCATGCGGGCGCTCGAGGAAAGCCTGAAGCGCCTCCAGACCGACCATCTCGACCTCTATCAGGTCCACCTCATCGAGTCGCTCGCGGACCTGGACACGCTCGGCGCCCCCGGCGGCGCCCTCCAGGCGCTGCGGAAGATCAAGGACGAAAAGGTGGCCCGCTTCATCGGCTTCACGGGCCATGTCGACGACGCCGCCATGGCCGAGGCCGCCCGCCGCCACGATTTCGACACGATGCTCATCGCCCTCAACCATTACGAGGAGCGCAAGGGCGATTTCGAGGGCGGCGCCGTTCCGGCGGCCGCGGCCCGCAAAATGGGCGTCATGATCATCAAGGCCATCCGGCCGCGCGAGACCGTGAAGGACATCCCGGCCGAGGACCTGCTGCGCTACGCCCTCAGCTTGCCGCTCGTCCACGCCGCCGTCGTGGGCACGGACAGCGTCGAAGTCGTCCGAAGGAACGCCGGGCTTCTCAGGAATTTCCAGCCGATGGCCCCGGAGGAGATGAAGCGGCTGACGGTTAAGCTCGAACCGTTCTTCGCCGGGAGCCACTTGCCCTGGATGAGGCCGGGATACCGGGACGGAGAGGCGTGTTGACCGCGGGTGGAGGGAGTCTCGCATGAAATCCGCCGCCCTCCTGGTTCCCGCCCTGGCCGGCCTCTGGCTCGCCGCCGGAACCGCCGCCTGCGTCCGGAAAGCCCCGAAGCTTCCCCTCCTCGCCGCGAGCGACTTCGAAAAAGGGCAAGCCGAGGGCTGGCGGCCGAACGATCCGGCCCACTGGCGCGTTGTCGGAAAGGACGGGATGATCGTCTACGAGCTCGCGTCGGCCGGAGAGCAGGGAAGGGTCCGCGCGCCGACCTCCTGGTCGGTGTGGGCCGGCCACGGCGTGACGTCCTTCGAGTTCACCGGACGGATGAAATGCTACACCGACCCGGCGGTCCCCGGCCGTGACATGTGCGTCTTCTTTCATTTCCAGGACCCGACCCATTTTTATTACGTCCACTTCTCCGGGGAGAGCGCCGACGTCCACAACATCATCGGGCTCGTCAACGGGGCCGACCGGGTCAAGATCAACGCCGAGCCGGCCGGGACGTCCGTCGCCCGGATGACCGACAGGGCGTGGCACGAGTTCAAGGTTGTCTGCGACGCGGGTTCGGGCGAGATCCGGGCCTACCTGGACGACATGAGGAAGCCGGTCCTCACGGCTCGCGACCGGACGCTCGGTCACGGCCTGGTCGGGGTCGGCTCGTTCGACGACACCGGCTGTTTCGACGACCTCAGGCTGCGGGGCGTGAAGAAATAAGCTTCCCGCGGACGATCTCCATCGACAGAGAAAGCCGCGGGCCGTGTCTTGACATCGCTCCTCCAACGCGCCTAGAATCAAGCTGCCCACCACGTGGGTAGTCAGCCGGAAAGGGAGACGATCCGCCTTGCAGGGTGTTTCTTTTCTCTCGCTCGCCTACAGTACCCCAAGCCGGGTCGTGACCAATGAAGAGCTGGATGGCTCGTTGGGCCTTGGCCGGGGGGTCATCCAACGCCTGACCGGCATCGAGCGCCGGAGGTATCTGGCCCCGGGTGAGTCGCTCCAGAGCCTGGCCGTCGACGCCTGCCGGGATGCGGTGACAAGATCGGGGCTCGACCCGTCCGAGATCGACAGCCTGATCTTCTATACGGACTCGCCGCCCGTCCTTCCCGAGGGCGCCATCCATCGCCGGGTTTATTACGATATCTCCACCCATATCCAATACCTTCTTGGGGAAAAGGGGATCCCCCTGGCGTGCGAATGCGTGTGCATCGGCGGGAGCTGCGTTTCGTTCCTCCTTTCCGCCCAGATGGCGATGGGGCTCATCCGGTCGGGGCTGAAGAAGCATGTGCTTCTCGTGGGGGCTGCCTGCAACTCCCTTTTTCTCGAAGACACAGATAAGAACGTTGCCATGACGTTCGGCGACGGGGCTGCGGCGAGCATCCTCGGGCCGTCCGCGGACGAAGGGATCATCGGCATCTTCTGCATGACGGACGGCCGGGGATACCTGGCCGGCTGCTACCCTGAATATCGGACGCTCTTCATCAACCGGAAGCGCGTGGCCGAATTCGCCCCCCTGGCATTCCAGGCGGCCTTGAACGGCCTCCTGGCCAGGACGGGCCTGAGGATCGAGGACTTCGACGTTGTCATCCCTCACCAGGCGGGGATCAAAATCATCGAGAGGGGGATGGAGCTAGCGGGAGTCCCCCGGGATAAGGTCTACCTTTGTCTTCAGGAGGTCGGGAACACGGGGGCGCCTGCGGTCCAGATGGCCCTGGCCAAAGCCGAAGAAGACGGCCGCCTCAGGGCGGGAGACCTGGTGGCGCTCGTCGCCTTCGGCACCGGATGGAACTACGGTGCGGCGGCCTTCCGCTACCGCGGCTCTCCGGAGGCCGGGAAGATCCCGGGCGGCGGGCCGTCCGACTGAGGTAGCGGGTCGAGCGCCGGCAAGGAGGCGGGAAGGAACATGGCGGAACAAGAGAATCCAAGGTCGCTTTTCCGCATGCCCTGGACGTCGTCCGACAACGCCATGAGCTGGCTCGAGCCGACCCGCCGGTGCAACATCACCTGCGACGCCTGTTTCGCGACCAACGATCCCAAAAGTGAGAAACCTCTCGACCGGATCGAGCGTGAGGTCGAAGCTATCCTAAAGCTCCGGCGCTCGGACGGGATGTTCATCGCGGGCGGCGAGCCTCTGACCCATCCCCGGATCGTCGAGATCGTCCGGGTCGTCGCCGCCCACGGGGTCAAGCCTGTCCTCGTGACGAACGGAGTGGGCCTGACGCCTGCTTTGCTCTCCGACCTCAAGAAAGCCGGCTTGTTCGGGTTCACCTTCCATGTCGACAGCCACCAGTCGCGGCCCGGTTGGAAAGGGAAGACGGAGAGGGAGCTCAACACCCTGCGCCAGGAGCTGGCGGACATGGTCCACGACGAAGGGGGAATGATCTGCGGCTACAACGTCACCGTCTTCCCGGACACGCTGGCCGACGTCCCGGACATCGTGGCCTGGGCCCTCCGGAATGCCGACCGCGTCCAGTCCTACACCCTGACCGTCCTTCGCCTGGTCGAGGCGGACTCGGGCTTCGATTATTACGCGGGAGACCGTAAGATCGATGTCAGCGAGACGGTGTATTATTCGCCGACCCCGTATCGCCGCCTGATGTCCGCGGACATCAGGGCCGAGATCCGGAAGGTCATCCCCGATTTCCGGCTGTGTGCTTTTCTCGGGGGGACCGTCCGGCCCGACGCCTTGAAGCTGGGCCTGGCCTGCCTCATCGTCGGCGCCAGGAAGGTCTTCGGGTGCCTGGGGCCGAAAACGATGGAGCTCCTCCAGAACGGGCATCACTGGTTCACGGGCCGCTACTTCGCCTTCGGCCGGCCGAGCCTCAACCGGAAGGTCCGTCTCATGTTCGTGCTCGGGCTTTTCGACCCCGAGATCCGCCGGGCCTGCGGCCGATATCTCCGGGCCGCCCTCAAAGACCCGCGGCTCCTGGCCCGTCGCCTCTCCATTCAGACCATCAACGTCGAGCAGCCGTTCGACATCCTGCAGAACGGAGAGCAGGACCACTGCGACGGATGCCCGAACCTGACCCTCTGGAGGGATCGTCTCGTACCGGCCTGCGTCCTCGAAGAGTACATGCGGTACGGGATGGCCGTCGTCGCGGTCCCAAAAAAGCCCCTGGAGGAGTGAAGACGATGCCCCTTGATATACGAGACGTTCAGACCCGCAAGGACCTGGGGGCGTTCATCCGCCTGCCGGCCAAGATCCACCGGCATCACCCGCGCTGGGTGCCTCCGGTGTATGCCGAAGAATGGAAATACTTCAACCCTGGGAAGAACCGGGCTTTCGCCTTTTCGGACACCGTCCTGGTCCTGGCCTTCCGAGACGGAAGGGCGGTCGGCCGGATCATGGGCATCATCAACCGCCGTTACAACGAAGCGCGGGGAGAGACGAACGCCCGGTTCGCGTTTCTGGAATGCGGCGACGACGAGGAGGCGGCCCGGCTCCTCCTGGACCGGGTGGAACGCTGGGCGAAGGGCAAGGGGATGTCCAAGGTCATCGGGCCGATGGGCTTTTCCGACCAGGACCCCCAAGGCTTTCTTACTGAGGGCTTTGAGCACGAGCCGACGATCGGCACGACCTATAATTTCGAGAACATCAACGGCTTCCTCGAGCGGGCCGGATACGGGAAAGACATGGATTATGTCGTCTACCGGGTGGACTTGACCCACGGGGTGCCGGAGTTCTATCGAAAGATCACCGAACGGGCGATGCGCCGGAATGTCTGCCGCCTCCTGACGTTCGGGCGGCGGAGCGAGCTCAAGCGCTATATCCGGCCCGTCCTGGAGCTCATGAACGAGTGTTTCCGGGAGCTCTACGGCTATCACGTCCTGGACGATAAGGAGATGGCCGACCTCGCGAAGCGCTTCCTCCCCGTCCTCGACCCCAGGTTCATCAAGATTGCCGTAAGCGGCGATGAGATCGTAGGTTTCAATATCGCCATGCCGAACCTCGCCGAGGGCTTCCGCAAGGCCAAGGGAAAGCTGTTACCGTTCGGCATTTTTTGGATCATGCGCGCCGGGCGTCGGACGCGTCAGCTCGACAGTCTCGTCGGCGGCATCCGGAAGGATTTCCGGGGACGAGGGGTGGACGCTATCCTCGGGTGCGCGACCATGGAATCCGCGGCCGCGGCGGGATTCCGCTTCGCCGATACCCACCATGAGCTGGAATACAATTTCAAGGTCAGGGGGGAGATGGAGAAGCTCGGCGGGACCATCTACAAGAGATTCCGTATCTATCGGAAAGATCTCTGAACGGCGGAGCGGGGCCCGATGTCACTTGAACGCGGCGAACGGGAGCGCCGGGTCCCCCGCAATCGTAACGGCGATGGACGCGCCCGTGAGGAGGACCGTTCCTACGTTCTGACCCATTTTTTTGACGAATGGTTCGTGGCGACCCTGTTTCCCCAGTTCCTCCGTTTTTGCTGCGATCGGAACATCCACCCCAATGTCCTCACGGCCCTGGCCCTGGGACTCTCGGCGGCGATCCCCTATTTCCACCTGAACAAGCGGACCTGGGCGGTTGTCGCCGCCATCCTCCTCCGGCAGCTCCTGGATTGCCTGGATGGCGAGGTGGCGCGCCGGTGCCGGAAAACGTCCAGCCTCGGGGCGTGGCTTGATAACATCGCGGACAGCGTTTTCTACTGGGCGCTCCTCTCGATCGTCGTGTCGTTCTTCGCCCGCTCCCTCCCCGGCGTCATCGGCTGGTCGAGCCTGATATTCGGCGGCCTGTTCGCGGCCCATTGGATCGCCTGCGGGGGCCGGGCCATTGCCGCCCACGCGCTCAAGGATTACGGCACCCGCTCGTTGTATCGGAGAGTTTACGCCTACGTGGTCAATGACAGCCTGTTGTTTGCCGCCGCGATCGCTTTGCTTTACGGTCTCGTGGCGAATTAGTCGTCTTTGCCGTCAGGGCACGCGGAGGGCGAAGGCCGTCCCGGGCGCCGTTCGACGGCGGGGGACGAACGAAGGAGGTTCTTCATGGGCATCGATCGTCGCCGGCTGTATCGCTTTCCCTGGTCCATCACTGACAATCCAGGCGGTTGGGTGGACGTCACCGACGTCTGCAGTCTCCACTGCTCCCACTGCTATCGGCGCAGGCTCGAGGGGCACCGGCCCCTCCAGGATGTCCTGTCCGATATCGCCGTCTGCGGGGCGATGCGGAACTGCGACGACATGAAAATCTCGGGCGGCGAGCCCCTGATCTATCCGCATCTCCTCGAGGTCGTGAGGTTCGTCGCCAAGAGCGGGATGAAGCCGTTCCTCATGACGAGCGGCCTGGGCCTCGACCGCCCCCTCGTTCGCGATCTGGCCCGGGCCGGGCTCATCCGGTTCAATTTCCATGTTGACAGCAGCCAGGACAGGCCCGGCTGGGAAGGGCGGACCGAAGTCGAGCTCAACGAGCTGCGGCAATCCTATGCGGAGATGGTCGCCGGCGTCAAGGGCGTCGGGTGCGGCTTCAATGTGACGGTCTCGCGGGCCAACCTCGAGGCTGTCCCCGATGTCGTCGGCTGGGCCGTCCGGAACATCCGGATCGTCAATCACATGACCCTGATCGCACTCCGCGGGCTCGTGGTCGGGGACGACGTCGCCCTCTTTGCGAAAGGGAAGAGGCTCCCGCCCGACCTTATCCCGGGCCTGGCCAGGGACGCCGGTGAGGTCAGCCTGACGGCCGACGAGATCTTTGATACGCTCCGGGAGCGGTTCCCGTCCATTGCTCCCTGCGGGTACCTCAACGGGGGCGCGTTCCCGGAAACCAATAAATACCTGGTCTCGGTCGCCATCGGTTCGCCCCGGCACCTTTATGGATCACTGGGCGCCCGGGCGCTCGAGGTCATCCAGGTCGTGACGCATCTCGCCAAGGGACGCTACGTATCGATCACGAGAAGGACGAAGGTCGGGCGCAAGGTCTTCCTGCTCGCGGCCCTGGACCCGGAGGTCGGGAGAGCCTTCGCCCGCTTCCTCCGCGTCCTTTTCGTCCGCCCCTGGCACGCCTTCGAAGGGATCCATATCCAACCTATCGCGATCGAGCAGCCGCTCGAGCTGATCGACGGGGAGCCCAATGTCTGCGATGACTGCATCAATATGATGATCTACCGGGATCGGCTCATCCCTGCCTGTCGCGTCGAGGAATACCGGGCCTTCGATGCGCCGATCGTTTCGCAAAAGATCAGCTGAGTTCGGACTGGGACGAAGGGCTTTGGGGGCACGGCCCGCAGGGGCCATCTCCGGGTCGCGGGTCAAGGCGTCCGGATCCCGTCGAGCGACCGCTGGGCGATCCCCATCTCCTTCAGCCGCCGGCGGAATCGGGGCTTTCCAATTCCTGGAAAAAATCCGAGGGGACGCGGATTTCAAGGGGCTGTACGCCGACCTCGAATAGCCGGCCTTGATTTTGATCGACAGGGAGAGTACGATTTGCCGGCGACATGAGCAAGCCGATCCCGGCCGAAGGCATCCTCCGCCGTTCACCCGAAGATCAGCTCCTCTTCTTTGCCGGCATCTACCGCCGCTCGGTCAACCCCGCACAGAGGGCCTGGCTCGAGGCGCGCTGCCGGGGGCTCGGCCTGGCTTTCTCCGACGACGAGCTGACGGTCATCGCCGCGCTCGATACGCCCGCCAAGCTCCAGGACTTCCTCGACACCGAGCTTTACTACAACGACGACCACGCCTCGGTCGACCAGGACGAATCCGTCATGCCGCCGCGCCGGGTCCTCCAGACGGGGATGGCCCATTGCTTTGAAGGCGCGATGTTTGCCTACGCCGTTAACTATCTCCACAGCCACAAGCCGCTCCTCGTCCTGCTCGAGGCGAGCCAGGACGCGGACCACAATCTCGTCGTGTGTCAGGACCTGCGCACGAAGCTCTACGGCTCGAATGCCCAGTCGCGCTATCCGGGGCTCGTCGGGCGGCCCGCCCGGTTCGAGACTGTCCGGGCCCTAGCGGAATCCTACGTGCCGTTCTACTTCAGCGACCGCACCCTCGACCCGAAGGACCTGACCCTCGTCGGCTATTCGGACGCATTTGACTTGGTCGCCAAATACGGCACCGCCTGGCTGGCGTCCGAGGAGCCGCTCTGGGACATTTACTACACTTATATCGACGATACGCGGCGGTTCCACAACTTCTTCGATGACCCCGGGGAGCCGCACCTCTATCCGCTCGTCCGGGCCCTCAAGGAGAACTGGATCCGTATCGACGCGCAGGGGAAGCCCTTCGTGAGCCTAGGCGACCTTCCGACCGCGGCGCGGGACCTGTGGGCCGCTTTCTGGCGCGAGCTCGGGCCGGACTCCGGCCCTCGCCCGCGCGGCAAGGCGCACGAGGTCGAGAAAGAATTCATGCGGCTGACGGGGACGACGCCGATCGACCTCGAGGACAACGCCTTCGATCTCCAGTTCTATTTGGCCGCCGGATATCGGGTAGGCCAGTTCCTGACCGGCAGATGAACAAGGACATCCCCGGCCTGGACATCGCCGCCCGGTTCACCGCCCGCGCGCTGCCTCGAAAGGCCTCCTGCTACTTTTTGTAGTGGTCAGGGTAGGCCGGGCGCTTGGGTTTCACCGGCGGGTTCTTGGTCAGCCCAGCCATGACGACCTCGATGGCCTTGTCGAGCTGCGGGTCTTTTCCTTGACGAACCAGGGCGGGGTCGTGCTCGACCTCGATGTCCGGGGCGATGCCCACGTTCTCCGCGATCCAGCCGTCCTTCGGGCTCCAGACGCCCGAGCTCGGCGCCGTGACAAACCCGCCGTCCATGAGGGCGGGCCCGCCGGCCCGGCCGACCAGCCCTCCCCAGGTCGTCTTGCCGATGAGCGGCCCGACGCCCGCGGCCTTGAAATAATAGGGCATGGCGTCGCCGCCCGACCCGGCGAACTCGTTGATGAGCATCACCTTGGGGCCGAAAATGGCGCCCTGCGGCTGGACCTCGTCCTCGCCGTCGCGCGTGGCCACCAGGCTCAGCAGCTTCCTCTGCAGGAACTCGATGATGTCGGTGGCCAGGGCCCCGCCGGCGTTGAACCTCTCATCGACGATGACCGCGTCCTTGCCCACCTGGGCGAAGAAGTAGCGGTTGAAATTCGTGTAGCCTCCGAAGGACGTGTCGGGCATGTAGACGTACGCCACCCGGCCGCCCGTGACTTTGTCCACATAACGGCGGTTGTCCTCGATCCAGGCGTAGTTCCGGAGGGCCGTTTCACTGGGGACGGGGACCACCGTCACTTCGCGGGCGCCCTTGCCGTCGGGCTTCGGCCCGACCCTGAGGACGACCTGCTTGTCGGCGGTGTTCTCGAAGAAGCTGTAGATGTTGTCGCGCCCCGCGACCTCGCGGCCGCTGATCGCGATCAGGTAATCTCCGGCTGCGACGTTGACTCCCGGCTGGGTCAGTGGCGCCCGGAGTTGCGGGTTCCAGTTCTCGCCGCTGTAAACGCGGGCGAAGCGATAGCGGCCGTTCTCGACCTTGTAGTCCGCGCCGAGCAGCCCGGCCGGGACCCGCTTCACTTCCGGCAGGTCGCCGCCGCCCACGCCCAGGTGGCCGACTTCGATCCCGCCCAGCATCTCGGCGAAGAGATAATTCAGGTCGCGCCGTGAAACGATGTTCTCGAGGTAGGGTGCATACGCCTTCTCGGCCGCGGCGAGGTCATAGCCGTGGGCGTTGGGATCGTAAAAGAAATCGCGCTCGACGCGCCAAGTCTCGTGGTACATCTGCCGCCATTCGTCGCGGGGGTTGGCCCGGACCTGGATGGCGTCGGTGGCCAAGGCATTGGCCCCTGACGTCCCGGGCGAGGGGGGAGGCCCCGCGGGCGCGCCGGCCGGGGGCATCGGCCTCAGGACGGCGATGAACCATCGGTCGCCCTGGCTGTAGAGGTATTTCTCGCCATTCCGGGCGATTTCGAAAGAGCCCACACCGCCGATGACGACGTCGGAGCGGCGGGCTTTGAGGTCGTAACGGTGGACCGTCATGCCGGGGGCGCCTCCGACGCCGGGGAGCGAGGCCGGCGCCTCGAACGCCAGGAGCGTTCCCGCCTTACCCGGCTGGAGATTGACGTAGTTGCGGGCCGGCATGGGGACGGCCAGGATCCGCTGGAGGAGGCCGTCGAAATCGATTTTGACCGTAACCGGCTTCGCCTCAGACCCCAGGCCCGGTTCGGCGGGCTTTGCGCCGGCCGGCGTCGCCGGAACTCCCGGGCCGGCCCCCGCCTCCACTTCGCCGGGCTTCTTCTCACCGGACTTCTTCTCCGTGGTTTTGTCGTTCCCCGCCTTGTTCTCCTCCGCCTTCTTCACTTCCCCCTTCTCCTCGTCGCTCTCCGGAGCGAACGGCGAGGGCTCGTCCTTGGCCAGGACGGCGAGGTAGATCGATCGCGTCACCGGCCGGCTGAAGCTATGGATGTCCGGCTGGAGGGATTGGCCCGAATCCGTACTGGCGGCGAAGTACAGGTATTTCCCGGCGGCGTCAAAGACCGGGAACCGGGCGTCGCTCATTCCATCGGTGACCTGGACGCTTTTTCCGGAATCGACAGAGTAGAGGAAAATAGCCCCCATGTAGTTCTGTAGGCTCTTCTCATAGGCGAGCCACTTGGAGTCGGGGGACCAGACAGGCGATTTGCCCAGGCCACCCAAATACCTGTCCTTGTCCACGCGAATGGGCTTCTTCGCGGCGAGGTCGACATGCCAGATCTCCAGGTGGGCGTCGGCGTAGGCGATTTTTTTTGAATCCGGCGACCAGCGCGGCGCGAAGTAGAACGAAGGCTTCTCGGCGAGCGCGATCTTGACGGCTTCACCGGCCCCGCTCTGGGGCTTGAGGTGGAGCTGGTACTCCCCCGACTCGTCCGAGAAATAGGCGATGGTCTTCCCGTCGGGCGACCAGGCCGGGTCGCGTTCCATCACGCCCGTCGTGTTGGTGAGGTTGCGCGGGTCGCCCTTTTCGGCGGGCACCGTGACGATCTCGCCCCGGGCTTCGAACACGGCCCGGGCGGCGTTGGGCGACAGGCCGGCGCCGGTCAGGCGGTCGCCCGCGGGCACGTAGCGCTCGCGGACTTCGGGCATGTCCCCGCTCACGGAGATGGGGACGCGGGAGGTTTGGCCGGTCTTCAGATCGTAGAGGCCGAGGCCTCCGAACTGCTCGTAAACGATGGCCCCCGGCCCGGCGGCGGCCGATTTGAGGTCCAGACCGCGGTTCTCGATGGCCCGGGAGACCTTCTTTGACTTCAGGTCGTAGGCGAAGAGCGTCACGGCGCCCGCGCGGTCGGACAGGAAGTAGACCTTGTCGCCGGCCCATATCGGGTTGTAGTCGTTGGAATTCTCACGGGGCACCTTCTCGACAACGGAGTCGGCCAGGCCGGCGATCCAGACCGGCGTTGTCCGCCCGCCGCGGTACCGCTTCCAGGCGGCGAAGGCCCGGGGGAGGGGGACGTAGGCGAGGCGCTTTCCGTCCGGGGAGAACGCGGCCTCATAGCCCATGGGGAGGGGGACCTTCTCTTCGAGGCCGCCGTCGAGGCCGACCGTATAGAGCTCGCTGAAACGGGAATAGGAATTGCGTGCCGATGTGAAGAGGACGCGCCGGCCGTCGGGTGTCCAGCCGAGCACGGTGTCCGCGGCGGGATGCCAGGTCAGGCGCCTCGGGACGCCGCCCCCGGCCGGCATGACGAACACGTCGACATTCCCGTCATATTCGCCGGTGAACGCGATCTCGGAGCCGTCGGGGGAGAAGACGGGGTTGGTTTCGAAGCCGGGGCTCGAGGTCAGGCGCTTGGCCTCCCCGCCAGCTCTGGGGACGCTCCACAGGTCTCCGGCGAACACGAACACGATGTCCGTTTGGGACAAGGCCGGTTTCTGAAGAAGCCAGGGCGCGCCGGGATCGGCCGTCACGGCCGGCGGCGCCAAGAGGACCAGAAGGCATACGAACAGTCCGATCGTCCATGGGGAAAAGCGCTTTCCGGGCAGGTTCATGTCACCCTCCTTGGGGAAATCAAAGGAAAATTATGACCCCGGTGGGTGATCGGAGTCAACGGGTTTAGTGCCCGGGGCCGGTTCGGCCGCCTTGACTCCCGCCGGATTCTTTGTGTAATGTGAAGGCCATCCGGCCGAGGCCGGGAGGGGAGAAAAGACAATGTCCACGTACGGATGCGAGGAAAAAGACCTGGCCCATTACACCTGTCTCCGGACACCGCGCAGGATCGAGATCGACGGCCGGCTGGACACCCCGGAATGGCAGAAGGCGCCGAAGTCGCGGCACTTCGTCGATCTCGTGAGCGGCGTCCCCGGCTTCCTCGAGACCCGGATGGCCTCGCTCTGGGACGACGAAAGCCTCTACGTGGCTTTCTGGGTCGAGGAGCCCAACGTCCGGGCCCGCCTGACCGAGCGGGATTCCTTCGTCTGGAACGAGAACGACGTCGAGATCTTCATCGGCGGGGAGGATTGCTACTACGAGTTCCAGATCAACGCCCTCGGCACGATCTATGAAGTTCTCTATGTCTGGCAGGACGCCTACAAGCGCGGGAGCCGGTTCGACGTCCCCGAGCTCGACCTGCTCGGGCGGCGCGTAGACGTCCTCGGCGGTTTCCAGGACGCTTCACGCTGCGGCAAGCATCCGCGCGGGGCCCGCTGGGCGTTCATGGACTGGGATTTTCCCGGCCTCCGGGCCGGCGTCCAGGTGGCGGGTACGATCAACGACGCCTCGAACATCGACAGGGGCTGGACGGCGGAGATCGCCTTTCCCTGGCGCGGAATGGGAATGCTCGCCGGGGACCGCCCGGTCCCGCCGCGCGCCGGCGACGTCTGGCGGATGGATTTTTCGCGCTTCGAGCTCCTCGAGTTCTGCGGGGGAAAGGCCGAGCCGCACCCGGGCTGGGCCCTCAACCGCCACGGCGTCTACGATTCCCACATCCCGGAGTGTTTCTCCTTCGTCCACTTCTCGGGGGAAACGTTCGATATCTGAAAACCCGCCGCGCCGGCCGGGAGTCTGAAGATTCCTTCAGATAAAGTTCAGTAGCCGAATCCTTTGCCGGGTGCTATATTCGGAGCCGCTGGAGGACGCGCTTTGACGATCCTCGTGATCGAAGACGAAAAAAAGGTGGCCCTGCCGCCCATAGAATTGACGCCATCATCAAGGACCATTAAAATATCGGGAGGAGGGGGTTACTATCTGGAAGATCCTCTCAAGCGGACAAGTTAAAATGAATGATGCGGACTCATGCGGCGAATCCGTCAAGATCTCCGTGGTCGTGCCGGCGCGGAATGAGGAACAGCTCCTCCCCTCCTGTCTCGAAAGCCTGAAACACCAGACCTTTTTCCTGCCCTATGAGATTATCGTCGTTGACAACGGCAGCCGGGACAGAACCGCGGACCTGGCCCGCGAGATGGGGGCCCGCGTCGTGACCGAACCGCACCAGGGGGTCACCTGGGCTCGCCAGAAGGGGCTCGAGGCGTCCCGGAGTGAGGTCCTGGCCTATGTGGACGCGGACACCCGCGTCCCGCCCGACTGGCTGGAGCGCCTGTGGGATACCCTTGACAGGAATCCCCGGGCGGCGGCCGTCAGCGGCGGCGTCTCGTTCTCCAAGGGCCGGAACTGGCAGGGGAACCTCCATCGCTGGTCGAACGCCCTGACCCTCTTCGGCGACAAGGCCCTGAGGCTTGTTTGCGGGAAGACCGGGAGCCTCTGGGGAGCGAACTTTGCCGTCCGCAGGAATGCGTTGATCAAGGCCGGGGGATTCAACAGGAATATCCAGTTCTACGGTGATGACACGGAGCTTTCCCTCCGGCTCCGCAAGGTCGGCCGGGTCAAGTTCGAGAAAAAGATCGTGGTCGAGTCGTCTCCCCGCAGATTCGAGAGAGGGGGATCGCTCCGCACGGCCGGGATGATCGCCTGGACCTTCATCCGGCTGGTCGTGACCGACGGCCGGTGGGCCGAGCGCCGACGGCCTCCCAAGCACTTTGTGCGCCGGGGGACAGTGAGTATTCTTCTTATCCTGGTCCTACTGTGCCTCTTGGCTGGGGCCGCCTATCTGGCGTTCAACCCTTCAGCCCAGACTTATGGAAAGGTCTTGACGGGCGGGCCGAAAAACGGCGAAAAAGTGATCGCCCTGACCTTCGACGACGGGCCCAACGAGCCTTACACGTCCGAAGTCCTTGACATCCTGGATCATAACGGGATCAAGGCGACGTTCTTCGTGATCGGGGAGAACGCGGAGGCCTATCCGGAGACTATCAAGGAGATCGTCCGGGACGGCCACATCGTCGGCAACCACACTTACAGTCATTCCTACCGGCTGCCGTTCGAGGGCATCATCGGGGTCAAGAAGGACATTGACCGGACGGAAAAAGTCATCTTCGGGCTGACCGGCCTCCGGACGGACCTTTTCCGCCCCCCTCACGGCCTGAGGACTCCGTGGTTCGTGAAGGACCTGAAAGAGCTCCACTATAGCGTCATCACGTGGACCGACATGACCAACGATTACAACTTGAAAACGCCCCCCGACGAGATCGTCAGGAGGATCATCGCCAAAGCCCGGCCCGGAGGCATTATCGACCTTCACGACGGGAAAGACGTGATTCACGGGATCGACCGGAGCAACACGGTCAAGGCCCTTCCGGTCATCATCGCCGAGCTCAAAGACGAGGGGTACCGGTTCGTGACCCTGCCCGAGCTCCTGCACATCGCGCCGTACAAATAGCGCGGCGGCCTATTTCCTCGAATGGATGGCGACGCGGTTGGCCTTCGCATCGAGGGACATTTCCCTGTCGACCACCCCCGGCCGACGGCTTGTAGAAGCCCGGGAAGCAATTGAGCCCGGCGCCGTTTTGAGGTATGTTGAGCGGGAAAGAAAGGCGGGACCCGGACGGAGCTTCCGGGGATCCACTTCGGTCCGTTAAAGGAGTGACGCGATGTTGAGATTCACGAGAGCCTGGATCCTGCCGGTGGCGGCCATTCTCGTGGCGATGCTGGGTGTGACCTGTTCGCCCGGGACCAAACAGCCGCCCGAGAAGGCGGGCCCCGTCAAGTTCCCGCTCGAGGAGGCGACTATCTCCGGCCTCCAGGAGATGATGACTGCCGGGGCGGCGACTTCGGAAAGCCTGGTCTCCCTTTACCTGAAACGGATCGACGAGATCGACCGCGGCAGGCCGCAGTTGAACGCCGTCATCCAAACGAACCCCGCCGCCCTGGCCATCGCCCGCGAGCTCGACCGCGAGCGCCGGGACAAAGGCCCGCGGGGGCCGCTCCACGGCATCCCGATCCTCATCAAGGACAATATCGATACGGCCGACAACATGGAGACGACCGCCGGCTCTCTTGCCCTCCTCGGATCAAAGCCCGTCCGTGACGCGTTCGTCGTCGCGCGCCTCCGGGCCGCCGGCGCCGTGATCATCGGCAAGACGAACCTCAGCGAGTGGGCGAACTTCCGGTCGTCCCGGTCGACGAGCGGCTGGAGCGGCCGCGGCGGCCAGACACGAAACCCTTACGCCCTGGACCGGAACCCCTCCGGGTCGAGCTCGGGCTCGGCCGCGGCCGTGGCGGCCAGCTTGGCGGCCGCCGGGGTGGGCACCGAGACCGACGGCTCGATCGTTTCGCCGTCATCGGCCTGCGGCATCGTCGGGATCAAGCCGACGGTCGGGCTGGTCAGCCGCTCGGGCATCATCCCGATCGCCCACTCCCAGGATACGGCGGGGCCCATGGCCCGGACGGTCGCCGACGCCGCGACGCTCCTCGGAGCGATGACCGGGCCCGACCCGGCCGACGCCGCGACCAAGGGCAGCAAGGGCCGCTTCCTGACGGACTATCGGGAGTTCCTCAAACCGGACGGACTCCGCGGGGCCCGGATCGGCGTCCTGCGCTCGGATTCCTTCAATTTCGCGAGGAAGCTCGACCCCGTCCTGCAGAGCGCGGTCGAGGCGATGAAGAGGGAGGGGGCCGAGGTCATCGATCCCGTCGAATTCCCGACGCTCGGCAAGACCGACGGCTCTGAGTACCAGGTCCTTCTCTACGAGTTCAAGGCCGACCTTGAGGCCTATCTCGCGGCCAGGCCGGGCGCCGCCATCCGAGGCCTGCCGGACCTCATCGCCTTCGACCTGAAGAACGCGGACCGGGAGATGCCGTTTTTCGGCCAGGAGATCCTCGAGGCGGCGGCGAAAAAGGGCCCCCTGACGGACAAGGCCTACCGCAACGCCCTGACGAAGGACCACGACCTCATGCGGACGAAGGGTATCGACGCGGTGATGGCCAAACACAAGCTCGACGCGCTCGTCGTCCTGACCGACGGCCCCGCCCATCTGACCGACCTCATCAACGGCGACTCGTCCTCGGGGAGCAGCTCCTCGCTGGCGGCCGTGGCGGGTTACCCCACCATCACCCTGCCGGCCGGCTGGATCCATGGCCTGCCGGTGGGGATCTCGTTCATCGGGAGGGCCTGGAGCGAGCCCGTGCTCATCAGGCTGGCTTACGGCCTCGAACGGACGCTTCAGATGCGGAAGGCGCCGCGCTTTCTGGCGACGGCGGAAATCCCGGCTACGGGACCTGTTCACCGCGATCCGGGCGAGAAATCTTCAGTAAAATAAAGAGGAATTGAGCGGAGGAGAAGGAGTATGAAGCGGGTCTGGATAAGTTTTATCGCGGTGATCGTTTCGGCCGCCGTTTCATCGAGCGATCTGGCCGGGTGGGACGCCGCGGCCTCCCACGACCGGGCGAGCCTCGACGCTTTCGTCGGGTCCCACGCGGGAAAGACGGTGGCCCCGCCCTTCGCGTTTGTCTACGGCGGCAAGGCCTTGTCCGGGCTCGTCGGAAAATGGAAAGTGACCTTGGATGAGAAGGCGGAGGGCGCCAAGACGGTCAGAACCGCCGTCTATTCCGACCCTTCGACCGGGTTTCGGGTCACGGTCGTCTACACGATCTTCCATGATTATCCGGTTATCGAGTGGGTCGTCCGGCTCAAGAACGAAGGCGCGGCCGACACGCCGATCATCGAGAACGTCCAGGCCTGCGCCGTTTCGTTCCCCGAATTCGCCGCCGGGCCCGGTCCCGTCATGCTCTATCGCGCCCTGGGCAGCAACGCCGAGCGCACCGATTTCGCCCCGGTCACGGATACTCTTGCCGAGAAGGCGGTGGTCCGCTTCGGCCCCGCGGGCGGACGCTCCTCCGATACGAACGCCCTGCCGTTCTTCAACATCGCCTCGGCCGGCCGCGGCATCGTCGTCGCCATCGGCTGGAGCGGGAGCTGGCAGGCCGTCATCGGCCGCAGGAACCCTCGCGCGCTCGACCTCACGGCCGGGATGGCTGCCACCCATTTCAAGCTTCATCCCGGCGAGGAAGTCCGGACGCCTTCGGCCGCCCTCCTTTTCTGGAAGGGCGCCGACCGCATGTCCGGCCACAACCTCTTCCGGCGTTTCGTCCTGGCCCACCACACGCCCCAGGTCCAAGGAAAGCCCATCCCCCTGCCCATCAACCACGGCGTCGGCTTCGGGGGACCGTTCCCATGCAACGAATACGTCTGCGCCACGGAAAGCTACGCCATCGGGATGATCGACCGGCTCCACCAGTTCGGCATCGTCCCTGACGCCTGCTGGATCGACGCCGGCTGGTACGAGAACGCCACCCGGAACTGGTGGCAGGGCGTCGGCAACTGGGTCGTCAACAAGGCCAACTTCCCCCGCGGCCTCAAGCCCGTGACGGAGGCGGCGAAAAAGTACGGCCAGGGGTTCGTCGTCTGGTTCGAGCCCGAGCGCGTCTACGAGGGGACGCGCCTCGACCGCGAACATGCCGACTGGCTGACGAAACTCCCCGGGGACCGCAACCGCCTGCTCGACCTGGGCAACCCGAAGGCCCTGGCCTGGCTCACCGACCACATCTCGAACTTCATCCGGGACGAGGGCGTGACGATCTACCGGCAGGATTTCAACTTCGACCCCGCACCCTACTGGAAAGCCATGGACGCGCCGGACCGCGTCGGCATCGCCGAGATGAAGCACACCGAGGGGCTCTACGCCTATTGGGACGCGCTCCTCGCGCGCAACCCCGGGCTGCTCATCGACAACTGCGCCTCGGGCGGTCGGCGCATCGACCTCGAGACGATCGGCCGGAGCATTCCCCTCTGGCGGACCGACTACCAGTACTACGAGCCGAGCGGCTACCAGTGCCACACCTACGGCCTCCATTTCTTCCTGCCCGCGAGCGGGACCGGCAACAACAACCCCCAGAAATATTATTTCCGGAGCTCGATGGGCGGCGCCGTAGTCATGGGCTGGGAGCTCACCGGGACCTTCAATACGGCCCTGGCCATCGAGGATGTCGCCGAGTTCCGGGCCCTGCGCGCCTATCTCTACGGCGACTATTACCCGCTGACGGAATATTCGACCTCCGACGAGGCCTGGGCGGCTTTCCAATGGGACCGGCCCGAGGAGCGCGACGGAATCGTCCTGGCCTTCCGGCGGCCGCTGGCGCCCGAAGCGTCGATCACTGTCAAGCTTGGCGGGCTCGAACTTGGCGCCGATTACGAAGTGAGCTATGAGGATTACGGCCTGGCGCTCGTCAAGAGCGGACGCGAGCTCGCCGCCGGGCTCTCGATCAAGATCCCCGAATCGCCCGGCTCACTCCTTATCAAGTACCGTCGCGTCCGTTGAGCCTTTTTTTGATGCTGGCCAGGAAGTCGGGGTCGACCTTGAAACCCGCGGCCCCGGCTTTCTCGGCGTATTCCAGGGCGGCCCGGAATTCTCCCCTCCGGAAATAGAGCACTGCGATGTTGTTGCAGAGGGCCCCGTCTTTCGGGCCGAGCATGAAAGCCTCCAGCAGGTGCTCCAGGGCCAGGTCGGCCCTTCCCGTCTGGTAACAGAGAATCCCCAGGTTGAGCCAGCCGTCCCTGCAGCGGGGGTCGGCCCGGACGGCCTTCTCGAATTGCCGCTCGGCCTCGGGGAGCATCCCCTTTTTCGTGAAAGCGACCCCCAGGTTGTTGTAGGCCATCGGCTGCGAAGCGTCGAGAGCGATGGCCTGCTCGGCCTCGGCGATGGCTTCGTCGAGCTTATTCTTCGTGATGTAGGCGAAGCTCAGGTTGAGGTGGGTGACGGCCGAGTGGAAGCCGAGCTTCCGGGCGACAAGGATCTCCGCGACTCCGTCGTCGACGATGCCTTGCTTGATCAGGCAGCAGCCGAGGCTGGCGTGGGCCTCGGCGAAGTACGGATTGATGCCGACAGCCTTTTCAAAACTGGCCCTGGCTGAGGCGGGCTCATTCGTCCCGAACTGAAAGACGCCCAGGTTGAACCAGCCCTTGTCGTAATCCGGGTCGATCGCGAGGGCCCTCAGGCAGTGCTGAACAGCCTCCGCCGGCCGGCCCTCCCGAAAAGCCAGGTTGCCGGAGATGATCCAGGCGCTCGGGATCTCGGAATCGATCTTCAGGGCCCTGTCGAGGAGCTCGCGGGCTTTCGCGAAATCCCCTTTTCTCAGGGCCAGGTCGGCCAGATTGGCCAAGGCCAGGGCAAACTGGGGGTTCAGGGAAGCGGCCAAGCCCAGCTCCTTCTCCGCCTCACCGATGTTCCCCTGGCGGAGGAGCGTTTCTCCCAGGTTGTTATGGGCTTCGGCGGAACGGGGCTTGAGCTCGACCGCCTTCTCGTATGCCCCCCGGGCGGATTCGAGGTCTCCTTTTCTGGCGTAGGCGATGCCGAGGTTGTAGTGGACCCGGGGATGCCCGGGATCGGCCTTGAGGACGGCCTGGTACCTCCGGATGGCCTGGTCGATCCGGCCCTGCTTCCGGTCGATGATCCCGAGGAGGTTCTGGGCTTCGAGGTTCCCGCGGTTGATTTTCAGCCCCGCCAGGCAGGCCCGGGCGGCCTCGTCATAACGCTTTTCCTCGATGCAAATCTGGGCCAGGAGGAGATGGGCGTCGCCGAGCTCAGGGGCTTTCCGCCGACCGTTTTCGTCGAGGGATGCGCGGATTCCCGGGAGGTCTCTCCAGCCCAGTTTCCGCTGGCGTTCTGAGGATTCTATGACGGCGCAGATCCGGCTGTAGAGTTCGATCGCCCCGGGGCGGACCGGCTTGGGGATCGGGAATTCGACGGTATTGAAAAGGCGGCCCCGGACGAGCCGGATCGCTTCCCGGTTGAGGTCGTCGAAATCCTTCCCCTTGAGGAAGACATCCATGATCGAGGCCGGGTCGGAAACGTGCACGGCCCCGAAAACGTGGCCGATTTCGTGTTTCATGGTTCTGGCAAACGAGGTCGCGTCGTCTGCAGCCCGGACCATGACCAAGCCCTCCTTGAAGAGCGAATAGCCGAGGAGGCCATGGCTCAGGTTAGGCTGGGCGGTCAGGGCGACGAGGATGTCGCAGTCCTCTTTGTCGGAGCGGGAATCCAGGTCGTTCGCCAGCCTCTCCATGGAGGCGACGGAATCGTCCGACTCCCACGATCCGAACTTCCCGGGCAGGAGACGGATTTCGAACAACCGCTCGAAGTCGGTCGATATCGCTCTCAGGCCGGCTTCGGCCTTTTGGACCCAATCGGGGTCGTGCCGCCACTCTTCATCGGCCACGATCTTGACCCGGACGTCCCGTATTTCCCCTCGAAGACGCAGGGGGAAGATGAGAAGGGGAATGGCGAGCAGGCTGGAGAATAAGGCGGCGGGAACGAACCTCCGGACCATGACTTTCCCCTCGGGCTCATTTTATATCCGGAAGCGGGCCGAAGGCCAGTTCTTCTTCGCCCGGGTCCTGAACTCCCGTCGGCGCATTCTTCCTTTCCCCGCGGCATTCGGGTAGAATCGTCTCGGGCATCCGCGCGGGGCGAGGGCATGAATGGCTGAGCCTATAAAACTGAAAGAGAAAAGCACAACGAAAAAGAAATGGGCCCGCTGCTGGGGCGACGGCGACGACCCGCGCATGGCCGCCTATCACGATCAGGAATGGGGGAGACCGCTCCACGACGACAGGAAGATCTTCGAGTTCCTGATTCTCGAAGGGATGCAGGCCGGGCTGAGCTGGCGGACGATCCTCTACAAGCGGGAGAATTTCAGGAGGGCCTTCCACGATTTCGATCCCGTCAAAGTGGCCCGCTACATGGCGCGCGATGTCCGGGGGCTGCTTGGTGATGCCGGGATCATCCGGAACAAGCAGAAGATCCTCGCGGCGATCAACAACGCCAAGCGCTTTCTCGAAGTGCGGAAGGAGTTCGGGTCGTTCGACCGCTACATCTGGGGCTTTGTCGGCGGGAAGCCGGTCGTCAACCGCTTGAAGTCATTCTCCGAGATGCCCGCCCGAACACCCCTCTCCGACCTCATCAGCAAAGACCTCAAGGCCCGGGGCTTCAAATTCGTCGGTTCGACGATCGTCTACTCGCATCTCCAGGCCACGGGCATCGTGAACGACCATCTCGTCACGTGCTTCCGCTATCCGAAGCCGGCGAAGTGAGGCCGAACCATCAACATCCCCTGCCATCTGTGTTATAAGAATTCCTGAAGGAGCGGCCCGTGATCGAACTCAACCATGTTTCCAAGAGTTACAACAAGGGCAGGATCAAGGCCGTCGACGACTTGACCCTGACCGTCAAGTCCGGCGAGATCTTCGGCTTCCTCGGGCCCAACGGCGCGGGCAAGACGACGACGATCAAACTGATCGTCGGCCTGCTCAAACCCGACGCCGGGACGATCGCCGTCGACGGCCTCGACACCCAGAAAGAGAGCCTGAGATGCAAGGAGATCACGACCTACGTCCCGGATTATCCCGCCGTCTATGAACGGCTGACCGGCCTCGAGTACCTGAACTTTATCGGCGACGTCTACGGCGTCCCGAAGGCCGAGCGCCTCGACCGGATCGGGAAATGGCTCGAGATCTTCGAGCTCGGCCAGGCCGTCACGGATCCCATCCAGAGCTACTCCCACGGCATGAAGCAGAAGATCGTCCTGACCGCCGCCCTCCTCCCCGCGCCCCGGGTTATGGTCCTCGACGAACCTCTGGTCGGGCTCGACCCGAGGGCCGCCCACTCCCTCAAGGAGCTCATGCGCGAGCACTGCGACCAGGGCAAGACGCTTTTCTTCTCGACCCATATCATGGAGGTCGCCGAAAAGCTCTGCGACCGGATCGGGATCATCAACAAGGGCCGCCTCATCGCCTGCGGGACGATGGACGAGCTGAAACGGCTCGACAGGTCGGGCCAGTCCCTCGAGACGATCTTCCTGGAGCTGACCGAGAAATGAAGCGACTCCTGACCCTCATCCGGGCCGGCCTGAAGTCGAATTTTGGCCTGTCCATCCTCCGTTACCGGCTGTTCAAAGAGAAAAAGGACCGCTGGCTCGTCCCCCTCGTCGGTGTCGCGTTCCTCGCGGTCTTGCCTTCGGTCTACGGCCTCGTCCTCCTTGTCCAGAACATCTACCTGGCCCTCAAGCCCCTTGGCCAGGAGCGCGCCCTCCTGACCCTGGGCATCATGGGCGGCCAGCTTTTCATCCTGCTCTTCGGGCTCTACTACGTGATCTCGGCCTTCTATTTTTCGCGGGACCTCGAGTTCCTCATCCCCCTGCCGCTCAAGCCGTTCGAGGTCATGGCCTCGAAATTCGCCGTGATCATGATCAATGAATATCTCACGGTCATGGTCATCGTCCTGCCGGTCCTCGTCGGCTACGGGGTCCTGGCCCGCGGAGGTCTGCCGTACTGGACGAACGGCGTCCTCGTCTATCTCTTCCTGCCGGTCATCCCCCTGGCCGTCGTCTCGATTCTCGTCGTCCTCCTGATGCGTTTCGTCAACCTTAGCCGGAAGAAAGATGCCCTGATCCTCGTCGGCAGCGTTGTCCTGATCACCGTGAGCATGGGCCTCCAGTTCTTGTTGGGCCGTTCCGGCCACGGCGGGCTCGACGGGGGGGCGATGACGAGCTTCTTTACTTCGCCGGACAGCCTGCTCAACCGTGTCGGGGCGAGGTTTCCGCCGAGCATCTGGGCGACGAAAGCCATTGCCGACGGCTTTTCGGCCGGCGGCCTCCTGAACCTGGCCCTTTTCGTCGGGACGTCGCTGCTCCTTTTCGCCGCTATCCTGATTCTTTCCGAGAAGCTCTTTTACCGGGGACTCGTGGGCCTCGGCGAGGTCTCGGGCCGGAAAAGGGCCCTGTCCCGCGCGCAAATGTCGCAGCGCGTCTCTTCGGGCCGTCACCCCGTGCGGGCGATCTTCGCCCGGGAATGGCGGATCATGAACCGCACCCCGATCTTCCTTCTGAATGGAACCCTCGTGGTCGTCATCGTCCCGGTCGTCTTCATCCTGATGGCCAGGGCGGGGTCGGGTCGGGGGGACGCCGGCGCCATTCTCAAGATCATGACGTCCGCGAACCCGCTTTTCGTCATCTTGGCGTCGGCGGCCTTCATGATCCTCTGCGGCAGCCTGAACGGGACATCGTCGTCCGCCCTGTCGCGGGAAGGCGGGCAATTCTGGATCTCCCGGGTCATCCCCGTCGCGCCGCGCGATCAGGTCGCGGCTAAATTCCTGCACTCTTATCTGGTCGCCATTCTGGGCACGGTCACGGCCTCCGCCGTCGCCGCGTGGCTTCTCCACCTCAAAGCCGCGCACCTGGCGGCGGCCGCCGGACTCTCGCTCGTCGCGGGCGTCCTGCTCACGGCCGTGGGCATGATGATCGACCTGGCCCGGCCTCTCCTCGACTGGACGAACCCCCAGAAGGCGATCAAACAGAACCTGAATGTTCTCCTGGCGATGTGTGCGGACATCGGCATCGTGACGGGGCTATTTTTCATGATCCGCTTTCTGGTCAAGGCGGGATTTTCGGGAGGGACGGTCCTGGGCCTGCTCTTCGTGATCCTGACGGCGCTCGCGGGCTTAGGCTGCGCGGCCCTTTTGAAATTCGCCGAAAAACGGTACCGCGAGATCGAGGTCTAGTCCGCCGCTCTTTTCAGGCCTTGCCGAGGACCATGGCCAGGAGGGCCATCCGGACGTAGAGCCCGTACTCCATCTGACGGAAATAGGCCGCCCGCGGATCATCGTCGAAATCCTGGCTGATCTCGGTGACGCGGGGCAGGGGGTGCATGACGATCATCCGGTCCTTGGACGGCTTCATGACCTCGGGGTTGACGACGAAAGCATCCTTCACCCTCTCGTAGACGGCCGGGTCCTCGAATCGCTCCCTCTGGACGCGGGTCACGTAGAGGACGTCGGTTTCGGGAAGGGCCTTTTCGAGCGACGTGTATTCGGCCTGGGGTACGTCCTTTGACGCGACTTCGTCCATGACGTCCTTGGGCATCCGCAGGATGTCGGGAGAGACATAGTTCAGACGGGTCCCGTCGAACCGCGTCATGAGCCGGGCCAGGGAATGGACCGTTCGGCCGTACTTGAGGTCGCCGAGCATGGTCACGGTCAGGTCGTCGAGGGTCCCCAGCTCCTCGCGGATCGTGAAGGTGTCGAGGAGGGCCTGGGTCGGATGCTCGCCGACACCGTCGCCCGCGTTGATGACCGGCTTTTTGGCATGCTTGGCGGCCAGGGCGGCCGAGCCGACCTCGGGATGCCGGATGACGATCACATCGGCGTAGCATCCGAGCGTCCGGACCGTGTCGGGCAGGCTCTCGCCCTTGGCGACAGAAGAATATTTCACTTCGCTGATGGGGATCACGGCCCCGCCGAGCCGCTGCATGGCCGCCATGAAGGACGACGAGGTCCGCGTGGACGGCTCGTAAAACAGGTTCGCCAGGATCTTGCCCTTGAGGAGGTCGAAGGTGCCGACCCGCTCGACCATGTTCCGCATCTCGTGGGCGACGCCGAAGATGTATTCGAGGTCCGCCCGGCTGAACTGCTTGACCGAAAGGATATCCTTGCCGTACCACGGTGCCGTCTGCTGGTCGCCGAAGGGGAGGTGGGGGCTCTTGGCTTTCGTGGGCATGTTGGCTCCTTTTGTCCGCAAGGACTATAGCGCCGGCCGCCGCGTCCTGTCAATGAGGTTGTCGAGCTTCGGTGACGGCTTCAGCCTTCAAATGAGGTTGAGCTCGGGGGATTCCCTCCGTCGGGTCGCGGGTTTGTCCCGCCGAGCCAAACCCGCTTCGGTTCCAGGCCTCGCTCTCCTCGCCCTCTGGTCGAGGATCCGTGCCCGCTCGGCCCTCCACACGCCCTCCTCCGGGAACACCCCCTGCGCACTTTTTTTCTATCGCTTCAGCCGCCCCCGAAGCCTCAATCTTTAAAAAACGCTTTGGGAAGACCTAACCGCGAATGACGTTCCGACCATTCCCCAAAGCCCCTCTTTATGTACCGTGCCACCCGTCTTCTCATTTATAAACGAATTAAGTTGCGGTTTGACTTCCGCGGAGGCGGTGAATTAACATCTCGAGTGCCGGCGGGGCTTTCGATGGACTTCGAGATGTTTTGCCCCGACGGATCTAGGGCAAAAAATGGAGCCGAAACGTAATAAAACCCGGAGGGGCTTCCTTCTCCTGGCTCTTTTCGTATTTGCCTTTCTTGCCGTTTGGGCTTTCCTCAAGCTGTTCCACTCTCCCTATGCGGACTAGCTGACCGTTGAAGCGCCCCGATATGCCGTTGTGGGCAGCCCCATGGATGTCCGCGTTACGCTCGGGAACGTGCCGGAATCATCTCATCTCGTGGTAAATGTCTACCTGCTGGGTAAAAACTATATGGCGGTCGGACGCCTGCTGGCGCCAAGCCCGCCTATCCCCGTTCAAAGCAGCGGCACGTATCCGTACGGAGCAGGAGAAGATGGCCTTCGTCCAGCTGGTCATATGGGTGTCAGCGACGGGAGATTGGCGGACGAGGACGCATGGCGCCAACACTGAGGGCATCCCGGTCAAGCGGATACAAGGACGCGCCGGCGAGACGATCTTCCGGAGAGTCCGGGCCTTCTTGAACTCGAACACACCCAATCCGGAGACCCCCTTCCGGCCCGGCTCACGGCCGCCCGAGCCCGAGGTCTTCCGCAATTCAGCCGCCGCGTTCCGGCTTGCCCTCCTCGTCCTGATCGTTTCAGGCGGACTGGTCTGCGCGGCCAACCCGGCCCGCCGGCGGTCGGCCCGTCTCCCCGGCGCGGAAGGGGAGTGGCGGCTCTGGGCGGCCTCTGCCGCCGTTCTCTTTCTGGGCGTCTTCTGTGAGGCCTTCCATGTCGGAGGACGCTTGTCGGAATGGGGGAGAAAAATCATCGTCGGGATGGACGTCTATTATGCCCGGCAGTCCTACCAGAGGGTCCTCCTGGCCCTCATCGCGGCCGTGATGGTCGGCCTTCTTTTCCTGGCCGTGAGGGCAGTCAAGCGAAAACGGGTCCGGCCCCATATCACCGCGGTCGGGGCGGTGCTGGCCCTTTACCTGGGCGGGTCTTTGGCCGGGGCCCTTTCGTTTCACTACGTGGACGTTTTCAGGAGGATCGCGCTCGCCGCCGGGGTCTTCGCGATCGACGCCGCCAAAGTAATGTGCGCCGCGGCGATCCTCATCCTGAGCCTCGCGGCTTTGAAAGCGGACAGATCCTAGCCGGGACGTCCCGGCCAGGCCTATTCTCGGGAAAAGTCATGTGATATGATCCTTCCGCCCCGACGTGGAAGAAAGCGGCTGTCTCGCCGTCTAATAAGTGGGGAGGAGTAAACTCATGATCTGTGTCAGCATCGCCGAACCCACCCTCGATGAATGCCGGGCCGCGCTGAAGGGGCTCGAGCTGGCCGAGATCCGGATCGACAAGACCGGCCTGTCGCTCGTCGAGATCAAGGAGCTTTTTTCCGCCCCGCTCAAGCTGGTCGCCACGTGCCGTCCGGGGACGCGTCCCGACGACGCCAGAATGGCGGCCCTCCTGACCGCGATCTCGGCCGGAGCGGCTTACGTGGATATCGAGCTCGAGTCCTCCCCGCAATTCCGGGATCCGATATTGGCGGCCGCCAGGGAGAATCATTGCCGGATCATCGTCACCTACCACAACTACACCGAGACACCGTTAAAACAGATCCTTCTTCTTATGATCGAGGAATGCTTTGACCTGGGGGCCAGCATCGCCAAGATCATCTGCCGCGTTCAGAGCGTCCAGGATTGCGCCCGGCTTTTCTCCCTTTACGAAACGCGGAAGAACGTCGTCGCCCTTGGCCTCGGCGAGCTCGGCCTCATCACCAGGATCGCCGGACCTTTCTTCGGCGCGCCCCTGACCTATGCCTCTCTCGCCCCGGGCAAGGAGACGGCCGAAGGGCAGCCGGACGTGGCTTCGCTAGAAGCCGTCCTGAAGCTGATCAATCGTCGCTAGCAGCCCTTGCGCACCGAACCTGAGCTTCGTTATAATTCGCCCCTAGTTTCCCCAAGGAGGACCCCATGAAAAACCGGCTGAAAACCGCGCTTCGCGTGACTTTGCTCCTGCTCATCACCCTGGCCCTGGCCGGGCCGTTCTCGGCCCAGAACGCGCCCCAGGACCAGAACCAGGCCCTGGCCAAGCACCTCAGATGGCGCAGCATCGGGCCGGCCAACATGATCGGCCGCATCTCAGCCTTCGAGGCGGCCGAAAGCGACTTCACCAACGTCCTCGTCGCCGGGGCGGCCGGCGGCGTTTTCAAGTCCGTAAACGCCGGCACGACCTGGGAGCCGATCTTCGACAAGTACGGCTCGTCCTCCATCGGCGACGTGAAGTTCTTCCAGAAGGACCCGAACATCATCTGGGTCGGGACGGGCGAAGCCTGCGTCCGGAACAGTGTCTCCTGGGGCGACGGCATCTATAAATCGACCGACGGCGGCAAGACCTTCACTCGGATGGGCCTGGAGACGACGCAGACGATCGGCCGCATCCGGACCCACCCGACCGATCCCAATATCGTCTACGCGGCCGCCTCCGGCCATCCCTGGGGATACACGGGGGACCGCGGCCTGTTCAAGACGACCGACGGCGGCAAGACGTGGACCAAGCTCGGCGGCGGACTGCCCAACGACGGGAAGACGGGCGCCATCGACCTGGTCATGGACCCGACGAACCCGGACATCCTCTATGTCTCGTTCTGGCAGCGGCTCCGCCAGCCCTGGCGCTTCGATTCCGGCGGCCCGAACGGTGGCATCTTCAAGACGACCGACGGTGGGGCGACCTGGGCCAAGCTCACTAAAGGGCTCCCCTCGGGCGACACGGGCCGGATCGGCCTGGCCATCTCCCGCTCGAACCCGAAGGTCCTCATGGCCGCCGTCGAGGCCGCCTTCCAGCCGACGGCCCAGATCCGGTCTTCCGACAACCAGACCAAGCCCAACCCGGATTACGCCGACATGACCAAGCTCGGCACGGGCGTTTACCGGACGGAAGACGGCGGGTCGACCTGGCAGTTCGTGAATCGAATGAACAACCGGCCGTTCTACTACAGCCACATCTATATCAATCCTCTCGAGGACAAGTGGGCCTACTTCCTGACGTCGAACCTGAACTTTTCGAACGACGGCGGCAAGACCTGGTCCCAAGTCGGGGGGCTCCATCCCGACTTCCACGCCATGTGGCTCGACCCGACGAACAAGAACCGCTTCTACGTCGGCCAGGACGGCGGGGCGTCCATCACCTACGACAACGGCAAGACCTGGGTGTTCTACGACAACCTCTGTCTCGCCCAGTTCTATGCCGTGAGCGCCGACATGCGCGATCCCTACTACGTTTACGGCGGCCTCCAGGACAACGGCACCTGGGGCGGCCCCTCGATGAGCCGCGAAGGCACGATCCTGACCGACTTCTGGTTCAATATCGGCGGCGGCGACGGCTTCCACACCCAGAATGACCCGACCGACTGGCGAACCGTCTACTGCGAGAGCCAGGGTGGATCGGTCCTGCGGGTGAACGTCGAGACCCGGGAGATGAAGAGCATCCGGCCGACGCAGGCGAACGTCGTCAATTACAAAGACTATTATCCCGATAAGCCGGCCGCGAAGCCCTCGGCCAAAACGGCCGCGAAGCCCGCGGCCAAGCCACCGGCACCCGGCCAGAAGCCCGCGGCCAAGGCCGAGCCGGTGCCGTCGCCCGAAGAGGCGATGATGGCCATGGCCGGGCGGCAGGCCGGGCCCTTCCGGTTCAACTGGAGCACACCCATCGTCATGTCCCCGCACAATCCGAGGACGGTCTATTTCGGCGGCAACAACCTCTTCCGGTCCCTGGACCGCGGCGACAAGTGGATGATCATCAGCCCCGACCTGACGACGAACGACAAGACGAAGTACGCGCCCGCGAAGCCCTCCGGCGGCATCACCCGCGACGTGACCGGCGCCGAAACGCACTGCACGATCATCACCATCTCCGAATCACCTCTCGTCCCCGGCCTCATCTGGGTCGGGACGGACGACGGCAATGTCCAGCTCACCCGGAACGACGGGGTTGCCTGGGCCAATGTCCGGGCCGCGATCACGCTCGTCCCGAAGGAGACCTGGGTCAGCCGGGTCGAGGCCTCGCATTTCGATGCCGGCACGTGCTACGTGACTTTCGACGGGCACCGCAGCGACGATTTCCACACCTATGTGTTCAAGACGACGGACTACGGCAAGACCTGGACGAATATCATGGCGAACCTGCCCGCCAGCCAGCCCGTCTACGTCATCCGGGAGGATCTCAAGAACAAGGACCTTCTCTTCCTCGGGACCGAGTACGGCGCGTATTTCAGCCGCGACGGCGGCAAGGCCTGGTCGAGCCTGAGCCTCAACCTGCCGACGGTCCCCGTCCACGACCTCCTCATCCACCCGCGCGACAACGACCTCATCGCGGCGACACACGGACGCGGGATTTGGATCATGGACGATATCACGGCCCTCCGCGGTGTGACCGACAGCATCCTCGGCCAGGACGCCGCCGTCTTCGAGGTCAGCAAGCCGGGCACGCGCTGGCTCCAGATCGGCCGCGGCGGATACAGCCGGGGCGACCTGTTCTTCAAGGGAGAGAACCCGCCGGCCGGCGCCCTCATTCACATCTACCTCAAGGCCAAGCCCGAGAAGCCGGGCACTCTCGAGATCGCGGACGCCACCGGAGCCCTCAAAACGACCTATCTCCTGGACACGGCCGAGCCCGGCATCATCCGGGTCGCCTGGGACCTCAGGTTCGACCCTCCCGCGCAGACCGTCCAGGGGATGGTTTCGAACCTCAAAAAGCAGATCGAGGCCGCTCTCCTGAGGGCCGACCTCACGGCCGAGCAGAAAACAACCCTCCAGAATGCCCAGACCGGGCTCGAACAGTTCGGAACGAACTTCCGGAAGTACGCCGAAATCCAGCGCAGCGTCATGCCCATCATCCGCACCGGTATGGGTGGGTTCCCGGGAGGAGGGATGGGCTTCGGAGGCCGAGGCATGGGCGGGCAGCTGGCCGAGCCGGGGGTTTACGTCATCAAGCTGACCGTCGGCGGCAAGACTTACACTGGCAAGGTTTCGGTCCGCCTCGACCCGATCCAGGCGGCGCAAACGAACTGATTCTTTAAAGAAGTTGCGGACTCGGAGGGAGTCCCTCCGAAAAGCGTGGGATTCCCCAGCGAGGAATCCCACTCTGTGATCGCTCCGCTCTCCTCTCCCGCTGGTCGAGGAACCGTGCCCGCGTCGCGCTCAATGTTTTCTCCGGGACATCCCCCCTGCGTCCGCTGATTCATCAAAAAACGCCTGGCATGGCCAAGCAGTTTTATCATGTTCCCGCCATTCCCCGCGGCCCCTTCTTATACACCGGGCCACCCGCCCGAATGATCTAACTCGCCTGCTTGGCGTGGATCGGGGACTCGTGGAGCATGGCCGCGAAGACGATGGCGAGGACGATCAGCCCGGCCTGGGCCAGGAGCGGGACGGTCATGGATTTGGTCGCCGGCGACTTGAGCGCATCCATGCCCATGATGAAGATAATCCCCGAGACCTGCCCCATGACCATGAGCAGGCTGTTGGACGTCCCTTCCGGGGCCGGGTGGGTGATCTCGGCCCCGTACTGAAAGCCGATCGGCCCGGCGCTCAGCAGGAAGAACCCGAAGGCGAATCCGGACAGAAGCAAAAGCCCATAGCTCCCGGCGAAAGTGATCCCTAGGAGGCCGGGGAGGAGACCGGAGAGCGCCAGGAGGATGAAGGGCTTCCGGCGCCGGAGCTTGTCGGAGAAGAGAGGGACGACGACGGCGCCGACGATCCCGCCGACGAGCATCAGGCCGCCGAGCGTTCCGGCCTGGGTGATGGAAAAGCCGCGCGGGCGGATAATGTCTTCGACCCATGTCGAGACGCTGTTGAACAGGCCAAGTCCCACAAAAAACATGAACAGGAGGATGATGAAGTCACGCTGGCGGAGCATGGACTTGAGGCCGTCGAACATCAGGACCCGCTCGTCGCGCCCCGCCGGGGTGGGCGGGTGCTCGCGGGCCACGACGAGGAAGATGACCGCCGCCGCGGCCGTGGCGATGCCGTAGATGAGGAGCATGCGGGGCAGGCCGACGTGCAGGACGAGGTATGGGCCGAGGAGCATGGCCGCCAGGGGGCCTAGGTAAAGGGCCAGCGTGCCCAGTCCGGAGGCCGTCGCCCGCTCCTCAGCCGGGAACCAGCGGGCCGCGACCTTGGTGATGGCCCCGATGACGAACGGCTGGCCGATCGCGATGCCGACCGTCGAGAGCAGGACGACAGTGAAGCTCGAGGCGAAGATCCCCCGGGTCAGGGCGAAGACGGCGCTCAGGACGGCGCCGAGGCCGACCGCCGCCTTGAAGCCCCAGGTGTCGATCGCCCAGGCCGACGGCAGGACCATCAGGATGTAGACGATCATGAAGCTCATGGATAACAGGCCGATCATCAGGTCCGACTTCCCGTAGAACTGGGCCGCGGCGCTGGTGACCGGGGCGAACGTGATCCACAACACCTGGGTCATCAGGGCGATCAGCATAAAGGCGAGCAAGACCAGCCAGCGGTAGCCGTAAACCTTGGGTTTTTCCTGGTCCATCCTCGAACCTCCTTCAACGGACCGGAACGCACGTTCCAGCCGGTCCCAAATTGGCTTCAATATACACTTCCGCGGCCACGGATTCCAGCAATTCCCTTCCGACGGAAATGACCTCATTGCTTATTTCGGTGACACATAACTAATTACCGGAATAGGCGTAACCCCCTTATTTAGGTATTTAGTTGTGTGTCACCGTTATTCTTGGATTCGATCCCTGCTGGACGGGGGGGTAGGGGGAAGAATGATGAACTTATTTATCAGCCAATATGTAAGCTGTCGCGTAGGTCAGCTGCGAAACCTTCGCGATCAGGTCGCCGCTCACCTTATCGACGCTGTCGCTTGTCTGGTGGTAGTCATCGGTCATGGCCGCCATGGTGTAGAACCACGGCACCTTGACCGCGCCGAACGACGAGTGGTCGCTGCCGCCGCCGCCCCGTTCCTGTCCGGTCGACTCCCGGAGGAAGAGGTCGAGCCCGACATACTGGTCGACGGCCCGGACGATATCGCCGAAGCCGCCCGCGGTCGTGAACGAGACCGTCAGGAAGTTGGCCGGCTTGACCTTTTTCATCAGGTCCTGCCCGCCCGGGAAGTTGAACATGCGGGCCGCCGCGGCCATGGTCTGCTCGGTGTACGGCCGGCTGATCATGTCCATGTTGAGGTAGGCCACGGTCTTGCCGATGGGGAACTCCGGGTTCATGGTGTAATAGCGGGACCCGAGGAGGCCTTCTTCCTCGCCCGTCCAGAGACAGAAGACGACGGTCCGCTTGGGTTTCTGGGGATTCGTGGCCAGGGCGAGGGCCGCGTTCATGACGCCCACGGAGCCGGAGCCGTTGTCGTCGGCGCCATTGTACACGTAGCTGTCGAACGCGCCGAGGTGGTCCAGGTGCGCGCCCACGATGACGAACTCATCCTTGAGCTTGGGGTCGGAGCCCTCGATGTAGCCGATGACGTTGGTGCCGCGGACGAACTGGGACTTGACCGTCGTCGAGATCTTTAGGGTCGCGCCGGGGATGGCCATCGAGGCGGGCTTGCCCGTCGTTTCGATCTTTTTCTGCAGGTCCTCGAGCTTCTGTCCCGTCGGCTCGAGCAGGGCGTCGGCCATTTCTTGCGTGATGGTAATAACGGACGAGCGTTCGAACGGCATCGGGGCGGCGCCGGGGACGGTAAGCCGGCGGCGCGGCCGGGTGTTGATCGGCCGGTCATCGTTGATGTGCTTCGCCGGGAGCTGATTCTTGAAGAAGTCGGCGTCCTTGCCCATGTTCTGGACCTGCAGGATGGCGGCCGGGCCGAGTTTCGCGATCTCCTGGATCTTATTGAAACGCGGACCGCCCATCATCATCGGCGGGCCGGCCGGAGCCTGCGGGAAATACTTGTCCTTGAGCTCCTTATTCTTCTGGAAGGGAGATTCGGGGTTGTCGCGGCCGGGCGCCTCGGAGATGACGAGGACGATCTTGCCCTTGACGTCGAGCATCTTGAAATCGTCGAAACCGATCGACTTCTCCTGGATCCCGTAGCCGGCGAAGACGACAGGCGCGGTGATGGTTTCGCCGGTCGAGAACATGCTCGAGTAATCGATCCCGGGCAGGAACGGATGCGTCTTGACGGTATCTCCCTTGTGGACCTCGAAGGCCATCTGGCTCGAGGACTCCGAGGTCTCCTGGAGGGCGAAGTCCTGCAGATAAGTCTTCTCGGACGGGGTCGCGGCCTGGGGCGCGGGGGCGCCCATCATCCGCCGGCCGAAACCGCGGCTCGGAAGGTCGCCGGCGGGCTTGAGCTTCCACAGGGCGAAGAGCGAGGCCGCGTAATCGGCGGCCAGCTGGTAGCCCCGGGTGCCGGTCTCGCGGCCTTCCAAGAGGTCGGACGCGAGATAGCTCAGCATGGCGATCGAGTCCTTGGCCGTGATGGACTCGAAACCGGCCTTCATGACGTCGGGGACGGGTTGGGCTTTCTCGACAAGAACCAGGTTCTTGGCGAGGTCCTCGGGCTTGGGCTGCGGCTGCTGGGCGACCTGAGCGTTGATGGAGAAGCTCAGGAGGGCAACGAGCAGGACAGCCAGGGCGGGCTTTTTCATACGGTATTTCTCCTCATAAGATTATCAATGTTTAGACGCCGGCCGCCGGATTTTCTTCCCCCCTGCGGGACACTTTTCTTCCTGCGAAAATGATAAAGGAGCAATGGGTCCTGGCCTGGTGCGTCCCCGTTCGGCCTCAGTTCCACCCATCCCCCCGAGGGCGGAGGGGAAAAGGCCCCCTCCTGAACCTCCCCTCTCCGCACTCGGCTGCTTCAGCCGAGTACTCCGACCAGGGGGAAGCCGCCCCTTGGAACCCCCAGCGCTCTCGCGCAAGCCCCTTCCGCCTCGGGCGGGGGGGACTGGCACCGTGCCACCCATCATTATCTTTCCCAATAAAGTCGCAGGAAAAGAAATTCTCCGTTCGCCGCAATGAGGCTTCCTATTAAGCCGCGGATAGTGTATAAAAATGGCTTCAGCTTTGAACTCAAGGAGGTCAGCCATGTCATCGTGCCGCCGGTTCCGGAACGTCCTTTTTGCCGTGTTGGCCTTATCGCTGATATTGCCCTGGGCGGGTTCCGCCCTGACCCCGAAGCCGACGTCCCCGCCGTCCGGCCTCGACGCCGAGGCCGCCCGGATCATGAAGGCCTTCGAGGTGCCGGGCATGGCCCTGGCCATCGTCAAGGACGGAGAGGTGATCGTGGCCAAGGGCTACGGGGTCCGAAAGATCGGCGATCCGGCGCCCGTTGACGCCCGGACGCTCTTCGGCATCGCCTCGAACACCAAGATCTTTACGGCCACAGCGCTGGGCCTTCTCGTCGAGGAAGGCAAGATCGCCTGGGATGCGCCGGTCATCAATTACCTGCCATGGTTCGCTATGTACGACCCGTACGTGACGCGGGAGATCACTGTCCGTGACCTCCTCGTCCACAGGAGCGGCCTGGGGCTCGGCGCCGGTGACCTTCTCTTCTGGCCGCCGACGACCTATGACCGGAAGGAGATCGTTCGGCGCCTGCGCTACATCAAGCCGGCGACCTCGTTCAGGTACACCTACGCTTATGACAACCTGCTCTACTCCGTGGCCGGGGAAGTCATCGAGGCCGTCAGCGGCAAGGTCTGGGAGGATTTCGTCAAGGAACGGATCCTGGCCAAGGTCGGGATGACCTGGTCGAACGTCCGCCATTCCGCGGCGACCGAGGGCGGCAATGTCGCGGCCACGCACGCCAACGTCGACGGCGTCGTCCGGATCGTCAAGCCCTCCACGAATGACAATACGAATCCGGCCGGGGGCATCAACTCGTGCGCCGAGGACATGGCCAAGTGGATGCTGGTCCTGCTCGGCCGCGGACAGGTCGCCGACGGGACGCGGCTTTTCTCGGAGCGGACGTACCGGGAGCTCACGACACTGGTGACGCCCATGCCCAACCCGGTGCCGGCGCCCGAGCTGGCGGCCTTGAAAGCCAACTTCAACGGCTATGCCCTGGGATTGCACGTCAAGGACTACCGCGGCCTCAAGGTCGTCACCCACACCGGCGGGCTGGCGGGCTATGTTTCCCAGGTCTGGCTCATTCCCGAGCGCAACCTGGGCATCGCCGTTCTCACCAACCAGGAAGCGGACGAGGCCTTCGCCGCGCTCACGATGTTTGTCGCCGACCATTACCTCGAGGCGCCGAAAACCGATTGGCTCGACGCCTACCTCAAGGTCAAGGCCCGGGGCGACGCCCGGACCGAGGAGATACTGAAAAAGGCGAGCGCCGCCCGGGACGTGAATTCGAAGCCGTCGCTCGCGCTCGAGAAATACGCGGGGACGTACAATGACGCCTGGTACGGCGACATCGAGGTCGCGGCCGAGAACGGCAAGTTCGTCATCCACTTCACGAAATCGCCCCAGCTCGTCGGCGACCTCGAGCACTGGCAGCACGACACCTTCCTCGTCCGCTGGAGGGATCGGGAGCTCCGGGCCGACGCCTATGTCACGTTCACTCTCAACCCGGACGGCACGATCGAAGAGGCGAAGATGGTCCCGGCCTCGCCGAATGTGGATTTCAGCTATGATTTCCAGGACCTCCTGCTTAGGCCGGTGCGAAAATAAGACGGGGTCAAATCTTCATTCTTGCAGTTTTACCCAGAAAAAGTGTAGACCTGACCCCATCTATCCCCCAGTAATGATTAGAGTTAGAACAAAAACAGACAAAAAACTCTTGCCAAAAATGCAAAAATGAAGATTTGACCCCGATTTTTCCGGCTCGACAGGCCGGAGCGGTTCTGCTATACTAACTTCTTTCGTTTGAGGCATTTGAGCCTTCCCCTTATCCGCCTTCCCGCGGATCCAAGAGGTTAAAAAGGCGAACAGAGTTTTGCCGGCGCCCCGGCCTGTGTATGAGCACAGGCGGAAATCGCGGGCCGGCCGGAGGAGACATGAAGATCGGGTTTATCGGGCTGCCGAAGTCGGGGAAAACGACGCTGTTCAACGCCCTGACGGGCTCGGCCGCCTCCGTTTCCGCTTTCAGCACTGGCCGCGTCGGTCCCAACCTGGCGGCGGTCAAAGTCGGCGACGAGCGCGTCACAGCCCTCTCCGCCATCTATCGCCCGAAGCGGATCGTCTATCCGACGATCGATATCGTGGACCTCGCCGGGGTCAGCGAGGAGGAGGCCCGGGCCGACGCTTTTTCGGGCGACATGATGAAGCTCGTCCGCACCTGCGATGCCCTGGCCGTCGTCCTGCGGGGATTCGGGAGCGATCTTCTGGGCGATCCGATGCCGCTCGCCGACCTGAAAAAGATCGAGGACGAGCTCCTGATCGCGGACCTGATCATCGCCGAGAAACGGCTGGAGAAGATCGAGGCCGGGCTTAAAAAGGGACAAGTGACGCGCGCCCTCGGGGCCGAGGAAAAAGTCCTGCGCCGGGTCGTCGAAGGGCTCAACGCCGGCCGTCCGGTCCGCGAGCTCGGCCTGAACGCAGACGGTGAAACCCTCCTCCGCGGCTTCCAGTTCCTGACGATGAAGCAAGCCCTGGTCATCGTGAACTCCCACGAGGCGCTCTTCGGCCGGAACGGCACCGTCCTCGCGGAAATAGGGGAGAGGTACCGGGCCGTGGAGTTCGCCGGCGAGTTCGAAATGGAGCTCTCCCGGCTCGACGAGGAGTCGGCCCGGGCTTTCATGGAGGACATGGGCATCCGGGAGTCGGCCCGCGACCGGCTCACGGCCCTGGCCTATGACGCTCTGGGCTACATCAGCTTCTTCACGGTCGGGGACGACGAGGTCCGCGCCTGGAATGTGCGACGGAACGCCACGGCCGTCGAGGCTGCCGCCGCCATCCATTCCGACCTGGCCCGGGGGTTCATCGCCGCCGAATGCTTTAAGTATGAGGATCTGGTCGCCTGGGGCTCCGAGAAGGCCGTCAAGGACAAAGGTAAGTTCCTCCTCGCGGGCCGGGATTACAGCGTCAAGGACGGCGACATCCTGAGTATCCGCTTCAACGTCTGAAGATTTGATCCCGTTCTTTTCTTTGACGTTTCCACCCGTCTTGGTGTAATACGCGTTTAACGTCCATGTTCGGCAAGATTAGGGACACGTACCGCCAGGCGTACAGCGGCCTGCCGCGCAAAGCCTGGATCCTGTTCACGGTCAACCTGGTCAATTCCTCGGGATCGATGGTCATCTTTTTCCTGACCCTCTACCTGACCCGGAAGCTCGGCTTCAGCCCGGTCCGGGCCGGCGGGACGTTGAGCCTGTACGGGATCGGCTCGCTCCTGGGCGCCTACGGCGGCGGCTGGCTGGCTGACAAGGTGGGTTCGATCGTCGTCCAGAAGGCGGGCCTCGCTCTCGCCGGAGGCTTCCTCATCGCCCTCGGCCAGGTGCGACAACCTCCGGTTCTCTTCCCGCTGCTCTTTTTGTTTGCCGTGGCCGCGGGCTCGCTCTATCCGGTGAACTCCACGTCGATGGCGCGGATCTGCCCGCCGGACCTCCAGGTCAAGGGCTTCGCGCTCAACCGGCTGGCCAATAATCTCGGCGTGACCATCGGGCCGGCCGTAGGCGGGCTCTTGGCTCTGCGCGACTACCGGCTCCTCTTCTGGGCGGACGGGCTGACATCGCTCGCGGCGGCCGTCGTCTTCGCCCTGATGTGGAAGGGCTCGGGGAAGGAGCCGCGAGCGGCCGAGGACGGGAGTCCTGCGGGTGCGGGCCCGAGGAGCGCGAGACCCGGGATCAGCGACGTGAGCCGCCCCCGCCCCGCCGACCGTTCCCCGTGGCGCGACGGTCCTTTCCTTCTCCTCATGCTTCTCTTCATCGTCTGGTGCTCCATCTTCATCCAGGTCCTGACGACATTCCCTCTCTACATGCGTGACGTTTACGGCCTGGCCGAAAACCACATCGGTCAGCTCCTCGCCGTGAACACCGTCATGATCGTCGTCCTCGAGATGGTCCTGATGGAGAAGATCAGGAAATACCCGCTGACCCGGATGATCAATATCTCGTTCGTCCTGATCGGCGCCGGACTCGGGCTCTTGCCCCTCGGCCGGGGGTTCGCGTTCGCGGCGTTCACGGTGGCTGTGTGGACCTTCGGCGAGATGCTGAGCATGCCTCTCGTCACGGCCCTCATCGCCGGCCGGGCCGTGGACGCGACACGCGGACGCTACATGGGTATTTTCAGCTTCGTTTTCTCGCTAGCCTTCATCATCGCGCCTCCGGCCGGGACCGCCGTCTACGGCCGGTTTGGAGGGAACGCGCTCTGGTTCGGCTGTGCCGCCACCGGATTCGCCCTGGCCGGGGCGTTCTCCCTGCTTCGCCCCGCGCTCGATAAGCCTGTGAGAATAGGATAGGGGTCAAGGATCGGGGTCAAATGAAAACCTGACCCCATGTATGTTGCAGTAATAATTAAAGATAAATAAAAAATGGGCCAAAAAACCCTCTCAAAAAGTGCAAGAATGAAGATTTGACCCCGTTTTATTTGATGTTACATATTCCAGCGGTAGGAGACCTTGAGGAGGAAGATGTTGTCGCCGGGCGCCGAGAATAAGTCGCCCAGGTCGCGCCCCAGCCGCAGGTTCCCCGGATTCGAGTAATCGGCCCGGTTCTGCGTCCAAACGAAGTAGATGAGCGAGCCGGGCATGTATTCCCACCTGAAAACAACCGTCCCCCGCACGGACTTGTAGTTGAAATCGGGGTTGCCGAAGGTGAAGGGCGCCGCCGGCCCCGCCGCGCCGTCCGGGTCCACGGTATACGCCCCGTCCGCGTACCCGATCGTCGACCCGTTCCCGCCCGCGCTCCCACCTATCCCGTATGTCGTGTAATCGAAGCTCTTGGGCCGCGCCAGCTCCTTGAACTGGTCGTATTTCCCGACCGCGATGAACGGCTGGATGTAGGCCTGGAGGGTGAGCTTCGGCGTGAACGTCCAATCCACCCGGATCTCGCTTCCGAGGACCTTTTCGTCGATCCGGCCGAAAACGTAGCGGCTGCCGTAGGTCGCCGTCATCAGCGGGTCGGCGACGCTCGTCACCCACTGGATGGTGTTCGTTTGGAAAGCCAGCGAGGGCCCGATCGACAAGGTCAGGTTCGACATCGCCTTCCAGCGGATCGAGAGCTGCCCGTTCCACTGATTTCCCGTCGCCGGCTGCCTATAGAAGGACGATACGCCCTCGAGGACGATCGGCCGCCGCGTGTCGGTCGAAACGGTCGTATCGATCTCGTATCCCCAGGGCGTGAGCGACAGGGGCCCGCCGCGCGTCCGGCTGTTGCTGACCGTCCAGGGGTTGTAGGCGAACATCGTGTTGAACTGCCAGAAATTCCTGAACGTGCCCTGGACAGACAGGAGTTCCCCTTCATAGATCCTGTTGCCCCCGAAATCATAGTTCCGACACATCGCGCCGATGACCAGGACGTTCTGGAAGATTTTCCCCGGCTTCGTCCACTGGTACCCGGGCACAACCTGGAACTGGATGATATCGGAACCGCTGTACTGGAACCCGGCGTCGTTCGGGTCGAATCCCGGCGAAAGCACCCCCGCGCTCGTCAGGAAGAGGAAACTGCCATTCTGCTTGGAGAGGTTCAGCCGCGTCCCCCAGCCCGAAAGCGAGGTCGCTGCCGGGTCGACGCTGACGTGGGTCGCGTCGGGCCGCTGGAAATAGTGCATGCTGGATGTCTGCAGCCGGGTGATATCGTCGACCGTCCCCTCGACCCTGGTCCCCCCGGCCCATCCGCCGACGACCCAGTCGCGCTTTTTATCGAGGAAGGCCCAGCCGTCCGCCGCCAGGCTGAACGCGTCCTTGTTGAGGATCCCGGCCAGCGTCGGCGAGTTGATGTCGCGCAGGACGCCCGTGGCGATGATCCCGTAGCCGCTCTTCCCTCCCTGGATGTCCTTCTGGGCGCGGAAGGCGCCGTAATACGTGAACGGTTCGACGTCCTCCGCCAGCCTCGTCCCCGCCTGGTCTATTTCCGCGGATTCCCGGCCCGTGAGGGCGCTGAGAAAGCCCACGTTCCAGCCGTCCCCGAGGTTCCCGGTGAGCTTGGCGGCGCCGAGGATGGCCGTCCTGTCGGGGACCCGCGCGTAGCCGTCCACGGTGACAGGGCCCTCCGGCGCACGGCCGATCCGGCGGCTGTAGAAAAATGTCGGCTGGGGCCAGTTGATGTTGGCGTTGAGGTAGATGCCGCCGCGGCCGAAGTTCTGGAAAAGCGACGCCCCTTCGATGAAGAACGGCCGCTTCTCCTGGTAGTAGGTTTCGTAGGCCGAGAGGTTGATGACGGCCGGGTCGACCTCGACCTGCCCGAAGTCGGGATTGACGGTGGCGTCCAGGGTCAGGCTGCTCTTGAGCCCGACTTTGAGGTCGAAGCCGGCGTTGCCCAGGGCGCGGTGGCCGGTCTCGAAGGGGTTACCCGCCTGAACGGGCCGCAACTGGGCGCTGCCGACGGCGTAGGGCATGAACTCCACGTGCCGCCCCGGGCTGATGCCGCGGATGCCCTCGAGCCGGGCGAACCGGGAGACGTAAGCCGCGTCGACTTTCGGCACCCAGCTGAAGGTCGCTCTCTCGTTCTTCCGCTTGATGACCCGGGTGAAGTTCACGCCCCAGGTGTAATCGTCTTTTTTCGGGAAGCGGATCTCGTTGAAGGGGATCCGCATCTCGACGGTCCAGCCCTGGCCGTTGACCGCAGCCTTGGCCTCCCAGACCCCGTCCCAGCTATCGTCCTCGTTGACGTCGTTCGAGAGGACCGAGTCCTGGATCGAGCCGGCGGGGTTGACCCCGAAGAGGTATCCGGACCGTTTGTCGAAGTACGGGTCGACCGCGAACATGAACCAGTCGGAGTCGATCTGGGCATCGCGCCGCCCCATGAGGCTCACGATCTTGGCCGGCTCGGAATCGTAGCAGAACGCGGCCACGTAGAGCGCTTTGTCATCGTAGGCGACCCAGACTTTGGTCCGCTCCGAGGCGGGGGCTCCTTCCTTGGGGTCGTTCTGAGTGAATCCCTCGGCGGCCTCGCCTTTCCAGACGTCCTCGTCCAGCCGGCCGTCAACTGTGATGGGAGACATGGCCCTGACCGCGTGGACGACTCTCTGCGGGGCAAGCTTCGGGGCGGGATTCTGGTTCTGCTTCGCTTTATCCTTGGCCGGGAGGGCGAGCGGGAAAAGGCCCGCGATAACGAAGCTTATGGCAATGAGCCCGGCGATTCTCTTCATGTATTCTCCTGAAATTATATATACGTTCCATATGGGGAAAAGGTTCCTTTTTAATTCGGTGACACACAACTAATTACCAAAACTAATAACGATAGAGGATTGTGCCTATTTCGGTAATTAGTTGTGTGTCACCGAAATTGGCCGTACGGGCGGGAAATTCGGCTATTAGAGCTTGAGCTTCTTGAGCAGCGCGGCGTAGCGCGGGTCGGTCCGCACTCTATCGAATCCGGGGAAGACCTTGATATATTCCAGCCAGTGGTCCCCGTCCGCGTAGGCTTTGTCCAGCCACTCGAACCCGCGGTCGTTCTCGGTCAGCTGGAAATGGATCAGGGCCATGAAAAAGGGCGAGACGTAGGCCTTGGTCATCATCTCGCCCAGTCGCGCCAGCACCTCATGGGCCAGCTCTTTCCGCCCCCCGGAGGCGTGGGCATAGCCGATCCCCTGGACGAAGAACGGCGCATTGCCCAGCTCGGCGGACCGCTTGACCAGAGCCAGGGCGTCTTCGTATCTCCCGCTCTCCAGGTGGGCCAGGCCGAGGTAAAAAGTGGCCAGGACATGATGGGGTTCCATCTCGACGACCTTTGCGAGTTCTTCGACCGCGCGGTCATAGAATCGGGCCAGGTAGAGGAGCATGCCGTGGACCATGTTCAACTGGGCCGACGTCGGGTCGACGTCCAGGGCCCGCTTGATCTCGACGAAGGACTCCTGGTGGCGGCCCATAGCTGCCAGGAACACGGAATACCAGTGGTGGGCCCAGGTATATTCGGGATCGAGCTCGATGGCGCGGCGGTATTCCCGTTCCGCACCCGCCCAATCCCATTCCAGGTTCTCCTTGACGAAGGCCATGGACGTGTGGGCCTCGGGCAGGGTCTCGTCGAGCTCGAGGGCTTTGGCGGCGGCCTCGCAGGCCTTCATGAGGGTGGGCCGCGGCGGCATGTAGTAATAAGCGAAGATCCCGTAACAGTCCGAGATGCCCGCGTAGGCCCGGGCGTAGGAGGGGTCCTTGGCGATGGCCTGGGCGAAGCACTCGAGTCCCCGCTTCATGCCCTCCGACGTCCTCTTGTTCCAGAAAAAGCGGCCCATCAGGTAGAGGTTGTAGGCCTCCGGATTGTCCGTGTGCCGCTTGAGGAGCGCGGCTTTCTCCTCCCCCAGGAGCTTGACCTTGAGCCGGTTGACGATGGCCAGGGTGATCTCGTCCTGGATGGCGAAGACGTCCTCGAAGCTCCGCTCGTACTTCTCGGACCAGAAATGGTAGCCGGTCGCCACGTTGATGAGCTGGGCCGTGACGCGGAGCCGGTTCTCGCCCTTGCGGACGCTCCCCTCGAGCACGGCGGAGACGCCGAGCTGGCGGCCGATCTCGCGGACGTCCATGTTCTTGAACCCGGCGGAGAAGGCGGAGCTCTTGGCCGCGACCTCGAGGTCCTTGACCTTCGCCAGGTCGGTGATGATCTCCTCGGCCAGGCCTTCGCAGAAATACTCCTGGTCCTTCTGCGGGCTGAGGTCTGTGAACGGCAGGACGGCGATGGAGTTCATGATCCTCGTCCCGCCGGGCGTGAGACTCTCGGCTTTCCCGGGACGGAAGCCTTTCGCGGACTCGGACAGCCCCTCGGCGACGTCGTGGAGGTCCGAGGCGAGCGCCTCGACCCTCTGGTATCGCCCGGCCTGGTCCTTTTCCAGGCATTTGGCGATCACGGCGCTCAGGGCTTCGGGCGTCTGGGCGTTGAGGTCCCGGGGGTTCGGGGGATGGGCGGACTTCTGCATCAGGGCGACGCTCAGAGGCGTGTTTCCCTCGAACGGGACCCGGCCGGTCATCATCTCGAAGAGGATGATGCCCAGGGAGTAAATGTCGGACCGATGGTCGACCCCTTCCCCCTCGATCTGCTCTGGGGCCATGTATTCGGGCGTCCCGATTAGCGTGCCCCGGTCCGTGAGGCCCTTGGTCCCGGCAGTGCGGGCGATGCCGAAGTCCGTGATCCGGGCGCTCCCCTCGCGGTCGATCATGATGTTGGACGTCTTGAGGTCCCGGTGGACGACGCCGAGGCGGTGGGCCTCCGCCATCCCGTCGCAGACCTGCCCGGCGATCGCCAGGGCGCGGGCCGGGGAGAGCGGGCCCATCATCTGGATGATGCTCTTGAGGTTGTCGCCCGGGATGTATTCCATGGAGATGAAATAGGTCCCCTCGCAGTTCCCGAGGTCGTAGATGCGGCAAACGTTCTTGTGGGAGATGCGGCGGGCCAGTTTGAGCTCGTTCCG
>JBEKXF010000015.1:0-77400 GCA_049512315.1 Candidatus Aminicenantales bacterium | reverse complement strand
CGGAACGAGCTCAAACTGGCCCGCCGCATCTCCCACAAGAACGTTTGCCGCATCTACGACCTCGGGAACTGCGAGGGGACCTATTTCATCTCCATGGAATACATCCCGGGCGACAACCTCAAAAGTATCATTCAGATGATGGGGCCGCTCTCCCCGGCCCGCACCCTCGCGATCTCCGGGCAGGTCTGCGACGGGATGGCGGAGGCCCACCGCCTCGGCGTCGTCCACCGGGACCTCAAGACGTCCAACATCATGATCGACCGCGAGGGGAACGCCCACATCACGGACTTCGGCATCGCCAGGACCGTTGCGGCCAAGGGCCTCACGGACCGGGGCACGCTGATCGGAACGCCCGAATACATGGCCCCCGAGCAGATCGAGGGGGAAGGGGTCGACCACCGGGCCGACATCTACTCGCTGGGTATCGTACTTTTTGAAATGATCACCGGTCGCGTCCCGTTCGAAGGCAACACGCCTCTGAGCACTGCCCTGATGCAGAAGACCGCCCGTCCCCCGGACCCCCGGGACCTCAACGCCCAGACGCCCGAGGCCCTGAGCGCGGTGATCGCGAAATGCCTGGAAAAGGACCGGGCCGGACGATATCAGGGGGTCGAGCTGCTCGCCTCCGACCTTCACGGCATCGCCGAGGGGCTGTCCGAGACCGCGAAAGGCCTCCATCCCGGGAAAAGCGACAGTCTCACCCCGGGGGGGATACGGGTCATGAACTCCATCGCCGTCCTGCCGTTCGCGGACCTCAGCCCCCAGAAAGATCAGGAGTATTTTTGCGAAGGCCTGGCTGAAGAGATCATCACGGCGCTCACGAAAATCAAAGACCTGGAAGTCGCGGCCAAGAGCTCCGCCTTCTCCAGCAAGATCAGGAATCTGGATGTCCGCGAGATCGGCCGCCAGCTCGGCGTCTCCGCCGTGCTGGAGGGGAGCGTCCGAAAAGGGGATACCAAGCTCCGCGTCACGGCCCAGCTCATCAACGTAGCGACCGGATATCATTTTTGGTCTGAGAAGTACGAACGGAATTTTGAAGACATCTTCATGATCCAGGACGAGATCACGTTGGCCATCGTGGAACGGCTGAGGGTGAAGCTTTTCGGCGACGAAAAGGCGCGCCTCTTGCGCCGCCATACGGACAACCCGGAGGCTTATAACCTCTATCTGAAGGGCCGGTACCTCTGGAATAAGAGGACGGCGGAGAGCATGCAAAAGGCGCTCGAGTCCTTCCATCAAGCCATCGGGATCGACCCCGATTACGCCCTGGCCTATACGGGGATATCGGATTGTTACATGATCATCGGCACCTATTTCATGCCTCCGCGGGTGGCCTTCACGAGGGCTCGCGACGCCGCGCTCAAAGCCATGGAGATTGACCCGGACCGGGCTGAGGTCCATAACTCCCTTGCGTTTATCAAAGAAAAATTGGAACGCGACTGGAAGGGGGCGGAGGAGGAGTACAAGCGTTCCATTGAGATCGACCCGGATTATACGTGGGCCCACCATTGGTATTCCCTCTACCTCGGGACGAGGGGGCGGCACGAGGAGTCGCTCGCCGAGATCAGGCGCGGCCTCGCGATCGACCCCACATCGGCCCCCCTGAACATGATCTACGGCATGCTGTTCCATATGGCCCGATCGTTTGACCGGGCGGCCGAGGTGCTGGAAAAGGTCATCAGCCTGGATCCCACATACGTCCTCGCCTACCTTTACCTCGGCTTGTCCCATGTGGAAAAGGGAGAGTACGAGGAAGGCCTCGTCAAACTGCGTCAGGCCGCGGATCTCGCCGGCCAGGCGCCGTTTTTCCTTCAAGCGCTCGGCTACGCGTATGCCGCCTCCGGCCAAACGGAGATGGCCCGAACTGTCCTCGCGGGCCTGAACGACGCGGAGAAAAGGGTCTACGTGTCTCCCTTGTTCATGGGGCTCCTCCATTTCAAACTGGGGGAGACCGACCGCGGTTTTGCCTATCTCGACAAGGCTTATGAGGACGGAGACCACTGGTTGGAATACATCAAAGTTTATCCCGGATTTGACGTCATCCGGCAGGAACCGCGCTATGCCGCGCTCCTCAAGAAGCTCAAGCTCGACTAGAAATTCGGTGCTACGCTACTAAATCAGCGGCGCGCTACCAATCTTTCTCATCTTCAAGGCATCCTGGTTCTTGGCCCGGTAGCTCGCGTTCATCACCGAGAAGACGAGCGGATGGCGCCAATTGTAAGCCGCACGGGAGATGATGGACGAGCGTGAATAGAATCGGCAGGCCGCCCACCTGGCCCCCTCCTCAAGCTCCCCGGGCTCCATCAGTTTCGGCCTGAACACCGCGTTGCCATAATCGTATCTGGACCAGTCCCTGGTCAGGATCCTCCCCTCCTCCTCCATCTGCTGATAGACCTTGGTCCCCGGATAGGGAACAAGCACAGGCAGGCTGGCCGCGACAACCTTGCTTCTGATCAGGAAGTCCACCGTTCTTTCGAAAACGCTTTTGTCGTCATGATCGAAGCCGAAGATGAAGGAAGCGAGGATAAGGATGCCGTAGTCGTGGAGTTTCTTGATGCATTCCCCGTACTCCTTGACCTTGTTGATCCCTTTGCCCGCCTCGCGCAAGTTCGACTCGTTGAGCGACTCAAAGCCGATGAACAGTCCCAGGCAGCCGCTCTTGGCCGCCAGTTTCAGGAGCTCGTCGTTTTTCGCCATGAGCACCGTGCTCTGGCCCGCCCACTTGATCCCCAGCGGGATGAGTTCTTGAAACAGTTTCCTGGCGTACGGCTGGTTGCCGATGATGTTATCGTCGATGAAGAGCCAAATCTTTTTGTCCGCGCCTTCGATCTCGCGGACGACGTCCTCGACCGGCCGGCAGCGGAAAGTCCCGCCGAAGAACCTGGAAACCGAACAGAACTGACACCCGAACGGGCAGCCCCGTGTCGTCTGGATGGAATACGGGGAAAAGGTCATGCCCTGCTTCAGGAGGTCCCGTCTCGGGACCGGCAGGCCGCGTAAATCGGGGTAGCTCTCGGACCGGTAAAACTCCTTCAGGCGGTGGGCCCGGAAATCCTCGATCAGGGAGGCCCACACATTTTCCGCCTCGCCGATGACGACCGCGTCGGCGTGTTGGATGGCTTCTTCCGGCAGGGCCGTGGCGTGAATGCCTCCCAAAACGACCTTGGCCCCACGCCTTCTGTATTCGTCCGCGATCTCGTAGGCCCTCGCCGCAAGGGGGGTCACATAGCTGATCCCCACCAGTCCGACGCGGCTTTTATAGACGACCTCCTCGATTTCCTCCTCGGTGACGATGACCTCGACGTCGGGGGGCGTGAGAGCCGCCAGGACGGGCAGGGTCAGCTGGGGCATTCTGAGGCCCTTCTGCCATTTGTTCCCTTTCCAGGTGGGAAGGATCAGTTCCAGCGTGAAAGAAGTCATCCCCTCTCCCTCTTGCCGCTGGCCGGCCCAAAGATAGCGCCGGTCCAGGTCCCAGTCAATGGGATGACTGCCCGGCGCGCGGCCCGCCGCCTATTTGTACTTCGGGATGCGGGCCTCATTCCGGAGCGCCTTAAGGCCGGCTTCGACCTCGGCCGCCGGCCTGTCCTTGAACACGATCACTTTGTCCTTCCCGATGGCCTGGGCGATGCCGATGCCCGACAACGCCCCGGCAACCAATCCCACGCTGAGCCAGAGAGGGTACCCGAAGAACCTCTTAAGGCCAGTGCCAAGGTCGTCCGTTGTCGACGGACGACGCGCAATGAGGCCGGCGGCTATGCCTCCCACAAAGCCCCCGAGGACGACGCACACGAAGGTCGGCGATTTCCTGGCGATCCGGACGCTTTCGATCTCGGCCACCATCAGCGTCTTCTCGGAGAGGCCGGCTAGAACGACGACGGCGTCCTCCCTGACGCCGATCAATTCCCCTTTGGTGATTTCCCCGGAAATCGTTCTGACGGTGACATCCGCCCCTCTCCATCGATCGGCCCCCCGGAGGAGCCCGGGCGCGCCGGCCATCAGAATGACGAGCCCTGTAGCCAGGGTTGCCCTGAGGATCCGAGCGGCCCGAGTCCACGATATCCTCGCCCCACCTTTCATGGCCTGGATTGGCATCGGCGGCCTCCTCTCATCAACCAGCGATAATATAACCGGGCCGCAGGCATAAGTTGTCAAGAAAGTGCAAAGATTATGAAAAGAATATGTGATAAGAACCTTGACAATTGATACATAATGATGTATATACACAATGAGGTATCCATACCATGAGAAGGATCAACGTCATTATTAATGAGGACTTATACAGGAAAGCAAAAGCCGTGGCCTTTCTGCGGAACGCGAGCCTTTCGGAGATCATCCGAAACTCTCTCGACGAGTGGATCAAAAAGAGGATGGGCAAACGTGAGGAGCTGATCCTCTCAGCCAAAGACGAAAAAGAGATCCTCGACATCCTCGCCTCCGACGAATTCCTGACCTCTGAAGAACTGAAGAAGTCCCTGGGCTTATGAATTTCCTCTATGGCCGCAAATGTCTTAAATACCTCCAGAAGCTCGACCGGGAAGCGGCCCGCAAGATCGTCCAACAGATAGAAAAGCTCCCGGCAGAGGGTGACGTCAAGAAGCTCAAAGGAGAAAAGACCCGGGATCTCTATCGGCTTCGGATCGGCAAATTCAGGGCAGTTTATCGAGTGGAAGCTGACGTCATCCGGATCCTTATCATTGACACACGCGGAGACGTTTACAAAAAGGTATGATTAAGGGGATGGCCTTCCTGGCGGAATCCTTTATTAACAAACCGTGACGATGAGGCCGACACGGCTGATGGAGTAATCGAAGAAACGCGCCTTGTCGTTGGGCGGCTTTTTCTCCAGCATCCGCTTCACCGCGGCGGCGTCCTCGGGAGACTTGCACACCATGAGCAGGAAACCGCCGCCGCCTGCGCCCAAGAGCTTGGCGCCGATGACATGCGGCCTGATCCGGGCCCGAAGCTCCTCGATAACCGGGGTCGTATGGTCCGGGTCGAGGTCCACGTTCAGCTTCCAGGCGAAATCGATGAGCTCGCCGAACCTCTCCAAGTCCCTCGTCCCCATGGCCTCCGCCATCAGCGGCGGAAACGCATGGAGCTTTCGCAAGGTCTCCATCGCGGCCCTGTCCCTGTCCAGGTACCGCCCGACGACCTCGTGCAGGATATCCTTGGCCAGCCGCCGCAGCCCCGTATAGTACAAGAGAGTCCGGCCGCCGTTCGCCGCCGGGTCGAGCAGGTCCGCTGGGACAAAGTGGATCCGCGGGTCCGGCACAAGGCCCTTATCCGCGGTGATCACCTTCACGCCCTCGATCACCCCGCCGATCTGGTCCTGCCAGCCGCCGCCGGTCGTCAGCTCCTGTTCGAGCTTCAAAACGGCATGGAAAAGCTCGCGCGCCGCCAGCGGGCGCCCGATGACCCTGCCGATGATGGACACGAGGACGGCCCCCATGATGCTCGATGTCCCGAGCCCGCTTCCGCTCGGGATCGCCGCCAGCGTCGTGAGCTCGATCCCGCCCCCGAAATAGCGGAGCATGCCGTCGAGCGTCCGTACCCCGGCCGGCCACGCCGCCGCTTCCGGCGCGAATCCGGCCAGCGCCAGCGCGGCCTTGGCCAGGGCAAACTGGCTCCCCGGCTTCCGGTAATCCAGGAGTTCCTCTAGGGTCTTGATGACCACCCGCGTGCTGTGATCGATGGAGTTGATCCGGATCTCGCGCTTTTCGATGACCCGGGCATAGGCCTGGATGGGAGCCTGGCCGTTGAGGTCCACGGCCGCGTTGATGACACACCCGCCCCGCTCGAGGGAATAGGGGGGAGTATCGGTCCAGCCCCCGCCGAGGTCGAGTCTTGCCGGGGACCTGCCCCAGACGATCTCATCGCTCCGCAGGACGTTCTTCGGAGACGCGGGGATCCCGCCGCTTCGATAGACAATGGTCCGGCTCAGATGCCGGAACGCCGCCTCTTTCATCTCTCCCGCCCAGGATTTGAGCTTTACGGCCCCTTCGACGGACAAGCCCAGCGAGCCGAGGCATCTTTTTTCCGCGGTCGTCAGGCCCGCTCTCAGCGCTCCGATGATGTCCCGGCCATTTTTATACTTACCCCTATCGCCGCCGTTCGCGATCTGCAGTAGAAGCGAGCCAAGCGTATGCAGGATCCGCGAGAGCTCGAGGGAATCCAGCCCCTGATGCCTCTGCGCCGCTTCATAGCTCCTGACCGCTTCCCGGACGATCGCGATGACCCACTGGCCCCGCTCGCCCTTTTCCGGATTTTGGGCCAGGAAGGAGATCTCGGCGGCGGACAGCACGCCCTCCGGGCCAAAAACTCGGGACAGCGTTTCCCGTATCAGCTCGCCGCGGATCTTCAGCCTCCTGGAGTGGAAAGAGTCCAGGTCGGCGCGGAGGGCCATTTCCTCGAGGCTGTACCTTTCGGCGGCGAGCCAATCCTCTTTTTGGCGTGCCGCCGCATTCCCGGGCTCAAGCAGCCAAAGCCAGTCTCGGCATTCGTCCATCTTCGCGGCAAACGGGAAAAATCGGCCGTTCCAGACCGTTCTCTCCGCAGCCGTCCGCTTCTCGTCCCAGACGTCGGCCGGACTCGCGCCCATCGCTCCGAGCCAGGACCGGACGGGCATTCCGCACAGGCGCGCCCCTTTATCGGCGGCCAGATGGAACGCGTCATCGCTCGCGTAGGCGCGGACGAACCAGCCCCTGCGCCCGTCTCTGCCCCGTCCCTCGATGATGTCCAGGCATCCCCCTCGCGGGAGGGTGAGAGGGGCCGCGACATCGGCGCCCGCGACGACGTTATCTCCGGCGAGCGTCAAGGGCGCGTTGACCCGGCAGCCCTCGACCCAGGCATTCTTCCCAAGGATGATTCCCTGGCCGCTGACCCGGGAATTGACGACAACGCTCGTTCCCTTTTCCGAGTCGCCCATGTCGGAGCTCATGAGGCTCCTGCCGCTCTCGATCAGGTCCTGAAGCGTGCCGAAATGGAGAAAGCGGAAACGCGGCACAACGTGGACGTGAAACGGGATGGACCTCAATCCGCGATAGAGGGATCGGAGCGCCGCGCCATCGACTCCCGATCCGGCCCCTCTGACTTCGTCTATATAGCCGGCATAGGATGTGTCCTTGCCCAAAGCACAGCAGATCTCACGGTAGATATCCAGGCCCGCTGCCTCGATCGACTCAGTTAGCGGCCCTCCCCAGATAAGCTTGCGCCTGCTTTTCTTGCCCCCGCCGACACCGCAGAGCTTGAGGAGCCGAACGGCCGCCGATGGGGCAAGATTCAGGATCCCGATGTCGAGAACCGCCTGGCCGTGCGAATCGACCGCGCCCATCTCCACCTGCTTCGCGACCGGAGGTTTCTGAAGGAACAGGCGAACGCTGCCGTCCTCGTGCCGGCAATAAACGCCATGGTTTTTGGCAACGTCCGGGCTGACAAGAGCTCCGACGCCGGTAACCCCATTTTGCGCGAACACGACATCCTCGGCGTCGAAGTCCAGGAGCACATCTCCGGAGGTGACCACGACCTGCCCGCCGCCTGAAGCGGGCTTGGGCAATTCGAGATAGGTCGGGATCAGGCGGTCGAAAAGCGTTGTGCCGGGCGCGCCGCCCGATTCGCCCGGGACCGGGATGAAGATCTTGCCGCACGGAGCATAAGGTGGCAAACGTCTGGAGTCGCCTCCGGCGTGGACGATAAGGACCCGGAGGCGGTTGAGGGTCTCCGCCCAGGTCTTAGGGTCGAGGTGTGTCCTGAGCTCCCGCCGGCTTCTCAGCTCGAGGTTGAGGATCTGGAGCAGGCAATGGACCGTGCTGCCTCCGGAACCGACACGGCGGCCGCCCGGATCGGCCACGACGAGAACCTTCTTGACGCCGCTGATCAGGCCAAGGGATTGCCTGAGATCGATCAGGCTCCGGTAGACCCCGGCCTGCTTATCATTAGAGGCGGTGATGATCAGATAATCCCATTCAGGGAAAAGAGGGCTCTTCTTGGGCGCCGACACGGTTTTCGCTTGTTCTTTTCTTCTGCCGGGAGAGCCCGACTTTAGCAGAGGGTCTCCGGCAAGTCAAGGAGGGCGATGTTATCCCTTCGATAAATGCCCGCTGTCCCTATTTTTTCCTTGACATTTCCTTCCCATTTTAAATAGAATTCGTAGCACCTTTCCCACGGGAAAGGACGAATCCCCGGCCTCGCCCCATTTGAGCTTCGGTGCCGGTGGGCGGCGGCTCTAACGCAGCCGCGCCCGAAAAAAAGTATGTTTGCCGGCCTTGCCTCGCCGCCTTGGCGCCCCGTCCGGCGCCAACGGCGGTAGCCTAAAAAAAATGGCCCGCCTCGAAATCGGTGACATGCTCCGTTTCTCTTGAACCGGTGCGTGTCACCAGATTTCGTGAATTAATATGGCTCGTTTAGCCCGCTCCACCATTATCGGTTACCCGCACCAGGTTACCCAGCGGGGGAACTACGAGCAGACGGTGTTCGAGGAAGAGGCCGACTTCCGCCGCTACCTCGCCTGGCTCCGGGAATGCGCGAACCGCTATCACGTCGAGGTTTGGGCCTACTGCCTGATGCGGAACCATGTCCATTTCATCTGTGTTCCCAAGGCCGACGGGGCCCTCGCCCGCACATTCAATTCCCTCCACATGAGATATGCCCAGTACTTCCACGCCAAAAAAGGAGTGACCGGCCACCTCTGGAAGGGGAGGTTCCTCTCCTGCATGCTGGACGACCGGAGCGTCTTCGAGGAGGTTCGCTTCATCGAGAACGATCCTGTCCGGGAGGGAGTCGTCGAGAAAGCCGAGGATTATCCCTGGTCGAGCGCCAGGCACCATGTCCTGGGCGAGTCAGATCCGGTTATCATGGATGGCTGTTTCCTGAACGGCGAGGTCAAGGATTGGCGGGCCTACCTCACGGCAAGGGGAGACGAGCCCGTCTTGGTTCGCACCTGGCAGAGCCTGAAGACGGGCCGGCCGGCCGGGGAGGAGAGCTTCGTCCGCGGGCTCGAGGGGATCGTAGGGCGGCGTTTGGCGGCCTTGCCTCGGGGCAGACCGAGGAAAACCGTGTCCGCATTGATTAGATGACCGTGCTAACGACCAGAAATCATAGCTTATGGAAACACATAAGAAGGAGCGTTCGATGAAAAGAGCTTTGGTTTGCGGGGCCGGCGGTTTCATTGGCAGCCATCTCGTCAAGAAATTGAAAAAGGAAGGCTATTGGGTTCGAGGCGTTGATATAAAAAACCCGGAATTCTCGGCCACAGCCGCGGATGAATTCATGCTCCTGGACCTCCGCGAGAGGCCCAACGCGGAGAAAGCTGTGTCCGGTCCTCTTGATGAAGTTTACCAGCTGGCCGCCGATATGGGGGGGATGGGCTTCATCCATTCGGCGGAGACCGAGATCATGCGCAACAGCGTCCTCATCAATATCAATATGACCCATGCGGCCGCTGAGGCAAAAATCCCCCGGTATTTCTTTTCCTCTTCCGTTTGCATTTACCGCGATATGAAGCCCGGCGAACCGGAGATGACCGAGGAAGAAGCCTATCCCGCCCTCCCCGACAACGAATACGGTTGGGAAAAGCTCTATTCCGAGAGGATGGCCCTTGCCTATGGGCGCCGCTACGGCATGCAGGTCAGAATCGCCCGCTTCCAGAATTGCTACGGCCCGGAAGGCACCTGGAGAGGCGGGCGCGAAAAGGCGCCAGCCGCGATCTCCCGAAAGGTCGCTGAAGCGAAAGACGGTGGGACTATCGAAGCCTGGGGAGACGGATCGGCGATCCGTTCTTACACTTATATCGACGATATGCTGGAAGGTATCTATCTCCTCATGCACTCGGACCTCAATGTTCCTACAAATATAGGATGTCCCGAATACGTTTCGGTCAAAGAATTGATCGACACAGTTGCCAAGGTGGCCGGTAAAAATGTGCTCATAAAATGGATCAAGGGGCCTGTCGGTGTCCAATCCCGCAACTTCAGCAATGCCAAGATCTACTCGCTCGGCTGGAAACCCAAGTATTTCCTGAAAGACGGCATCGCGCTGACCTATCCTTGGGTTGCGGAACAAGCCAACAAAGCGAGAAAGGAGTAAGAATATGGCCGACAGAAAAAAAGCCCTGATAACTGGCATCACAGGCCAGGACGGTTCTTATCTCGCTGAGTTCCTGCTCTCAAAAGGCTACGAGGTCCATGGAATCGTCCGGAGGTCCAGCTCATTCAACCGGAGCAGGATCGACCATCTCTACGTAGATCCCCATCTTCCCGGTGCCCGGTTTTTTCTCCATTATGGAGATCTCGCCGACTCCGAGCAGCTTACGGAGATTATCTATAACATTAAGCCTGATGAAATATATCATCTGGCCTCCCAGAGCCATGTCCGGGTCAGCTTCGACCTCGCCGAATACACCGGCGATATCACCGGCCTGGGAACCACCCGCCTTTTGGAAGCCGTGCGGAGGAGTGGGATCCAGACCAAGTTCTATCAGGCTTCGAGTAGTGAAATGTTCGGCAGCGCCCCGGCCCCACAAAATGAAGATACACCCTTCCAGCCCCGAAGCCCCTACGCTGCGGCAAAGGTTTACGCCTATTGGATGGTCAGGAACTACCGCGAGGGTTACAACCTGTTTGCCTGCAACGGAATTCTCTTTAACCATGAGTCTCCGAGAAGAGGGGAGACCTTTGTCACCAGAAAAATCACCCGGGGGATAGCCAAAATCCTGGCCAATAAAGAAAAGAACATCTATTTGGGCAACCTGAGTGCCAAGAGAGATTGGGGATACGCCCCGGAGTATATCGAGGTCATGTGGCAAATGCTCCAACAGGAATCGCCTGACGACTATGTCATCGGAACGGGAGAGGCTCATTCCGTCGAGGAATTCGTAGACGAGGCCTTCAAATATGTCAATCTCGACCGGCATAAACATATCGTCGTCGAGGCAGCACATTTCCGGCCCACGGAAGTCCCGGAACTTAGGGCCGACGCCGGAAAGGCCAGAGAGAAGTTAAACTGGGTTCCTAAAATCACATTCAAAGACCTTGTTAAAATCATGGTCGACGCCGATCTCGAGATGCTGGGGGTTGAGCCACCAGGGCAAGGGAAAAAAATCGTTCTCGAAAAAGGATTACAGTGGCTGCCGAAAGGGCCCGGTTTCTGATAAGATGAGCGAAAAGACCCGGGTTCTCATCACCGGCGCGACCGGATTTGCCGGAGGGCATCTTATCCGGGCCCTTGAGGCAGAAGGACCGTCCGCATTCGAGATATTCGGCACCGCCTATCCGGATGTCCCGCCGCCCTCCCGAAATAAGTTCTTTTTCCTGGACCTGCGTTCGGAAAAAGACGCGATAAAACTCGTAAGCGAGATTCGGCCCGATTGGATCTTCCATCTTGCGGCCATTTCGAACGTACGCAGGTCCTGGGAGAAGAGGAGCGAGACGATCGAAACAAACGTCCTTGGCACTCATAATCTTCTTGAAGCCGTCAGGCTGAGCGCGCCTGCGGCCAAAGTGCTCTTCATCAGCTCTTCAGATGTCTACGGCTTCGGGCCTGCGCCGGCCGAGGCCATAAACGAAGATGCGCCGATCCAGATCGTTGACCCGTATGCTTATTCCAAAGTTGCCGGCGAAATGCTCTGTGGATTTTATGAAAAGATCGAGAACATCGACATCGTCATCGCCCGGCCATTCCCCCATACGGGCCCGGGTCAGGCGGAGGACTTCGTCTGCTCCGACTGGGCCCGCCAGGTTGCCCAAATCGAGCGAGGAGATATCGCCCCCACCCTTAAGGTCGGGAATCTTGATGTACAGCGGGATTTTTGCGACGTTCGCGATGTCGTTAAGGCATATATCCTCCTGCTTAGAAAAGGGCGCTGGGGCGAGCCCTATAATGTTTGCTCAGGGAAGGCGACTGCGCTTCGTGAGGTTCTAGACTTTCTGGTCAGAGAAACTCGTGGGAAAACACCTATCTTAGTCGAAGTTGACGCGGCTAAATTCAGGAAGGCCGATGTGAATTCCCTCATCGGCAGTAACCGAAAGATCTCAGAAGGAATAGGCTGGTTGCCTCGGATCCCGATTGATCAAACTCTCCGTGATACGCTAGCCTTCTGGCGGCAAAAATCAGGGGATGGGTCATAACGCTAATATTCAGCTAATAAACACATTGGTCCACAATGCCAAGATTATATCTATTTCATTAAGTGCAACCCTTTCCGGATTGACATTATCGAAGAGGCCGAGGATTGTCTCAGGACAAGCGCCGTTCACTTTGCCCTGCCCGACCTCGACCTTGAGTGCGAGAAGGCTGCTTTCTGAGGAGCGTAGTCGGCGATTGGAGGGAATATCCTGCCGGAAGCGGGGACGAACCTGTTTAGAGGCAAACGTGGTAAAGCCCAGAAAAAGGCCAGCCAGGGATGAAAGATCATGCGCGTGCTTGAGAGGATCGTCAGGGGCATGAGGAGACGGGATAGCAATTCGTTCTTACACATACATAAATGACATGTTGGAGAGAATATATCTCCTAATATACTCCGACATCGATGTTCTCATTAATTTCGGGTGCCCGGAGTATGTTTCAGTTAGGAAGCTTGACAAAACAATGTCTAGGGTTGCCATAAGAATACCCGTGTTAAATAGGTTATGGACCCTGTAGGCGTTCACTCATGCAATTATAGCAACGCTAAGATTTATCCAATCGGCTTGAAGTCAGGGTGCTCTTTAAAAGAGGTATCAACCTCATTTAACATTGGGTAGCCGAGCAGGTCAGGATGGCGATAAGAAGGTAATCGTTGAAACCGTTTCTTTTTACATGAAAATGCTCTCGGGTTCTTTTTGAAACAGAGAAAGCTGAGAAACGGTTTTTCCAGAAAAAGACATCTCGCTTTATTGTAATTAAATGATTAAGCTTTTTGGCCCTAAATTGAAAGCGATTGTCTCGAAGACTTGTGTCTATTTGCCGACGGTTAGTAAAATAGCAGTCTATCGAACTTTATTCGGATTGGGTATCGCAATGAGTTTGTGGACACGCCGGCCATTCATAGAGGTTCTTAACGTGGAATACGTACTCCTGCTCAAAAATCCGCTTTTTTAAGCCCCTGTTCGTTAGTTGGTAGCCGGGGTTGAGGGCTTTGTTTTTCCCGCAAGCGCTATAGGCACCTATTGACCGCAATAGAACAAAGATGATCGGGCGCGCTGAATTGCACAAGGCTAGATTGTTCAGTAGGCTTTGTGAGGCAATGAGGGTAGGGTTAGAATCCTTGTCCCTGACGAAAATAGGTACTCAAGAAGGACTTGGGGACCATATAGACTAATTATCGGTATGGAAATCCATGTGATCTCCGAGAATCAGAAACACATCCTCTCTGAACTAACGATTATATCTAAATCTGGGATTTATGATGGATTATTGCGCCCTATTGCCTACGCCATTTCGTTCTTAACAAGCATTGTTCTTGCGCGTACAGTGGGGGCGAGTGCAATTGGCGCAATAGGAGTAGGCCTAAGTATTATGATGATAAGCCAGATTCTTCCCGGGCTTGGATTGAATCTGACCGTCCTTCGAAAAGGAGGATATTATCTTGGCGCCAACGATGCGAATAATGTCTCGCGCTTGATAAAGCTCAGCTGTATTTCGGTCCTGGTTATATCAACCTCGATAGTATTTTCCTATTTTATTATCTTGAGGAAAATTGCTTATCCCCTTTTAGTTAGAAGCGTAGGAAGCATCAATGTTTTTGATGACCTCATATTGGTTTTTCCTTTGATAAGTCTAATTCCGATCCTCCAGTCGAGTTTCACCGTAATTCAGAAAAATTATAAAATCACAATATTTGACCAAATAATAAGGAACATATCTCGTCTAGTCATCACTATCGTCTTTCTTTTCTTTTTTAATCATATAATTGCGTTGCTCCTTGGGACAATCGCAGGACTTATCCTTTCTTCATGTGCCTTAGCCATAATTCTAACTAAAGAACTTAAGAAGTTAAATGAAAGATTGCCAGTGCCTGTTGAGGAAGAGCACGGCATCGAAATGGGAGATTTATTACGCTATTCAGCTCCGCTAACCATTGTCCCGTTTCTGACAACGGCATCAAGAGAGCTCGACCTGTGGGTGGTCGGATATATGTCTTCTTCACGTGAAGCAGGCGTTTATGCAATCGTGCGAATCCTTGGCTCTGTGATACTCATCCCATTGATTGTGTTTGGAGAATTATTTGCAGTATCAATTGCGAAATTCATTCGACAAAAAAACAAGGATGGTGTTGATAAAGTATTTTCGATATCTGCAAAATGGATAGGGCTAATAAGCGGAATCGGGTTTGTTATCATATTTTGCCTGAGTGAAGATATGCTAAGGATATTCGGACCAGATTTTGCTATTGGAAGTTATGCGCTAAAAATATTCGCATTTGCTCAGTTATATCAAACTATCTTTGGAGCTTCAGGAACTATACTTCTTATGTACGACAAAAGAAAATTATTGATTATAAACGGAATTCTAATGTTGACCCTAAATCTTGGTTTGTCCATATATATGACATCGCTATGGGGGATGATTGGAGCTGCAATATCTGTCGCCGTTACATACGTGATTATTCAATCAATTGTTCTCGGCGAAGTAGTTTGGCTATTAAAGGTTAAGCCAGGTTCGATAAGGGACTATGCTAAAAGATTATTAATAATGTTCATTACAGGGGCAACAATCATGTTTTTATCTTTAGTGTTAAGGCATGCCCTGTTACTGATTAAACTCGGTTTGAGTATCCTACTTGGCATCGTTGTCTATTTCATCGCGACTTTTCTACTCGAAAAATGGACACAGGAAGAAAAAACATTACTTGCGAATATCGCGGCGAATACAAAAAGTAGATTATTCGGAAAGCTTCAGAAGGCCCTTGAATAGCTCTAGGCAACGGACAATTATTCCTGTGCAAGTACATAACAATAATTTTGTTCGCCAGTTTGTTTTAATATTAGTAGTTTTTCTGTTTATTTTGCCGTACTTCGGCGATTACGGCATTCTTATGTTGGCTGGGTTTTCGGCAACCTTTCTTTTGATCCTCCTATGGCGCCCACCACTGGGATTGATAATATTTTATTTATTGATATCGGCGGGAACAATACTCGTCGAGAAGACGGAAACAAGCATATTGGATCCGGGAACATGGTCAGTGACATATGAGGGCATGATCAGTTTCGCTTTCGTGGCAGGAAGCATTTTTTTAATTTTCTATAATATAAAGAAGATTTCTTTTATTAAAACTATCGTGAAGACACCCGGATTGTTGGTCTTTCTGGCTTTTATTTTTGTATGTTTATTGGAAACGGTTGTTTTTCATTCAGAAAAGATAGCATCATTTAAAGAATTAATAAAAATCGCGGCAATTATTTTATTCTATGCAGTCGCAGTTCTTTATTTTAGACGGGAAGATATTTATATAATTCAAAATTCACTCTTGCTTGTATTGGCCGCACTGGTAGCTTATTCGATCATGATATATGTGACGCAGCCCAGCGCAATAATCGATGTAGGAGGCATAGGGATAAGTCGACTAAGCCCCGGGATTCTATCAGCCGTCGATTTATCTGTATGGATTGCTGTCCTATTCCCTATTCTCATTACTAAGATAATGCAGGAAAACCGTATTATACGAATCGTGCTATGGAGCATAGCGGTGGTTATCAGCGGATATATGATGACCCGCTTTTCTGCAAGGGCATCAGTATTTAGCCTTGCTATAGCATTATTAATCTATCAGGTTGCTAGAAGAAAGTATGTTCTTGCAAGCATACTTGCGGTTTCGTTCGGTGCTCTTATCTTATTAACTCCATGGAAAAATATGGTGATTGATATATTTTATCCCTATGGCAATTCTACAATTCTAAGTCGTGTGGAAGGTATTTGGGCTCCAATTTTAAAATCTGATATATCAAATATTATTTTTGGCGTAGGCGCTCGTGGTTTCGGAGAATACCTCTATAAGATTTCCGGGTGGTATTTTACAGCTGCCCACAATATTTATCTAAACATATTAGTAGAAAACGGGATATTCGCAGTAATCCTTTTTGTTCTTGCGAATATGCAAATTCTATTTAAAATGATAAAAAAATATAGAAATAATGCTAGGCTACTGCTTAATGTCGTTCCCTTGATTGTTTTGCTTTTCTCAGGGTTGACAAGCACTATAAACTTCACACTCTTCTATCTTCAAATATTTATGTTTTTAGCGATAAACTTAATTGCCGAGCGACCACGAATAACAATGTCTTTGTCAGTATAGCATCGCTATGATAATCGCTGTTATTTGCCCATATATCTTAACTCCTCAAATACAAGAAAAACTCGGAATCCGTGTTGAGGATTATACGCGTGCGACCGGCACGATAAATCTGAGCCTTGGGTTATCGAAGATCCCTGGAGTAGATGTTCACCAGATATCCATGACACGGCATATCCGGGGGACGAAGCTAGTCCGCGATGGAAATATCAATATTCATTTTGTCGGGATTCCTCCGAAACTTACCAGCTTTACATTCCTTCAATATCCAAAAATGCTCGTCCATAGAGAATTAAAAAAAATAAAGCCCGACATAGTCCACGGTCATCACGCTGAGACTGGAGATCCATATTATGCAATAACTTCGAATTACCGATCTATTGCTGGAATTCATAATTATTTGCCGATGTTAATGAAAATTACTGGACAGCCTAGTTTGTCGACGATGGCTATTTTTAGGCATTTTGAAAAGTATACTATTAAGAATGCTTCCCATATTACGGTGGATAGCCGCTATATCGGGGAAATCATTAGCCCCCTAACAACAGCAAAGATTCACCGCATTCCCAATTGCGTTCATAGCGACTTTTTTAACCATAGCAAAGTTGATTACGATTCGAAAACGGATGGGCGATTAACGATAGCATTCTTCGGCCAATTAAGAAGAGAAAAGGGCCTTGAAATCCTAATGGATGCTCTCCCCTTGATCAGGGAAAAAATCCATGAAGTCGTATTGAAGGTTATTGGAAATACTACAGAATTATCAATGTCTAAGATTGTAAATAGATCAAGGTATTTGGGCGTTGCAAATAATGTCGCTTTCCTAGGATGGATGGAGTGGGACCAGATCATTCAAGAGCTTCGGAATACCGACCTAGTCGTGACCCCGTCTATTTATGAGCCATTTGGCTGTACCGTAGTTGAAGGAATGGCCATGGGCTTGCCCGTCCTTGGATCACGAACGGGTGGAATTAAAGAGAACATCGTGGATGGGGAAACTGGAGTGTTGTTTGAAGTCGGGAATTCAAAAGACTTAGCAGAAAAAGCGATATGGCTTTTAAAGGAAGATGGCCTGAGAAAGAAAATCGGAATAAAGGCAGCGGAATACGCAAAAAGAGCATTTCATCCAGATGTCGTGGCCGCGCAACACTTAAGGCTCTATCAGTCCATTTGTTCTAGCATGAATTGAATTGAGACCTTCTCTAGGAAAACGTTGAATCCATTCAAGAAAACCATTAAATCTCTTCTTCGAAGATTCGGCTACGATGTCGTTCAATTCACTCCGGGAAGTTCACCGTTTCAAATGGTGAAGCTCTTATTGGATGAATATGGAATCGGCCTCGTATTCGATGTAGGGGCCAACGTTGGGCAGTATGCGATCGGGTTGATTGAACATGGCTACAAAGGGAAAATAGTTTCTTTTGAACCTTTATCTGGTCCTTATAGATTATTAAGAGAAAAAACTCGTGGAGTAAAAAAATGGAGCTTGGCGGAACGCTGTGCTATCGGCGAGGCTAATAAGATTACAACGATTAACATTTCTAAAAATAGCGTAAGTAGTTCAATCCTTCCTATCCTCCAGGAGCACATAAATGCAGAGCCGAACTCGATATATATAGGCTCTGAAGAAGTCCAGATGTACAGGTTAGATGAGGTTGGCAGAAAAATTATCAAAGAAGAGGGTCGTCCTGCGTTCTTAAAGATCGATAGCCAGGGATATGAAGATAAGGTATTAGAAGGGGCTGCGGATATCTTGGATAAGATCTTCGTAATGCAAATCGAGATGTCCATAATACCTATGTACGATGGCCAAAGAGATTTTGGCCAGATGCTGCCCTTTGTTAAAAATCTTGGGTATGATCTATTTGGGATTTTTCCCGGTTTTACTGACGTTAAAAGGGGCCGAATGTATCAAATCGAATGTATCTTTGTTAAAAAGATAAATTAAGGCATTAATGATCCCTCAATGGCCCAAGATTTCTGTCGTGACTCCAAGTTATAACCAGGGGTTATTTCTTGAAGAGACCATTAGAAGCGTCATCAATCAGGATTACCCTAATTTGGAATACATTATTATCGATGGCCAATCTACGGATAGTTCCATAGATGTTATAAAAAAATACGAAAAGAGCATCTCCTATTGGGTATCTGAAAAGGACCGGGGACAAAGCGAAGCTATCAATAAGGGATTCGCGAAGTCATCCGGAGAAATATTGGCGTGGCTAAATTCAGATGACGTTTATAATGCCGGCGCTTTGTTTGCAGTTGCTAGATATTTTATGGCTATGCCTTTTGCCGATGTTATTTATGGGTTTCATTATGATATTAACCAAAAGGGAAGGGTGATCAGAAAGGGATTCTATTATCCGTTCATAAAAGAATTCTTTAAGGTGGGAATTAATATTTGCCAACCCACGGCTTTTTGGAGAAGACGTGTTTGGAATCAATGCGGTCCTTTGGATATGCAGTTGCATTATTGCATGGATTTTGACTTTTTCAGCAAGGCACTGAACAGCGGCTTTAATATTAAGAGTGTTCCTTTTCTTATTTGCAAGTTCCGTTACCATGAATCAAGCAAAGGGATCACGCAAAAATCTGGATTTAGATCCGAGTCCTATATCCTTCAAAAAAAGCACTTTCCTAAAAAATTCGGTCACTCAATAAAAAGTGGGTTAAGCCAAATTGAGTATTATATTTTAATTGCCTTGAGAAGGGTGGTCCGCTCATTTTTATAATATGAGCGAACTAAAGATTGGCATCGACGCATTTCCCGCCAACCCTGGGAAAAGCGGAGCCGTCGGGGCAATTCGAAAAATGATTCAAATCGTACCTCGCATCGATAATTCGCTCAATATTATAGTTTTTGTTTCTCCTCTACAACACGAATATTATACGAAATTCGTTACGCCTGAGACAGCACCTCGGATTATTCTAAAGCAGATCAGAGTTCCTGCTACAATGAGATTGTTTCGAATACCCGTCCAAAACATAATACTTCCCTACCTCTGTCACAAAATGAGACTAGACGTCCACTTTTCTATGAATCCTGAACCGATATTTGGCATTCCGAACATTAAGGAAGTTTTTAAAATCGTCGACCTCCAATATATTGACGTACCTGAGGAAATCGGATTTTGGAAAGCGAGTTATCGTAAATGGATGGGCCGAAGGAAAGCTCGTAGGGCAGAACTAATAATAGCCAATAGTTTATATACGAAAGCAAAAATCGTTGAGTGCTTCGGGATTAACGCCGAACGCGTACATGTTATTTATGAAGCACTTGATAATGATTTCTTCAACATGAATTGGCTAGACCCGCAGGTAATTAAGGGGTTTAAAAGTCGTTTCTCTATTGATTATCCGTTCATAATCTATGTCTCCAGTTTCCGCCCATACAAAAATCATAGCCTATTATTGAACGCATTTAGTAAATTAAGGGAGAGAGGTCTTCCTTATCATTTGGTCCTGATTGGGAACGATATCAAAGGATATCGGAGGCAGATTGAAAATAAAGCAATTGAAATGCAATTAACTCGTTATATTCATTTCTTTGATTACGTTCACCATTGGGATTTGAGATTGTTTTATGCTGCCGCTGACTTGGCCGTCTACCCATCTGAACTAGAAACGTTTGGAATTCCGCCCTTGGAAGCCATGGCGTGTGGAGTCCCTGTGATCGTATCGGATCGGACAGCTGTCCCAGAAATATCAGGAGGTGGGTCCCTTGTAGTGAACCCCCACGACATTCCGCTCATGGCAGAATCTATGTTCCAGGTACTTTCAAACAAGAAGCTAAAAAAGGAACTGAAGGATAAGGGCAAGTCTTGGTGCAAACAATTTACCTGGGAACGTAATATTTCAGAAACCATACAATTGATGAAAACTTTAGCCAGTTGAATTTATTGATTTCGCAGACCTTTAGCGAAATAACTAATTACATTCTCGCTTAACGTGTTAGTTCCAAATCTCCAATATTTCGGCGCCGCGATAGTTCTTAAATTGTTCAGCTTGAATAAGCTAACAAAAAGAGCTTATAGGAGATTAGGGAATATATTCTTCTACAATAAACATTCGGCCCTCACTACAACAGATATAGCGCAAGGCCTTTGGCTTTGTAATTTAATAAGAACAAAAGAGAAATCGACCGGTAAATTGCTTGAATTAGGAACAGGTTGGACTCATTTCTATTCATTATTCCTTAGATACTTCTTTGATAATGAGATTGTGCTTTTTGATATCCAGGATAACAGAAACCTGGCGGCTGTAAAAAAGCGAATGGGCAAATTAGCCGATGGCTTAATAAGAGATATCAGTGGCGAAGCAGCTTGGAATAAACTTCGAATAGAAAAAATAAAGGATGTGATATCGACCGTTCCGAACTTTCAGACCCTTTACGATAAGCTAAACATGAAATATGTCGTGTCGCCAACGGGGAGTTTTCTGGGCTTCGGAGAGAATGAATATGATGTGATATTTAGTATGGATGTTCTGGAACATATCTCTAAGGATCAGTTGGACGAGAATTCACCGATCATGTATAGGTTGCTAAGACCTGGAGGGTTATTTATTCATCAAATTGGCCTGGACGATCATATCGCTCATTATGCTCCGAGAATGCCGAAAAAAAATTATCTGAGATATTCCGAAAAAGCATGGGGAATGATGTTTGGAAAGACAGTCCAGTTCATTAATCGTTTGCAGATAAGTGATTATCTGGAGATATTTGAGAAGAATGGTTTTCAAGTATTGGACTGTGTTGTGGATGTCGATTCGAATTCTGTCCCTGAAAAAATTTCTTTAAAATACGTTAACTATTCAATAAATGATCTTGAGACCGTAAGAGCAAAAGTTGTTTATACGAAATAAATTTGGCGAACATTATGAATCCAATAAGTTTGTATTATTTAGCAAATTGGCTTTATAAGCGCAAGATTCCGGCGTTCCCGGCTATAATTCAACATACTCTGTTTTTTATATTTAAAGCCGTTGTGCCTTACAAGACAAGAATAGGAAAGAATTGCCGATTGGCTCACGGAGGAAACGGGGTAGTTATCCACCAGGATGTCAAAATAGGAAATAATGTGCTGATTTGTCATCAAGTAACGATCGGCGGCAGAGGGTATTTGCCTAGGGTACCCATCATCGGAAGTGATGTTTATATTGGACCAGGAGCGAAAATATTAGGGCCAGTCACAATCGGCGACAATTGTGTGATTGGAGCGAATTCAGTTGTGTCAAGGAATATTCCGTCTAATTGTGTAGCCGCTGGATTCCCCGCGGAAATACTTAAGAGGAATATCAACGCACATAAGATTGAGAATTGGTAGTTCAAAAGAATGAGATTATTGTACTTGACGCATACAATCGCTTGGTCGGGAGGGGGCATATTTTTTACTGCCTATCATCAAGGAAGATACCTCGCTAAGAAAGGACATCACGTAACGCTAGCGTGTATATCACGGAAAAGTCGATTTAGAATTAGTGAATCAATTTCTGAAGGTGTCAAAATCGTAGAATTTCCTGACCTTTTATGGGGTAGGGCTAGATCGGGGTGGGATATCTGGGATTCTTTGTTGAGGGTTGCTAGATTTATTGGAAATGATTTTGATATTGTCCATGGATATGAATCTAGACCAGTAGTTTCATTACCCGGATTGCTGCTGAGTAAGACAGGTCATAGACCCTTATTTTTCACCTGGGCCGACTGGTTTGGAAGGGGGGGCAAGGGGCAGGGGAGGGGTCATATAATGGGCAAATTAACAGCTCCGATTGAGACATTCTTCGAAAATAATATTTATCCTAAGGCAGATTATTGTATCGCTATGGGAGAACCTTTGGCCGAAAGAGCGAGGTCACTGGGAATCCCTAAAGAAAAGATCGGAGTCCTGCTGCATGGCTGCGACCCCGAAAGGATGCGGCCGATGCCAAGAGATGAGGCTCGCCGCTCTTTGCCAGGACTTTCTGAGGAAACTATAGCCCTAGGATATCTCGGGGTATTAAGACCAGAAAATGCGGAGTTGTTGTTCCAAAGCTTCCGCAGAATTGCATCGAGAATGAATCGGCCATGTCGTCTCATCTTGATTGGAAATACCAAACTTAATTGGCGGCCATATGTACCTTACGCATACAGTAATGAGATTCAGGAGACTGGGTGGCTTTCCTATAAGGAAATCAATAATTATCTTTCTGGATGTGACCTTTTACTATTGCCGTTGCGCAAAGAGCGTTGGACCGATAATGTATGGCCCTCTAAGATAAATGATTATCTATCGGTGGGCAGACCGATAGTTTCCACAAAGATAAAAGTGTTAGAGCCGATATTTTCTAAATACAATATAGGTAAGCTATGCGCGGATAATCCTGTTGAGTTTGCCGATAGTTGCCTTAGCCTTTTGCACGACCCCACATTACAAAAAACTATGTCCGTCAATGCTAGATTTCTGGCTGAGGGGGAATTATCCTGGAAAACGATAGTATCCGTCCTGGAACAACACTATTTGAGAATACTAAGAAATCGAAGCTAGGAAGTTATTTTTTAAATACGGGGAATTGAATGCTCTGGCGCCCACCTTCCCATAAGAGACTCTTGCAAATCGCAGATGGCCTGACGACAGTTGGCAGCGCGATTTTGGCATATCTTGTGTGGGATCTATTCAGGCTGAAAACGGGAATCCCGCATCCCATTACCATATCCCGATATACTTATTGGCTTGTTTTGGGTTTATCAATTGTCTGGGTGATTCTGCTTTCCCTTCAACAGGCCTATTCGTACCAGCGACTTACTTCCCTGAAAAGGGAAATGAAGATCGTCATCAAAACAGCGATTTATGGAATCATCGCCCTGATGTTGGCCAATTTCCTTTTGCGGTTCGGCCACCTTCCCCGAACTTTCGTGGCTGTTTTCGGGGGAATTAATATCGGATGTCTTTCCATTGAAAAGATTATTCTTTTTTACGCAGCCAGAATGCTAAGAAAAAAGGGGATAAACCGAAGAAGCATCTTGATTATTGGAACAGGGAAAGAAGCAGAACGATTTATTGAGATCGTCAAAGGGAACTTCGGCCCCGGAATCAATATTATTGGCTTTGTAAGGACGGATGCGAAGGACGCCCCTGAAACAAAATATAATAAGAAGGTTCTGGGCAACGTCAGTCAGATTGAGACAATTCTTCACGAAAATATCATTGACGAGATAGTAATTTGCAGTTCGGACGGCAACATTGAGAAAGTGAAGGAGACCCTTGAATCCTGTGGTCGCGAGGGAGTACAGGTTAGGCTTTATTCAGATTTTTTGAGTGGAATCGCCAAAAAAATCCGGGTTGATGATTTTTACGGAATCAACATCATAAGCTTCATAAGTGTGCCGGACGACGAGATGGCTCTTTATGCCAAGAGAGCCAGCGACCTGTTCTTATCTGGAATTCTTTTGATACTGCTCAGCCCACTATTCCTTATTATCAGCGCCCTAATAAAGGTCACATCAAAGGGACCGATATTCTATCGATGGAATGTCGTTGGATTAAATAAAAAGCCGTTTATAAGCTGGAAGTTCAGGACGATGATCCCGAATGCCGACGAACAAAAAAAGGACCTTATGGAAAGAAATGAGATGACCGGCCCCGTCTTCAAAATCAAAGACGATCCCAGAATTAATCGGATTGGAAGAATCCTTCGGAAATTCAGCCTTGATGAGCTTCCCCAGCTCTGGAGCGTTTTCAAAGGAGACATGAGCATGGTCGGTCCGAGGCCCGCGGGACCCCACGAGCTCGCCCGATATGAAAATTGGCACCGCAAGAAGCTGAGCATTAAACCAGGCATAACCTGCCTTTGGCAGGTCAGCGGGCGCAATCAAATCAAGGATTTTAATGAATGGGTTAGGTTGGACTTGGCTTACATCGAAAACTGGTCATTAGGTCTTGACTTGAAGATTTTGCTGAGGACAATACCGGCCGTTCTGAGAGGAACGGGGGCATGATATGAAAATTATGATCACTGGTATCGCCGGCTTTATCGGGAGTAATCTCGCTAGGCGCCTTCTCAAGGAGAACGGGCAGCCAGGGAGGACTCTTTATGAGGTTGAAGGCGTTGATTACCTCAGTTATGGATTGAGAGAGAATGTCCCTGAAGGGGCGAGGTTTTTTCAAGTCGATATCCGCAGCCATGCGTTGCGTGAGTTATTTAAGGGAGTCGATGTCGTTTTTCATTTTGCCGCCAAGAACTGCATTTCGGATTGTCAGCAAGACCCGGCAGAAACTGCCGATATCAATGTGACCGGAACTGTGAACGTTATTGACTCGGCCAGGTTGGCAGGAGTCAAAAAAATTATTTATGCAGAATCATCCGCCCTCTATGAGGGATCGTCCGTTTTTCCCACGCCGGAAACGGAAGTCAAACCCCAAAGCTTCTATGCAACAAGCAAGGCTGCCGCCAGGCTTTTTGCAGACGCTTATCGCAGATACCACGATATCGAATTCACGGCGCTTCGGTATTTCTGCGTCTATGGACCCGTCCAGGATTATCGACGGACAGTTCCGCCGGTCATGAGCGCGTTCATTATTAAGCTCTTGAAAGGGGAGCGCCCGATAATCTATGGCACAGGCGAAAAAAGAAGAGATTTCGTATACATCGACGATGTCAACGATTTTCACATTCAATGTTTGAACGATGAGAAGACCAGCAATAAAACTTTCAATCTCGGCTCCGGCGTGAACTATTCAGTTAGGGAAATCTTCGATGTTATCTGTGAATTATTGGGGAAAAGACCCGAGCCGGTCTTCAAGCCCAACCTCACAGGCGAGGCTCAAGAGACTCTTGCAGACATCTCTGAAGCAACAAAATTAGGATGGATTCCCAAAACATCGCTTAGAGACGGCCTTAGGGAATCGATTCGATATATTGAAAATGAGATTAAATTGGGCAGGGTATGATGGCACTAAAGGCTGTCCTCCTTGCAGCGGGCAAGGGGACGCGATTGCGGCCCTTGACCGACCGGGTGCCAAAGGTCATGGTTCCCATAAATGGGAAGCCGGTTCTCCAATATCATATTGAGGGCCTGGCAAAGCACGGAATCCGGGATATCATCATCAACCTTCATTATCTTCCTGATGTCATCCGAGCATATTTTTCAGATGGCTCGAAATGGGGAGTCAAGATTCAATATTCATTGGAACCCGAGATTCTTGGAACGGCTGGGGCCGTGAAAAACTTAGAGCCATCCTTGGCCGGAGCCCCTTTTCTGGTCGTTTACGGAGACAATATCCTTGATATCGACTACAAAGAGTTCGCCAGGATTTCGAAGGCCCGCGACGGACTAGGAACAATCGCCGTGTTCGAGCTGGAGGATGTCTCGGGAAGCGGAATCGTGGAGATCGGCGAAGGAGACCGGATTCTCCAGTTTGTTGAAAAGCCGAAGCCCGAAGAAGTCTTCAGCCACTGGGTCAACGCCGGCGTGTTTTGGTTCAATCCGAGGATTTTCGAGCACCTGCCTAGCGGATTCTCCGATTTTTCTTTTGATATATTCCCTCGTCTTCTTGAACGCGGGGAGCAGTTATTTGCTTATAAATTGGGGATCAAAGTCCTAGCTATCGACCATTACGACCTTCTCAACAGGGTCCTGGAGTCATAGCGCTTATCTGTTAATAGCGCGGGGAGATGATGGAGGGATTGCCATGATCATCACAAGAACTCCGTTCCGATTTACCCTCGGCGGCGGAGGGACGGATCTTCCTTCCTATTATGAAAAATACGGGGGATTCATTTTTGCCGCGGGCATTAACAAGTACATGTTTATCAATATCAATCGCCCGATCGTGGACAATCTCGTGCGCGTTAAATATTCCGTGTCCGAAACGGTCAGCAACAGGGAAGAATTGAAACATGACATAGCCAAGGAGGCCATGCGCATGATGGGCATCGAAGATTCGCTGGAAATCTCTTCCATGGCGGATGTCCCAGCTGGCACGGGTTTGGGCTCGTCGAGCTGCTATGCGGTCGGCCTCCTCAATGCCCTGCACAGCATGAAAAGGGAATATATTTCGCTCAAGGAATTAGCGGAGCAGGCCTGTGATCTGGAGATTAATCGTCTTAGAAAACCGATCGGCAAGCAGGACCAATATATGGCGTCCTTCGGGGGCCTTCGAGTCCTGGAGATCAGTACGCAAGGGAAAGTCGAGGTAAGGTCGCCGCAACTCCCCGAATTTTGCCTGGACGACCTGAACCGGAATCTCATGATGTTTTATACCCAAAAGTCCCGAAGTGCGGATACGATCTTGGCCGAACAAAGTCAGAGGGTGGTTCAAAATAACGGCACCGTTGTCGAAAGCCTCCATTATATTAGGGACCTCGGTTATAAGATACTTGAGGCAGTCGAGACCGGAAACCTGACTGACGTGGGGCTGCTCTTCGATGAACACTGGAAGTACAAGAAGCGTATTTCCGATAAAATATCGAGTCCCTGGTTTGATGAAATCTATAAAAATGCTAAAGCGAATGGGGCCTTGGGCGGCAAGCTTATAGGGGCGGGCGGCGGAGGCTTTTTCTTGTTCTATGTGGAAAAGGACCATTCGGACTTTCGCAGGGCCATGAAGACGATGGAGCTTCGGGAGATGCGCTACCGATTCGACCTTGAAGGGACGAAAGTCTTGGCGAATTTCGTCAATGGAGTTAAGTAGGACATGCTCTTGGCAAACAAGGTTGTTGTCCTGACCGGCGGAGGCGGCGGAATCGGCAGGGTCATCGCGGGAAAACTGCTTCGGGAAGGGGCTTCACTGGCGATAGTGTCTCTCTCGGAGACCTCCGTAAACACAGTTGTACGGGATCTGGGGACTCTTGGCAATATCGCCGGTTTCGCGCTCGATATCGCGAACCCCAACATGGTTTTATCCCTAAAAGATAAGCTCTTGAACCTGTATGGACGCGTTAACGTGCTGATCAATGCGGCGGGGATTCAGGGTCCGATAGGGGAGTTAGCGGAAAACGATACCGCCGAATGGATCCGGACCGTTAATGTCAATCTGATCGGCACAGTCATCTGCTGTAAAACGTTTGTGCCCGCATTCAAGGCCGAAAAGGCGGGCAAAATCATCAATTTTGCAGGGGGGGGCGCGAATGCGCCGAGGCCTTATTTTTCCGCTTATGGAGCATCAAAGGCGGCTGTCGTCAGGCTTACGGAGACGCTGGCCGAGGAGTTAGGGGAGTATAACATTCAAGTCAACGCTGTCTCTCCAGGCGTTATCAGGACGCGAATGATTGAAGAGACGCTGAGTGCGGGCTATAAGAAGGCGGGCGAAGAGTTCATCCAACTGCAAAAAAGGATGAGCTCCGGGTTTGACGATCCCGAGAACGTGGCCCAGCTCGTTTCTTATCTAGCCTCGGAATCCTCGAATTGGCTCACGGGCCGGAATATCAGTGCCGTGTGGGATCCCTGGAAAGAATGGATGAATAGTGTTCCAACGCAATTAGATAGGGACCTATATACGCTCAGACGGATCGATGGCAGGAATTTCGTAAAGACAGGAAAATGATTAAGGTTGGGATTATCGGCGCGGGGCTTATCGGCGGGAAAAGGGCAGATTCGCTAAAGGCCTTTCCCGAAAAATGTACGCTTTCAAGTGTCTGTGATGTAGAGCCTGAAAAAGCTCTTTCGCTGGCTGCCCGTCATGGGGCTAGTGCGTACGATGATTGGCGCAAACTCCTCCGGGAAAGCGCCGTCGATGCCATCATTATTGCCACGCCGAATTGTTTTTTGAAGGATATCGCGGTGTTTGCCCTGCGGAAAGGACGGCATGTCCTATGCGAAAAACCCTTGGGCCGGACTGCTGGTGAAGCCGCAGATATCTTTTTTGCCGCGCAGGAGACAGGAAAAATCCTCAAAACTGGATTCAACCATAGACATCACTCCGCAATTTGGGAGGCGAAAAGGCTTGCCTCGGAAGGAGCGGTGGGCCAGATCTATTACATTCGGTGTGTTTATGGCCACGGGGGCAGACCCGGTTACGAAAAAGAATGGCGGGCAAACCGAGAGATTTGCGGAGGTGGGGAACTGCTGGATCAGGGCGTCCACGTGATGGATCTATTCCGTTGGTTCATGGGTGAGTTCGAGGAGGCTTACGGGAGAACGGCAACCTATGCTTGGAACATGGGCGTTGAAGATAATGCTTTTGCCCTGTTCCGGACAAAAGCGGGTAAGCTGGCCATGATGCACACGAGCTGGAGCCAATGGAAAAACAAATTCCTTTTCGAAATCTTTGGAGAGAAAGGATATTTGATTGTTGATGGCTTGGGCGGGAGCTACGGCCAGGAGAGACTTATTATCGGCACCAGAAAAATAGGCGCAAAGGGATATGCCGGCGGCCCTCCCGAAGAAAAGGTCATCGAATATCCGGGTCCTGATATCTCCTGGCAGGAGGAGTGGAGAGAATTCCTTTCGGCGGTTGAAGAGGGGAGGGAGCCGTTAGGATCTGGATACGATGGACTTATGGCCAACAGGATGATAGAAGCTGTCTATCGTTCAGATAAAGAAAATAAGCCAGTCCTGATCGAATCAGAAACATGAAGAAATGCATTGGGATCCTGACGGGGGGAGGCGACGTTCCCCCGCTCAACGCTGTGATCGCGGCCGCAAAAAGGGCCGCGGAGGATGAGAAGATCAATATTGTCGGCTTCCTTGATGGATGGAATGGCGTTCTGGAATCTAACTTTGTCGAGCTCAATAAGGTGAAAATAGACCCCCTTATCGGCGGGACGATCTTGAGATCCTCTCGTGTCAATATTTCCCGGGCGGAGAATGGAATTTCACGGGCACTAGCCAATCTTGAACGTGAGGCGCTTGATGGATTGATCGTCATTGGCGGAGAGGATACCCTATCTAATTGCTTCCTATTGAAGGCGTTCCCCCAGGTCATGATCTCGAAAACAATAGATAACGATGTTGGGCGGATCAACCGCGAGGGCGATATTGAGACAAAGAAAGTTTTCAATTATTTCACCCTAGGTTTCCCAACGGCGGCCGACAAAATCGCCTCTTTTGTTAGCTATCGAGAGGGCCTTCGGACGACCGCCTATTCTCATGAGCGTATCATGATCGTCGAATCCATGGGAATGCACGCCGGTTGGCTTGCCCTTGCCTCGGGCATGGGGCGTCCCGATTTCATTGTCATTCCCGAATTCCCGGTCTCGTATGATATTTTGCTCGAAAAAATTATCGATAGATACAAGAAACAAAGGCACGTCATTGTCGTGGTCGCGGAAGGCGCCAAGTGGGACGATGATTCATACATCCATGCAGGGAAGGACGATCTGGAGGGTTTTGACCACCCAAGGTTCGGCGGGGCCGCTGCCGCGGTCGCAGCAAAGTTGAAAAAGGATATCCAAGGCCGGTTTGACACGAGGAACATCAATGCCATTAATCCTTCCTATCTTTATCGAAGCGGGGCGCCAATTTCTGTGGATAAGAAGGCTGCCGAGATTCTGGGGGAAAAAGCGGTCCGACTATTAGCCGGCAGGGTCAAAGAGCCGACCTTTCTACACATCCAGAAAAAAGAGAGAGGGTTTTCGGCAATTCCATCCCCTTTGAGCACATTCCGATCCATTCAAGATCTCCACCGATTTGTGGATAGCAGATTTTATGACCCGAAAGAGTTTTCGATAACGGAAACCGCGCGTCGTTACCTTGAGGATTTCGTGAAGGACCGGCCTTCTCCAAAGAACTATGGGTTGAACCCGTTGGGAGGGAAGAATCATGGAATATGTTGAAAGATACCTCCAGACGGCTTCCCGGATTATCGATAAAGTCGATCGGTCCCAGGTCTGCCGAATGATCGATGTCCTAAAAGAGATAAAGAAGGATCATGGGCGAATCTTCTTTCTTGGAGTGGGGGGGAGCGCTGCGAACGCCTCTCATGCCGTCAATGATTTTCGAAAGATCTGCGGATTCGAAGCATATACTCCGGTGGACAACGTCTCCGAGCTCTCCGCCCGGACCAATGATGACGGATGGGAAACCGTTTTTGTGAATTGGCTGCGCCAGAGTAGGCTTAGCGCCGGGGATGCTATTTTCGTTTTTTCGGTGGGGGGAGGGGACGTCGCCAAGAACGTGAGCCCCAATATAGTCCGGGCTGTACAATATGCCAAAGAGAGGAAAGCAAAAGTTTTGGGAATTGTCGGCCGAAACGGGGGCCACACGGCGCTCCATGCGGACGCGTGCGTTGTTATACCCCCCGTCGATACGGAGACCATTACGCCCCATACCGAAGCTTTTCAAGCGGTTATTTGGCATCTCCTGGTGAGTCATCCGGAATTGAAACAAAACGAAATGAAGTGGGAATCCGTCGCGAAGGGAGAGAAGAATGGCGATATTTCTTGATACTGGGAAAATAGAAGATGTCGAAAAATTCATGCGCATGGGGATTATCCGCGGCGTAACCACGAATCCCACGATCCTCCTGAAATCCGGAGTCACCGGAGGAAGGGAAGCGATAAGAAAAAGGTCGATCGAGATCGCCGAATTGATCAAGCCTTATCCACTTTCGGTCGAGGTGACCACGAACGACCCCAAGCTGATGATTGACCAAGGCCGGGAATTGGCCCAGTGGGCCAAGAATATCAATGTCAAAATAACCGTTCATGGCCCAAATGGGGAAATGGAGAATTTCGAGGTCGCACATCAATTGGAAAAAGATTATGATATCCGGGTGAATATGACGGCTATGATGAGCGCCCAGCAGTGTCTCCTTGGAGCGTTGGCCGGGGCGACGTACGTCTCGCTCTTCGGGGGGCGCGTCAACAACATGGGTTACAATTGCATCGAAGAAATAAGAAAGGCCAGGCGTGTCATCGACACCCAGGGTCTCAAGACGAAAATCATCGTCGGCTCGACGCGCGAAGTGTTGAACGTCATCGAATGGCTGGAAGCGGGCGGGCACATCGTGACCGTGGTCCCGGAGCTCATTAAAGGAATGATCGTCCATCCGTATTCCAAAGAGACCGTGCAAATGTTCCTCGAAGACGCCCAAAAAGCTGAATCGATCCTGAGCAAATAGCGGATATCGTGCTGATGAATAAGCCGAAAGCGTTTGGTCCCGGCGCTGAAGCCGTGTGAAACCCGAATGAATAGGATTCGTTTGGTAAAGCGCATGTTTGGGCGGCGAATCCCGATCGCGGCCATGGCCTTACTCATAGCTGGCGTATGTCCATCTTTCGCCGAAACCTGGAAAGGCAAAGAGCTCGAGGCCCTCTGGCGCAAGGCGGCCTGGCGTTTCGGGCCTTTCCGCATTCAGCCGGCCCTCGTGCTGTCGAACGCCGGCGTCGATTCCAATATTTATTATTCGGGGAATCCCATAAAGGATTACACATTGACGGCGGGCCCGGCGGTCACCGTTTATCTTCCCATTTACCAGAAACTCATCCTTTCCGGAACCGCCTCGCCCCAGTATGTCCATTATTTCAAAACCAAGCAGGAGAGGACTTGGAACTACTATTTAACTGGGAGCGCCGCGCTCAACTTGAAGAGTGTTTTCCTGTCCTTCGATATTAATTATTCCGACGCCCGCGAGCATTGGAACACTGAGATCGACATCCGGCCAAGGCGCAAGGAGGACGGTCTGGGCGGCTCGTTCCTCGTGCAGACTTCGCGTCGGACGTCGCTTTCGCTGAGCTATCGGGAAGCCAAGTATGATTATGAGAGCCTGGTCTTCGACATCTTCAATGTCCGGGAGCAGCTGAACCGGAAAGAACAGTATTTCGACCTTTCGGCCTATTACCAGGTCACGTCCCGGACGAAGTTTTTCCTGGACCTCGAGTACGGCGTGTATAAATTCGCTTTCGCCGATACAGCGGCGCTCAAGGACTCCCAGAGCCGGGCGGCTTATGGGGGGTTCGAGTTTTCGCCTACGGGGAGGATCCGGGGGAAGGTGCGCGTCGGCTATAAGATATTCGACATCAAGAATCCGGAGGAGACGGATTACCGAGGACTTGTGGGGGACGCGCAGGTTTCCGTGCGGCTGGCCAGGCCGTTCGTGGTCAGGGCCTCCTATAAGAGAGATGTGGACTTCTCTCTCTGGTACAGCAACGCCTACTATCTCGAAAATACGATCGGCCCCGGAGCGTCGTTCTACATGCTGAAGTTCGTGCGTCTCGACTACGACTATTCGCTCGGACGGAACAGGTATCCTGAAGTCCAGCCGATCGGCGGCGGCACGAATGTCAAACGGTTGGACGATTACCGCGTCCACTCGGCGGGGATCTATTTCCGGATCAAAAAGAAGGTCGCGCTTGGCGTCATCGGCAGCCGCTGGGCCCGGATTTCGAACCTTGTCTCGGAGAACAATAAACGGTATTTTTACGGGCTGAATTTGACGTATGATTTTTAAATAAGGGAAGGTTGAGATGAGAAAAATTCTGCTTGTCTTCATGTTGATTCTTGTGAACACCGCTTACGCCACGGCGCTAACGGCGCCGCAACAGCCATCGCGGCAAACGTCTCAGGACCAGGAAGCCAAAGACGTTTTCGTCAAGGCCTATCGAATCGGTCCGGGGGACCTCCTCGAGATCAAGGTCTTCGAAGTCGAGCAGCTCAACCAGGTCGTCCGGGTTTCGGAGGACGGGTCCGTCACCCTGCCGCTCCTCGGCCGGATCGAGATCGAGGGTCTGACCCAGAGCGGCGTCGTCCAGAAGCTAACGACTCTTCTCCAGGCGAAATATGTCAAGAATCCCCAGGTGACTGTGTTCATCAAGGAATATAAGAATCAGCAGGTGGCCGTGATCGGCGCCGTCGAGAAGCCGGGGAACTACGAGCTCGTCGGGCGGAAAAACCTGCTCCAGATAATCTCCCAGGCCGGGGGCCTGACCGACAAAGCCACGGACGATATCTTTGTCCTGAGGGACGGGGGCAACGGGGCCACGTCCACGATCCCCATCGACCTCAAGGACCTCATGGTCAACGGGAACCAGAAGCTCAACATTCCGATCGAGCCGAACGATGTCATCAACGTCCCCGTGGACAAGGAAATCAGGGTTTTCGTCTTCGGGCGGGTGACGAAGCCCGGCGACCTAAAGTTTAGGATTTCGGAAAAGGTGACCCTGCTCAGCGCGATCGCCCAAGCCGGCGGGCTGGCCGAAGGGGCCAAGCCGAGCGCCGTCACGATCACCCGGAAAGGCCCCGGAGGCAGGGAGCAGAAGTTCAGGATCAACTTGAAAGACATCATCAGCGGGAAAAAGAAGGACTTCCCCCTCCTGGAAGGCGATGTCGTGTTCGTGCCGGAATCGTTCTGGACGCCGTAAAATGATATCCGAAATCTGGTGACACGTACCGAATTAAGAAATTCGGAGCATGTCACCGATTTCGATAATGAGGTTCAACATGGACGACAACAGGGAAGATAGGGACGGGATGCAGAGATACGAAGGCCAAAGGCCCGAGGCGGGCCGGAACGGCGTTGAGCGGTACGATTCCCACCGGGGCGGCATGCTCCGGCATGAGATCCCGGTCGCCGAATACGAGCTCGGGCCCCAGCAGGAGATCAACCTTAAGGACTACTGGGAGAAGATCCGGCGGCGGAAGGGGACGGTCCTGTCGGTCGCGGCGGTCGTCTTCGTCCTGACCGCCTTCTGGACCTTCGTCCAGAGGCCCGTGTACACGGCAAAAGGGACGCTCCTCATCGAGAAAGAGCCAAATATCCTCTCGTTCGACCAGGTCTTTCAGATCGAGACGATGCGGGACGATTTCTACCAGACGCAGTACCGGCTGCTGAGCGGAAGGACCCTGGCCGACGACGTCATCTCGCGGCTCAAGCTTTACGCGAACGAGGAATTTGTCGGCAAGCCCGACAAGCGGAAAAAGCTCCCGGACCCCAATGACCACGTCTTCCGGGAGAACCTCATCGACGGCTTTACGCGGAGGCTCCAGGTGAAGCCGGTCCGGCTGACTCGCCTGGTCGAGGTGAGCTTCGATGCGCGGGACCCTAAGCTTGCGGCCGAGTGCGTCAACGAGCTGGCCAGCGCCTTCATCGACCTCAATATCAACATGAAGTACGCGGCCACGGAGCAGGCCACGGAGTTCCTGGGCGAGCAGATCAAGACGCTCCAGACGGACATCGAGCAGAAATCGCGCGAGCTCCAGGACCTCGAGGCCAAGGCGAATATCGTGGCCTTGGGCGATAAGGAGACGACGATCATCGACCGGCTGGGTGAGCTCAACAAGGCCCTGACCGAGGCCCAGATCGACCGGTATAAGAAAGAGGCGACGTACAACGAGCTCAAGAACGTCACGGCGGATTTCGTGCCGGAGGCGATCAACAATTTGCTTATCCAGCGGCTGAGGGAGGACTACGTCAAGCTCAAGCGGGAATACCAGAAGATGGAGGAGCGCTTCCAGCCGGATTACCCGGAGCTGCAGAGGGCCAAAGTCGAGATGGAAGCGGCCCGGAAGTCGCTCGAGGACGAGACGCAGAACCTGGTCAAAGGGGCATATTCCGATTACCAGACGGCTCTGAAAAGGGAGGGATCGCTCGAGGGGGCGTTCAACGAGCAGAAGAACGCGGCCTTCAACATGAATTCGAGCGCGGTGCTCTACAACGGACTCAAGATCGAGGTCCAGAACAAGAAGACTTTGTTGGATTCGCTGCTCAGGCGGGAGAGCGAGACGGGGGTCGAGGCGCGGCTCAAGGGGCTGCGGACGTCGAACATGAGGGTCGTGGACAGAGCGAGGGTGCCTGTGCGGCCGTCGAGCCCGCGGAAAGCGCGGAACCTGGCCCTGGCGCTTCTGCTAGGACTTGGCGGAGGAGTCGGGCTCGCCTTCTTGTTTGATTTCCTGGACAACAGCATCAAGACGAGCGAGGACGTGGAGCGGTACGCGGGATTGCCGACGCTCGGCGTGGTGCCGAGGTTCTCGGTGGGCGGAACCGAGAAGGGGTATCTTTACTCCCGGCGGAAGAAAGAAAGAAAGCCCGAGGAGAAGACGGAAGAAGTGATCCAGGTGGCGGCGGACGCGGGAACGCAGCAAGCGGAGGCGCAGGTAGCGCCGGCCGCGGCGCCCAAGGCCGCGCCGATCCATCCCCGGATGATCGAGCTCGTCCCGCACCATTTCCCGAACTCGCGGCTGGCCGAGAGCTACCGCTCGATCCGAACGGCCCTGCTGCTTTCGAGCGCCGACCAGCCGATGAAGACCATTATCGTGACGAGCGCCGTTCCCGGGGAAGGGAAGACGGTTTCCGTGGCCAACCTGGGCGTCACCCTGGCCCAGTCGGGGAAGACCGTGCTCATCGTGGACGCGGACTTGAGGAAGCCGAGGCAGCACCGTGTCTTCAACGTCAAGAACACGTTCGGGCTGACGAGCTACCTGACGGATTCGATCGAGCTCCGGAAGGTCGTCAAGACGACGGCCGTCCCGAACCTGTGCCTGATCAACGCGGGGCCGGTGCCGCCGAATCCGGCCGAGCTTCTGGGCTCGGAAAAGATGGCGGCTTTTATCGAGCTGCTGCGCGACAAGTGCGACTACATCCTGTTCGACATGCCGCCCATGCTCGAGATCTCGGACGCGCTGATCCTGGGGGCGCGGGTGGACGGGATGATTTTGGTCATCCACGGGGACAAGACGTCGCGGGAGGCGCTGAGAAAGGCGCGGGAGAAGCTCGACCTGCTCAAGGTGAGGACCCTCGGGGTCATCATCAACAACGTCAACATGGACCACCAGGGCTACGCTTACAGGGATTATTACCAGAGCTACGAGCGGCACGCCTAGATGCAGGACGGGGTCAAACCTACGTATTGACCCCATACTCGGCCGACTAAATTAAAGAGGACCACGCCGTGATCGACCTTCATACGCACCTGCTCTGGGACTGGGACGACGGCCCGGACGACCGCCCCCAGGCCCGCGAGATGTGCCGGATCGCCGAGAAGGACGGCATCACGGTGATCGCGCTGACGCCGCATGTCTTCCGGCTGAGCCGCTATGGCGATAACCTGAACGTCCTCAGGCAGAGGATGGCCGAGTTCGTCGAAGGCATGGATGGGGTGCCGATCGATTTTCACTGGGGGGCCGAGGTCTTCGTCCATCCCGAGGTCGTCGCATCGATCGAAAAATACGGGTTCACGCTCGACGACACGAATTATGTTTTCATCGAGTTGCCGAGCGACACTGTGCCGCCCGGCATAGGGAACCTGATCTACAGCCTCATGGCCAAGGGCTTCGTGCCCATCATCAGCCACCCCGAGCGGAACAGAGGGTTCATGGAGCGGCCGGAGGTGCTATACGAACTCGTGTCGATGGGCTGCATCGCGCAGGTCACGGCCATGAGCCTCACGGGCGAGTTCGGCCGCGAGACGCGGAGCGCGGCCGGGCTCTTCATGGAACACAACCTGGTCCATATCATCGCGAGCGACGCCCATTCGTCGCTGATGAGGCCGCCCGTGCTGAGCGGGGCGGTCGAGGCAGCGCGGAAGATCGTGGGAGAGGCGAAGGCCGTGGCCATGGTCACCGAAATCCCGCGGGCGATCCTCGAGAACAGGGCCCTGCCTGACTGGGGGGAGCCCGAGAACCCCCTGAGGCGGAAGACCTGGGCAGAGCGCCGGCCCATGCCAAGAAAACAATTCCTTGTAAAAATAAGGTGAAATGCGTTATTATTGTTAAAAAGGAGGCCAAAATTATGCTAAATTTTAGCATTTTTCGGTCAAAGGTGATGGTGGTCTGGGTGATGGCGGCGTTTATCATGCTGATGACACCGGTCAATGAATTCGCCTCCCAGGCGCCGCTCAAGGGAGGGGCGATCACGGGCTTCGTGTACGGTTCCGATATGAGGACCCCGGTTGCCGGCGCCACGGTCAAGATCCGGAACCTCAATACCCAAAAAGAGCTCTCGAGCACGACGGACCAGGCAGGGATGTACGCGATCACGGGCATTGACGAGGGCTGGTACACGTTAAGTATCAAATCTGACCTGGGCGATTTCAACCTGAACTACGGGGTTTATATCAAGGCGGGCGAGAGGGCCAAGCTCAGCCTGTCCATGAAAGGGGCTGGGGTCCTGGAAGGAAAGGGGCTGGGTTCGAGCACGTCGAAAAAATTCTTCGGCACACCCGCGGGGATCGCCGTGATCATCTTTGCGGTCGGCGGCGCAGGGTTCGGGGTTTACGAGCTGACGAAGAAAAAAGAGGAGGCTTCGCCGGTCAGGTGAGGTCTATTTCGGGGTCGGACCACGATAACTGAAACAAAATAATACAATTAGGCTATCTGCGCCCCGCTTTTCCCGCCTTAAGTCTTTATTTCCGTGGCCCAAAAGCGGGACTTACGCGAAAGATGATATCTCAAGAGGGAATAAATAATCGCTGGACAGGAATCGGAATTGCGATTATTATTTTCTTGAGATCAGGGGAGGTTAAGCATGATCATCAACAGTGTCTTTCGGTCTCGCATTTTGGTTAGCTGCGTTCTGGCGGCGTTCGTTCTCTTGGTGACGCCGGTCGCAGAATTCGCCCAGGCCAAGGCGGCCCTGCCGGCGGCCGGCGGATCCCTGGTCGGCTTCATTTATGACAAGGACATGAAGACGCCCGTCCCGAACGCCACGGTCAAGCTTCGAAACCTTGAGAAGGCGATGGAGTATGAGAGCATGCCGACCGACGCCAACGGCATGTACAGGATCACGGGGATCGAGGAGGGCCGCTACATCCTCGGCGTCACGGCGGCCAAACACGATTTCAACTTCGATTATGCCCTGGTCCTCAAGGGGAACGAAATGGCCAAGCTGTCGGTTGCCTTGCAGGAAGGCGGCCAGACCACGGGAGTCGACGCGAAAAAGAAAAGCTTCTTCACGTCTCCGGCCGGCATCGTCATCCTGGTGATCGTCGCGGGCGCGGTGCTGTTCCTGGTGTTGTCGAAGAATAAGGAAGAGTCGCCGATCAGGTAAAGGGATTCAGAGAAAGCCTCAAAAGGCTTCGAGGCCAAAGATAAGCGCGCGGTAGTCACGCATCCTGTCTGAAGGCGGATGTTGCCCGAAGAGGGGCAAACCGCAATTCCAAGCAGGGGGGATAGACATTCCTCCTGCTTTTTTTTATGATGGAGCGCGGTGCATAAATCGATCGTTTTCTGGGGACTGTGCGCGGTCCTCGTTTTCGTCCCCCTTCCCATCGGGTCGGTCCAGGAGTGGGCGATCTTCGTCTTCGAGGCCGCGACGCTCGCGCTTTTCCTCATCTACGTGGGCGGCGAGCTCTTGGCCCGGCGGCGTGGGGCGCCCGGGATAAGCGAAGGATTTTCCGGGAAAACCCGGTTCTCCGGCCCGCCCGAAAGCGGATTCAGGGCGAGGGGGGAGGAGGATTGGAACGGAGCCGGCCCCGAAATCGGCGGCGCTTCGGAGGCCATCCCGCGGGCCGTGAAAGTGCTGCTCGCCGTCTTCCTTGTCGCCTCCGTCATCCAGATCCTGCCCTTGCCGCCCGTGGCCGTGAAAATCCTTTCGCCCCGCGCGGCCGCGATTTTCCAGGAGATGGCCCGCGACGGGTTGGCCGGATGGGACGGGCGCGCCTGGTGGACGCTGTCGCTGGCGCCGGGGCTTTCGGCCGGGAAGCTCATCCTTATGGTCTGCTACGGGATCTTCGGGTTCCTCGTCCTGCGGACAGCCAGGGGACGCCGCCGCCTCGAGATCTTCGTCCTCGTCATGATCGGGTCGGCGTTTTTCCAAGCTATCTACGGGATGGCCGAGACCTTCAGCTGGTCGGAGAGGATCTTCGATTACCAGAAAAAGTATTACATCGGCTCGGTGACGGGGACCTACATCAACCGCAACCATTTCGCCGGCTTCATGGAGATGGCTTTCCCGCTGAGCCTGGGCCATCTCCTGGCCCGGGCGCGGTATTTCCTGATGGATAAGGGGCTCGGGTGGCGCCAAAGATTCCTCTGGTTCAGCCAGGAGAGCCTGCAGTGGTCGCTCCTCGTCGGGCTCGGCAGCGTTTTCATCGGGATCGCCCTCGTTTTTTCGAAGTCACGGTCGGGCATCATGATTTTCCTGGTGACCGTCCTCCTGGCCGCCGGGGCGCTCGGGAGCTGGCGGGAGCTCTGGGACCGGGCGGACGAGCGGAAGCGGGCCCGCGGCATCCTGAGACTCGTCGTCGCGGCCGTGCTGGCCGTGGCTCTGTGGCTCGGGATCGGTCCGGTCATCGAGCGGTTCACGGAGACCGACTTCAGCCGGGAGGGGCGGTTGGTCGTCATGCGGAACACCATGGAGATGATCCATGACTTCCCGCTGACGGGGGCGGGGAAGGGGACCTACCTCGACGTCTACCCGATGTACAAGAAGATCGACGACGGGTACCAGCTTTCCTACGCCCACAACGACTACCTGGAGGCCACGGCCGAGAACGGGGTTGTCGCGGGCGGCTGCCTGATCGTGGCCGGGATCTGGCTCTTCGTGGTCTTGGCCGGGAGGTGGAGGAAGAGGAGGGCGAACTTCGCCAAGGGCGTCGGGCTGGGCGCGATCCTGGGGATCCTGGCGATCCTTATCCACGGGTTCACGGACTTCAACCTCCAGATCCCGGCCAATGCCGTCTATTTCGTGGGGCTATGCGCCTTGGCCACAAACGTCGTCACGAAGAGAAAGGAAAGAGAAGGGAGCGGCGCAAATGCAAGCTCGGCAGTCAGTTCAAGCGTGGGAGGAAACGCGGTTAAAAGAGAGGCGGTGGACGAAGGGGGACGAGGGGACAAGAGGGGAGAGTCGACGGGGGGAGGCAGCGGCGGACGCGCGATTACAAGTGCGGGCTGGACGAGCGGAGCGAGAGCATGGAAAACGGCCGTCATGGGCATCGCGACATTCGCCCTCCTGGTTGTCGCGACGCGGGACTTCCTCGGCTTCCATTATCTCGGCCTCTATCGCGACGCGCGGTCGCGGGCCCGGAGCGTGCAGAGCGCCTTTCCCGAGCTCGAGGGATTATTGAAAAGAGCGACGGGGGAAGCGGGCAACCCGGAGATAGGAAAAACGCTGGGACAGCTCTACTTGGACATGGCCCGGGTGGAGAATGAGGCGGGAAACGCCGAGAGACGGGACATGTACTGCGACCGGGCGGTCGCGGCCTACGCGGCGGTCATCGCGGAGAACCCCTGCGACTCCGCAGCTCATTACGAGATGGGAATGACCTATCTCCTCTATAACTATCCGCTGATGACATATGCGGACAAGGCGAAGCTCTATTTCCGGCAGGCGCTCGAGCTCAACCCGGTTGACGAGTTTCTCAACCTCAATATCCTTTACTTCTACCTGACGGCGTGGGACGGGCTCGACGATGCAGAGAAGGATTATGCTGGGGGGAGGCTGAAAAAAATCCGGGCCGCGGACCCCGCCTTCATGCCCCAGCTCGAGCAGCGCTGGAAGCAGCAGTTCGGCTCGACCGCGAAATTGGAAGAAATCCTTAAAATTGGGGTCGGACCAATTTAAATATATTATTATAAATAATATACATGAATTTTTCGGGCTCTTTTAGAGCTTAAATCCGTGTTTCTGACCCCCCAAAATACGGACTTAAGCAGGTCCCCCTCCGCGAAGAGGATATATCGTGCCCCCTCCTTGTTCTTCCTCCCTTTTCATCTTTCTTCCTAACTTTTCCATTATTTTCTCCGTATATTCTCGGCTCCCGACGGCCACGTTCTCCGTCCATTTGGCGTCGCGCTCGAGCTTCCCAGCTAGGCATTTCTTTTCGACCCACTCGGCTCGCGCGTCTCGCAAGCTCTCCAAGCTCTTGATCCCAAGAAGGAGCGAGAGGGTGCGCCAGTCCACGAGCTGGTTCCTGAAGCGTTCCCGGGACTGCTGAAGCTCATAATAGCCTCCGAACGGCCAATCGCCGGGATGGCCTACGACTTTCGCCCTGACCATATTCAGGTCGATATAGGTGAGGCAATTGATAAAATGATCGCCTGTCTCTATGGCCGTAGCGTGGTAGCGATCCTCCCAGAAAGCCCCGCTGCGTTTCTTCCTTTTGTTATACTCCTGCGCGACCCGGCCGGCTGCCAACTGAAGCGACCTTGAGATAGTCTGATCTGCGTTTTGATTCCTATCGAGAATGAGCAAATGAATATGGTTAGATGTGATTACATAATTCAGGATGCAGAGCCCGAATTGCCTTTTTGAAGCGAGTACCCACCGGGACCACATTTGCTTGTCCTTGATGAACTTCAGGAGAAACTCCCTTTTATGGCATCGGTGAGTTATGTGCCAGATGAGTCCAGGCTGGTAATAGCGGTTTGCCCGTGCCATCGTCCTCTCTGTTTGTCCTAATGAATGGACGTCGAGAGGCAGCCAAAGAACTCATTGGCTCTTGGCTTTTCTTAAGTCTTTGTTTTGAGGCCCGAAAACGAAGACTTAAGGCAAAAATGAGGCCCGATATCTGGTATAACTATTGAAATATCAATTAGTTAATATGGTCCGACCCCATCTTAATCCTGATGGTCAGCAGCGAGCCGGAGGAGTAGGCCGCGAATTCCGGCGCGTACATGCTCTGCAGCGTCGCCGGGGCGGCCTTGAACGTCCCCGCCATGGCGCAGCGCATCCGGTGCTTGAGCGTGTACTCGCCCTGGGGCAGCCACTCCATGAAGAAATTCATGCCGCTGTCCCTGATATCCTCGTACCTCGCGAGCCCCAGGTCCCACTTGTACCCCGACGTGAGCGTCACCGGTTCGCAACCCGACGGCCGCGGGTCCCTCAGATGCACGTACTCGGCCGGGTGCCTCGCCCGGATTGCGAGCTGCACCTCGATCTCGTCGCCGACCGCGAGCGCCGCGCCCTCGGCCAGAGGCTTTAACACGACCTCGTCGCCCTTCTTTTCCCGCTTAAAATAGCTCCTCTCGACCGCGAATAAATCCCCCTCGCCCTTCTCCGGCATCTTCTCCGTGCTGAAATGCCAGGTCGCGCTGGCGAAGGCCATCCCTTTCCCTTCCTTACTGACCCGGACCGTCGCGCACGGGGCCGTCACAGCCGCTGAGGCCCCCGCCGCAGCCGCCGAAGCCGCCGCCGGCACCGCCGCGCCTCCCCGCGCCACGGCCAGCCTATCCCCGGGGACGACTACCTGATTTTTCTTTCCAGTGTACTTGTCCGGCTCGAACGTGAATTCCGTGCGCGTGCCGCAGGCCTCGACCGTCACCGCCTCCCTCACTCCGAGCGCCCCCGTCTGCTTCAGGAAGTAGGCCACCGAGTAGATGACCTCGGCCGTCGCCCGCGTCGACTTCCAGTGGTTGAGCTTCTTGTTGAGGAAGAGCCACTGGACGAGCCCCTCGCTCCGCGCGTCAGCCGGCATGAGCTCCATCAGGGTCCGCAGCGCGAACGCGTGCGTCTCGATCGTGTCGTTATACCAGAGCCAGCCACGGTCCTCCGGCGCCCAGCTCGTCCCCTCGTCCACCGTCGTCTTGGCGCTGTCCATCACGCTGTCCCAGACGAGCGCCGCGTCCCTCACCCGCCCCGCCCGCTTGAGCGTCAGGGCCAGGTACCCCTTGAGGTACGGCGAGTGTTCTTTCCAGTGCTTGAACGAGAAGTCGAGCATCAGCTTCCGCTCGGCCTCCGTGAACACGCCGCCCGTCCATGTCGCGTCCGGGAAATTGCTGATGGTGTAATTCATGAACGTGACGAACTCCCAGCCCGTGTCGTGAGCCATGAGCATCGACACGATCTCGTCGATGTAGTGGCGGTGCAAGTAGCCGAACGCCCGCACGACCGGCTCTTTCAGAACGCCCACCCCGAACTCGATCGCCTTCGAGAACCCGTGGACGATATAGAGAGTCATGTAGGGCGACGGCGGCCCGCCCGGCCACCACGGGAACGCCCCGATCGCAGTCTGCGCCTTGAGCAGCTTGGCCAGCGACGCCTCTCTCTGGGCCTTGGCCACCCGCGGGTCGAGCACTTTCTCCACCCCGTACCCCGCGTCCTGGCCGCCCCGCGCCTCCGCCAGCCACGGCGTCTCCTCGAGCCCCATCTTCCGGTTCGGGTCGGCGGCGTCGAACGTTTCGTAAACCGTGTCCCGCTTGCTCAGGGCCTGGGCCATGCGCGCGACCGCCGGGTACTTGTCGTAAAGGCTCGTCAGGATGCCCGTGGACATGAACCGGTTGAGCGTCTGCTCCGTGCACTCATAGGGGTAGTTGACGAGGTAGGGGAGGGCGTCCAGGAGCCCGTAGAAAAGCTGGGCGTCCACCGTGACCACGAGCTGCTCGTTGATCCGCGTGGGGTCGTCCGTCTTCGCCAAGTCGGCGAACTTCAATTCGCGCGTCCCGCCTTCCTTGAGCGTCGCGAACCGCGACTGGACGAGATGCATCCGCCCGGGCAGGACAGGCAACGGCCTGAGTTCGCCGTCCCCGAATGCCCCCGCCCTGGCCGTGACCTTGAAGGCCACGGTCCCCACCCGCGCCGGGGCCGCGAGCGAGAATGTGACCGCTACTCCGCCCCCCGCCTTGACCTTGAACACCTGGGCCGGAACGCTCGCGGGCAGTCCGAAGGCCGGGGCCAGGTTCTCATTCGTGGCCGGGTCGAAGACCTCGAGCGCGACCTCGCCCGCCATCTCCTTTTCCCCGGCATTATTGACCATCACCCTGAGCTCGGCCCGGTCGCCCTCCCTGAAGAAGCGCGGCAGGTAAGGCCGGACCATGAGCTCCTTGACGGTCCGGGCCTCTTTCTCGAGCGTCCCGCCCATAAGGTCCCGCGTTACCCCGTGGACAAAGACCCGCCACCCGGTGACGGAATCGGGCACGGTGAACTCCACGGCCGCCGTCCCGTCCGCGCCCGTGAGGAGATGGGGCTGCCAGAAGGCCGTCTCCGAGAAATTCGACCGCAAGGGCGCGGCCTCTTCCTGCCCTGCAGCCGTCGGTTCCTGGCCCGGTTTGCCGGCCTTCTCCTTGGCCGGAGCCTCCTCCTCGGCTAATGTCGTCACCCTGGCCGTTTTCTTCACGTCGACTATCGGCGCGGCGGCGGTCACAGTCCTGTCGGCCTTAACTCCTCCGAGAACTCCGCCGACGACACCGCCCAGAACGCGGCCACCCGGCCCGCCGATCCCATAGCCGCTGAGCGCGAGGAGTTCGGCCGGCCGGAACGCTGGGAACGCCGGGATATGGGTCCAGTCGGAATCCTCCGAGTACGCCTGCGGCGCCATGCCCAGGGCGGGATCCCAGGCCGCCGTTCCCGCCCTGTTCGGGTAGAGGTTCAACAGGCTGGGCGGGTGGTGAGGCGCGAAAAGGTCCAGGCTCCGGTCGTACATGTAAGCCAGAAGCTCGGCGGCGCCCTGGACCGCGGGCTTTCCGCCCGGCGTCTTGACCGTCACCCGCCACGTTTCCCGTCCGGCCGGGGCGAGCTTGTCGCGGAAGGTCGAAAACGTGAGGTCGAGCTCCTTATTGTCCCAGGGGACAAAGACGCTGGCTTCGTCCGTCATGAATTGGTGGTCCCTGAGGGCCGTCAGGCGCGCCCCGAATCCTCCCCGGAGGTCTTCGGTGACCGGGATCTCGAGGATGCCGCCGTCCTTCCCGGCCTCGAGCCAGCGGCGCTCCCAGAGCTCGCCGCCCTTGAAGGTTTCGAGGAGCAGGGGCTGGTCTGCGAAGCCGCTGTGGAATAGGATCCGGGCGGTTTTCCCGACCGGGACCACGGACTGCTCCGCGCTGACCAGGACCGGCAGGCGCGCCGAAGCCTTTTTCCCTACGACCAGGAAATCCAGGCTCTCGCGGCAGATCCCGCCGAATTCGTCCTTGGTCTCATAGAGCAGGCGATAAGCCCCGGGTTCGAGCCGCGGAATGCTCACCGTCGCCTGGCCGTTCGCGTCGTGTTCGGCCTTGCCCGCCGCCGCTTCCGTTCCCTCCTTCCAGAGACGGAGGACCTCGTTGTACGAAAGTGCATAATCCCAGCGCGGCCTCAGGCGATCGCCCGGTGTCCGGAAAGCGACGGGATCGCCTGCCCCTGCCGGCGGCTCCGGCATCGGCTGGTCGGCGGGGAGAAGGGTCGCCTCCGGCTGGACGAGCCGGACGGCACGCCATGTCCCTGCGCCCGGCCTCGGCGTCCCGTTGAGATCGGTCCGCGTGACCGAGAAGACGCTCGCCGCGTCCGCGCTCTCGAACCTATTCTCCTCCCGGATCGAAGCCTCGACACCGACGAAGCCCAGCCGGAAGGCCCGCTTCGCCGAACGCGTCTCGCCGCCCTCGTCGGTGACGTCGACCGAGAGGGTGTAGCGATAGCTGAGGCCCGGCTCGGAGCGGCCCTTCCGTTCATCGGCGCTCGGGGTGAAGGACACGTCGACGGTCCCGTCATCCGCGACCTGGCCCCGGCCGCCGGCGATGATCTGCGAGCGGCCGCTTTCTGTTTCCCACCACCAGCGCGGATAGACCGGCTCGCGCCGGACCTGCCAGACGGCCGTGCCCGACGCGACCGGAAGGCCGAAGTAATAGCGGGCCTCGGTCTTGAGCGCCGCGGGACGGTTGAGACGCAGCGGCTTGTCCGGGTCCTTGACGGTCACTTCGAAGGTCGGCCTCTTGTATTCCTCGACGCGCACTCCGGCATACCCTTCCGGCGAGCTCCGGAGGCGCCAGGCCCCGAGGGGGCGCCCCGCGGCGGGGAGGACGAACTCGCCGCTCGCCGTCCCGAAGTCGTTCGTCGCGGCGGTCGCTTCGGCCACGCGCTGGCCGTTGATGTCCTCGAGCCAGATCGAGGCCGTGGCGTTCGCGGCCGGCCGGAGCTGGCCCAGGTCCTGGCGGCCCCGGTAGGCCAGGATCTTCCAGTAGAGCTTCTGGCCGGGGCGATAGATGCTCCGGTCGGTGTAGATGAGGGAATGGCTCGTTTCGGCGGGGACCGGCTTCCTGTAAAGGTAGAGGTAGGCCGGGTCGAAGGCGATGTCGTGGCCTTTCTTCGCGAGGAGGAAATGCGGGCCGGTGCGCTCACGGCCGGCGAAGACGACGCGGCCCCGGGCGTCCGTGACCTGCGACTCGACAAGCGCGTGTCCCTGCCGCCAGTCGTAGGCATAAAGGTCCACCGCGATTCCGGCGACGGGCCGGCCCGTCCCGCCCGAAAGGACGATGGCCTCCTCGCCGCCCGCGGAGACGCCGCGCTTGAGGAGGACGAGGTCGCCGACGGCGGCGTTCAGGGCCAGGACCCGGTTTTCATTACGGGCGAAATCCTGGCGGGCCGAGGCGGCCACGAGATAGACCCCGGGGGCGAGATCGGCCGGGAGCTCGGCGTAGGTCCGGTGGTCCCGGAAGTCGGGGGTCGCGGGCAGTTCGACCTTCCAGGCCGCGGCCGGCTTGGCGCTTTCAAGGATGCCTTGGACTTCCTGCCAGGCGGGGAAGATGTTGTAGTCCTTGGACGTCCTGATGCGGTCGGCGATATCCACCGGGTAAGCCCGAAGATAGACGCGGCCCAGGTTCCGGTGGGTGAAGCGGACGGACCGGCGGCCGGGCGCGTCGGTCGCCATCGCCTCCATGGAGTATTCAGGCCCCTCGACGCTCTTGACGAGAGAGAGGCAGCGGAGGCCGCCGGGCGACCCGGGATAGGCCTCGGTGCCCTGGAGGGCGAGGGCGCGGGCCCGGACGAGGCTGTCGGGTGCGTTCTCGGCGCGCGCGAATTCGGCGAGCACGGCCTGCCCGATGGCCCACCAGGCGTGCTTGCGGAAAGCCGGAAGGAATTCGCCGAGGCGCTTGAGGATGAGGGCCCGGTCGTCGTCCTGGGAAAAGGCGTTGTGAAGGGCTTCGATGCGGACTAGGCGGGCCTCGAGGGCGGCCTCGGGACGGTCGGCGGACCGGCGGCACCAGCTCTCGTGCTCGCCGAGGAGGGCGGCCGCTTTTTCGAGCGGGTGCGCGGCCGGCGATTCGAGGACCACCGCGGCGGACTTGGCGTCGAATGGGGCCATCAGGAGCTTGTCGAGGTCGAGGAGATAGGTTTCGTTCGTCTGGCGGGGGTTCCAGAAGCTCGTGTCGGCGAGGAGCCGGGCGATGAGATAGACGACCGAGTCGCGGAGGGTGTCGCGGATGCCGGCCGGGAAGTCGCCGGGAGTCCAGAAATCGGGAAATTCCCTGGCCCGACGGTCAGCCAGGCGCTCCCGGTCCTTCCAGACGCGCATCAGGGCGGACCAGGCTTCCGCGTAGATCTGGTCCCTCGTCCAGGACTTGAGGTCGATGGGGCCCGCGGCCTCGACGCGCTCGCGCTTGTTGATGTCCCAGGAATAGGCATCGTAATAGGTCACGAGGGATTGGGCGAAGAAGAGGTCCAGCATGTCGCGGTTGACGGGCGACTGCGGCCAGGGCTCCTCTTTGAGGAAGCGGACGGCCGTCTCATAACCGTGGAGGCCGGAGCGGAGCTGGACTTCCTTGATCAAGGCCCAGGTCCAGAGCGTCTCGTCTCCGGCCCGCCTGGCCTCGCCGCGGAGGCGCGCGGCCTCTTTGGCCGCTTCCTCGAATTTCTGCTCGTTGATGAGCCGCTCGACGCGCTTGCGGCCCGGCTCGTCGGCGGCCTGGGAGGCCGCGGGTTGTCGAGAATCGGATGCGCCCGGCGGAAGGAGCGGAGCGGGAGAGAGCCAATGCGGCTCGGTTATCGCGGCTTGATTCGCGGCCAGAAGAGTTGATACGGACGGGGATGAATGTGGAGGCAGCGGCGAGGGCGCGGACAGGGCGGGAGGAGGGCAGAAGCCTGGTGAAGATCCGGAAAGGGCCCCGAGAAGCGCCGCGGCCGCGAGGCATAGCACAAAGACAAGGGCTGAGATTATGGTCAGCGGCCGATGATTTTTTTCATTCTGTTCCATCGTTTCCTCCTGGCGAGCCCCGCCCGACCCTGTTTTGAGGCCCGGCGGCTTCACCAATAATACAATTGAAACGGAAAAATAGTTCCTCCTCGATGCCGTTTCGCCGCTCATGATCGGACAAGAATGCGGCCAGGTCCCGGAGTGAGATTCCCTTGGTGATCATGGCCTCATCGATGGATTGGACCGGAGCGGCGGTTTTCCGCTACGGCGCGGCCTTAATCGAGGTCGAAAAGTCCTGTCCATTTCTTCCTCAGGGATAAAGGACAGGGCTTTTTCCAGTAGCGCTTCCAGCTCCTTCTTGAAGGGATACCGCGGGTTGAACCCGAAAAGCCTGATTTTTCCCCTGAGCTTGCTGTAGAGAACACCGCCATTTTCCAGCTTCAATAGCTGGTATTGAACGGCATGGATATAGAGGCCCAGAGAGCGGGCGATCTCCCGGGGGTAGGATTCGCCATGAGTTTAAAGATAAAGGAGAGCCTTTTCTTTGATTTCGGATTCCAGGAGTGGCTCCAGCATCGGTGCCTCCGGCGGCCGGGTTCGGGAAACGCGGCCGCAACAGCCATAAGCTGAACGAACAATGATATTGGTCATATGACCAATATCATTGTTTATAACATAGAGCCGAAAAGAGAGGTTGTCAAGACGCGATTTTAGTTTTTTGTTGGCGACGCGTCGGGTGGGGCAGATAGGGACTGTCCTCCCAAAGGGGACGGACTGGAATTTGGGGTCGGGCCTCAGTAACTGCAAGAAAAAAAATCATTTGACTCATTTTCGCAGCCTTTTTTCGGCCTTAAATTGCCCTTTTTGCCCCCGTAAACGCGGACTTAAGGTAATTTTCCTAGTTGTGCATTGACGGGCTCTTAAGTCGTTGTTTTCGGGCCTGAAAATGAAGACTTAGGGCTAAAAAAGGGCTTACAAAAATGATTATATTAATTATTATCAATTGGTTACTGAGGTCCGACCCCAAACTTAACGAATTCGGAAATGAGCATTGTGTCCCCAAATTCAGATGGATTAGAATGGGGGGCGATCAGGGTATCGGGCCGATGCCGTCAAAAAATCCGCCAAAGGAGGAGTGCATGACGAAAAATACGTGCCACGATCAAAGGTGCTCCGAGAGGCCGTCCTTTCGCTGGTTGAAAACCGCTTGCGGGCTCCTGGCCCTGGGCATCTTCGTTTTCGCCGTCACCTCGCCGTCCGCCGCCGGGCCGCAGGACGAGAAGGCCTTCAAGGGGCTCTCCATGAGCCTAGGCAGTCTTTCCCGCCTCTCCCACGCCAAGACGCGGTCCATCAGCCCGGAGAACTTCACCGGCGAGAAGGGCAAGGCGGGCATGTCCGTCGATGGCCCGGCCAAGAACGCGGCCCGGGACCTCGGCCAGGGCTGGAAGGTCTCGCCCTTCGTCACGATCAAGCCCAAGCAGACCTTCGTCATGGCCGACGTCAAGGGCCAGGGCGCAATCCAGCAGATCTGGTGCACGCCCGCCGGCACCCTGCGCTTCGCTATTATCCGCTTCTACTGGGACGGCGAAACGACGCCCTCGGTCGAATGCCCGCTCGGCGACTTCTTCGCCTGCGGCTGGGGTCAGTACGCCCAGATCTCCTCGCTCCCGGTCTGCGTCAATCCCGGAAGCGCCTTCAACTGCTACTGGGAGATGCCCTTCCGCAAAGGCTTCAGGATCACGCTCGAGAATATCGCCGACATTGACTTTACCATCTATTACCAGATCAACTACACGGAGACCGAGGTCCCCGCCGACGCCGCATACTTCCACGCCCAGTTCCGTCGCGTCAATCCGCTCCCCGCCAAGAGCGTCTACACCATCCTCGACGGAGTTAAGGGCTGGGGCCATTACGTCGGGACCTACCTGGCCTGGGGGGTTAATAACAACGGCTGGTGGGGCGAGGGTGAGATCAAGTTCTTCATCGACGGAGACACAGGCTTCCCGACGATCTGCGGTACGGGGACGGAGGATTATTTCTGCGGCTCGTACGACTTCGACGCCAAGGCGCCCGACGGCTCCGTTCAGTACCACGAATTCACGACGCCGTACACCGGCCTCGCCCAGGTCATCCGCGGCGACGGGCACTACCAGGTCCAGCAGCGCTTCGGCCTCTACCGCTGGCACATCATGGACCCGGTCCGGTTCGACGACGATCTAAAGGTCACGATCCAGGCCCTGGGCTGGATGTCGGGGGGGCGGTACCTGCCGCTCCAGGACGATATCGCTTCGGTCGCTTTCTGGTACCAGCAGGAGCCTCACGCGCCGTTCCCGAAGCTCCCGGAAAAGGACAAGCTCGAGATTATCTGACCGGTTCCCGTCAGTTCAGGATGTCCGGCCCGCCTTCGAGCTGCTCGAGGACGGAGTTGAGGTAATCCCGGGCGGGGGCGACTTTCGTATTGAAGGCGGCCTTCAGGTTGTTCACGTGCTCCGCAAAGGAGCTGAAATCGGCGGGATTGCTCCAATTGCCGAAGGTCAGCCGTTCCAGGATGTCCTTGAGGATGCGGACGTTGATCACGTCGGCGATGTACTGGGGGACCGCCCCGTCCTCTTTCTCGCAGAACCGGACGACCCGGAGGAAGGCCTTCCGGAGGATCTCCTGCTGGTTGAGGATCTCCTGCTTGATGAGGAACAGGTCCTTGGACATCTCTTTCTGGCCGAGGTTGAGGTGAAGCCCCTTGGCGATGTCCGAGATCCTGGTCACCGTGCCGACGAACGATTCGCTGTCGAGGACCATCTTCTTACCCTTCAGGAAATAGGCGAACTCCGTCCCGTTATAGACGGGCTCCGTCCGGCGGTACTGCGCGAGACGGTCGAGGAGCATCCGAAGTTCCTCCTGCTCGAAATCCCCGGGCTCTTCGGGCGCTGGTTCCGCTTCTGCGGCTGACGTCTCGACGTCCGGGGTCGACGGCTCCTGGGCATAGAAATCGGCCAGCGCCGAAGTCTCGGCAGCCCGGGCGTCGGCCTGGGGCTCCGGCTGGGTTTCTACGCCGGGCGTCTCCGATGTCACGGATGTCGCGGGCTCCTTCCCGGCCTCGAGGAGGTCCCGGACCTTCTTCATCTTCAGCATCTCCTGCCTCAGGTCGGCCGCCGTCTCGCCGGGCTCGAACGCCGCTTGGAACTGGGCCTTGATGCCGTATTTCTCGTCGAGGTGCTTCTGGAGGCGGTCGGTCTCTTCCTCGGCCCGGTGCCGGATCCCATCGAGCTCCATCCCAAGATGGGTGATCTTCTCGAACTCCTCATAGGCCTGGCTCGACATCTTCTCCATCATCTGCCGGCAGCTCAGGGCCCGGTCCAGGTGCCCCTTGATCTGGCTCTGGATCTGCTCCTTGGCCGCCTTGAGCTCGGCCAGGGCGGCCTTATGCTTCTCGAGGATACGCTTGCCATCCGCGAATTCCTGCTCCACGGCCTCGACCTTCTTCTGGGCTTCCTCTTTTTCCCGGTTGAGCGTCTCGACCAGGCTTTTCTCGATGGCGTCCTTCTGGGTCGCCAGGGACTTATCCAGTTGGCCCTCGATGCCGTCGAAGACCGAGGCCAGCTCTTTTTGGGTTTCGAATTGCTCTAACATGGGACCCTCCTATGCCTTGGCCCCGGGGGCCAGGCCTTTCGTTCGTTTTCTTTCGATCGGACCATATCCGTATCTTCCGCGGGCAGTGTGACATGCGCCCCCCGCCATGACAATCACCTTTCCGGACGATTGGCCAAAGGATATTTCGGCCCGCCCTCTCATCCCGAGCGATGAGGCGGGCTGACCGCCCCGGCGAACCTCCGGACGCGCCGGCCGTCTACTTGGCCTGGATCGTGGCAGGGACATTTTGCTCCTTCCTGTAAAGATGGTTGATGAGGGCCATGACGCTGGCCGGGATGCCGTGCTCGAATTCAACGCCCATCTCGTAGAAACTGTTCTCGATCGTCCGGGCCCAGCGGACCTTGGCGTGGACCTTGACAATCTGCCTGGACCTCGAAAGGTACAGGGTCATCTTGAGGAAGGAGCCGACGGGGAAGAACTCGTCCATCATCAGGATCCTGGCGCCGCCCAGGGAGATGTCCTGGGTCAAGGCGTTGATCTCGGGCCCGCCCTCCGGGCCCCACTTGCCGGGGACCTCGATGATGACCCGGTTCTCCTCCCGGATCCTCCGCTCTTTGCGCTTGTCAGTCATCACGGCTATCCCTCGGATTCATGGTCCTGCGCATTGGTTCTCAGCCCCCATAATAGGCCCGGCCGGCACGGGGCCAATAGCCCGTCCGGGTGAAACGGAGGGTGATTTTGATTCACCCCTTGTCACCCCGAAAAGCACCCTCGGGGCGGAGGGGGTGAGGGGGGGACGGGAAGGCTTATTTGACCGGCGTGGAAGGCGGATGGCCGGCCGGGAGGAGTATGAAGAGGATCAGCCGGCGGGGAAATAGCCGAGGAGGTCGAGAGGGGAGGCGACGAGGGCCGCGGCGCCATTCGCCTCGAGCTCGGCCGCGCTCCGGAACCCCCACAGCGCCCCGACCGGGAGCATCCCGGCGGCCACGGCCGTCAGCATGTCCACGTTCGTGTCGCCCAGGAAGACGACCGAGGCGGGAGGGAGGCCCATCTCCGAGGCGATCATCAGGGCCGGCCGCGGGTCCGGCTTGAGCGGGACCCCGGGCATCGCCCCGCGGACGACGTCGAACCGGTGAGGAGCCAAAAGCTCACTCGTCATTGTCTTCGTGAACGGATGGGATTTGTTCGAGAGGACGGCCGTTTTGATACCCTTGCGGGCCAGCTCTTCGAGGAGCTCGGGGACTCCCGGGTACGGCCGGCTGTGGGCCCTCCAGCAGAGGTCATATTCGCGGCGGTAGTCCCGGAGGATGCCGGCGATCTCCTCGTCCGCGAGAGGGCGAGAGGAGAGGACTCGGCGGACCAACTCCTCGGCCCCGTCCCCGACGAGCGTCTTGTAGGCCTCGATCGCGTAGGACCCGAGACCCCGGCTCTCGAGGACGCGGTTCATGGCGACAGCGATGTCGTCGATCGTGTCGAGGAGCGTCCCGTCGAGATCGAAGATCACCGCTCCGTACACCGGAGACTTTGGACTCATTTCGATCCTGATAGCCGGTAGAGCTCGCGGAGCCGGGTGTAGACCTTCCAGCCGTTCTCCATCCGGGCCCGGTCGGCGGCCGTGACCTCGCGCCTGACCTTGGCCGGGATGCCCGCCGCGACGACTCCCGCAGGGATCTCGACCCCCTCCAGGACCACGGCCCCGGCGGCGATTACGGAGCCCTTGCCGATTTTCGCGCCGGAGAGGACGACCGCGCCCATGCCGATCAGGCAATCGTCCTCGATCGTCGCCCCATGGAGCACGGCCCGGTGGCCGACCGACACCCGGGCCCCGATCCGGCAGGACATGTTCTCGTCCACGTGGATGACCGTGCCATCCTGGACGTTGGAATCTTCGCCCACGACGATCTCCGTCCCCGCGATGTCCGACCGGAGGACGCAGCCGTACCAGACGCTGGCCCCGCGGCGGACGGTGATTTTCCCGACGACGACAGCGCCGGGCGCCACCCAGGCTTCGGGGTCGATGCCGGGTTCATCCAGCTTTGCGGGGGTTACGGGTTCTGTCATCGTTCCTGCTCCTTGACCTTGGCCCGCGCGGCTGTTCCTGTCGCGGGGCATGAGTGGCTATTGTACCAGATCAGACGCGGCCGGGCCTAGGGATGCGAGAGAAGCTCGCCCCGCGAAGAGCCCGGTCAATTAATGACGGGTCTCGCAGGTGCCAGGCTCTTGCCCGCGGACAATTTGACGTACGTCCAGACCTTCAGGCCTTTGGGCCCAGCCGATTGTTCCATCCCGCGGTCGCCCATGCCTCCTCCCCTGTGTCCTCGACCGCCGCCGCCGAACATTCCGCCGCCACCGCCCATCCCTCCGCCCATGCCTCCTCCGCGTCCGCCCATGCCGCCCGGAGGCCGGCCGGACCCGCGCCCTCCCTCGCTTTTAGGCACTTCAAACCCCACTCCGACCTTCGTCCCGGGCGCCGCCCCGAGGGCGATGGGATTCTCGGCCGTCGATTGGAGCGGGATCTTCAGCTCATAGACGAAAAGCTCCCCGCCTGAGGACGAGGCGATTTCGAGACCTTTGGCATCGGAGATGGCCAGCTTCTGCGGCGCGCCGCCCCCCGGCCTCAGGATCTCGAGACTGGACGTATCGGCTTCGGCAGGTTCTTGGGCGGGCTGGCCGCCTTCCTCTTTCTCCGCCGACGGGCGCTCCCGGCGGGGCATCCCCAGGGGATATTTGATGCCCAGGACCTTCTGGTCCCCGCCCTTGGGGTCAAACCAGACCGTCAGGCCCCCCCGCGCGATCTGATGGCGGAGAGACTCGTCCTCCGTGATCAGGCAGATGTAGAGGACGCCCTGGTCGTTGAGGAATCCCTCTTCCGCCTTCGCCTCGCTGATGGCGCTCAGGGCCCCGACCCAATCATCGGACTTGCCGTCGACAGCGATCTCGCGTTCGACGGGCCGGCTGTCGGTCACGTAGGTGATCATACCGCCGCCGCAGGCGGCAAGCCCCAGGGCCAGGACGACGGCAAAAAGAGCGTAGGTGGTTTTTCGCACGGCTTTTCTCCCTTCCTCTCCTTTAAACTCGCCCGAGGCGAGATTGGATGCGGGCCAGCGACGATATTCATTGCCGCATCCATCTTCCGCCTGCGGCCCGCCGTCGTCAAGACTCTCGCTCGGCGCCGCGCGCGTTAATTTTTAATTTGGTGACACACAACTCATTACCGAAATAACCCCGAACCCCTATTTAGTGTATTTAGTTGTGTGTCACCGTAATTAACCTTCAATTCTTGAAAAAACGCCGCCGCGGGATTATAATTTTATCCCCCACTTGATCGATCCAACAGAGAGGACACAATGACCGAAACCGCCGGATTCTCGGAAAACGCCCTGAAGATCCTCAAGGCCCGCTACTTCCTCAAGAACGAGAAGGGCGAGCTCATCGACAAGACCCCCGCCGACCTTTTCCGGCGCGTCGCCGTCCACATCGCCTCGGCCGAAAAGTCCAGAGCCGACCGGAAAAAATACGCCGAGGAGTTCCTCCGGATCATGGCCGGCCGCGACTTCCTGCCGAACAGCCCGACCCTGACTGGCGCCGGCCGGGGCATGTGCCTGAGCGCCTGCTTCGTCCTGCCCATCGAGGATTCGCTCGACTCGATCTTCGAGACCGTCAAGAACGCGGCCCTCGTCCACAAGGAGGGCGGCGGCACGGGCTTCGATTTCAGCCGGCTCCGGCCCCGGGGGAGCTTCGTCCGCAAGACCCAGGGCGTCGCCTCCGGCCCGGTGTCGTTCCTCCGCGTCATCGACGCCGCGACCGAGGCCGTCAAGCAGGGGGGGACCCGGCGCGGCGCCAACATGGGCATCCTCCGGGTCGACCACCCCGACATCGAGGAGTTCGTCCAGATGAAGCTCGACGGCAAGAGCGTCATGAACTTCAATATCTCGGTCGCCGCCACGGACGACTTCATGGACGCCGTCAAGGCGGGCCGCCCCTACGACCTCGTCGACCCGCACACGGGAAAGTCCGCGGGGCAGAAGGACGCCCGGAAGGTCTTTCAGCTCATCGTCGAGTCCGCCTGGGCCGTGGGCGATCCCGGCCTGATCTTCATCGACCGCGTCAACCGGGGCAACCCGACGGCGGGCCTCGGCCCCATCCATGCCACGAACCCCTGCGGCGAACAGCCCCTTCACGACTACGAGTCCTGCAACCTCGGGTCCGTCAACCTCGTCAACTTCTACGACCCCCGCAAGAAGGGCCTGTTCGATTGGGAGAGGTTCGCCCGGACGATCCGGCTCGGCGTCCGCTTCCTCGACAACGTCATCGAGGTCAACCGCTACCCGCTGCCCCAGATCGAGCAGATGACGCGCGGCAACCGCCGGATCGGGCTCGGCGTCATGGGTTGGGCCGACCTCCTCCTCCTGATGAAGGTCAAATACGACACGCCGAAGGCCCTGACCCTAGCCGAGAAAGTCGCCGCTTTCCTGCGCAAGGAGGCCGTGGCCGCGTCGCGCGAGCTGGCCGGGGAGCGGGGGAGCTTCCCGAATATCGGCCGGTCGGTCTACAAGGGCTCGAAGATGAGGAACGCGACGGTCTTCACCATCGCGCCCACGGGGACGATCTCCCGCATCGCCGGCTGCTCGTCGTCGATCGAGCCGGTCTTCGCCTTCGAGGTGGTGTCGAAGATCCTCGATTCCGAGCTCAAGGACGTCCACCCGATCTACGGCGAATGGAAGGCCAAGAACCCGGACAAGCCGCTACCCGAATATTTCGTGACGGCCCATGAGGTCTCACCCGCGTGGCACGTCCGGATGCAGGCGGCCTTCCAGAAGCATGTCGACAACTCCGTCTCCAAGACCATCAACTTCCCCCACGAGGCGGCGGTCGAGGACGTCGAGAAGGCCTTCCGGCTGGCCTGGGACCTGGGGACCAAGGGCATCACGATCTACCGCGACGGCTGCCGGGAAAGCCAGGTTCTCTACAAGAACGGGACCGAGATCGTGCACCCGCAGGGCCGGCCGACCTCGCTGCCGTCCATTACCGACAAGATCAAGACGGGCTTCGGGAACCTCTACGTGACCATCTCCTTCCAGAACCAGAAGCCGTTCGAAGTGTTCGCCTCGATCGGCAAGAGCGGCTACTCGACCATGGCCGACGCCGAGGCCCTGGGCCGGCTCATCTCGCTCGCCCTCCGGAGCGGGGTCGAGGCCGAGGAGGTCATCCAGCAGCTGAAGGGGATCGGCGGCTCCGAGCCCATCTTCACCGAGGGCGGGCTCATCCAGTCCATCCCGGACGCGATCGCCAAGGTCCTGGAGAAGCACTTCGGCGAGGTCCGGCAAAACGCCAAGGACTTCTACACGGTCCGTTGCAAGATCTGCGGGGCCCTGCTCCCCGACGAGAAGTGTCCGGTCTGCACGAACTGCGGCTGGAGCAAGTGCGCTTAAAAGGTTGAAGCCCGCCGCCGATACGAAATAGTGAAAGAGAACAAGGGGGACAATCCCTTCCGGACGGGGCTGTCCCTTTTTTTACCTTTTGAGGTCGAAATAGAGCCAGAGATACCAGCGGAACTTGATCTTCATCCGCAGCATCTCGTTCCGGTAAGGCCCGTCCTTGCAGAACCAGACGCGGACATTGCCCTTCTTCCTCCAGACGTCCTTGGGCGCCTTGTCGGCGCCCGTCGTCTTTTCGACGGCCCAGATATCGACGCGATAGGCCCGGGTCCGGTATTCGGAGAGAGTGTCGAGGTCGGTGACCTCGCACCGGAAGACGCGCGGGATGCCGTTTAGGAGGAAGGGCGTTTCGAAGACCTGGCCGACCTTGAGGTCATGGTCCGTCATGTATTCGAGCGGCGAGAGGATGGAGCCGTAGCTGCCTTCGACCCGCTTTTCCGTCCCGTTCTCCCGGGCCGAGACGGCGTGGTCCCGGAAGAACGCGATCTTTTCCGCCTGGTATTTCTTGTTGAGTTTCAGGAACCCTGACGAGGAGCTTTCGAAGCCCCGCCACTCCGCGACGGCCTCTTTATCGACGGACCCATCGGGCCTGAGGGGAAAGACCTTGAGCAGGCTGAAATCGCCGCGAAAATCCCTGTTCCTCCTGATCTGGGCCTCGTTCGAGGCGCCCGACATGCGCAGCAACTTCTCCAGCCGCCTGCCGTCCGGCCGGAGGGCCGACTCGATCGTCATGGACCCGGCCTCGCCCAGATTCCCGATGATGAAGAGATGGGCGCTGATGCCGTAGCTGCCGGTCTGCTCCTTGACGGCCTGGACCGCCGGCGGAGCGGCCCGCGGCGCCTGCTGGAGTGCCGGAGACGCAGCTTGAAGGACGAGGGTCGCGGCGAGGGCGAGCCCCGCCACGCCCGGCCGCGGGCGCGCGTCCCGGTCCCGCCCCCAGCTCGTCGATAGCTTCATCCCGGCTCCTTGGGAGAAATCTTGTGGTCCGGGTTCATATACTCTCTTTGCCATATCGGGTCAAGAAGGTCGGCCACGGCCCGGTTGTACTCGATTATCCCCCTGCGGTAATCCGGATCGTCCATGGCCGCGCCGGCGTTCTCGTCAAGGGGTTTGGGTCGGTACTTCAAGAGCATGGGGTGGAACTCTTCGTAGTGGTCGCGGATGGGACAGGGCATCATCCAATTCCTGATCTTCTTGCTATCTTCGTATTTTTTGTCGTAGCCGTAGGCGATCTGCCACTCCCGGACCTTGCGGAAGAACGGGTCGTCCCAGACGTCGTTGAGCGTCTTTCCGTCGGCGTAGGCCGCGTTGACGTTGACCGGGGAATAAGGCATGAAGACACAGGGGACGACGTCCCCGTTCCAGCAGACGGCCATGTAACCGCCGGCCCGTCCGGCGGCGATGCAGCCCTGGGCCGCCGTCCCGCCGTTCCAGAAGTCGGAGATGTAGAGCCGCCGTTCCCGGATGAGCTCCCACGAGCGCTTCCACATCCAGAGACGCTGCTCGGGCGTGGGCAGGAGGTCCAGGGTGATGGCCCTCCCGATGGGCATGTATTGGAACACCCAGGCGAAGTGGGCGCCCATCTCATGGAAGTAGAAGTCGATGACCCGGTCCGAGAGGATCTCCTCGGCGTTCTCCCTCGTTGCGGTGATGGACAGGCCGAAGAGGACCTTCTCCCGGCGGAGGCGTTCCATGGCCGCGACGATCCGGTCGAAGACCCCGTCCCCGCGGCGGGCGTCCGTCCTCTCTTTCAGGCCCTCGATGGAGATGGCCGGCATGAGGTTGCCCATCCCGGCCATGCGGCGGGCGGTTCCTTCGTCGATGAGCGTCCCGTTCGTATACATCATGAAGAAGACATCGGGGTGGCTCTCCGCGAGGTCCATGACGCCGTGCCCGTCGTCCCTGTAGGCCAGCGGCTCGCCCCCGCTGAAGACGACGAACCTGCCGCCCCAGAGGGTCCGGACCTCGTTGACGAGGCGGTCCAGGACGGGCCAGCTCAGCTTCTCGTTGACGGCCGTCGAATCCGCGTAGCACCCTTTGCAGTTGAGGTTGCAGAACTTCGTCGGGCTGATGAGGAGGATCTCCGGCGGCCGGACCCCATGGGCTTCGATGAACGCGGCCCGGGCCGTTGGTTCTCCCTTTTTGAGGATGACGTCGTGGGCCAGGTTCTTGATGACCCCCCGGATCGAGGCCTTGCTGAGCCTGTTCCCGGCTAGGGCCCTCTCGATGGTCTTGAAGATGGCCAGGCTTATCTCCATCCTGTCCTCGATGATTCGGGCCGGCCTCGTGCCCCTTTCGGCCGTGCGGAGGCTCGACCGGCGGAGATTGTTCTCCATTGACCGGACCAGGGCATTTCGGACGAACCCGAGCCTGGCCAGCCCCGGGGCCGCCCAGGCGGTGGCCCTCAGCCCGGCGGAGAGAAAGGCCTTCCGGACATCCCGGACCTTCGGCTCCCTGGCCGGGACTGCGCTCTGATTCTCCTGACTTCGATTTGCGCTGACGCCGTGGTTTTCCATGCCGCACCCCCCACATGGAATGGAATGGTTGACGGATTTCCCTTTAACCCCCTTCAAATATTACCGCGGGAACCTGGCCCAGTCAAGCCGGATTCGGGCCCGGAACGTCAGATTAGAGAAAGAATAAGGCTCCGGAAAAGCATCAGGTTCAGGGCGATGACGACCGCCGCCACCACCCAGAGGACGACCCTGAGAAGGGGAGGGTTCGCGTATTTCCCCATGACGGCGGAGGACGATGTCAGGCGGATCTGGGTGATGATCGTGATCGGGAGCTGGATGCTGAGGAGCATCTGGGACAGGAGGAGGGCCTTGAAGGGGTCGCCGATGAGGAAGACCCCGACCGTCGCCGCAACCAGGGTCAGGCCGGCGCCGATCGTCGAGTGGAAGTCCTTGATGTCGTAGGTCTCGCCGAAGATGGCGGCGAAGACGGTGCTCCCGGCCATGCCCGCCGTCATCGAGGAGGAGAGGCCCGCGAGGATCAGGGCGACGGCGAAGACCAGGGCCGCGGTCCCGCCGAGGAGGGGCCCGAGCATGTCGTGGGCCTGCTCGATCTCCGTGACCGCCGTCTTCCCGAAGAAGGTCGCGGCCACGATGATGACCATGGCGCTGTTGATGGCCCAGCCGACGCCCATGGAAAAGAGCGTGTCGGTGAACTCGAACTTGAGCTGCCGCCGGATGACCTTTTCGTCCTTGAGGTTCCACTGCCGGCTCTGGATGATCTCCGAGTGGAGGAACAGGTTGTGCGGCATGACCACGGCCCCGAGGACGCTCATGATGATGAGCATGGAGCCGGGCGGGAATTCCGGACGGACCCAGGAGACGGCCACCTTTCCCCAGGGGACGTGGACGAGAACGAGCTCGTAGAGAAACGCCAGTCCGATGAGCGAGACGAAGGCGATGATCCACTTCTCGAGCTTCGGGTAGGAATTGGTGAAAAGCATGACCAGGACGAACGCCGTGACCAGGACGGCCCCGGCCTGGAGGGGGAGGCGGGGGAAGAGCATGCGGAGGCCGATGGCCGCGCCCAGGACCTCGGCCAGGGCCGTGGAGACTGAGGCCAGGACGGCGCTCCCGAGGATGAGCCGGGCCGGGACGGGACGGACGTACCGGGTCGTCGCCTCCGACAGGCAAAGCCCGGTGGCAATCCCCAGGTGGGCCACGTTGTGCTGGAGGAGGACGAGCATGAGGGTCCCGAGAGTGATCACCCATAGGAGGGCGTAGCCGTGGAGAGCGCCCGCCGCGATGTTCGCGGCCCAGTTGCCCGGGTCGATGAACCCCACGGTGACAAGGAGCCCGGGGCCGATGTAACGGAGAAAAGCGAAAGCTTCCCGGCGGCGGGCGTGGGTCCTGAAGCGGTCGAAAAGCGTCATGTTTGGACGACTATTGTACCAGTATTTTGGTGACACACAACTAATTACCGAAATAGGACAATCGCCTATTTAGTGTATTTAGTTGTGTGTCACCGTAATTGCCACCGTAATTAACGTAATTGGAGACCTGGGGTGGGCTTGAGTTTTTCCCCATTTTCTGGTATTTTTCTACTAACGTCATGAACGCCGACCTGACCATCTGAATATTCGTAAAGGAGTCATCGATATGAAAAAAACCGCACTGATCATCATTCTGCTCGCGGCCGTCGCCGGAATATCGCAGGCGCAGACGGGCCGAACAGGAGGCCCGCTCGGGATCGGGATCATCTTCGGCGAGCCCACCGGGGTGAGCTTAAAGTACTGGACGGGGAGGACGATTGCCTTCGACGCGGCCGCGGCCTGGTCGTTCGCCGACGGTTCGTCCTTCCAGATCCACGGGGACATCCTCTTTCACAGCTTCGACGTCTTCCGCGTCCAACAGGGCCGGATGGCCCTCTACTACGGGTTCGGCGCGCGCCTCAAGACGAAGGATAACAATGGCGACGCCCGGCTGAGCTTCCGCGTTCCGATCGGCATCTCCTACGAGTTCCAGCGGGTTCCGATCGAGCTCTTTGTCGAGATCGCCCCGATGCTCGACCTGACGCCCAAAACCCAGGGCGCCATCGGCGGCGGCGTCGGCTTCCGGTACTATTTCTAAGGCGGGAAACCGACGGTCCATTCTCCGGCGTCGATAAGGTCCCTCCGGTTCCGGGCGGCGTCACTCTCCCTATCGGCCTGCTTTTTCGTGCTCCTGTCGGCGGCGGCATGGGGAACCGGCGCGGGCGCGGCAGCCGCTGATATCCCTCAACCTCCCGGCCTTCTCCTGTCACCGAAATCCCTGAAGCCAGGGGATACGCTGCGAGTCCTGGCCTCCTTCGAGACGGCTTTCCGGGAGCTTCGGATTTCGGTTATCGGGCCGGCCGGACCTCTTCTTCAATTGAAAGCCAGAAGGGGAGGGGGGCCGCCGTTCTGGCAGGCGGCGGAATTCCGGGTCGGTCCGCAGGGCCGTTACACGGTCGCGGTGACGAAAGACGGCCGCAACGCCGGGAGCGCCGCGCTCGACGTCCCGTCCTCTGAACTCCGGACGAAAAAGACGCGGGGCGTCTGGGATAACGAGAGGGGCTGGACGAGGCTAGAGGAAAACCTCTACTCGGCCTGGCTCGAAGCTCTGTTCTTGGGCACCGACGAGCGCTCCTCGTGGCCGTCCCTTCACGAGGCCGTGGACGACCCGGAAAGGAACCTCCTCTTCGACCACCTCGGGCTCGGCGAAGACGACCCGGGCGGACGGAACCGGGTCGAGATGACGCCGGACTGCGCCGACAATCCGTTTTACCTCCGGGCCTATTTCGCCTGGAAAATGGGGCTGCCGTTCGGTTTCTACGAGTGCAGTTGGGGGACTCTGGCTGCGATGCCCCGGGGCCTACGCTGGTGGACCAACGATTCCCTGGGCGGCGGAGGAGGGAACCCGGCGCAAGCCTTCGCCCGCATGCTCCCCGTCGTCAAGAACACCGTCCACGCCGGCAACGGACGGATGGAATTCAAGAGCGACCAGTCCGACTATTACCCCCTGCCTTTGGCGCGAAAAGACTTAAGGCCGGGCGCCGTGTTCGCCGACCCCTATGGGCATACACTGACGATCGTCCGCTGGGTGCCGCAGACGGGAAAGAGCCCGGGATTGCTCCTGGCGGTCGACGCCCAGCCCGACGGCACGATCGGCATCAAGCGCTTCTGGGAGGGGAATTTCCTCTTCAACACGCGGGAGGTGGTCGGCGAGCCCGGGTTCAAGGCCTTCAGGCCGATTGTCCTCGAGGGCGGGCGGCCTCGGCTTCTGACGAACGAGGAGATCAAGAGGGGCCCCGATTACGGAAATTACTCCCTGGAGCAGGAGAAGATGTCCGCCGGGGCGTTCTACGCGGCCATGGAAAAGCTCATCAACCCGGACCCCCTCGATGCCGAGAGCGCTTTCCGGGACATGTTCCGGGCTTTCCATGAGCAGCTGATCGTCAGGGTCGAATCCGTGGCCGTCGGCGAAAACTATATGAAGACCCATCCGGGGGCGGTCATCCCGATGCCGGCAGGCGGCTCGGCCGTTTTCCAGACCACGGGGCAATGGGAGGATTTCTCGACGCCCAACAGGGACCTGCGTCTGCTTATCGGCATCGATACGATCCTTGAATTCCCGGACAAGGTGGCGAAGAACCCGAAGGCATTCGGAATCCCGGAGAAAAAGGCGCCCGAGGCGGTGAGAGACGAGATGCTGGCTTTTGAGAAGAAGTGGGCCGCGGAGCTCACCATCACCTACATTCGGTCGGACGGCAAGCCGCAAGCGCTGACACTCGGAGATGTTTTCGAGCGGCAAGAGGCCCTCGAAATGGGCTACAACCCGAACGACTGCATCGAGACGAGGTGGGGGGCGCCCGAAGGGAGCGCGGAGAGGGCGGCCTGCCGGCGGAGGGCCCCGGCTTACCAGGTCGAGCGGATGAAGGCCATGCGCGTCTGGCTTCACAGGCGCCTCCACCCCGCAACCTAACTTCGCAACGGTCTTTGACATCCCGCCGGGATAGTGATAACTTTTTATTCAGGGTTTAGGACATCATCTCATTGAGCTGAAGAGGAGATCCATGGACCGAACCATCCGATTCACTCTGAACGGCAAGCCCGTGAGCCTTTCCGCCGACCCGGAGAGGATGCTCCTCTGGGTCCTCCGGACGGACCTCGGCCTCACGGGGACGAAATTCGGCTGCGGGGAGGGCTTCTGCGGGGCCTGCACGGTCGTCGTCGACGGCGAGGCTGTCCGCTCTTGCCAGACGCCGCTCAAGACTATCGAAGGAAAGAAGGTCCTGACGATCGAGGGACTGGAGAAAAACGGCCGCCTTCATCCCTTGCAGGAAGCCTTCATGAAACACGACGCCCTTCAGTGCGGCTACTGCACGCCGGGCATAATCCTCACGGCCTACTCCCTGCTGCAGTCGAAGCCGCGGCCGGCGGAAAAGGACATCCTCGATGCTCTCGAGGGCAGCCTCTGCCGGTGCGGCGCCCACCAGCGCATCGTCATGGCCGTTCAGGAAGCGGCCGCCGCCATGGAAGGAGCCGGAAGCCATGAAAAAAGATGAGCTCGACGAATATCCGGTTGAGAACGTCCCGAGCCACGCCCTGAGCCGGCGGCGCTTCCTCAAACTCACGGGCGGAGGGATCCTCGTCTGCGTCACGCTCGGCGAAGCGTCCCTCCTTCAGGAAGGGGCCCAGCGGAGGGCCGGCGGGCCGACCTATCCCGAAGATATCAACGCTTACCTCCTGATCAGCCCGGACGGCCGGGTGACGAGCTTCACCGGCAAGATCGAAATGGGCCAGGGTGCGATCACCTCGCTGCCCCAGATGGTCGCCGATGAGCTGGACGTCCCGCTGGCCTCCGTGGACATGGTCATGGGCGACACGGACCTTTGTCCGTATGACATGGGGACGTTCGGCTCGATGACGACGCGCTTCTTCGGCCCGGCCTTGAGGGCCGCCGCGGCCGAAGCCAGGGCCGTGCTCCTCGAGCTGGCCTCGGAAAAGCTCAAGGTCCCAGCCGGCAAGCTCTCGGTCAAGGACGGGGTTGTCTTCGAGAGGACGAACGCCAAAAATAAGGTGACCTACGGCGAACTCGCCGCCGGAAAGAAAATCGAACGGCACATCACGCCGAAACCTTCACCGAAGCCCGTTTCCGAATGGGCGGTCATGGGCAAGCCCGTCCTCCATCGCGACGCCCGCGAGAAGGTCACGGGAAAGGCCAAGTACGCCGGCGACATCCGGGTGCCCGGCATGCTCTACGCGAAGGTCTTGCGGCCGCCCGCCCACGGCGCCAAGCTCAAGACTTTCGACGCCTCCGAAGCCGGGAAGATCGCCGGAGTTACGGTTGCCCATGACGACGACCTCGTCGCCGCCCTTCATGAATTCCCGGATGTCGCCGAAAAGGCGCTGGCCGGGATCAAAGCGGAATACGAACCTTCCGACTCGAAGCTCGATGACAAGAATATCTTTGAGCACCTGCTCGGCGTCGCCTCGGAACCCAAGGCCGTCGCCGAGGGCGGGGACCTCAAGCAAGGCGAGGCCCTCTCGGCCGCCGTCTTCGACGAGACGTACCTGAACAGTTATGTCGCTCACTCGGCCATCGAGACGCATACCGCCTTGGTCAAGATCGAAGGGGACAAGGTCACGGTCTGGCCCTCGAGCCAGGCGCCTTTCCGGGTCCGGGACGAGGTTGCCCAGACGCTGGGCCTGCCTCCCGGGAACGTCCATGTCATCTCGCCCTTTGTCGGCGGCGGCTTCGGGGGGAAAACGGCCCACCGGCAGATCGTCCAGGCCGCCAAGCTGGCCAAGCTCACGGGAAAGCCCGTCCAGGTCACCTGGAGCCGGGCCGACGAGTTCTTCTGGGACACGTTCCGGCCGGCCGCGGTCGTGAAGATCAAGTCCGGGATGGACGCGGCGGGGAAGATCGTCCTCTGGGACTACGCCGTCTATTTCGCTGGCGAGCGGAGCTCGTCCCATTTCTACGACATCCCCCACCACCGGACGGTTTCGGCCGGGGACTGGGGCGGCGGGGGAGGAGCAGGAGCGCCCAGCGCCCATCCGTTCGCGGTCGGGGCCTGGCGGGCGCCCGGCTCGAACACCAACGTTTTCGCCCGCGAATCCCAGATCGACATCATGGCGGCGCGAGCGAAGATGGACCCGCTCGAGTTCCGGCTGAAGAATCTGGCCAACGAGCGGATGAGGCGCGTCATTACGGCGGCCGCGGACAGGTCCGGCTGGAAGCCGGCGGCCGCGCCGAGCGGGCGCGGCCTCGGCCTCTCCTGCGCGGACTACAACGGGACCTACGTCGCGGCCGTCGCCGAAGTCGTTGTTGATAAGAAGACCGGCGGGATCAGGGTCAAGCGCGTCGTCTGTTCCCAGGACATGGGCCAGTGCGTCAATCCCGAAGGCGCGAGCATCCAGATCGAGGGCTGCGTCACCATGGGGCTGGGATACGCCCTGGCGGAGGAGGTCCACTTCAAGGCCGGCGAAGTCTTGGACCTCAACTACGACACCTACGAGATCCCGCGCTTTTCGTGGCTTCCGAGGATCGAAACGGTCCTCGTCGAAAACAACGCGCTCCCGCCTTCGGGAGGCGGCGAGCCGGCCATCATCAACATGGGTGCGGTCCTGGCCAACGCCGTGTTCGACGCGACGGGCGCCCGGCTGTATCAGCTCCCGATGACGAAGGAAAGGGTCAAGGCCGCCCTGGCCAAGGTCGCCGAGAAATAGGGCCATCGGGCCGCGTTTTCCGTCATCGGGGAATTGAATTGTCCCCGCTAAACTGCGATAATGGACCGATTATGGATATCCATATCCGGCGACCGAGGAGGAGGTCAACGAACAAACGGGATGCCGAAGTCCCGCTCGGCTCCTCTGACTGGGAGGTTCAGAATGCCCGCAGAAGTTAAATTCAGGACCCGGCCGATCACGTCCCGCCCGCATTTCCGTTTCGGCCTCTTCGCGAGGCCGGCAACCGCAGCCCTGGCCCTGGCGATGCTGGTCGCGTGCGCGACGATGGACGGCATCACCAAGAGGACCGCGGATTCGCCCTCGCATCCCTGGTTGCCGCCGGCCAAGGAAGTCAGGCCTCCGGCGCCCCTTCCTTCGCCTCAGATTCCCGGCGATCTTCAATCCGCCGGGAGGGCCTGGACGCTGAGCGATATCGTCGACGTGGGCCTGTCGAATAATCCTCAGACGCGGGCGGCCTGGGACGCCGCGCGCGCGGCCTCGGCGGCCGTAAGCATTTCCTTGGGCGAATACCTTCCCCAGATCAACGCGACTCTCCCTGCCGTCAAGCAGAAGATGGCCTACCTCGGCGGCCGGTTCATCGTCGACCTGACGACATTGACTCCCACGGCCAGCTTGAACCTCCTGCTTTACGATTTCGGGGGACGTGAGGCCGACGTCCAGTCGGCGCGACGGGCCCTGGAAGCGGCCAACTGGACCCAGAACGCCGTCTTCCAAAACGTCATCCTCCAGATCGAGAGCGTCTATTATCAGTACCTTTCCGCCAAAGCCCTTCTCGAAGCCCAGGAAACGAACCGCAAGGGGGCCCAGGCCAACTACGATGCCGCGGACGCTCGCCACAAGGCCGGGGTCGCGACCATCGCGGACGTCCTCCAGGCCAAGACCGCCCTCTCGACGATCGACCTCCAGATCGTGACGACGCGCGGGCTCATCCAGACGCTCCACGGGGCCCTGGCCAGCTCGATGGGGCTCCCGGCTGCGTCCGGCTTCGAGGTTTTTGAAGGGCTTCCCGAGAGTATCCCGTTCGACACGGTCGCCAAGCAGGTGGATCTCTGCATCAAGGACGCCGAGGCCAAGCGCCCCGACATGGCGGCCTCCCGGGCGCTCGTCCTCGAGGCCGAGGCCGGCATCCGGAAAGCCCGGTCGACGTTTTTCCCCGCCTTCTCGCTGAGCGGCAACATCGGCCGCATCTATTACCAGGGCAACCCGGTCTCGAACCCCTTCTACGCGATCTCCGTTTCGGTCAACCTGCCTTTTCTGTTCGGCCTCCAGGAATACCAGGTCCTGGCGGCCAAGGCCCAGGCCGAAACGGCCCGGGACCAGATGACCGAGCTCGGCCGGGGAATCGAGCTCCAGGTCTGGACGAGCTACTACGGCCTCAAGACGTCGGAGCAAAAGATCCGGACCGCCCGGGACCTCCTCGAAAGCGCCGGAGCTTCCTATGATGTCGCTTTCGGCCGCTACAAGGAGGGCGTCGGCAGCATCCTCGACCTGCTGGCCGCCGAGACCGTCCTCGAAAACGGCCGGGTCCAGCTCGTCCAGGCCAAGTCCGACTGGTTCCTGGCCCTGGTCCAGTTCACGCATGATACCGGAGCCCTGGAACCCCCCGCGGCGCCGGCCAAACCCGGCCTCCCGTCGAGTCCCGAGAAAGGAGATCACAGGTCATGAAGACTCCCCTTGACAAGTTCATCAGATTGGCATCGACGGCGGCGGCGGTCGTGGCGGTCCTTTGGGCCGGGGCCTGCTCGTCCTCCGGGAGCAAAACGTCCGGAAGGGCCTTTTCCGGGAGTCCCGTCTCCGTGGCCCAGGTTCTCCAAAAAGACATACCGCTCGAGATCGGTTCCGTCGGCCGGGTCGAGGCCATATCGACGGTCTCCGTGAAGGCCCAAGTCGGGGGAGAGGTCACGGGCGTTTATTTCAAGGAAGGCCAGCCGGTCAGGAAAGGGGACAGGCTGCTCACGATCGATCCGCGGCCCTTCGAAATCGCCTTGAAACAGGCCGAATCCCTGCTCGAGAAGGACCGGGCTCTCCTCCGCAACGCCCAGGCCGATGTCGCCCGCTACGCGGACCTCGTCCAGAAGGACTACGTGACCAAGCAGCAGTACGATGCACTCGTGGCCAACCGGGACGTTCTCAACGCCGCGATCAAAGCCGACGAAGCCGGAGTCGCCAATGCCCGCCTGCAGCTCGATTATTCGACCGTCAGGTCGCCGATCGACGGCCGGACCGGGAGCCTTATGATCAACCAGGGCAACATCATCAAGGCCAACGACGCGGGCCCGGCCGTCGTGATCTACCAGACGACACCCATCTATGTCACGTTCTCGGTTCCTGAACAGCACCTGCCCCGGATCAAGGAGTTCAATGCCAGGGAGCCGCTGAAGACGGTCGCCATCCCGGCCGCGAACGGACAGCAGCCCGTCTCGGGAGTCTTGACTTTCGTCGACAACGCCATCGACCAAGCCACGGGGACGATCACGCTCAAGGCGACCTTCGACAATCGGGACGGGGCCCTCTGGCCGGGGCAGTTCCTGAATGTCCGTCTGACCCTGACCATGGAAAAGGGCGCGGTCGTCGTCCCGTCCCAGGCCGTCCAGACCGGGCAGGCCGGCCAGTACGTCTACGTCGTGAAGGACGACATGACCGCCGAAATGAGGCCGGTCAAGGTCGGCCGAGCCTACGGCGAGGAATCCATCATCGCCGAAGGCCTGAAGCCCGGGGAGCGCGTGGTGACGGACGGGCAGCTCCGCCTCGCTTCCGGGGCGCGGGTCGAGATCAGGACCGGCCGCTAGGAGGGAAGGCGTCATGAATTTTTCGGAAACCTTCGTCCGCCGTCCCGTGATGACGACGCTGCTGATGTCGGCGCTCCTCATCTTCGGGATCCTGGGCTACCGGCTCCTCCCTGTCAGCGACCTCCCGAACGTCGATTTCCCGACCATCCTGGTCATCGCCGGTCTGCCCGGAGCAAGCCCGGAGACCATGGCCGCGACGGTCGCGACACCTCTCGAGAAGCAGTTCTCGACGATCCAGGGCCTGGACTCCATGACCTCGACCAACCAGCTCGGCCTGACCATGATCACGCTCCAGTTCGTCCTGAGCCGCAATCTGGACGCAGCGGCTCAGGACGTCCAGGAAATGATGACCTTCGCCTCGCGCTATCTTCCCCAGAACATGCCCATGCCGCCTTATTACCAGAAGGTCAACCCGGCCAACACGCCGATTCTCTTCATGCTCCTCAAGTCTGAGGCCCTGCCTCTTGCGACGATCGACGAGTACGCCGAGACGATGATCGCCCAGCGGATCTCGATGGTCCCCGGCGTCGCCCAGGTGGCCGTCTACGGCTCGCAGGCTTACGCCGTCCGGGTCCAGCTCGACCCCGACGCCCTGGCCTCGCGCGGGATCGGGATCGACCAGGTCAGCAGGGCGGTCCAGGCCGGAAACGTGAACCTGCCGACGGGGACGCTCTACGGCCCCAACCGGGCCTTCACGATCCAGTCCAACGGCCAGCTCAACAACGCCGCCGAATATCGCGAGCTCGTCGTGACCTACCGGAACGGATCTCCAATCCGGCTGAAGGACTTGGGCCGGGTCATCGACAGCGTCCAGAACGACAAGGTCGCGGCCTGGGCTTATAAGGATAAGTCGCACGAGCGGGCGGTCATGCTCGCGATCCAGCGCCAGCCGGGGACGAACACGGTCGCCGTGACCAGTGCCGTCAAGAAACTCCTGCCCCTCTTCCGCTCCCAGCTCCCGGCATCCGTCGACTTCCAGGTCCTCTTCGACCGGTCCGAGTCCATCCAGGCCTCGGTCAACGACGTCAGGACCGCGCTCATCATCGCCCTGATCCTCGTCGTCTTCGTCATCTTCTTCTTCCTGAGGAGCGTCCGGGCGACGATCATCCCCAGCCTGGCCTTGCCGTTCTCGATCATCGGGACGTTCGCGGTGATGCAGCTCCTCGGCTACAGCCTCGACAACCTATCCCTGATGGCGCTCACTCTGTCGATCGGCTTCCTCGTTGACGACGCCATCGTCATGCTGGAGAATATCGTCCGCCACCAGGAGATGGGCGAGCCGGCCTTCGAGGCGACGCTCAAGGGTTCGAAGGAGATCGGCTTCACGATCGTGTCGATGACCCTGTCGCTGGCCGCGGTCTTCATCCCGATCCTCTTCATGGGCGGGATCCTGGGCCGGCTGTTCCACGAGTTCGCCATCACCATCGCCGCCGCGGTCCTTTTTTCCGGGTTCGTCTCCCTGACTCTGACTCCGGCCATGGCCAGCCGCATCCTCCGGGCGCCGGGCCAGGAAAAACATGGGGCCCTGTATATCGCGGCCGAAAAAGCCATCCAGGCCGCGCTCAACTTCTATCGGGTCACCCTGGCCTGGGTGTTGAGGCGCCGGCGCGCGACGCTGGCCTTCTCCGCGGTCATTCTTATCCTGACCGTCATCCTCTTCATGAAGATCCCGAAGGGCTTCATCCCGAGCGAGGATTCGGGTCTGCTCATGGGCGTCACAGAGGCCGCCCAAGGCATCTCCTTCCAGGCGATGACGGAGCATCAGGCCGCCGTGGCGAAGGTCATCCAGGACGACCCCAATGTCGAGTCCTTTGCCTCGTCCATCGGCGGCATCGGGGCCAGCAATGCGGGCCGGATGTTCATCCGCCTGAAGCCGCGCGGCCAGAGGCCGCTCAAGGCAGACGCGGTCGTCGAGAGCCTTCGGCCGAAGCTTTTCGGGATCACCGGCATCAATTCCTTCCTCCAGAATCCGCCGCCCATCACGGTCGGCGGGCGGTTCACAAAGAGCCTCTACCAGTTCACCCTCCAGAGTCCCGAGGTCGATACCCTCTACAGCGCCGCGGCCCAGCTCGAATCCCGGATGCGCGCCCTGCCGCTCCTCCAGGACGTGACAAGCGACATGCAGCTCCAGAATCCCGAGGTCACGGTCGAGATCGACCGGGACAAGGCCCTGGCCCTGGGCGTCACGCCCTTCCAGATCGAGGATGCCCTCTATTACAGCTACGGCTCCCGCCAGGTCTCGACGATCTACGCCGCCACGAACCAGTACTATGTGATCATGGAGCTCGAACCCCAGTACCAGAACGACCCCTCGGAGCTTTCCAAGCTCTACATCCAGTCGTCGGCGGGGAGGCTCGTGCCCCTCGATTCCGTGGCCCGCCTGGTCCCGACGGTCGGCCCCCTGACGGTCAACCACCAGGGTCAAATCCCCTCAGTCACTGTCTCTTTCAACCTCAAGCCGGGCGTTTCGCTCGGCCCGGCCGTGGCCGAGATCACCCGCCTCGCCAGGGAGGGCCTGCCGACCTCGGTCAGCACGAACTTCCAGGGCGCGGCTCAGGCCTTCCAGTCCTCGATGAGCGGGCTCGGCTTCCTCCTCCTGATGACGATCGTCGTCATCTACATGATCCTGGGAATTCTCTACGAGAGCTTCGTGCATCCGTTGACCATCCTCTCCGCCCTGCCGTTCGCCGGGTTCGGAGCCCTGGTAACGCTCTTCCTCTTCCGGACCGAGCTCAGCATCTACGCCTTTGTCGGCGTCATCATGCTGGTCGGGTTGGTCAAAAAGAACGGCATCATGATGGTTGATTTCGCTCTGGCCGCCGAACGCGGGGAGGGCAAGAAGGCCGAGGACGCCATCTTCGAGGCCTGTCTCATCCGGTTCCGGCCGATCATGATGACCACGATGGCCGCCCTGCTCGGGACGCTGCCCATCGCCATCGGTTTCGGCGCCGGGGCCGAATCGCGGCGCCCGCTCGGGCTGGCGGTCGTCGGCGGGTTGCTGTTCTCGCAGCTCGTCACGCTCTACGTGACGCCGGTCATTTACGTCACCTTCGACAATCTCAGGAAACGGTGGGGGAGGGGGAAGGGCGGACAAACTCCGGCGGAGTCATCAACAGTTCAACAGCCGGGATGATGATCATTTCAAAGCTCCGTTAAAACGGCCAAAGGAGGGGAGAATGAAACGCAGGACGTTTGTAAAAGGCGCGGCGGCGGCCCTTCCGGCGATGGCCGTCCTGGGTTTTCCGGATCTCGGACGCGCCGGGGAGCTCCAGCCGATCGACCTGCCAAAACCCGATGAGGACGGCGGGAAGTCCGTGCCGGCGGCCCTGAAGGAAAGAAAAACGACCCGGAACATTAGTCCGGACCCGCTTCCGCTTCAGACGCTCTCGGATCTTCTCTGGGCGGCCTTCGGCGTGAACCGGCCGGACGCGGGGCTCATGGGAAAGCCGGGTCGAACAGCCCCGTCGGCCAGCAATTCGCAGGAGATCGACCTTTACGTCGTCCTGCCGCAGGGCGTTTACCTCTATGAGGCGGTGCCCCACCGCCTGGCTCCCGTTGCGGCGGGCGATTTCCGGGCCAGGGCTGGCCGAGGAACGGCGGTGAAGGCGCCCGTGAACATCTTCTATGTCGTCGACCTCTCGAAATACGTCGTCGGGAAGGGACAGCCGGACCGGTCCATCGGCGACCCCGAGGTCCAGAAATCCTATTATTACACTGACACCGGATTCATCGCCCAGAACGTCTATATGTTCGCGGCTTCGCGGGGATTGGCGGCCTGGTTCCACAACTGCGATAGGGTGAACACGGCCGGCGAGTTCAAGCTGCGACCCGAACAGCACGTCCTGTTCGCCCAGACTGTAGGTTACCAGGCGAAGGCTTAGCCCGCCTCATAGCGGCCCCCTCTGCCGGCTCCCGATGAGGAAAGAGAGGGTCAGGGCCGCGATGGAAACGGCGACCCGGAAATAAAACGGGGCTTCGCTAAAAGTCGGGAAAACCCTTAAGCATCTTCTGAAATCTGGCCATTTTTTCCGCAGGGTCCAGGTCTTCGACGATCGGGAGGAGAGCCTCCTTCACGTCTTTTTTCAGGGCGTTGTCGAGCCATTCGATCGCGTCGGCCACTGAATTCCGCGTGCCTTTACCGATATTCTGGAAGGCCGTGCGGATGTCTTCCTGCGGATAATACAAGCCCAGCAGCTTGAAGATTTCCGCGAAATAAATCTCCAGGTTTCTCGCCAATTGATGCCGGAGTTTCGCATTCTCCTCTCCGGGACCCAGGCGCTGGATGTCGACAAAGGTCTGGCAGTATTTTTTGATGAACGAGAAGGTTTTCCTTTTTAGCGCCAAGACCGATAACGGGATCTCGGCATCTTCCGAGCGGACGCGGTCCAGGGCATCGATGAGCGCCTCGTCCAGCCCGCCGGACCCGTGTTCCAGCTCCTCCATCAGGGCCTGGACGGCCTTCCGCGTTCCGATCCGGCTCAGGACTTCGACCACAGCCATTCTCAAAACCATCTCTTTGGAGCCATCATGCAGGTTCTCTTCGAGCGGGCCGATCGCCGCGTCGCCGTATTTGTGCAAGGCGTCGACGGCGTCCTCCAGGGTTACGAAATTACCCAGCTTCCGGATGATCGCCGGGATGTCGCCGACTCTCTTGAGCCTGGCCGCGCTCTTCAGGGCGAAACAGGAGACTTCAGGAGAAGGATCGTCGATGAGCCCTGGGAGCGGGTCGGCCAGAGGGGAAGCCGGAGCCATTAGGCCGATGGCCTTGGCCAGCTCCATCTTGTGAATCTCTGAAGGTGGGCTTTCCGCCAGCACCTTGTCCAGGTACGATTTCATCACCTGCTGGTATTCGTCAGAGGATAGGATGAGGGGGATCTCGGCCAGGATGTCCTCGGGCCGGAGGTCGTCGGGAATTTCCGGAAACCGGGCCGTCCCTTCGGCCTTGAACCTGTCCATGAGGGCTGCGGTCCGGACCTCCACGGATTTTTCTTCGATGATTTTTTTGATGTCCGGGCTGAGCTTGTCCTGCGCCAAAAGGTCATAGAGATGGAGCGCGTAGAGAACCGAGCTTCGGTTCCGGCTGTCGATGGTATCGAAAACGAGCTTGGCATATTCGACGTCGACCTTGGCCGTCAGGTCCTTCTCGGCCCGGTCCCAGATCGGTTTGATATTCCCTTGAAGGGTCGCGAGGTACTCCTTCCCGATCTTGAGGCTGAACCATGCCCATGGGACGAGAAAGGCGATGATGACCCAGCTCAGATACCTGGCCAATGCCGGGTCAAAAGCGGGAGTGAGGCCCTCGACTTTTTTATTCAGGAGAAGGGCGAAGGCGAGGAGCACAAGAGCCCCGACGACCTTGGAGAACTGGCTGACGAACATGTCGATGAAGGCCTTGGCTTTGTGTCTCAGATGAGCAGGCACGGGGATATACATTATTTCCCGGATCGGATGACTCACGGAGAAGTCCAGGCTTTCATCGGCGCCCCTGATGAGAATTCCGGGAAGCAGACCGAAAGGAGTGAGAAGGACCGCCAGAGAGCAGACAAGAATCACCGCCGGAGTGAGAAGCAAGGTATGGGCCGCGTTCAGCTTCCTCAGAAAATACCCCGCCATCAGGAAGTTCAGGAAGAGGGCGAAAATGGTCAGGGCGGGGTCGAAAAAACCAAAGAAGGCCTGCAGGGCTTTCGGCCTGGCTGAAAAGTGCAGGTAGGAGGCGGAGAGGAATTGGAATTCGATGCATGTCGAGACGATGACCCCGATGGCCACAATCACGGCGATGAGGGTAAGGAACCTGTCCTTCCGGACCGCACCGAAGCTGTCCAAAAAGCCCACTTTTTGTCTTTCCGGGAACCCGTGTCCGGCCGGTTCCCGGTCGTCCGCCTGTGACCGTTTCTCTTGCGTCCTGAAAATGGCCCGGACGACTAGGACGCAGCCGAAGAGCATGACGCAGGCCAGGGGCATCAACCAGACACCGAGAACGGTCTCAGACAAGAATCCCACCAGCAGTCCGCCCAGGACTCCGCCCAGGATTCCGCCGCTGTTGAGGAACCCGATCAGACGCTTGGCTTCCCTGGGATTGTAGATCTCGTTAATCGTCATCCAGAAGCCGGTGATGAGGACAACGATCAGGATGCTCGCCCAGGTCCAGTAAAAATACGCGAGAAATGCGCTCCGCCGCCCGTAGTACGTCTGAAGGACCCATTGCAGGAAAAGCCCTGAGACGGCGAAGAACACGAGGCTGGAGGTGATCAAAGCCGGTATGGACGCTCTGAGCTGGACTTTGGAATAAAGAAAGACAACCAGACCGGTTACGACAACGGCGAAGAGATAGGCGACCGGGAGCCACGCGACCCCCATTTTCACCAGGAAATCAGTCGTCCGGAGGGCGTTGATGATGGTGTTGGGGGCGGTGATGAGGAAAAAGTATGAGAAAAGCAGAAAGGCGAGCTTCCCCTCGCCGGGCCTGATCTTGGCGATACGGCGCAGAGTTCCTGACGGGCGGCCTGTCTCCATGCCTGACCCCCCCCTGGGGCAGTGTTGGACCAAGATTATCAATAAAGAAAATGCGAGTCAACTTTATGCTAGAATATCCCGACGAGCCGCGCCCGTAGCTCAGGGGATAGAGCGGTGGACTTCGAATCCAAACTGGAATTTATCGGGTTTCCCCTGGAAATCGCTTCCATATGGGGAAAATCGCGTTTTTCGTTTTAGCACCGTTTATCAGAATTAGGCAGATTTAAGCAATTTTGGTGACACCCGTGTGACATGGCAGGCAGGTCTGCCTCGGCCTTAATGGACTGAACCGCCCCGATTTCATGCTCCCGAACCAGTTGGGAACGACCCCTTGCCCTCCATTCAAGACAACGTCGGGAATGACCTGCTCAATAAATGCGCACTACTGATAAAAGGCACAAGGGCTTGATTATTCTTCCAGGTTTTTCTCGTTATTCCTGGACCGAGTTAAGGGGGGCAGGTCATTCGTATAATGAACTTTTGCAATAATTGTCCTTCAGATGGGCTAAGATCCGGGGAGCATATCACTGCGCATATTTTCTCCATCTGACCGAGGCATGTTATAATGATTTTCAGATGCCTTGAGTTCTTGTGACGCGGTTTCTTCCACGGTCCAAATCAAGGACTGGGATTGGAGGATATCAACATTGCAACAGGGATGGGGCGAATCCCCAGTGTCCTGTCCCGAGTCAACCCTTGAGGAGATGATCATCATGGCATTCGATCGACGGAGTTTCCTGAAAATGGCATCCCTTGGGGCGGTGTTGGGAGCCAGTGCCGGCGCGGAGCAGGAACGTCATGGAGACGACCCCCTGGGAGTAAGACAACAGTTTCCTATCTGTCGAGACGAAGTCTTCCTTAACTCTGCATACATCGCCCCCTCCCCGATAGAGGTAGAGGAAGCCGCTAAAGCCTTCATCGGCTCCAAGTCTCGGCATCCCCTTTCTCTTGACGAAATGCTGGCAAAGACCGACGTGGCTCGGGAAAAGTTTGCCCGTCTCGTGGGCGTCGACAAAGAAGAAATCGGCTTCATTTTTTCGACCAGCGAAGGCGAGAATATCATCGCACAATCGCTCAGGCTGCGCCCCGGGGATAATATCGTGATTGATGAACTTGCTTACACGACAACGTTCCTCCTTTACAGACATTTGGAAGAAACCGTTGGCATCGAGTTGCGAATCGCCAAACAGAACGAGGGTACGGTATCGACGGAAGCCATCGAGCGGCTCGTGGACAAGCGCACTCGTCTTGTGTCCGTATCGTGGGTTTCCCATAAAAACGGATTCTGCCACGACATGAAGGCTCTGGCTGAACTCGCGCACTCGAATAGCGCTTATCTTTATGCCGACGCGATTCAAGCTATTGGCGCTTTTCCTGTGAATCCTCATCAGGAAAATATCGACTTTTTCGCCAGCGGGACATATAAATGGCTCCTTGCGGGATTCGGAGTGGCGCCTTTCTACATTCGTCAGAACCTTCTTGAATCCTTTCCGCCGGATCGTTGGGGAGCTTTTCAGGTGGAAAAGAGGCTGCCGGGCTATCGGTTCGAGGTTTACAGGACCGCCAAGAAATACGAATACTCAACGCTCGCCTTCGAAGCCGTATACCAGCTCGAGGCCGCCCTGGATTTCCTCCACAGGGTGGGCGTGGAGAGAATCGGCGCGCACACCATCGCCCTTACGGGGAAACTCCACAAGGGATTGAGCGAAAGGGGATTTGAAGTCAGCACGCCTCCAGGAAACCGATCTTCGATCGTATCTTTCTTCTTCAAGAAAGATCCTGCGACGGTCGAACAAATCCTGAAGCGGGAAAAGATTAGCGTGACCCTACGGAAGGAGAGTTCGGAAATTAGGGTCAGTGTTTCGCTCTTTAACAATGATCAGGAGATTCAGCGATTTCTGGAAACTGCCGTTCGATTCT
>JBEKXF010000014.1:0-88800 GCA_049512315.1 Candidatus Aminicenantales bacterium | reverse complement strand
TCTAATGTCACGGCGTACGGAAATGGAGATAATATCTATTTCAACCGGGCCGACGATGGGGTAATTTCCCATAGCACTCTCTATGGCAGCGTAGCCGGCGGCGAGGGATACGGAGTAGGAATTTGTAATGGTGACAATATAATTGTCGAATACTGTGACATCTATGACAATTGGGGACGGGGAATAGGGATAGCTTGCGATGAAGTATTGCAGCCGTCCACCAACGATATTGTCCGTTACAACCGCATCCACGGAAACGGGAAAAACACGGCCATTGACATGGTAGGGGTTCAAATCAATTATGGCGGAGCCGGAGCCGTCTGTACGGGCATACAGATATATTACAACTTGATCTATGACCATATCAGGACCTCTCCGGATAGGGGAAGGGGCGTTTATATAGAGGGGGCATCTGTATCAGTTTTTAATAACGTTTTTTATAACAACCAAGAAGCGGTAGGTTTATTAGTTCCCCAAGCCAATTACTGTTCTATCAAAAATAACATATTTTTGGGTAGTATCACGTTCCATATTGGAGTTTGGGCAGGCGTGACAGGGTCCGACTTCAACTTCAATACATATTATCCAAATACTGGATCTATGTTTGTGTGGAATTATTCAGGATGTAATTTCGCAAATTGGAAGACTATTACTGCTCAAGATTCGTATTCCAGAAGCGCAGACCCCAAATTCACCGACGTTTCCAAAAAGGATTTTCATCTAAGATCAGATTCCCCCTGTATCGATGCCGGAATAAATCTGGGGCTGAAGAAAGATTTTTACGGAGACCCAGTGCCATTTGGAAACGGCGTTGATGTGGGAGCAGTAGAATTCGAAGCTGGCTCTATCCCCTTGGCAGCGAGCATAACCGCTTCCCCTACAACGGGAGATGCTCCTTTGGCCGTGAATTTCACGGCAAGCGTCAGCGGAGGCTCTTCCCCTTACAGTTTTAATTGGAATTTCGGTGATGGCCAATCCTCTACAACTCAGAATCCGTCCCATACGTACCCGTCTGCCGGCAGCTATACTGCAACCCTCATCGTTACCGATAACGCCTCTGCAACTGCCAGCTCGACGGCGAACATTGACGTTATTGCGAATGTGTCACTTAGCGCTAATATTTATGCTTCTCCCACCTCAGGGCAGGCTCCTCTGGCCGTGAATTTCACGGGAAGCGCCAGCGGAGGCACCTCTCCGTACTCCTATAGCTGGACTTTCGGTGACGGCGGATCCTCCACAACCCAGAATCCCTCCCACACCTACTCGTCTGCCGGCAGCTATGCCGCTACTCTCACGGTCACCGATAACCCTTCTGCAACTATCAGTTCGACGGTGAACATTAGCGTTACTGCCAATGTGCCACTTAGCGCTGGTATCGTTGCTTCGCCCACTTCAGGGCAGGCTCCTCTAGCCGTGAATTTCACAGGAAGCGCCAGCGGAGGCACCTCTCCGTACTCCTATAGCTGGGCTTTCGGTGACGGCGTCTCCTCTGCCTCCCAGAATCCATCCCACACCTACTCGTCTGCCGGCAGCTATACCGCTACCCTCACTGTCACTGATAGCAAAAGTGCGACCAACAGCAACTCACTCGCTATTACCGTCACAGCTGCACCGACCCCAGTGGTTGCTTCGGCGTCTGGATCGACGGCTTCAGGACAGGCTCCTCTGGCCGTGAATTTCACGGGAAGCGCCAGCGGAGGCACCGCTCCTTACACCTATAGCTGGGCATTCGGTGACGGCGTCACCTCTGCCTCCCAGAATCCATCCCACACCTACTCATCTGCCGGCAGCTATACCGCAACCCTCACGGTCACCGATAGCAAAAGCACAACCAACAGCAACACTCTCACTATTACCGTCACGGCTGCACCGACCCCCCTGGTTGCTTCGGCGTCTGGATCGACGGCTTCAGGACAGGCTCCTCTGGCCGTGAATTTCACGGGAAGCGCCAGCGGAGGCACCTCTCCTTACTCCTATGGCTGGACTTTCGGTGACGGTAGCTCTTCCACCTCTCAGAATCCATCCCACACTTACTCATCTGCCGGCAGCTATACCGCTACCCTCACCGTCACTGATAGCCAAAGCGCAACCAACAGCAACTCACTCACTATTACCGTCACAGCTGCACCGACCCCCGTGGTTGCTTCGGCGTCTGGATCGACGGCTTCAGGGCAGGCTCCTCTGGCCGTGAATCTTACCGGAAGCGCCAGCGGAGGCACCTCTCCGTACTCCTACAGCTGGACTTTCGGTGACGGTAGCTCTTCCACCTCTCAGAATCCATCCCACACCTACTCGTCTGCCGGCAGCTATACCGCTACTCTCACGGTCACTGATAGCAAAAGCGCAACGAACAGCAAATCTCTCACTATTACCGTCACGGCTGCACCGACCCCCGTGGTTGCTTCGGCGTCCGGATCGACGGCTTCAGGACAGGCTCCTCTGGCCGTGAATTTCACGGGAAGCGCCAGCGGAGGCACCTCTCCTTACTCCTACAGCTGGGCTTTCGGTGACGGCGTCTCTTCCGCCTCCCAGAATCCGTCCCACTCTTACTCGTCCGCCGGGAGCTATACCGCAACCCTCACCGTCACCGATAGCAAAACTGCAACCAACAGCAAATCTCTCACTATTACCGTCACGGCTGCGCCGACCCCCGTGGTTGCTTCGGCGTCCGGATCGACGGCTTCAGGACAGGCTCCTCTGGCCGTGAATTTCACGGGAAGCGCCAGCGGAGGCACATCTCCTTACACCTACAGATGGACTTTCGGGGACGGCGGCTCCTCCACAACCCGGAATCCGTCCCACTCTTACTCGTCTGCCGGAAGCTTTACCGCTACCCTCACCGTCACCGATAGCAAAAGCGCGACCAACAGCAAATCGCTCGCTATTACCGTCACTGCTGCAGGGAGCCTAAGGGTAATAAATTCTCACCTGAAAATCGTTCCGAATAAGAAGTCAAAAAGATAAGCTCACAAGGATGAGATCCGAACCTTGCTCAACGGCCTATGATTGGCGGCTCAATCTTCCTTAAAAAGTAGCCTCTGATACAGAGTCGTCTTTCGACAATATATACCTTGGCCCGGCGTGCCGGGTAAAAGCCACTCCCCTTTTGCCAACCCCCTACCCGATGGTTCTTCCCCCGTCAAGGATTTGATACTCCGGCCCCCTTATTTTATAATTATATCAGCATGTTAGGAACTCCCATCAAAATCGGAATAAACGCGCAGCCGAAGTTCATGCGGGAAAAAGTGTTATCGCCAGGAAGGTCGTGCCCCTTAAAGGTTGCGGTGCTTCTGGCGGCGGCGATCCTGGCTTCCGCCTGCGCGGCGGGACCCGGGGTCCAGAGATCTCTTCCCGCCCCGCCTCTACCGGCGGAGCGTCTCGCCCCGTGGGATCTCACCATCGCTCTTTATGACCCGGCATTGTTCGGGCCGGAGCGGCCGCTCGCGGAGCTCATCAAGGAATACCGTCTGCCCCTGGACGCGGGAAAACTGAAAAACCCCCTGCTCATCGTCAACAAATCCCAGCGGCGCCTGGAGTTATGGGTCCGCCGGAGAATGGTCAAGGCCTACAGGGTTCAGCTCGGCTGGAATCCCCACGGCCCCAAGATACGCCAGGGGGACCGGAAAACCCCGGAGGGCACGTATTTCATCTGTGCCCGGCTGCCCTCGACCTACCACATGGCGCTTTGGATCTCATACCCGAACCTCGAGGACGCGCGCCGCGGACTCGAATCGGGCCTGATCACGGGCAAGGAATACGAGGCGATCGCCGCGGCCCTCGAGAAGGGGGCCTGCCCGCCCCAGGACACGAGGCTCGGCGGGGATCTCCTCGTGCACGGCCAGCTGCCAGAAGACACGGCGGAATTCGCGAGGGCCCAGCGAGCCCGGCCCGAGACTCTCCGTCCGGAGCTCCGCATCGGCGACGCGGACCCGGCCACGGTGAGCGAGTTCGAGGATTGGACGGACGGGTGCGTCGCCCTGTTCAATCCCGACATCCGCGAGCTCTACGAATTCGTCCCCGACGGCGCCCCGGTCACGATCGTCGCCGAAGGGAAGGTCACCCCTCCCCCCAAGTCCCGGCGGTGAATGCCCGCCGAAAGACCCGTCCGGGGTCGCCGGCTCAGCCTGCAATCCGAACTTTTTTATAAATTCCTTATCAAGTTCGGATGTGGCCAACCTTGACTCCCTGATCCGTTATCAGATAATATTCGGCGCTGGATAATCCGCTAACGCAGGAGGGCCGAAAACCATGGACCTTAAAGAAGCCATTTATACCCGCCGATCGATCCGTGCTTATCAGGGGAAGGCTGTCGACCGGGCCCTGGTCCAGCAGTTGATCGATGCCGCCGTGCAGGCACCGTGCGCCATGAACTTTCAGCCATGGACGTTCGCCGTCATCCAGGACCCCGCAATCCTCGCCGACCTCTCCAGCCGGACCAAGTCGCACCTGCTCGGGATGATGGATAAGATGCCGCCCCTCGCGAGTTACCGGGAGACGCTCGAGGATCCCAAGTTCAGTGTCTTTTATGGCGCCCCCACTCTGGTCCTCATATGCTCAAAGCCGAACTCCGGCCCCACCGCCGACACCGATTGCGCGTTGGCCGCCGAGAACCTAATGCTCGCGGCGCGCGGCCTCGGCCTGGGCACCTGCTGGATGGGTTTTGTGGGAATGTATCTCGAGACCCCCGAGGGAAAGAAGCGCTTCGGCATCCCGGAGGACCATGCGGTCGTCGCGCCGATCGCCCTCGGCTTTCCGGCCGCGGGGTTCTCAACCATGGAGAGGAATCCCCCGGAGATCATCTTCTGGAAATAGGCGGACCCGCGGCCGCGCGCGGCTCCCCCGATCAAACAGGGAATCGGGATTGAATCGGACGGCCTGAATTATCGAGGTTGCACTTTCAACCTTTCCCAGAAAATCCTGGGGGAGACAATGTCCAGATCGCCAACTCCGGCAAGATCGAGAAGTTCCCGGTCTCCCGTTACAAACAGGTCGGCTTTTCCGTTGAGGGCCGAGGAGACCAGGGCTTTGTCCGTGGGATTGCGGACGGGAAGATCGGCTGACCGGGACGGTCTAGACAGAATGGAACCTTCCCGGAGCATGGCGATGACGTCCGAGACGATTTCCGAGGGAATGCCAATCTTGCCTCGGAGAACGGCCTTGACTTCGTCGATCAGTATCTCGGAAATGACCAGCCGGTGACGGACCAGGACTTCGCGGAAAACGTCCGCGCAAAGCCCTCGTGTGGCCACGGCGCTGACGATGACGTTCGTGTCGAGGAAAACCCTCATGAGATTTTGGAGAAAATGTCCTCGTCCGTCAGGTAGCCGCGGGCTTCGGCGAAGGGCATAATCCGCTTCCTCAACTCCTCAAATGTCTCGAGGCGGATCTGTCTGCGGAGAGCTTCGCGGGCGATTTCACTCCGGTTCTTCCCAGTCCTCCGGCTCGCTTTGGACAAGAGCTCCTCGAGCTCTTTGTCCAGGCGGATCGTCAATGTCGCTGTCTTCATGTAATACATTGTAAGACGAATGCCCCTTTCTGTCAACTATTTTTCACAACGAGCCTTCTTTCCTAAAAGAAGAACGCCCTTGGAATCCCGATTTCTCAGGGCTTATAGGATTCCCCTCTCAGCGGGGCTTCGGATTGGACGGATGGGGCTGTTCAGACGCGGGCGTATCAGAACGCGGGATCCTCGGCGATCCTTCTGAGGCGCTTTACGCTGTCTTTGCGATGCGTAACCGCCAGGATGACGACTTCTTCGTCCCGGATCCTGTAGTAGGCCCGGAAATCGCCGCTCCTTAGCCTAAAGAGGTCCGGGTCGAAACCGGACATCTTTTTGATTCGCGATTTTCCGAATGGGACAGGACTGAGTTCAGTTGTCCCTGCGGAGCTCGAGCCGCTCGAGACCGTGCTCGTTGAATTCCTTTTCGTATTTTTCGACGAGCGGCCGCTCCTTCTCCATGCCTTTATCGGTGGTCAGGTCGTCGAAGGCCTCTTCGCCGTATTTCCGGACGTAGTCGCGGTCGGCCATGCGGTAGATGAGCTGGTCCCAGAAGGTGTTGTCGTTGTAGAAATCGACCGTCTCGGTCAGTTTCTCCTCGAGCTCATGGGACGGGAGGGCCTTTTTCTCCTCTTCGTCGAACTCCACGTAATCCTCGAAGCCGTGCTTCGCGGCCTCCGCCAGGACGAGGCTTTCGACCTCGTCATAATCCTCGATGACGTCGTCGTCGCGCCAGCTGTTGGCCAGCCAGTTGCCGAGAAAGACGAGCTTGCTCAGGCTCCCCAGTTGTTCTTTGGTCAGTTCAATCTTCATGGCATCCTCGAATCACTTTCCGTCCAACTATACCACGTTCCCATCGCGCCGCCAAACCGTCCCGGATTCATTCCATTTTCCGGGCTGTCCTGTATAATGGGGGGAGGAAAGGAGTTTTTCGCCCGTCATGCATTGAATAAAGGATGAGCGCCATGAGAAAAAAAGGTTCCATGCTTTTGGCATTGGTCTTGGGTTTGACCCTTTCTGCTTGCGCAGACAATTCGGACAGGCAGACCCGGCCGGATCCGTCCCGTGGGCAACCGGCGAGCGTCACGAACGGGGCCCTGCCGCAATCCCCGCCCCAGCCGGGCTCGGCCCAGACGGCGATATCAACGTCCCAGATCCGGCGCCCGTCGCCGAAGGCCCTCACCGAGGACGAGCAGAACACGATCGACATCGTCAAGAAGACCCGGAACTCTGTCGTCTTCATCACCAACATGCAGTACGTCCAGGACTTCTTTTTCACCTCGGACCAGCCCGTGGCCAGGGGCAGCGGCTCGGGCTTCGTCTGGGACGACCAGGGGCACATCGTGACCAACTTCCACGTCATCGAGGACGGGGTCAAGTTCATGGTCAGCCTGTCCAACCAGAAGCAGGTCGAGGCCAAGCTCATCGGCCGCGAGCCGGCGAAGGACATCGCCGTCCTGCAGCTCCAGGAACGGGTGCCGGACCTTCTTCCGGTCCGGATCGGGACATCCGAGGACCTCGAGGTCGGGCAGAAGGTCATCGCCATCGGCAACCCGTTCGGGTTCGACCATACGGTCACCAAGGGCATCGTCAGCGCTCTCGGCCGAAACATGCCCGGCGCCGGCGGGGTGACGATCCGCGACATGATCCAGACCGACGCCTCGATCAACCCGGGGAACTCGGGCGGGCCGCTCCTCGATTCGTCCGGGGAGCTCGTCGGGATGAATACGATGATCATCAGCCCGTCGGGGACCTCGAGCGGGGTCGGCTTCGCCGTGCCGGTGGACATGATCAAGAAGATCGTGCCCCAGATCATCCAGTTCGGCAAGGTCACCCGGCCGGGGATCGGCGGGCTGACGTTCCTCAAGGACCAATACGCCCGCCGGACCGACATCGAGGGCGCCGTCATCCTCGACGTGCCGCGGGGCGGCCCGGCTTACGAGCTCGGGCTGCGCGGCCTCGGCCGGGACAGTTTCGGCCGGCTCTACGTCCGCGACGTCATCAAGGCCATCGACGGGACGAAGGTCAAGTCCTATGACGACCTCTTCAGCGCGCTCGACAACTATAAGATCGGGGATACGGTGACCCTGACCGTCGACCGCGACGGGAAATCGCGTCCGGTCAAGGTCCAGCTCGTCGGGATCGACTGAACCCGGCCTTTACAATAAGGGCTTGAGTCTGCTTTCTGCTAAGAAAATTGGAAAGAAGTAGATCTGTCCCGCTTTTTTGTAAGCAGGACAATCCCCCTACGATTTCTTGAGCGGCAGGACGCCGGCCATCTCCCCGATGACGTTGACGATGTCCTTATCGGACGGAAGGACGATCTTGGCGTTATTCTGGAGGGCCGTTTCAAGCGCTTGGAGGCGGCGCAGGACCTGGGCGTTCCCGACGAAATACTTCTCGGCCGCCTCGTTGACCAGGCGGATGGCCTCGGCCTCGCCCTGGGCCTCGAGAATCTTGGCCTGCCGGATGCCGTCGGCCTTCTTGATCTCCGCCCGGCGCTCGCCGTCGGCGACCGTCTCGCGGGCCGTGGCGAAATCGACGGCCGCGACCTTCTCGTTCTCGGCCTTGACGACCTTGTTCATGGTCTCCTGGACGTCCTTGGGCGGGTCGATCTCCTTGAGCTCGGTCCGGACAATGTCGATCCCCCAGCGGGCCGTCTCGGTGGACAGGGTCTTGAGCAGCTCCTCGTTGATCTTGCCGCGCTCGCTGTTGGCCGACTTGAGGGTCAGGGTGCCGATGATGTTGCGGAGGGTCGTCCGGGCCAGGTTGACGATCTGCCACTGGTAGTTGTTGACGTTGTACTGGGAGGCCTTGACGCTCTCCTCGTCGTCCTTGACCTTGAAATAGACCTGGGCATCGACCCGGGCGTTGAGGTTGTCGTAGGTGATGATCTCCTGGGGCGCCGCGTCCACCATCTGTTCCGTGATGTTGACGCTGTGCAGGGTTTCCACGACGGGGATGATCCACTGGAAGCCGGCCTTGGCGAACCGGTTATACCGGCCGAGGCGCTCGACCAGGGCGCGATGCGTGGGCCGGATGATCCGGATGCCGGAGAGAAAAAGAACGATCAGGACGATGGCGATCCAAAGCAGAACAGTCATATGAACCCTCCTTGGGACGATTCTCGATTTCCCCAATGTTAGCTCGGGCCCCTGGGGAAGTCAATGAGCCCGGGGGCACGTCGCCCCCTCTTTGTCCCCGGCGGAGCGCCCCGCCAGGGCCGGTTCACATCTTCCAGGTGCCGGCGACGATGAGGTTGGTGCCCGTGATGGAGGCGGCCCTGTCGGAGGCCAGGAAAGCCACGGCCTCGGCCACATCCGCGAAGGTGCCCAGGTGGGACTCGGAGAGGTCCCGGGCCTGGGGAAGGACGCCGCCCTTGATCAGCCCGGGCGAGACCATGTTGACCGTGATCGCGTTCGGGGCCTCGGAGACGGCGGCCGTCCGGGTCAGGATGAGAAGGCCCGTCTTGGCGGCAGCGTAGGGCACGATCGTCGGGAAGGAGATCAGCTGCTCGGCCCGGCTGTAGCCGATGTTCACGATCCTCCCCCAGCGGTGCTTCCTCATCCCCGCCAGGGCCGCCTTGATGCAGAAGTAGGAGCCGAGGAGGTTGCCCCGGAGGACGCGCTCCCAGTCGGAGACCTCGAGCTGGTCCCAGGGCTTGACGAGGAAGGGCCCGACGTTGTTGACCAGGATGTCGATCCGGGCGAACTTCTCCTCGACCTTCTTGATGAGACCGGCGGCCTGGGCCTTCTTGGTGAGGTCGGCCCGGAAGACGGCGCTGAGCTTGCCTTTTTCGCGGATGGCGGCGGCCAGCTCCTGGGCTTCCTCCCGGCGGCTGAAATAGTGGACGGCGACGCCGGAGACGTCCTCGGCCAACCGCAGGGCGATGGCCCGGCCCATGCCGCGGCTGGCTCCGGTCACGAGGGCGATGCGCAGGCTCACTTAGCTCAGCGTCCCGACCGCCGCCTCGACCGCCTCGAGGATCTCGCCGGATTGGACGACCTCCTTGAGCCTGTTGATGTCGTCGAACAGGGGCCTGTCTTCCTCGAGGAACTTGACGTGCTTCCGGATGACTCTGTAGGCGGCCTGAACGCCCTTGCCGGGCTTGACGGGCTTGCGGAGATCGACGGCCTGGGCGCCGGCGATGAGCTCGATGGCCAGGACGGCCTGGGCGTTGTCGATGATTTGGCGCGTCTTGAGGGCCGTCGTCATGCCCATGCTGACGAAGTCCTCCTGGTCGGCCGCGGCCGGGATAGACCCCGTGGCCGCCGGGTGGCAGAGGACGCGGTTCTCGCAGACGAGGGCTCCGGCGGTGTACTGGGTCAGCATGAGGCCCGAGAACATCCCGGCGCCCTTGGTGAGGAAGGCGGGCAGGCCGGCGCTGAGGTGAGGATTCATGAGGCGGTTGTGGCGCCGCTCGGAAAGGACGGCGACCGTGGTCACGGCCGTGCCCAGGAGCTCGAGGGCGAAGGCCATGGGCACGCCCTGGAAGTTCGCGCCCGTCAGGACGAGCTGTTCATCGGGGAAAAAGACGGGGTTGTCGGCGGCCCCGTTGAGCTCGATCTCGATCATGTAGCGGGCCCACTTGAGGGCGTCGCGGGCCGCGCCGACGACCTGGGGCGTGCTCCGGAGGCTGTAGGCGTCCTGGACCTTCTTGCCGGGCCGGGCGAGGAGAGCGCTCCCTTCGGTGACCCGGCGGACGTTCTCGGCCGATTCGATGGCGCCCGGATAGCCGCGGGTCTTGTGAAGGCGCTCGTCGTAGGCCTTCATGTTGGCGTTGAGCACTTCGAGGGTCATGGCCGCGGCGATCTCGGACATCTTGAGCCAGCGGTGGACGTCCTGGATGACGAGGGCCGACATGCCGGTGATGACGTTCGAGCCGTTGATCATGGCCAGCCCGTCCCGGGCGTGGAGGACGACGGGCTTGATGCCGGCCCGCTGGAGGGCGTCGGCGCCGGGGAGGCGCTCGCCGCGATAGAAGGCTTCGCCCTCTCCCATGGGGACGAGGGCCATCTGGGCCATGGGCGCGAGGTCGCCGCAGGCGCCGACCGAGCCCTTCTCGCACATGACGGGCGTCACGCCTTTGTTGAGAATGTTGACGAGGGTTTCGACAACGGCCAGGCGGAGTCCGGAGTGGCCGTGGCAATGGCAGTTGATCCGGCTGAGGATGGCGGCCCGGACGACCTCCTCGGGCATGGGCTTGCCGTAGCCGGCGGCGTGGCTGTAAACGAGGTAACGCTGGTATTTTTCGACCTGGTCCTGGGTGAGAACGACGTTGGCCAGCTCGCCGATGCCGGTGTTGACCCCGTACATGATCTCTTTCTTTTGGATCTTGTCTTCGAGAAGGGCCCGGCATTTCTTGATCCGCTTTTTGGCCTCGGAGGCGAGGGCAATGGGTTCACCGCCGCGGGCGACCTGGACGACTTTTTCGATGGTCAGTCCTTCTCCGTTGAGGACGATGGGCATGGTCATGTCTCCTCCGGGTTGATCTTCGGCTTCGTCATGACTGAGGATTATCACTTTAGCGGAAGACGCCGCGCAAGGCAAGAGGGACAAGATGGGGTCAAATCTTCATTCTTGCACTTTTTTGAGACCTGACCCCGAGCTATCCGCCGCCCGGATAACCACTTACACTTCCCGGTGATACAATCGCGGAAGCCACGGACCCGCTGGACGCAGATTGAGCGGCGCTGCGGTTTGTTGCTTTCGGCCGGCGGCCTGTGCTATTAATATCGCTTCATCTAGCCGACGATTCAACGGACGGAGAATACTTCATGGCGAAAGAGACGAAACGGATCCTGATGACGGGCGCGGCCGGCCAGATCGGCTCGGAGCTGGCCAACGCTCTCCGGTCGAGATACGGCGCCGACAACGTTCTCGTCACGGACGTCGTCAGGCCCGAGGGACCGCTCGTCGAATCCGGGCCGTTCGAGCTGTTGAACATCCTCGACCGGCCGGCCCTCGAGGGGCTCATCCGGAAATGCAGGATCGACACCGTTTACCACCTGGCCGCTCTCCTCTCCGCCACCGGGGAAAAAAACCCCCAGAAGGCCTGGGACGTCAACATCAACGGGCTCTATAACGTGCTCGAGGCCGCGCGCGGGCTGGGCCTCGTCCGGGTCTTCTCGCCGAGCTCGATCGCCGTCTTCGGCCCGGCGACCCCCCGGGAAAACACTCCCCAGGACACGGTCCTCGACCCGAAAACGATTTATGGAGTGACCAAGGTCGCGGGCGAGCTCCTCTGTGATTACTATGTCCAGAAATACGGGCTCGACGTCCGGGGCTGCCGCTATCCGGGGATCATCAGCCACCAGACCCTGCCCGGCGGCGGGACGACCGATTACGCGGTCGCCATCTTCTACGAGGCCGTGAAATACAGACGCTACACGTGCTTTCTTCGGGAGGACACGCGCCTGCCCATGATGTACATGCCCGACTGCCTGAAGTGCACGATCGACCTGATGGAAGCCGACTTCGCCAAGCTCCGGCACCACTCCAACTTTAACGTCACCGCCATGAGCTTCACGGCGGGAGAGCTGGCCGCCGAGATCAAAACGCGGGTCCCCTCTTTTATCTGCGAATACAAGCCCGACTTCCGGCAGGCCATCGCCGACTCCTGGCCCGCCTCGATCGACGATTCGGCGGCCCGCCGCGAGTGGGGCTGGCGCCCTAATTACGATCTGGCCCGGATGACCGACGACATGCTCGCCGAGCTCGGCAAGCGCTTCGCCGCCTAAAGCTTCTCTTTGAGGAAGTTGGGCAGGGCGAAGGACGCCCGCATCACGTCCTCGTTGATGTACCGGAGCCCCTTCGGGAACCGCAGCTTCCTGACCGAGCGAGGGTCGATCCTGTCCGAGAGGAAATTGTAGCACCACATACCGACCGGGTAGGTGGGGACCGGGCCGAGATAGAGCTCCGAATGGCGGAAGATCCGCCTCAGGAAAACGCTCTTCCTCGCGTGCGAATCCTGATGGAGCATGAGGGAGCCGGCCTGGGCGGCGATGATGCCGCCGGCCTTGAGCCTGGATTCGAGCTTCCGGTAAAAAGCCTCTTCGTGGAGGACCGTCGACGGCCCGACGGGGTCCGACGAATCGACGATGATGACGTCGAATTTTTGGGCCGTCCTATCGATGAAAACGTTCCCGTCGGCGACGACGAGCTCCGCCCTCTTGTCCCGGAAGGCGGGCCGCAGCCACGGAAAATGCTCGCGGCAGGCCTCGATGACCTGGCCGTCAATCTCCACCATCCAGGCCTTTTTCACCCCGTACTTGAGGACCTCGCGGAGGGCGCCGCCGTCCCCGCCCCCGATGATCAGGACGTGCTCTGGCCCCGGGTGGGAGGCCATCGCCGGGTGGACGAGCATCTCGTGGTAGTAGAACTCGTCCCGTTCGGTCGTCTGGACGAGGCCGTCGAGGAGCAGGACCCGGCCGTAGTCCTTGTTACGGATGATCTCGATCGTCTGGAAGCGCGATCTCCCGCTGTATAGGACTTTCTTGACGGTGAAGAAGATCCCCGACGCCGGGGTCTGGAACTCCCTGGCTTCGGTCTTGGCGGCGTTGAGGGCTCTCGTCCTCTTCATGGTCATCCCAGCTTATCGATCTTGATCCCGACGTAATACTTCTTCAGGATGTCCGTGTACCTCGCGCCCGCCAGGGCCATCCCGTACGCCCCCACCTGGCAGAGGCCGACGCCGTGGCCCCAGCCACGGCCGGAGAACGTGTAGCCGCTCACGCGGCTCGCTTCGTCGTAGGACTTGTCGATGACGAACAGCGTGTCCCGGAGCCCCAGCACTTCGCGGATCTGGAAGCCGCGCACGGTCACCTTGTTGTCCGTGCCCGTGATAAGGAGCTCGGTCACGCGTCCCGAGGCCCCCCGGGCCTTGACGGCCATGTCGACGATGCGTCCGACGGGGAAAGACGGCCCGATCATGGCGTCGAGCTCGCTCGCCGATTTCTGGACTTGCCAGCGGTTGAACCGCGAGGACCGGTCGAGGACATTGGAGTTCGGCGGGTAGAAGACCTCGAGGCAGCTGACTTCGCCCTCGCGCTCGATCCACTGGACCTTCTCCCCGCCGAGGAGCGTCAGGTGGGAGGCGAAGGAATCCGGCTCCGCGTCGTCCAGCTTCCGGAGCAGGAAGAAATGCGGGGAGAGGCGGAGGGTCCTGCGCTCGAAGTCCTGGCCCACTTCGATGGTATTTTTCCTGGCCGAACGGAAGGTCCCCGACTCGTAGAAATTCTTCTCGGCCGCGAGGATCCTGCGCAGGGCCATGGCCAGCTCGGCCCGGCTGACGGGGCGACGCGGGTCGCCCGTTTTCAGGGAAGCCGGGAAGATCTGCGACTGGAGGCAATAGGCCAGGGCCCCCCGGTCTTTTCCATGGATCTGCGGCAGGTCCTTCAGCTGGAAATCGGCCTCGGACGGGACCATGAGGCGGACGACCCGCTCCTCCCAGCCGAACGCCTGGACCAGAATCCTGGCCAGGTTGGCGTAGTCGAGAGGCGCGGGCTCTGGGGCGAAATCCCTGGGCATGACGCCCAGGAGACGTCGCGCCGAGCCGATCCATTCCATCGCCTCCTCAAAGGAGCAGTCCTGGCGGAAATCCAGGGGCTCGATGCCCAAGGGGATGACGCCCAGGCCGACCAGGAAAGCCGCATCCAGGCTCGCGTTATGCCCGCCGACCATGACGGGGACGACGGGGTTCTTGACTTCGAGGTCCCACTCCGGCTGTTTCTCGTACGTGCATTCGACGCTCTTGAGGTACGGAGACGGGGTGCCGGGAAACACGTTCTCGACGTCCTCCGTCCTGCCCCCGCAGGTGCTCATGTAGAGGGCGTTGATGAGATCGCCCTTGTAGCGCATGACCTCGCCGCGCGTCTCATCGACGGCCCGGGTGCTCAGCGGACGCTCGGAATCCATCCCGGAGTAGAACTGGGAGCGCGGCGTGTCGATCAGGTCGTATCCGTAATCTTTGTACAGGCCCATGTTCTTGATGGCGTAGGTCCGCGCGGCCACGGCCTGGGCCTTGAGGGCCTCGATGGCGTTGAACTGATCGGGGTTGAGCTCGCCGGCGACCACGCTCTTCAGGTAATCCTCGAGGTTCAGGACGTTGACCAGAACGACCCCCTTCGCCGTCCCCTTCAGGATGAAAAGCCCGCGGTAGCTCCGGCCGTTGAAAGACAGGAAGCTCTGCGGATTGGCCGGGATGAAGTAGAGGACGGATTCGCGGCCGAGGGGCAGGAGGTGGTTGTCGAGGAGCATCCAGGTCGGTTGGGATTCCCGCTCGGTGATGTCCTCGCGGAGGATCCAGAGGTCCCTCCGGCCCAATCCGTTCAGGACTTTGATCGCGGCCAGGGCGTCGCCGCGGGTCAAAAAGTCCCCGACTTTGACCTCGAAGACGCCGCCGGCCGTGTTCTCCCGGTTCTCTTCGATATAGATCTTGCCCGAGATCTTCCGTTTCAGGTCGGCCACCAGGAGGTCCGCCTCCTTCCGTTCCTTGGCGTGGGCCACGAGGAGGACGAACTTCTCGGTGATCTTCTGGCTGCCGCCCTTGACCTGGGCCTCGACGGCGTCATCCGAGATGAGCTTGTAGCCCGTGTCGACCTGGTAGACCTTCATGCCCGAAGACGAGCGGACCTGGAGATCCTTGAGGTTCGTGCCGAGGCCGATGCTGATCACGGGCTTGGGGATCATGAACCCGTGGAAGAACGCTCCCTCGTTCCCGAATTCGACGGGGACGCCCCCGAAGAACGAGAACCCGAGGAATAGAATAACAAAATAGTTTATCTTGCGGAAACGCATGGGTCTTTGGGCTGACTATTGGGACGGATTTATTCTAGACAAGTCCCCCGGGACTTGTCAAGCCGATATTCAATATATGCTAGCATTTTTCAATTTCTCCACTAGTTCTTGTATTCCTGCCGTCAGGATGCGCCCGCTTGCCTTCCAACCTACAGGAAACCGGCCCGTCTGTCAAATGCGGGCCGAACTCCGGAGGCGCGAAGAGAAGATAACTTATTGATAAAAATATTTTTCCCCACCTCAGACGGGGATCACCGGCCCTTGAATCTCGCCGTCCAGCCGATCTCCCTGCTCTCCGCCGCAGTGAACCTGACCTTCAGGACGATCCCCTCTCTCCTGATTTCTTGCGGCGCGGCCCCGTCAGCCTCGAATCCCTCCAACCGAAACCCCTCCGGCTCCGTGATCACGATCTCGTAGGGGTCACCGGCGACCAGGCGGCTCCGGCCGGAGAGGACTCCGTCCTTCCACCTGACGTCGGCGAGATCGACACCGCCGCCCGTCACGTGCCGGCTCGTCGAGACGACCTGCGGATGGGGCCTGCGCTCCCGGATGATGAGGGCCTGGGACCTGAAGACGTGGTCCAGAGGCCCCGGTCCGAACCCGCCGGTGAAGCTCCCGAGGAGCCGGTCCGACCAGAATTCGTAGACGAAATATTCCTTCAGCGGGTCGAGGCCGAGGTCCGCGAACCGGATCTCCGCGGCGCTCTCTCCGGTCCGGCCCAGGACGACCCAGTCCTCGAAGGGCCGGTTGACCTCAAGGAGGAAGAGGTCGCAGGTCGGGGCGAGCCCCGCATCGAAGACCCTGGGGCCGCTTCCGCTGACCTCCGTGTCCACCCGGTCGAGGGCGTCGGAGCGCGACGGGTCGACGTCGAAGATCTGGCCGGGAAGCGTCCCCAGGACGGGCGCGACCCGCTTGGCCGGCCTGACGTCGCCTGTCCTGTAGAACGACGGTTTGTCCGTCAGCAGGAGGGCGGAACCCGTCAGGGACGTCACGAGGGTTGACCGGTAGCGGTCGTCGTTGAGTTCGATATGGTCGGGATCGTTCCGCCAGACGACGTTGTTCCAGGAATTGAATTGGGCCAGGCCGGCGTAGGAAAACCCGTCCGTTCCGATCCGGCAGCCGTCGATGAGGCCGATGAGCTCGGGCCGGATCCCCCAGCAGCCGAGGAGGAAGACGTCCCAGCCGATCTCGTTCCGGATGACCTCGACGTAGCGCCGGTAGGTCACGACGAGGTCCAGCTTCTTCCGCCGGAAATAATCCGCGTGGGCGTTGTACCCCTCATAGCGGAGGTGGCGGAGGGCGTCCACCTTGAAATACTCCCAACCCATGCCGCGGAGACCCTTGAAAACCGGCCTCACGATGGCGTCGAGGGCCTGGGAGTTGGAGGCGTCGAGGCTCAGCCCGACCCAGTTCCCCCGGGCGGGTTGACCCGACTTGTCCGTCACGAACCAGTCCCCGTGGGATTCGGCGAAGTCGGCCTGCTTGAAAGCGACATTCGTCCAGATGCCCGGCCGGAGGCCCTTGCTCTTGATGTATTGCGGCAGGAATCCCAGGCCGTGCGGGAACTTGGCGTTCGCGTTCAGCCAGAGGTCGGGCCGCCCCTCCCCTCTCTGGTAGCCGTCGTCGATCTGGAGGACCTCGTAGCCGAACGGCAGCAGGACCTCCGCAAGAGCGTCGGCCGTGTCCACGATGTCCTGTTCCGTGACCCGGTCGAAAAAGGCGAACCAGGAGATCCAGCCGGCCACGGGCCGCGGCCAGACCTTATACGTCCACGGCTCGAAAAACCTGAGGTTCCGGTGGATCTGGTAGAAGCGGGGACGGAAACGGAGGACGATCTCGCCGCCGGCGGCCTCGAGCCCGTACAGCCTCGATGCCGGGCCCTCTTTGATCGGCCGGACGGCGGCCCGGGGGCCGGCGTCGACGGAAAACGCCCAGTCCCGGAGCCGGTCGTAGACGGCCCGGTTGAGGAGGCTGCGGCTCAGGCCCGATGAATGACGGACCATGACCGGGCCCCGGTCCCGCCGGTCGGCTTCACAGGGAAAGGACTCCGGGCTGCCGAGGACCGTGCCGGAGAGGCCAACCCTGCCCTCGCCTTTCGGGACGAGGAGGATGACCTGGCTGACCTTGTCCCCATCTCGGTAGACGTTTGTCCTGGCTTCGAAGCCGGACTCCGGCGACCCGACGTCGCCGGAAAAGATATCGACCCCGCTATAAGTGATCCGGATTTTCGCGCCCTTCACAACAACCTTGGCCGGTTCGTTCGGCGGGACGCCGGACGGCGCTCCGGCCCGCTTCGAGCAGGAGGCCAGGAAAAAGGCCAGGATGAGGACGACAGGGAAGGACAGCGGCCTTATGCTTGTTCGGGGCTTTCGCTGCATTCCACCCTCCATGCGACCGGGACTGATGGGCCGGGCCGTTCCTCCCGGGCCAGGGGCGATCAGGCGCTCTCGCTTCGCTCGAACGACCAGGCCCCCAGAAAAACCATGAGGACGGAGATTGCGCCCATGATCAGGAGGTCGAGCCCGACCCCCCTGGACGAAACACCGATCAGGGAGCCTCGGAGCCCGTCCACGCCGTAGGTCAGCGGGTCGAAATAGGAAAAGACCCGGAGCCAGGCCGGCAGGTTTTCGAGCGGATAGAGGGCCCCTGAAAGGAAAAACAGCGGGAAAACGACGAAGTTCATGATGATGCTGTAGCCCTGCATGTCCTTGATCTTGGAGGCGAAAACGAGGCCGAGACCGATGAACGAAGTCGAGACAAAGACCATAAAGAGCAGGGCCATCAGGAGCGCCGGGAGGCCCTTGATCCTGAATCCCACAAGAAGGGAAACCGCCATCACGAGCAACCCCTGGACGATGGCCGTGGTCATGCCGCCCGCGATCCGGCCGAGGACGATCGAGACCCTGCTGACCGGGGCGACCATGATCTCTTTGAGGAAGCCGAACTCCCGGTCCCAGAGGACGGACAGCCCGGCGAAAATGCTCTGGAAAAGGAGGCTCATGCCGATGATGCCCGGGACGAGATAGCGGATGTAATTGACCCCGCCCGTGACCCCGGGCACGGCCATCCTGTTGAAGCCCAGGCCGAGAAAGGCCAGGAAGAAGAAGGGAATCGCCAGGGAGCCCAGGATCCTGGACTTGGCCCGGAAATAGCGCTTCATCTCCCGCAGCCAGAGAACGTAGATGGCCGTCAGGTTGATCACCGTCCCCTCCTCGGGCGGTGGGTCATCATGGCGGCTCTGTTGCGGTCGGCCTGGCTCGCCTCATGCTCGCGGATGGTCTTGCCGGTGAAGTAGAGGAAGACGTCTTCAAGGCTCGGCTTCCGGAGCTCCACGCAGCTGACCGTCACGCCGGCCTTCTGGGCGAGCCCGATGAGCTCCGGGATCCGGCGCTCGCCCTTCTCCATGGTCAGGCTGAAAACGTTGTCGTGGATCTTGATCTTTCGGATCCAGTCGAGAGCCCGGAATTCCGTCTCCAAGGCGGCGCCGTTGCCCTCCACCTCCAGGGAGATGACGTCTCCGCCCAGCCCATCCTTCAGCTTTGCCGGCGTGTCCAGAGCGGCAAAGGTCCCATGGTCCATGATGGCCACGCGGCCGCAGAGAAAATCGGCTTCCTCCATGTAATGGGTCGTCAGGATGATGGTCACGCCCCGCTCCCGGTTGAGCTTCTTGATGTAGTCCCAGATATGGCGGCGCGTCTGGGCGTCGAGGCCGAGGGTCGGCTCGTCCAGGAACAGGACCCTGGGCTGGTGGATCAGGCCTCGGGCGATCTCGAGGCGGCGCTTCATCCCGCCCGAATAGTTCTGGACCTTCACCCGGGCCTTCTCGGTGAGCTCCACCAGGGCCAGGACCTCGTCGACCTTCTTGCGGCGCTCTTCCCGGCCCATGCCGTACATCATGGAGTGGAACTCGAGGTTCTCCCGGCCGGTCAACTGGCTATCCAGGGCGGGCTCCTGGAAGACGATCCCGATGCTTCGCCGGACCTGGTCCCGGTTCCGGACAACATCGAAGCCCGCGACCTCGGCCAGCCCGGAGGTCGGCCGGAGGAGGGTGGAGAGCATGTTGATGGTCGTCGTCTTCCCCGCGCCGTTCGGCCCGAGCAGCCCGAAGAGCTCACCGCTCGGGACCGCGAACGAAATGCGGTCCACGGCCGTGAAATCGTCGAATTTCCGCGTCAGCTCGACAACCCGGATGTCGTCCATTCATGGCTCCATGACGGGGTCATTGTATCATTTTTCAATCAGCCGATCGCTCGGGCGGCTTGGGCCGTCAGGAAATCGGCCACCTCGGAGGCGGGGAAAGGCCAGGCGTAGATGAAACTCCCCTTAGGATGACGCCGGCGGGCCCGCTCGACGGCCTCGGGGATGTCCTTCTCGGCGTACTCGCCGCCCCGGGTCAATATGGGCGTCACGATGATGATCTTCTCCGCACTCTGCCCGGCGGCCTGGTCGAGGGCCTCGTCCAGGCTCGGCTTGCAAAACTCGTTAAACCCCAGGACGACCTTGCGGCCGCTGGCCCGCCGGAGCTGGACCGCCAGGTCCTGAGAGCCAGCGTGAAAGGGGTCGTTCCGCGGCGTGCGGGGCCAGGTCCGGATCTTCGCCTCGAGCTCGGCGTAGCGGCGATGAGCCGCCGTCTCTCCGGCCCCGAACGTGTGGGCCAGCCTGGCCTGAAGGTTGGTGAATTCGGCAAGCTCCTGCTCCGGAAAATCCAGGGGCGGGGCGCCTTGCATGGCGAGGACGATCACCGCTTTCATGGGGACTCCTTTGTCCGGGCGTTCGGAAGGCGCCCCGAATATAATGCACATCGGGCGGGAATTCAATAAGGGGTTTGATGCTAAAATGAAAGCCGAAAGGGTGAACCGGTTGCCAAAGGCCGGTAAAATTGTTAAGATAGGGGGCGCCAAGGGAAGGGCCGAAACAGGATGGACGCACAGACCAACCTCCTGATCATCTCCGACGATTTCTCCCTCTACGAGACCATCAAGAGGGCTTCCATGACCGGCGACTTCAACCTGTTTTTCTCCCAGACCAACGACGACTATCTGGCGATCGTCCGGGGGAACGGCATCCGGGTCGCCCTCGTCGACTCGGGCGATTCGATCGCCGGCGCCCTCGTGGCTCTCAAGAAGCTCAAGAAGTTCGACGCCCTGATCGATGTCCTCATCGGGGGCGAGCCGCTCGAGCGGGATGCCATCCTGGACGTCATCCACGCGGGCGCGACCGACTTCATCCCCCGGCCTTATAGGAACGACATCCTCCAGGACATCCTCCGGAGGATCTCCGTGAAGCGGGAGCTCCGCCGCGAGACGTTCCAGCTCGAACGGAAGCTCGAGAGGAAATACGCCTTCCAGGGCCTGTCGAGCCGGAACCCATACATGCTCGAGATCTTCGGGCTCATCGAGAACATCGCCAAGTATTTCACGAGCGTCCTCATCACCGGCGAAACCGGGACGGGGAAGGAGGTCGTGGCCCGGGCCATCCACAGCCTGAGCCCCTACCGGGCGAAGCCCCTTGTCATCTGCGACTGCGCCGCGATCCCCGAGAACCTCTTTGAATCCGAGCTTTTCGGCTACAAGAAGGGCGCTTTCACGGGCGCCGACAAGGACAAGCCCGGGCTCTTCGAGGAGGCCGACGGAGGCATCATCTTCCTCGACGAGATCGCCGAGATCCCGGTCGCCGTCCAGGCCAAGCTGCTCCGAGTCCTCGAAAGCCACGAGTTCCGGCCGCTCGGCGCCAACGAAAACACCCAGGTCGAGGTCCGGGTTATCGCGGCCACGAACCGCGACCTCGCCGAGAGGGTCCGGTCCGGGGCTTTCCGGGAGGACCTGTTCCACAGGCTGAACAAGGTCGTCATCGAGCTGCCCCCTCTCCGGGAGCGACTGGAAGACATCCTGCTCCTCGTCCGGCACTTTCTCCAGGGATCCAACAAGAAATTCTCCAAGGACCTGAAGGGCGTTTCCCGGGAGGTCCAGAAGCTGTTCCTCAAGTACGGCTGGCCGGGCAACATCCGGGAGCTCGAGAACGTCCTGGAAAGCGCGGCCATGCTCTGCAAGAAGGATTTCATCGAGCTCGCCAATCTGCCGAAAAACCTCCGCGATTTTATTCCGCCCCAGGGGGCGATGGCCTTCGTCGGCCGCGAGCACCTGTCCTCCCTCGACGACCTGGAGAAGGACTACATCACTTATCTCCTGAAGGTGACGAAGAGGAACCTCCGCCAGACGGCCAAGATCCTGGGGATCTCGCGGACGACCCTCTACAACAAGCTCGCCAGATACAAGACCAAGGACTGATGCCCGGCGCCGGGGCCCGGTCTCATGAAGGCTTCGAGGGGAAAAGACCCGCTCGACCGGAGGATAGGTCCAGCCGGCCGGCTTTCTTGGCGAGTTTCTTGTCGTACATCCTCTGGTCGGCCAGGTTGACGAGTTCCTGGGCTGAGCAGGGTTCCTCGGGGTCGTAGCAGGCGATCCCCTGGCTGACCGAGAGGATGAACTTCCCGTGGCCGGCCGCGTTCCGGGCGTCGAACTTTTCCTGGACCCGCCAGATCAGGGAATCCGGCTTCACGTCTCCGACGTCGACGGTCAGGACGACGAACTCGTCGCCGCCGATCCGGGCGATGATGTCGGACTCGCGGAAGGCGTCGCGCAGGAGAGCGGCCGTTTCGACCAGGGCCCGGTCTCCTTCATCGTGGCCGAAGGTGTCGTTGATGATCTTGAGGCCGTCGAGGTCGGCGTAAAGCAGGGACATCGCTTTCTTCGAGCGGTTGGCAATCTTCAGCTGCTGGTCGGCCAGGGTGAAGAAGCCGCGCCGGTTATGGAGCCCCGTCAGCTCGTCGGTCAGGGACATCTCCCGGAGCTCGTCTTCCTTTCTTTTCCGGTCGACGGCGATGGCATAAAGGGCCGCCATCTGCTCCACGGCCTCGAGATCCCTTTCGGAATAAAGGTTTTCGGAATTGGCCACGACGATGAGGCCGACGAGGTGGCCGTCCATGAGGGCGGGAACGGCCAGGAGCTGGGCGACCGCGAAGTGCCATTTCGGCAGGTCCGTGTAGCGCGGGTCGAGGGTGGGCATGTTCGCCAGGATGGCCTTCTTGTCGTTGATGACCGACCGCCAGATGCCCGAAGACTCGTGGGCCGTCGCGTTGGCTTCCGGGTGCTTGGCGGCCAGGTCCTGGGCATCCTTCGTCATGGCCGCGGGGACCAGCTTCCCCGACTGGCGCTCGGCGTAGCCGACGAAGCAGGTCCGGCTGGAGGTCAGCCGGCGGGCGTGTTCGAGGATCAAGGCGGACATCTCTTCGATCGGTGTCGGCAGGAGCAATTGCCGCGAGACGTTCGCCAGGGAGGTTTTGATCTGCAGGTTCCAGGCGGCTGCCTTGTCCATTTGTTTCCGCCTGCTGATGTCTTCGATGGAGCCGTCATAAAAGAGGACCTGCCCACGCCGGTCCTTGACTGCCCGGACCGAATCCCGGACCCAGATGATCGTCCCGTCGCGCTGCCGGAGCTGGGTCTCGAAGTTCTCGACGAAATTACTCGTCTCGAGGAGGGACTGCCAGTTCTCGCGGTCGCTCTGGTCGAGGTGGAGGTCCCAGGCGTTGACTTTCCTGAGGGAGGCCGGGTCCGGATAGCCGAGGATGCGGGCCATGGCCGCGTTGACGTCGATGATCTGGCCTGACGGGGTGGTCCGATAGAGTCCTACGGGAACGCCTTCGAACGACCTGATCTTCTCTTCGGTGTCCATCATCGCGGCCTGGGCGGCCCGGGCCTTTTCCTGTTCGTCCTTCAGGGCCTGCTGGGAGCCGGCCTTGACGAACGCCAGGGCCGCGATCTTGGCCAGGGTCAGGGCCAGGTTCAGGTCATGGTCTCGCCTTTCGGGGAAGGCCAGCCCCTCGAGCTCAAGGATGCCCAGGATCTCCCGGCCGCTGGCGATCTTGAGAAGGAGGCCGCCGCGGTCTTCGGTCCAGGCGTAATCGGCGTTGAGGGACAGGATCCGGTCCTGGGGCGAATCTTCGGCCGGCGTTCCCGGGGAGAGAGACCGGACGGGATGGTACGCGACCTTTTGTGGAGAGAGAAGAACGCGGAAGATCTCGAGGATGTCGTTCCGGGTCTCCTCCTCCGTCTGCGTCTTCGTCAGGGCTCCGAGGAGATGGCCGATCCGGCTGTAATCGGAGATCTGCTGCCGCAGCGCCGCTATCCGGTCCTCGAGGCCCTCCCGCTCTTTCTCCGACTGCCAGGAATGCAGGGCCTGGACGAGGCTCATCCTGAAGTGACCCAGTCCCGCAAAATAGATCTCGGAGGGCAGGCGCAGGAACCGGGCGAATTCCCTGAGGTCGTTCTCGATCTTGGGGTAGACGCCCGTATCGAGGAGGACGATCCTTTTCGCCGATTCCCGGAAAAACGCCTGGGCCTTCTTCCGGTCCGAGGGCCAGAGCCGCTCGACGTGATGCTCCCAGCTCTTCAGCCATCCAGGGAGGAGAAGGAGAGCTTCGCCCTGGAGGAAGCGGTCCAGGACGTCCTTGTCCGCGATCCACTCGAAGCACTGACCCTTCTGGGCGACCTGGCAGGCGTCTTTGAGACCCGGCTGGCCCGCCGCTTGAGTGAGGCAAAAGCTCCCGACCAGCAAAACGGGATGTCCGTCCGCCTTGCAGGAGCGGACCGTTTCATCGAGGCCCTCCCACCGGGCTTCGACCTCGTCGCATTCCACCTGAAGCGGCAGGAAATCGACGTCCCGGAACTCCGGGAGTCCGGAAAGGGCCCGGACCTCGCGATCGAGGTTGGAACAGACGATCAAGCTGAGCCGATGAGCCATTTCATTGCGTCCGTCCGGCGTTCATTCCGGTTTTCGTGCGTTCGATAAATGTGTCCTAAATTAGGACACATAGATTATAACTCCAAAATTTGTCTAAAATCAAGATATATATTTGTTTGACTATATTTAAATGTCCATATTATATACATATACATAACTGCTGATCATCCTAACTTACTTATTTATATGTAGGTTATAATGATACTGTTGTTTTTATAGAAAATACAATAAAGCGGGTGGGAACGATCCTCCGCCCATCTTTTTAGGTTGGCAAAACCCGGACTTTCCGCTAGAATACCCGGGTCATGATTAGTTTCGAACGCATGACCACTCACGGCAAACCTTTTAGGAGGCTTTAATGAAGAAACTCTTCTCCTGGACCATGGCGGCCTTGATCCTGGTTTCTGTCGCTGCGCTGCCGGGCTACGGCCAGAACGCCCAGGATGTCCTCAACAAGGTCATCGACGCTATGGGCGGACGCAAGGCCCTGACGGCCATCAAGGACACGACCATGACCGGCACCTATGAACTCGTTCCGATGCAGATGAGCGGGACCTTCACGATGTACCAAAAGGAGCCCAATAAGATGCGGGCGGACATGGACATCACCGTCATGAACATGATGATGACCCAGGCCTATGACGGTCAGAAGGCCATGTGGACCAATCCCCAGAACGGGGGCGCCGTCGAGGAAATGCCCGAGGCCCAGGCCAAGGCGTTTTCCCGGGAGGCCATGGGCAACGATGCCTATCTCCATCCCGAGAAATACAACATCACCTACGCGCTGAAGCCTAAGGCCAAGATCGAGGGCAAGGACTACATCGTCCTCGAGCAGACGACCGCGGACGGCCACAAGACCGCGATCTACATCGACCCCGGGACCTATCTCGTCTACAAGGGGGAATCGGTCGAGGTCGGGATGAACGGCGCCGATGTCAAGGCTGAGAGCTATCCCTCCGACTACAAGCAGGTCAACGGGGTGATCATGGCCCATTCGATCCGGACCCTCCAGGACGGCTCCGAATATATGAAACTGACCTTCACCAAGATCACCTTCAACAGCAACCTCGCGGACTCCCTCTTCACGATGAGCAAGTGATCTTCGGGCTTTCTCCGGCAGGGGCCGGCTGATCAAGATCCCGCGCTGGGGGAAGGCCGGGCCGGCGGCGTCGCCTTTTTTTTGTCCGCCAGCTCCTCGATGTCCATGACCGTGGCGAAGATCTCGCCCTCGGCGGCGATCTCGCCATCGACGAGGGCTTTCCCCTTCATCCGAAAGATCCGTCCTTTATGCCGGATCCACTGGACCTCGATCCGGATCTGGTCGCCGGGGATGACCATCCTTTTGAACTTGGCCTTGTCGAGCTTGCTCAGGAGGATGAACTTGCGTTCGGGGTCCGGGATCGAGTTGAAGAGAAGGACAGCCCCGGCCTGGGCGATGGCCTCGATGATCAGGACGCCCGGCATGATCTTCCAGTCGGGGAAATGACCCTGGAAGAAATGTTCGTTGCAGGTCACATTCTTCAGGGCCACGATGAACTTTTCCGGGGCGAAATCGATAACCCTGTCGATGAGCAGGAAAGGGAACCGGTGCGGAAGAAGCCTGGAGATGTCTTCGATCGAAATCATGGCCCGACCTCCTCTATGCCTTGTCCGGCCTCGGGGCCGTCAGAACGTCGTGCCGACGGCGAAACGGAAGGCGAAGTTCGACTGGTCGGAGTAGGTCTTGCGATTGTTGTACGCGAAGATCAGCCGGAAGGGGACCCGGAGCGCCGGGATGAAGATGCGGGCTTCGAGGCCGGTCGACGTGTACATGTCCTTCAGGCTGAAGCTTTGGGTCGCCGAAAGCGAGTTTCCGACGTCATAGAATGCTATTGCGTACAGGGGCCCGCCGACGGGGACGATGTACTCCGCGTTCATGACGATGGACTTGTTGCCGCCCAGGTTGTAACCGCTCTCGTTCCGGGGGCCGATCGCGTAAACTTCGTAGCCCCGGATGGAGCGTTCGCCGCCGAGAAAGGACTTTTCCCAGTAGGGCACCTGGGAAGCGTTGTAGGCCTTGATGTACATATACTCGAGATGAAGGCCGATGACGTGCTTGGCGATGAATGGCTGGTAGTGGGCGAACTCGAGCTGGGGCTTGATGATGTCGATATCGCCACCGAGGAACGACCCGGCGAACTTGACCGATGCCGAATACAGGGTCCCCCGGGAGGGCGTCAGGGGACTGTCGATCGTCGACCGGTAGAGCATCGGGGTGATCGAGCTCTCATAGAATGTGCCGGAGCCGTAGATATACGACATCGTCGTCGCTGTGGGATAGGAGACGGTGACCTTCTGGATCGTGTACGTCGCGCTCGCCCGCCAGTAGCCGAGGATCCGGGCCCCCAAGCTCAGGTCGACGCCAATCGATTTCTGGGTGTAGAGGCCATAAGTGCTGTAATTGGAGTACCGGTCGTAGAGATTGAGGCCGGCCGTCATCGGCTGGTCGAAGAGGTAGGGCTCGGAGAATCCGACCGAGTAGTTCTTGACCAGTTTGCCTTGCTGGAGCTGGAGGTCCACGTTCTCCCCGGCCCCCAGGAAGTTGACCGTGGAGTAGCCGAAGGCCACGAAGGTCCCGTCGTAGCCGCTGTAGCCGGCCGAGAACTGGATGTTGTTCCGCTGGAGCTCCTTGACCGGCACCACGACGTCCATCTTGGTCGGGTCCTCGGGATTCGGCTTCATGTCGGGGTCCTTTTCGAGGTCCACGAGACCGAGCTGCTTGATGCGGAGGATGCTGTCCTTGAACATGGCCAGGCTGAATCGGTCGCCTTCCCGGACCAGCATTTCCCGGCGGATGACCTTGTCCTTGGTGTAATTGTTGCCCTTGAACTCCAGGCGGTTGAGAAAGACGACTTCGCCCTCGTAGACGGAGAAGGTGACGTTGACGACTTTTCTCTTGGGGTCCAGGTTCTCCACGGGCGCGACCTGGACATAGAGGTGCCCGTAGTTGCGGTAGAGCTCGGCGATGTCCTCGATCGTTTTCTCCCTGAGCTTGATGCTGTACACCTCGCCCGGCTGGAGCTTGACCATGATCCGGAGCCCCTTGGCGGCGAAGGCCTTGTTCCCCTCGATCTTGATCTCGCCGACCCGGTAGAGGTAGCCGGGGTTGACGGGGATGATGAGGCGCATCATCTTCTGCTTCTTGAAGAAAACGGTCCGTTTTTCGAATTCCTCGATCCGGGGCTCCCCGACCGTGGCCTCCATATACCCGTTCTCCTGATATTTCTTCTTGATCTGGTCGATGTCGTCCTTGAGCTTGTTCTGCTTGTACACGTCCTTGCCGGCGGCCCAGTTGAAGAGGGTGTGAGGCCGGTTGTCCTTCATGGCCCAGCGGAGGGAGCTCGCGGGGAGCTTCGTGTCGCCCACGAAGACGACGTCGCCGACCCGGACCTTGGGGCCCTCGTCGATCTTGACGAGGACCTCGACCTCGTTCTTGCCTTGCTTCCTGACCTCCATGTCGATCTTGGCCGCCAGGAGGCCCTTTTCGCTGAGAAGGTCCGTGATCGTCTGCTTCATCTTCTGGACCTTGGCGGGGCTGTAGTAGGAATAGGGAAGAATGAACTGGTCTTTTTCCTTCAGCTTGCTGACGATGTCGCTTTCCTTGAGCTTTTTCCCGGTCTTGAAGGTCACGGCCTTGATGATGGGGTTCTCCTCGACCGTGATCCGGATGATCTTCCCCCGCGTCCCGGGGAGGTCCTCGATCTTGAGATCGGCGAAAAAGCCGGTGGACCAGAGGACCCGGAAGTCCCTTTTGACCTGATCTTCGCTGAAGTAATCGCCCTCCCTGACCGAGATATAGTAGAGGATGGTCTCCCGTGTCACCCGGTCGTTCCCGGCGACCTCGATCTTCTCCAGGGTCTCCTGGGCGGAAAGGAGTCCGGGAAGGACGGCCAGGAACAGGGCCAGGATGATTTTTCTCATTTCTCAATCCTTATACCATATTCTCCCCGTTTTTTCAAAAACCGGCCGGAGGCCCGGCCCTTCCGGGAGCGCGGTCCGCTGCGGGGATGACGCGGCCTGGAAGGGCGGACCGGTCTGCCTGTCACATAGTCCTTAACTCGGGGGCTCGGACAAAAGTTTCAGCTCCCCAGCCTCCATGAGGTAGAGCTTGTGGCAGTATCGGGCGATCTTCTCGTTGTGGGTGACGATAATCGAGGACAGGCCTTTCCTCGCGTGGAGGTCGAGGATCAGGCGGAGGATCATCTCGCCCGATTTCCAGTCGAGGTTTCCCGTGGGCTCGTCGGCCAGGAGCAGCCGGGGTTCGTTGACCAAGGCCCGGGCGATGGCGACCCTCTGCTGCTCGCCGCCCGAGAGCCGGCCCGGACGGGCATCGGCCTTCTCCTCGAGCGAGACATCTTTCAGCAGCTCGCGGGCCCGGTCGAAGGCCTCTTTCCTGCCGAGCCCCCGGATCATCAGGGGGAAGCTCACGTTCTCTAGGGCCGAAAATTCGGGGAGGAGATGGAAGAACTGGAAAACGAAGCCGATCTTCCGGTTCCTGACGGCGGCCATGTCCCGCTCCGTGCCGGCGAACAGGTCCTCGCCGTCGAGGATCACCCGGCCCTCGGAGGGCCGGTCCAGGGCCCCGAGGAGGTTGAGGAATGTCGTCTTCCCGACCCCGGAGGCGCCCATGATGGCCGCCAGGTCCCCCCTCTTGAGCTCGAAGTCGAGGCCCTCGAAGACACGGAGAACGCCCTTGGGAAGGGGATAGGATTTCCCCAGGTTTTCGGCTCTCAACAGGATGTCATTCATATTTCAAAGCCACGACCGGGTCGACCCTGGAGGCGCGCCAGGCCGGGAAGAGGGTCGAGACGAAGCTGATGGCGAGGGTGACGCCGATGATGGCCAGGAGGTCGACGGGCCTGAGCCGGAACGGGACGTAGGAGATCTGGTAGATGTCCACGGGGACCCGGATGAGCTGGAACGTGTTGGCCAGCCAGCACCAGGCGAGGCCGAGGAAGACGCCGAGTCCGGTGCCGACGACGCCGATGAGGGCGCCCTGGTAGAAGAACACCCGCCTGATGTTCAGGGGCGTCGCCCCCATGGCCATAAGGATACCGATGTCCCTCGTTTTCTCCATGACCATCAGGATCAGGGTAGCGATGATGTTCAGCGCGGCGACGATGACGATCAGCGTGATGGTCAGGAACATGATGTTCTTTTCGAGCTTCAGGGCCGAGAAGAGGTTCCGGTTGAGCTCCATCCAGGTCGTCACGTAGACCGTGGGCGGCAGCCCCGCCTTGATCCGCCCGGCGATCGCCGGGGCCTCGAAGATGTCCCGGATCTTGACCTGGAGGAAGCTCACCCGCCCTTCGAGATCGAAGAGCTTCTGGGCCGTGGGCAGGGAGACCAGGGCCGTCGTGGCGTCGAACTCGTACAGGCCTGTGTTGAAGATCCCCGTGACCAGGAACCTCTTGCGCTTCGGCAGGAGCCCCATCGGCGAAAGGTTCGAGGAGGCCGTGACGACGTCCACGATGTCCCCCAGTTGGGCGCCGATCTCGAAGGCGAGCTGCCGGCCGAGGAGGATGCCCTCGCGCTCGCCGCCCGGCGCCGGGACCTTGCCGGCCTCGAGCTTCCGGAGCCAGGCGGCGCCGGGGAGCTCCCGGCCGAAATCAAGCCCTTTGAGCAGGGCCCCCTTGGTCTTGGCCAGGCCGGTGATGATGACCTCGTTGTAAACGACCGGCGTCACGGACAGGACCCCCTTCTCCGCCTGGACCTTGTCCGCGACCTCGAGGTAGCGCGGCAGGCCCTCGCTCGAGAGGTCCTGGACCATGATGTGCGATGTGGCCCCCAGGATCTTGGCCTGGACGTCCTCTTGGAAGCCCGTGATGAGGGCGATGGCGATGACCAGGGCCGCGACGCCGATCATGATCCCGAGGATGGAGATCGAGGTGATGACGGAGATGAAGGCCTGCTTTCTCCGAGCCGTCAAGTAACGGCGGGCGACGAACAGCTCGAAGGTCATCGGCGTCTCAATTCCGGCCCCGCGATCCCGCCGTGCATCCGCTCATCTCGGCCTGAGGAGCGGGAACAGGATGACCTCCCGGATGGACCTCCGGTTGGCCAGGATCATGGTCAGCCGGTCGATGCCTATGCCCTCCCCTCCCGTCGGCGGCAGTCCGTACTCGAGGGCCTCCACGTAGTCCATGTCCACGGCGTGGGACTCCTCGTCCCCCTTCTTCTTCTCCTCCGCCTGCTCCTCGAAGCGGGCCCGCTGTTCGGCGGGGTCGGTGAGCTCGGAGAAGGCGTTGGCGATCTCCATCCCCCCCATCAGGAGCTCGAACCTCTCGGCCTCCTCGGGATTGTCCCGCGAGGTCTTGGCCAGCGGCGAGATCTCCTTGGGCGGGTTCATGATGAACGTCGGCTGGACGACTTTGTCCTTGACGAACCGGTCGAAAATGATGTCGAGGGCCTTCCCGTAGGTCAGGGGCTTTTTGTCCGGGGCCAGGGTCGCCGCGAACTCCACGAGCCCCGGGCGGTCGGAGAACCGGCTGGGGGCCAGGCCGCTGTATCGGACGCAGGCGTCCATGAACTTCAATCTCGGATAGGGCCTCTTGAAAGAGATCGTCTGCTCGCCGAAGGGGACCTCGTCCGTGCCGAGGAGGTCGAGGGCCATCCCGGTCAGGAGCTCTTCGGTGAGGTCCATCATGTCGTAATAGTCCTTGTACGCTTCGTAGAACTCGAGCATGGTGAACTCCGGGTTGTGCTGGGCGTCGATCCCTTCGTTCCGGAAGCTCCTGTTGATCTCGTAGACCTTGTCGAGCCCGCCGACGACGAGCCTCTTCAGGTAGAGCTCGGGCGCGATCCGGAGGTAGAGGTCCAGGCCGAGGGCGTTGTGGGACGTCTTGAAGGGCCGGGCCAGGGCGCCGCCGGGGATGGTGTGCATCATGGGCGTCTCGACCTCGATGTAGCCCCGGGCGTCGAAGAAGCGGCGGATGTAGGCCACGATGGAGCTCCGGAGACGGAAGACCTCGCCGACCTCGGGGTTCATGACGAGGTCAAGGTAACGCCTCCGGTAGCGGAGCTCGACGTCCTGGAGGCCGTGCCACTTCTCCGGGAGCGGGTGGAGGGCCTTGGCCAGGAACGTGAAGGACTCGCAGAGGACGGTCAGCTCGCCCGTCCGCGTCTTGAAGAGGGTCCCGCGGACCGAAAGGACGTCGCCGATGTCGAGCAGGGAAAAAAACTCGTAGGTCCGGGCCCCCGCGACGTCCTCCCGGATATAGGCCTGGAGCCGGGCCCGGCCGTCGGAGATGTGGAAGAACGTCGCCCGGCCCATTTTCCGGATCGAAAGGATCCGACCCGGGACTTCGACGGGCAATTTCTTCGCCTCCAGATCCTCCTTGGAGAGGGCGGCGAAAGCGGCGACGATCTCGTGGACGGAATGGGTCTTGCCAGCCTTGTAAGGGAAAAGCTCGACCCCCTCCTGGCCGAGGCGCAGGAGCTTCTCCCTGCGGGCGAGCTCCTGATCAGTGTCCTTGTCTTCCGGCCGGGGGGGTTCCGGTTTTTTTTCCTGAATGTTCTCTTTCTCGCTCATGGTGTCCTTCTTGGCCCGCCCCGACCGGGGGGGCGGAGCGCGGCTTGAGGTGTTTCTTGACGGCGTCGAGGATCCCGTTGACGAACGTCGCGGATTCCTGCCCGCTGTATCGCTTGGCGATTTCGATGGCTTCGTTGATGACGATGGCCGGGGCGAGGGCCGGCTCGTAGAGGAGCTCGCAGGCGGCGATCCTCAGGATGTTCCTGTCGACGACGCCCATCCGGGCCAGGCGCCAGTTCTGGGACGCCGACTGGACGGCCTGGTCGATCTCGTCCCGGCAAGAGAGGATCCGGTCGACGAGCCAGCCGCCGTATTCGCGGACATCGGCGGTGGTCTTCTGGTAGTCCCAGTATTGGCGGATGAGGGTCCCCGGGTCGGCCGTGTTGAACTCCAGCTGGAAGAGGATCTGGAGCGCGCACTCCCGCGCTTTCCGTCGCTTCCCCATGGCAGGCCCCTCAGGATCCGGTCAGCGGAGCCCCGACTCCTTGATCAGGTTCAGCGTCTCGACCAGGGAGAAGGCGGCGTCGTAGCCCTTGTTCCCGGCCTTGGTGCCGGCCCGCTCGATCCCCTGCTCGACCGTGTCGACAGTCAGGATCCCGAAGGCGATCGGGACGCCGTCCTCCATCGCGATCTGGGCGAGGCCCTTGGTGACCTCGGCGCTGAGGAAATCGAAATGGGGCGTGTCGCCGCGGATGAGGGCCCCGATGCAGAGGATGCCGTCGGTCTTCCCGGCCTTGGCGATCTTCTTCGCGACCAAGGGGACCTCGAACGACCCCGGGACCTTGTAGACCGTGAGGTCGGCGTCCAGGGCGCCCATCTTCTCCAGGGCCTCCAGCGCGCCTTCGAGCAGCCGCTCGGAAATGAAGCTGTTGAACCGGCTGACAACGATCCCGATCTTGAATCCTTTGGCCTGAAGCTTTCCTTGGTAGGTTTTCATCTCATAACCTCTCCTTCCCGGGTCCGGACGGGCCCTATTCTAGCAGATGTCGGAGCGTTTTGCATCAAAAAGAACGCCGGCCGGACGGCCTTGACGATGGTGGAGGAAAACGGATGTTCGCCCGGGGCACTGCGGCTTGAGGAAAGGAAGGGTTTGTGATAACTTGCCTTCATTCGGGGCCGCCGTCGATTCTCAACGAGGAGAGGACCATGAAAACGAAGACCCGATTCGAGGAGCTCACCCCCGACCGCCTGCGCTGGACCTGCTGCCCCGACGGCATCCCCTTCTCTTCGAGCGACGAGGCCCCGGCCTGCGAGGGGATCATCGGGCAGGAAAGGGCCCTCAAGGCCATCCAGACGGGCCTGGACATCAAGAGCCTCGGCTACAACATCTTCATCACCGGCATGGTCGGCACGGGCCGGACGACGACGATCAAGCAGCTTCTGGAACGGCTCGAGAAGGGCGACAAGACGCCGGACGACATCCTCTACGTCAATAACTTCAAGGACCCCGACGAGCCGCTCCTCGTCTCCCTCCCGGCGGGCCAGGGCAAAGCCTTCAGCGAGGCTATGGGGAAGCTGATCGGCATGCTCCGCAAGAGCATCCCGAACCTGCTCAAGAGCCCGTATTACACCGATAAGCGGGACGCCCTGGTCGAGGCCCAGCAGAAAAAGCAGCGGGAGATCCTCCAGCGCTTCGAAGAGGAGGTGGCCCAGGAAGGATTCTCAGTGATCCAGGTCCAGATGGGCCTCTTCACCCGGCCGGACCTCATCCCGGTCATCGAGGGGCAGCCCATCCCGTTCAACAAGATCGAGGGGCTGGTCAAGGAGAAGAAGATCCCGAAGGAGACCCTGGAGAAACTCAAGGCAAAATACGAGGAGCTGACGTCTGAGCTCGAGGCCCTCTTCGAGAAGCTCAAGGAGATCGACGAGGAGACAAAGAGCCTCCTCAAGAGCTGGGACGAGGAGAGCATCTCGCCGCTCATCAAGGGCGGCATCGACGACATGCGGGCCAAGTTCCCCTCCCCGAAGATCGCGGCCTACCTGACCGACGTCGAGCAGAACCTCGTCAAGACGATCGACCTCTTCAAGAACCAGAAGAAGGATAACAAGGAAAAGGACCAGCCGGACGAATTCCACGACTACCAGGTCAACCTTCTCGTCGATAACTCGGACCAGAAGGGGGCCCCGGTCATCATGGAGACCAACCCGACCTACACGAACCTGTTCGGCTCGATCGAGGTCGCTTATTCCCGGATAGGCCTCGGCCAGACCGATTTCACGATGATCAAGGCCGGCTCGTTCCTCAAGGCCAACGGAGGGTACCTCGTCATCAACGCCCTGGACGCCCTGGTCGAGCCGGGCGTCTGGATGACCCTCAAGAGGACCCTCCGCAACCAGATCTTCGAGATCCAGAACTATCTCTCGATGTATTTCTTCTCGCCCTCCCGGATCAAGCCGGAGCCCGTGAAGTGCGACGTCAAGGTCGTTATGATCGGCGATTCCTACGTCTTCAACCTCCTCTACTTCCAGGACGAGGACTTCAAGAAGATCTTCAAGATCAAGGCCGAGTTCGACTCGGAGATGCCCAAGGACGCGAAGGCCGTCGGTGACTACGTCCGGTTCATCAAGAAGATCTGCAACGAGGACGGGCTCATCCCCTTCGACAGGGAGGGGATCGCGGCTCTCGTCGAATACGCCACCCGGATCTCCGGGCGCCAGCGGAAGCTCTCGACCCGGTTCCACCTCATCGCCGACGTCATCCGCGAGTCGAGCTACTGGGCCCGGAAGAACGGCCGGACCGCCGTCGGCCGCGAGGACGTGGACGAGGCCGTCCGGGAGCGGTTCGAGCGGGTCAGCCTGTACGAGGACAAGGTCCAGGAGATGATCGAGGAAGGGACGATCATGATCGACACCGAGGGGAGCGTCGTCGGACAGGTCAACGGCCTTTCGGTCTACGACATGGGCCAGTTCATGTTCGGGAAGCCGACGCGAATCACGGCCCGGACGGCCATGGGCCGGGCCGGGGTCATCAACATCGAACGGGAGGCCGACCTCAGCGGACCGACCCATAACAAGGGGGTCCTCATCCTCGGCGGCTATCTCCGGGGAAAATACGCGACGCGGAAGCCCTTCGCCCTTTCGGCCTCGCTCGCCTTCGAGCAGTCCTACGGCGGCGTCGACGGCGACAGTGCGTCATCGACCGAGGTCTATGCCATCCTGTCCAGCCTCTGCGGGCTCCCCCTCCGTCAGGACATCGCGGTCACCGGATCCCTCAATCAGAAGGGCGAGATCCAGGCCATCGGCGGCGTCAACGAGAAGATCGAGGGCTTTTTCGAGGTCTGCCGGGCCAAGGGGCTGACCGGGACTCAGGGGGTCATCATCCCGCATCAGAACGTCCAGAACCTGATGCTCCGGGCCGAGGTCGTCGAGACCGTCAAGGAGGGGAAATTCCACATCTACCCGGTCAAGACGATTGACGAGGGCATCGGGATCCTGACCGGCGTCGAAGCCGGCCAGGCCCGGGAGGACGGGACGTTCGAGGAAGGGACCGTCCACTTCCTCGTGGACCGTGAGCTCCAGAGGCTGGCCAAAGGCTGGAAGGCCTTCTCGGAGGCCGACGAAAAGAGCAAGGAGGATGAAGCGCTGAATTCTTAGCCGGGGATGGCCGGGCCCGTCGTCTTCCGCAGGCTCGCCACTTCCGTTTTTTTCAGATAGCGCCATTGGCCCGGGCGGAGCCCGTCGAGCGTCAGGCCGGCGAACTGAACGCGGAGAAGCCCCTTGACGGGGTATCCCAGGGCCTCGAACATCTTTCGGATCTCCCGCTTCCGTCCCTCGTGGATCTCGACCCGGAGGAGGGTCTTCCGCAAGCTCCTCCGCAGGACCTGGATCCGGGCCGGCGCCGTCCTCCGTCCCTCAAGAAAGACGCCCCGCCGGAGCTTTTCCAGGTCGTCCTCGGACGGCTCCCCCTCCACCCTGACCTCGTAGACCTTGCCGGCCCCGTGCTTGGGATGGGTCAGCCGGTAGGCCATCTCGCCGTCATTGGTGAGGAGGAGGGCCCCCTCGCTCTCCGCATCCAGGCGGCCGACCGGATAGACCCGGACCGGGAGCTTCGGCAGAAGGTCCATCACCGTGGGCCGGCCGAAGGGGTCCTTGACCGTGACGACGCGGCCGGAGGGCTTGAAGAGAAGGATGTAAACGGGCCTCTCGTCCCCTCCCCTGACCGTCCGGCCGCCGACGTCAATCCGGTCCCGGGCCGGGTCGATTTTCTGGCCGAGCTCGTCGACGACCCGGCCGTTGACCCTGACCCGGCCGGCCTCGATGAAGCGATCCGCTTCCCGCCGCGAGCAGACGCCCGAGTGGGCCAGGAACTTGTTCAGGCGGACGAGCATGCGGAACCGGGTCTCCTCAGGGACCATTATGTTTTTCCCGTCAGGCCCTGTCAAGGCGCCGCCGCCGGAACCTTTTCTTCACGGTCCCGTATAAATCGTGTAGAATAGAGAATTGACCATGGCCAAGCTGCAAGTCCGGGAATCTCTCTCCATGGCCTGGCTGTCCCTCCGGGCCAACAAGCTGCGCACTTTCCTGACCCTTCTCGGCATCATCATCGGCGTCCTGACGGTCATCGCCGTCGTCTCGGTCATCCAGGGGCTGAACAACTACGTTTATACCAAGATGTCCTTCTACGGGGCCAACGATTTTTCCGTCCAGAAGTTCTCGATGGTCGGCACCTCCCTCAAGGAGTTCCGCGAACAGATGAAGCGAAAGGACCTGACCCTGACCGAAGTCCAACTCCTCCGAGACCGGTGCCGGTCCTGCGACCTCATCGGGGCGACGACGAGCACCGAGCAGACCGTCAAGTTCGGCAACCAGTCCCTGAAGAACACGGAGGTCCGGGGCGTCACTCACCTGGACCACGAGATCGGCTCGACCCTCGAGCTCGAGAGCGGCCGCCACATCCAGAGCCAGGACGAGACCAATTCCCGGCCCGTTTGCATCATCGGGGCGGACGTCGTGGAGAAGCTCTACCCCACGGTCGACCCCCTCGGCCGCTGGATCAAGGTCGGGACCCAGAATTTCCAGATCATCGGGACCGGCAAGAAGGTCGGAAAACTCCTGGGGTTCAGCCAGGACAATTACGTCCGGATCCCCATCACCACGTTCATGAAAGTCTACGGCACCCGCCGGTCCGTCAGCATCAACATCCATACCCTGTCCCAGGAGCAGATGGCCCGGGCCCAGGAAGAGGTCCGGACGATCCTCCGGTCGTGGCGGAAAAGGTCGTACAAGGACCCCGACGATTTCGCGATCGCCACGTCCGAGACCTTCATCCAGTTCTATAAAACGGCCACGGCCGGCATTTATTTCGCCATGATCGCCATCTCCTCCATCGCCCTGATCGTCGGCGGGATCGTCATCATGAACATCATGTTCGTCTCCGTCTCGGAACGGACCAAGGAGATCGGGATCCGGATGGCCGTCGGGGCCCGCCGCCGGGACATCCTGTTCCAGTTCCTGATCGAGTCGTCCGTGATCTCGGCCCTCGGCGGGATCATCGGCATCCTCCTCGGCTTCACGGTGGCGAAGATCGTCACGGCGACGACCTCCATGCCCTCGAGCGTCGAGCCCTCATCGATCGCCCTGGCGATCTTCATGTCCTGGTCCCTGGGCCTGTTCTTCGGCATCTACCCCGCCAACCGGGCGGCCAAGCTCGACCCGACGGAGGCGCTGAGGTCCGAACAATGAGATTCCAGATCGTCCGCGAGATCTTCGGGATGGCCCTCGATTCGCTCCGGTCCCACAAGCTCCGCTCGTTCCTGACCATGCTCGGGATCATCATCGGGGTCATGACCGTCATCGGGATGGTCTCGGTCATCCAGGGCCTCAACAAGTCGTTCACCCGGGAGCTCCAGTCGGTCGGGTCCGACATGATCGGCGTCATGAAGTACGAGCCGGCCCAGATGGGCCGCATGGACGAGGAGATGCGGACCCGCAAGGACCTGACCCTGGATGACGCCAAGGCCGTCGAAAAAGATGCCACCCTTGTCAAGGCGGTCGCCGTCAGCGTCAGCGTCAGCGTTTTCGAGCAGGTCGAAATCAAGTTCAGGAACACCAAGGTTGACAACGCCATGGTCATCGGCATGAACGAGAAGTGGCCGACGGTCATGTCATTGTACCTTCCGAGGATGGGCCGCTTCATCACCGAGGCCGAGGTGACGCACAGCGCCAGGGTCTGCCTCCTCGGCTCCGAGCTCGCCGACAGCCTCTTCCCGAACCTCAACCCCATCGGCAAGGAGATCCGCGTCGGCAACGAGAGCTTCACCGTCATCGGCGTCCTCAACAAGCGCGGCCAGATGTTCGGCCAGAGCCGGGACAACTTTGTCGGCCTGCCCCTCACTACGCTGATGAAATATTTTGCCTACGAGAAGGACCGGCTGGAGATCATTACCGTCCCCAAGACCGCCGGGACGATGGACGAGACCATCCAGCAGATCAGCGAGGTCCTACGCGCGCACCGCAAGGTCCCGTTCGGAAAGCCTAACGATTTCGCGGTCATGACGACCGACACGCTGATCAGCCTCTACAAGCAGATCACGGGCGCGGCCTTCCTGGTCATGATCGTCGTCTCCTCGATCGGCCTTCTGGTCGGCGGGATCGGGGTCATGAACATCATGCTGGTCTCCGTCAAGGAGCGGACCCGCGAGATCGGGATCCGCAAGGCCATCGGGGCCAGGTCCGGCGACATCCTCAAGCAGTTCCTGATCGAGGCTATCGTCCTGACGGGCGTCGGCGGGCTGATCGGGGTCCTCATCGGTTTCGGCATCGCTCTCATCGTCCGGGTCGCGACCCCGCTTCCGGCCGCGGTCTCCCTCTGGACGGTCGCGGTCGGGCTGTTCGTCTCGGTCGGCATCGGCCTTTTCTTCGGCGTCTTCCCGGCCCAGAAGGCCGCGAAGATGGACCCGATCGTCGCACTCCGTTACGAATAAACTCCCCTCGTAGCCGAAAAAGGATCCTTCAAGAAAAGGCGGACGTTTCTATTTTCCCGGGATAAGGAACCCCAAGCGAGATCCGTGATCGGGGAGGGGAAAATGGAAGCTTCCCGTTTTCCTAAGATCAGCCCCGGGAGTTGAGCTCCAGGAAGTCCTCGATTTCCTGCCGAGTAGGAGCAGAAGGCTGGGCGCCGAGTTTCATGACGGACAAGGCCGCGGCGGCAGAGGCAAACCGGAGGGCGTCGGGGAGCGGGTGTTTTTCGGCCAGGGCGACGGCCAAGGCGCCGTTGAAAATATCTCCGGCGGCCGTCGTATCGACCGGCGTCATTTGAAACGCCGGGACCCTGCCTTCGAATTCATCTCCAGCGACGTAACAGCCCCGCTCCCCCATCGTGATGATGACGAGGCGCGGTCCGCGGGCGCGGAGAGCAGCCGCGGCCTGCTTAGCGTCGGCCTCCGTCCCGAACTTGATTCCCGTCAACATCTCGGCTTCGGACTCGTTCGGCGTGATGACGCTCACGGATCCCAGCAGATCGTCGCCCAGCGGGCGGGCCGGCGCGGGGTTCAGGATGACGGGAATGCCGCGGGCTCGAGCGATCCTGGCTGCGGCCCGGACTGTTTCCAGGGGAGTCTCGAGCTGCATCAGGACGATCTCCGCCCGCTCGAAAGCTTTCTCCGCCCCCTGCACGTCCTCCGGGGCGAGAAGGGCATTGGCCCCGGACGCCACGGAAATGCTGTTCTCGCCGCTCGCGGCCACGTTGATGAGGGCGACGCCGGACGCCGCCCGGCCGTCCCTCATGATGAACCGGGCGTCGATGCCGTCGGCTTCGAAGTTCGCCATGGCCCGAGCGCCGAAAACATCCTCGCCGACGCGGGCCAGGAACGTCACCCGGCCGCCGGCCCGGGCCGCGGCCACGGCCTGGTTCGCACCCTTTCCGCCCGGAGCCATGGAGAACTCCCCGCCCAGGATCGTCTCTCCGGGCCGGGGAATGCGCGGGACTCTGATGATCATGTCGGTATTGGAGCTCCCGACGACGAGGATGTGTTTCATCTCTTCGGTCTCTCCGTTTTTCGGACCGCCCCGGGCCGGGCCCCGGGTCAGGGCGTTCCGAGCTTCCGCTCGCCCGCCTCGAGCCAGGCCCGGGCCGCTTCGACGGCCGAGCCCAGCTTGTCTTTCTCCGGCGTCACGAGCTCTACCAGGGAGGGGCCTCCCCCGCCCTTGATCGGGACCAAGGCCCCGACGACGGGGATCAGTCCCCTGAGGTCTGTCGACAGCGAATCGGAACGGGCAAAGATGAGGTGCCCTTGGCTCTCCCCGGCCGCCCCGTAGACGACGGCGAATTCGCCGTTCCTGATGATGTTCAGGGCCAGGAACCGGGCCTCCTCGGGGGTCCTGTCTTCGAGGACACCGGAGACGATCCTGCCCGAGGCCCCGCGGATGATCTCCCGGGCCTCGAAGAAGGCCAGGCGCTCTTCAAGCCTGCGCCCCCGTTTTTTCAAGGCTTTGAAGTCCGCCGCGAGCTTTTCCACCTGTCCGCCCGTTTCCCCTGGCGGAGAGGAAAAAAAGCCCGCGATCTTCCGGACGTTCCCGTCTTTTATCCTGTAATCGGCGAGCACCCGCCCGCCGCAGAGGAAATCGAACCGGAGGTTTCCCCGGATCTTTTCCGTCCCCAGGACCTTGATCAAGCCGACCTCGCCCGACCGTCGGCAGTGCGTCCCGCCGCAGGCGGAGTAATCGTAGCCCGCGACTTCGACGACCCGGAGAAGACCCCGTTTCTTCGGCGGACGCCTGAGCGGCACGGCGTCGATCCTCTCCTCCGGGACGAAATATGTTTTGACCTCCCGGTCTTCCCAGACGACTGCGTTCGCTCGATCCTCGACCTTGTCCAGCGCCTCATCGGAGATCGTCCGGAGGCCGATCTCCAGGGTCGAGATATCCGCCCCGAGATGGAAGGACCGTGTCTCACCCTCGAGGACCTCAAAAAACGCCTGGGACAGTATGTGCTGACCCGTGTGCTGCTGCATGTGGTCGAATCGGGTCGGCCAGTCGATCAGGCCACGGACCGTTCCGGCCGGCACGTCTTCCTTGAGAACATGGAGGATGTCGCCGTCGAGGTCGATGACCTTAAGGACCTCGATGCCGCCGAGCGTGCCCTTGTCCCACGGCTGGCCGCCTGATTCCGGATAGAAGCAGGTCTGATCGAGGATGACGGCCGGAAACCCCTCGTGGCTTCTCTTCTCCAGGATTTCGGCCTCGAATTCACGGGCATAAGCGTCGTCGAAGTCAAGCCGCCGGGTCACAGCCATTCTCTTCGCTTCATCGGGGCCAGGCTCGGACATCTTTTTCTCCTCTCCTCAGACGAGCTTGGCGACGCCCGCCCGGCCGAGGACCCGGGCCGTCGTCTTGAAGTGCGTCTTGGCCACCTTTTCGAGAATGTCCGGCCCCTTATCATGGACAAGCTTTACGGCCGCCTCCTCCACCTGGGCCGAGGCGCCCTTGGGGAGCTCCATGCCGATTTCCCTGGAGAGGGCATGGAGGCGGGTCAGGAATTCGGCCCTGGCCAGGATCGAAGCCGCCGCGACCGCCGGGTCTTCCTCGGCCCGGGGCATCTGGACGAGCTCGATGGCCCGGCCTTTTTTAAGGAGAGCGTTCCGGACGAACTTCTCGTCGCCGAACTGGTCCGTGACCGCCTTCCCGGCGGGCACCCGCTCCAGGATATTCTCGATGGCCCGGGCGTGGGCCCAGGCCAGGAGCCGGTTGAGGTTCCGGAGCTTCTCATAAAGCTCGTTGTACTTCTCCGGCCCGACGGCGACGATGGAGTGGACGTACCCTTTTTTCAGGATCCCCGCGATCTCATGGCACCGGCCGTCGGAGGTCCGTTTGGAATCCTTGACCCCGAGCTCACGGAGGACGTCCTCAGCGCCGTCGGGCATGAAAAAGGCGGCCACGACCAGGGGCCCGAAGAAATCCCCCTTGCCCGACTCGTCCGTGCCGATCCGGCCCGGCCCGGATCGAAAGAGTTCCTGTTCCGTCACGCGTCCGGCTCCCCTCTTCCCGGTTCTCCGTTACTGCTTCCGGTGGACGACTTTCCCGTCAAAGATGGTCATCAGGACCTCGACGCCTCTGATCTCCTCGGGCGGGATCTTGAAGATGTCGCGGCTGAGAACGACGAGGTCGGCGAGCTTGCCGTCCTCGATCGAGCCCTTGTCCCTTTCGGCGAACTCCGTGTACGCGCCGTTGACGGTATAGGCCTTGACGGCCTCTTCGACGGAGATCTTCTGCTCGGGGACCCACCCGCCGGGCGTTTTCCCGTCCAGGGTCCGGCGGGTCACGGCGGCGTAGATCCCCGCCAGGGGATCCAGAGGGGCCACGGTCCAGTCCGATCCGAAGGCCAGCACGGCCCCCGCGTCAAGGAGGGAACGGAACGCGTATGTGGTCTTGGCCCTCTCACGGCCGATCTTGTTCTCGGCCCATCGCCCGTCATCGATCAGATGGTATGGCTGGACGGAGGCGATGAGGCCGAGACGTCCGAATCGGGCGATGTCACCGGCCCTGAGATGCTGGGCGTGCTCGACCCGCCAGCGCCGGTCGCGCGGCCCGTCCGCGGCGATCACTTTCTCGAAGATATCCAATAGGAGGCTGTTGGCCCGGTCGCCGATGGCGTGGACCGCCACCTGGAGACCGGCCCGATCGGCCTCGAGGACCCTCTTCTCCATGATCCCCTCCGGATACATCTGTTCGTGGAGGAGGCCATAGGCCTTCGGGTCGTCGGAGTAGGGCTCGAAAAAGTAGGCCGTCTCCGAACCGAGCGAGCCGTCGACGAACCCCTTGAGTCCGGCGAGCTTCAGACGTGGATTCCCGAAGGGCGACTTGATTTTCAGACGGTGGAGCAGGTCGACTTGGGTGATGGGGATGTAGACATGGAGCCGCGTCGTCAGCCGGCCCTGCCGGTCCAGCTCCTCGAAGACCTCGAAGCTCGAGGCATCGGCCATCTCATTGACGGAGGTCACTCCGTGTAAGGCCGCTTCACCCAAGGAGGCCTCGGCGGCCCGGAGCTTCTCCGGGAACGAGGGCTCGGGGATTTTTGCGTACACGAGGTCCATGGCCGCGTCCTTGAGGATCCCCGTCGGCTCGCCCGTCTTCGGGTCCTTGACGATCTCGCCGCCGGGAGGCACCGGAGTCGTCCGGGTGATCCCCGCGAGCTTCAGCGCCAGGCTGTTGGCGAGGATCATGTGCCCGTCGAAGCGGTTGACGCAGACGGGGTTCGCCGGCGTCACCGCGTCGATCCACTCTTTACGGGGAAGCTCCGGCGGGCTGAGCTGCTCGTGGTCCCAATCGCCGTTGACGACCCATTCCCCTTTCCCGAGGGAGCGGGCCTTGACCGCGATCCTGGCGGCGAGATCTTCGCGGCTCTTGGCATCGCGGAGCAGGACGCTGCTCAGGGAGAAGCCGCCGGCCAGGAAATGGGTGTGGCTGTCGATGAAACCCGGAAGGACGAGCCCACCCTTGAGATCGACGACGGTCACGCCCTCCCCCGAAAGCCTGCGGATCTCGGGGGTCGTCCCGACCTTGAAGATCCTGTTCCCCCGGACGGCCACGGCCTCCGCCCACGGCTGCCGGGGATCTCCCGTCCAAACCGAACCATTGATCAAAACGAGGTCGACCATTTTCCCTCCCGGAGTCCGAGAACACCCCGGGAGAAGCCCCAGCGTCGCGAGCAATAGCCCGATGAACGCCCGGGTCCCGCCGGTGCCGCGCGATTTGATTTTGTTCATGTCTCTCCGTCGAAATTCATATATAAAGGAATTCCCCCCGGAAATCAATCAACCCGGCAGATATCAAGCTGAAGACCGGCAGGAAGGAACAAGGCGATCATTGGACCCGCTTGGCGGATATGGTAAAATATCCGGCTTGACGGGCGCTTCGGCGCCCACTCCAGGAGGGATCATGATCGACGCGACCCAGATCCGCAAAGGAATGATCATCATCATGGACGGCACCCTGTACCGGGTCATGGAGATGCAGCTCATCACGCCCGGGCGGTGGAAGGCCATGGTCCAGACCAAGCTCCGCAACATCCGGGTCGGATCCCAGACCGAGCACCGCTTCCGCTCCGAGGAGAGGCTCGAACAGGCGTACCTCGAAGAAGTCGAGATGGAATTTCTCTACCAGCAGGGCGACGACTACTTCTTCATGAATCTCCAGAATTACGAGCAGATCACCCTGTCGGCCGAGGCCATCGGCGACGGGGTCAAGTACCTCATGCCGAACATGGTCATCAAGGTCGAGATGTTCGAGGGACGGCCGGTCGGCATCGACGTGCCCAACACGGTGGACCTCAAGGTCGTGAGCACCGAGCCGCGGCTCAAGGGGGCGACCCAGACGTCCATGTACAAACCCGCGACGGTCGAGACCGGGGCGATCATCCAGGTCCCCGAATTCATCAAGGAAGGGGACGTCATCCGGGTCGACACCCGCGACGACAAGTACCTCGAGCGGGCCAAGACAAAATAATCCCCCCTCATAACGGCAAAATTATTATTGTGAGATCCCCACGGGGGCGGTCTTTGTCGCCGCCCGGACTTTCGCCTCAATAATTTTGGCGATAGACCCCGACGTTCCCGTAACTGTCCTTGACCCGGACGGTGATGAGGTTCTCGGCGCCCGCCGGGATCCTCACGGAGAACTTGAACGTCTCGCTCCTCGAATCCGAGATCCCGTCCACCGGAAAGACCACCCGCCACTCGCCCGGCCTGACCAGCCACTTGACCTCCTCGATGGACGAGTACGCGTCTTCGGCCTGGAAGGCCACTTCGAGCGTCGCCCCGTTCCTCACGGCCGTGAAATTCTTGACGACCGGCAGCGAGTTGTCGATGACGAGGGGCGGGCTGACCTTCTCGGATTTGAGATCGAGCCCCACGGGATTGGAGGGCAAATCGGATGCCGTGATCTTGATGAAGTAGGTCCCGTCCGGATACGAAAGCGTGTCGAAGGCGTAGATCGTTTCGGCCCAGCCGTCCTGGATGACCCGCCATTCGGTCTCCCCTTCCTTCCGCAGGGAGATCGTGTAGCTGAGCGTGTCGCCGTTCTCGTCCGAGGCGTCCCAGACGACGGTCTGGAAACCTTTACGCTCGGCCTTCTTGGCCGGGAAGGTGATCCTGAGGTCGTCCTTTTTCGGCGCCTGTTCGGGGAGGCGTTTTTCGACGCCCAGGATGACGTCCTCCTGGTCGGGAAGCTTGAGGAAGACCTCGTTCGGCTTCAGGAATTCCAGGCGCGTGAGGGCGGGGGCGATGTTGGTCTGGAGGTAGAACAGGGTCAGCGTGTCGAGGACCGGAGAAACCTTGCCGGTCTGGGTCTTCAGGAGCGCCCGGACCTGGATGTACCTGGCCTTGGGGCTCAGGACCTGCTCCTCTTTTTTCTGGTAGGGAGGAGACCATTCGCTCCAGGTGGGATTCGGCTCATAAGTGTTGCCGCTCCGCGTCTGGAGCTGGAGGCTCGCCCCGGCATCCGCGCTCCCGGCCCAAGCGATCCCCCCCCAGGAAGCGAGGGTCCGGGCATCCAGGACCTGGCTCACGTATTCCCCGGAAAACCGCTGTTCCGTCAGGAGCTGCCCCAGGTAGCAGGGGTTGTTGGAGAGCACGTAGATCTTCGAGTCAAGCGGGACGAGATCGAAGACCTGTTCTGAGTTCTCCTGGAGGAGGAGCGACACCTTTTCGTCCTTGTCCAGAGAATAGATCCGGCCCTTCGGGCCCGTGCCGAAAATGACCTTCTGGTCCCCCGCCTGCCAGAGGAGCGCGTAGATCATCTCGTCATCGGAGCTCCAGAGCATCCGGGCCATTCCGTCGCCCGATATCCGGTAGAGGGCGCTGGACTCTTTCTGGGTGGAGGGTAGCGCCGGGGCGGAAACGCCCCCGGACGATCCGGGGACACTTGGGACGCTGACGGAGCTGACCGTGACGGTGACGGCCGCTTCGGACCGGGGCTGGACCGTCGGGACCTCCTCCTTCCTGGGCTTCGAGGGGGTCCCGGACGCGGCCGCGTAAATCAGTCCGTCGCGGTCGACGGCCAGGCTGCGGACCTCCTCGTACGGAGTCTCAAAGATCACGGATGCCCGACCTTCCGGAGAGATCCGGTAGACGACGCCGTTGCCGCCGCTCCCGGCGAGGACGTCGCCGCGGCCGCCCTTCCTCAGACAAAGGATGTGGTTCTCCTCGGCCTTGAAGATCATCCGCCCCTCACCCTGGGGGCTGATCTCGTAGATGCCGCCGGTCTCGCCGACGGCCGCCCAGAGCCGACCGGAATCCATGAGCTCGAGGTCCCAGATGTATTTCTCGGCGGGGTCGAAAAAGGCCTCGCCTTTCGCTTTTTCCGTGATCCTGTAGATCTTCCCGTTGGGCGATGTCCCGGCGTAAAGCGCGCCCTTCTGGTCCAGGGCGAGGCACGTCACGTCCATCTCGGGGGCCTGAAAATAGAGGTCCGCCTTCCCGTCCTTCCCGATCCGGTAGACCTTCCCGCCGTGGCCGGTGCCGAGATAGGTGACGCCTTCGGGCGTCAGGAGCACGGAAAGGTAGAATTCCTCTGTCGGCGACAGGATCTTCTCTTCTTTGGGCGCCAGGGCCAGGACGCCTTCGTCGGAGACCGAAACGCCGTCGAGCTTGCCCTTCAGGAAATCCTCTTTTGTCCGGAGCTCCCACTTCTGGGGAACGACGGCCTGGAGGGTGAGGCACAGGGCGACGGCCCAGAGGATTCCGAACAGGGACATCTTTCTCATGGGATCGGTCTCCTATTTTCGGATTTTGACGGGGATCACGGCCCCGCCCCGGAAGACATAGGGAACCGGAAGCTGGAACTCGCCCAGCGTGGAGCGGGTGAGGTCCATCGGGGCGGACGACGAAGCCCGCGGCGAGGTGAACATGGACTTGAGGGTCGGCGGCAGGTTCGGCATTTCCTCGCCCTTGAGGAAGATCCCCGGCTTGGGCGCGAGGATCTTGAAATAGATCCGGTTGTTCTTCCGGAGGTTGCCCAGGATCCGGATGAGCTGGCTGAGGCTCCGCGGCACGAAGTCCGGGACCCGGTACTGAGACCTCTCGGTCTGCTGCATCGTCGCCGCGTCGCCGACGACGATCTGGAACTCGGTGCCGGCCGGAAGGGCCGGGGCGACGAACGTCACGTTCTCGACCAAGGTCTCCTCCTTGAAGGTCCGGTAATAGACCTTGATCTCGATCTTCTCGCCGGGAGAGACTTCATACTTGTCCAGGAGGACCTTCTCGAGGGCGCAGAGCCGGGCTTCCTCGGTCGCCCGGACATTCAGGTCGATCCGGAAGATCCCGACGTCCCGGAACTCGTTGTTGCCCAGGTAATAGACGATGGCCGCCAGGAGGCCAGAGAGGCTGGTGGCGGAGGTGTCGTAGTTCCCCGAAAAAAGGTCTTCCAGGTGGATGCTCGTGCCCCGGTCCAGAAAGATGTCGCCGTCGAAGTCGAGGGAGAGATAGCCGTAGGCCCGCTCCTCTCCGGTGATGAGCGATGAAACCGCTAGGTTCACGAGGGCCGGCGTCAGGAACTTGTCGTCCGCCAGCTTGAGCTTGAACTCCTTCCGGTCCAGCGGGCCGTCCGTCAGGGAGATGTTGAGGGGGATGAGCTCGGGCAGCTTGCCGATCTCGCCGAGTGCCCCTGACGTGCGGTCCTGGGAGATCCGGCCGATGACGGGGCCGGAGACGGCCATCTTGAAGGAGCTCTCGAGGCTCGGGACGATTGTCAGGACCGTCGCCCGGGTCATGGCGTAATCCACGGCCCCGAGGTTGTAGAAGGGATGCCCGAAGGCCAGGACCTTGGAGCCATTGACATAGGTCACGGTCCCGACGGCGGAGACGTCCAGGTCACCCCCGATGAGCTGGACGCCTATCGCGTCGCCTTCCTCGAGGGAAGCTGCCGGAGGTGCGGAGTCCTGGGCCGGAGGACCGCCCATCCCGGACCGGACCGGCCGAAAGCCCATGTCCGCGAAGAAGGATTTGGCCCTTTCGAAGGCCCACGGCGAAAAGCCGCTGAAGACCAAGGGAACGCTAAGGGGGACGACCGGCTGGCCGTCCGTCGAGGAGGCCGTCCGGGCGGCGAAAGTCGCCCGGTAGAGAGCCGACAGGTCCTCAAGGGACATGCTGCCGCGGATCGGGACCTGGCCCGGGAGGCCCGGACGCGGGACCTGGGGCGCCTTGTCCAGGGCGAGCATCTCCTCGATCGGCGTGATCCCGGCGATGGCCTCCTTGGCGTAGGAGAAGCTGAAGGCCACCGCGCCGATGAGCTTGCCATCGATGTAGACAGGGCTGCCGCTCATGCCGCTGATGACGCCCGTCGATTCGAGGCCCTTTCCGGCGAGCCGGGCGAGGATGACGCTCCGCTTGGGCTGGACGTTGGACAGCACGCCGATGACCTCGGCGTCGAAGTCCTCGATCTTCGTCCCGGCAAAGACCGTTTTCCCCTTGCCCTTCATGCCGGCCTTGACCTGGGCCAAAGGCATGATCGGGGAGGCGGCCCGGGAAGCGAGGGACAGAACGGCGAGCCCGACGAGAAGGAGGGCGATCCTTTGGGCTGCTTTGCTCATGGATGGTGCGTCCTCTTGGGGATGGCCGGGGGCTTCCGGGGACCCGGCAGGGCCGGCGTCATATGATGCCCAGCGCCTTGCCGCATTTCTCGAAAGCGGCCAGGATCGCGTCCAGCTCTTCGTCCGTGTGGCCGGCGCCGTAGCTCGTCCGGATCATGGCCTGGCCCTGGGGCACGGCCGGGTAAATGATCGGCGTCGTGAAGATCCCCTCGTCCCGGAGGAGCTTCCAGAGCATGAAACCCTTCTCGTCGTCGCCGATGACGATGGGGATGATGGGCGTCTGGGAAGGGCCCGTGTCATAGCCCATCGCCTGGTAGCTCGTCCTCATCCTCGTCGTGATCTTCCAGAGCCGCGCGCGGAGCTCGGGCTGGGTCTCGAGGATGGCCAGGATGGCCAGGACCGAGGCCACCGAAGCGGGCGTCGCGGCGGCGCTGAAGATCATGGACCGGGCGTGGTGTTTGATGTAGGAGACGACCTTCTCTTCGCCGACGACGACGCCGCCGATCGAGGCGAAGGTCTTGCTGAACGTGCCCATGATGAGGTCCACGTCGCCTTCGAGGCCGAAGTGCTCGGCCGTGCCGCGGCCGTGGGCCCCGAGGACGCCGATGGCGTGGGCGTCGTCGACCATGACCCGGGCCTTGTATTTCTTTGCCAGGGAGACGATGCCCGGCAGGTCGGCGATGTCGCCCTCCATGCTGAAAACGCCGTCGACGACGATGAGCTTGCCGAGGTCGGGCCCCAGGGAGGCCAGGAGCCGCTCGAGGTCCTGCATGTCGTTATGCTTGAACTTGTAGACGTCGGCGAACGACAGCCGGCAGGCGTCGATGATGCTGGCGTGGTTCATCCGATCGCCGATGATGGCGTCGCCCTTGCCGGCGATGCTCGAGATGATCCCGAAGTTGGTCTGCATGCCCGTGCTGAAGGTCACCGCGGCTTCCTTTTTCATGAACTTGGCCAGCCGGTTCTCGAGCTCCACGTGGAGGTCGATGGTCCCCGTCAGGAACCGGGAGCCGCAGGTCCCGACGCCGTAGCGGTCGATGGCCTTCTTGGCCGCTTCCTTGACCTTGGGATGGTCGGCCAGCCCCAGGTAGTTGTTGGAGCCGACCATGATCATGGGACGGCCGTTGACCTTGATCCGGTTCCCCTTCGCCTCCTGGATGGGCGTGAAATAGGGGTATAAGCCGGCCGCCTGGTATTCGTCGGCCCGGGTGAACTCCTGACATTTATCAAAAAGATCCATCGTTTCCTCCATCTCCTTTTCCATCATTCATCGGGAAACCCATCGAGGATTTCCTCCCGTCCGCGCCGCCGTCATTGACCGCCCGCGGCAATTCTCATACAATCCCGGCCATGAAGGTCCTCGTCACCGGAGGGACGGGCTTCGTGGGAAGCCATCTCATCGACCGGCTCCTCGAAGACCCGGACACGGAAGTTCATGCCCTAGTCCGCAACCCGGCGAAGGCCCGTTGGCTCGAAGGGAGGGAACGCGTCCGCTTCCTCGAGGGCGACCTTTCGAGAGTCCCTGAGCTGCCGTCCGGCCTGTCCATCGTCTTTCACCTGGCCGGCTTGACCAAAACCCACAAGTCAAGCGAATATTATACCGTAAACCAGGCCGGAACGGCAAGCCTTTTTCGCGCCTTGGCCGGACGGACGGAGGCGCCGAGGGTCGTCATCTTCAGCAGCCTGGCGGCCGGAGGCCCGTCCTCTCCGGGAAAGCCGAGCCGCGAAGACGACCCACCCCGGCCCGTATCCCCTTACGGCATCAGCAAGCTCCGCGGCGAGCGGGAGGCGCTCGCGTTCAGGGATCGTTTTCCGTTGGTGATCCTCCGGTCCGGCGCAGTGTATGGGCCGCGCGACGAGGATTTCCTGGAGTTCTTCCGCTATGTCCGGAGCGGGTTCCTCCCCCTCTACGGAAGCGGGAAGAAGTCCCTCAGTCTCCTCCACGTGCGCGATGCCGTCCGGGCGATCCTTCTCGCCGCCGGGACCCGAGTGCCGAGCGGCGAGATCGTCAACATCGCCGGCAGCGAGCCTTCGACCTGGGATGAAGTGGGGGAAACGGCGGCCCGCATCCTGGGACGGAAGGTCGTCCGGGTCCGGATCCCGGGCTGGGCCGCCTTCCTGGTCTGCGCCGCCGCCGGCGGGGTCGGACGCCTGCGGGGGCGGGCGACCGCCCTCAACCTCGGGAAATATGAGGACATGAAACCGGACGGCTGGGTGGCCGACGTCCGCAAGGCCCGGGAGGCCCTGGGCTTCGAGTCACGGATTTCCCTCGAGGAAGGCCTGAGGGAGACTCTCGACTGGTATGTCCGGCAGGGCCTGCTCTGACCGGCGGGCCGGGGTTTTCCTTTATTTTTCCGGCCCCATCATTTATAATTGTTATTGCCCATGGACAGGAAAACCGTCGTCACGGGAACCGGCCATTACGTCCCTCCCCGGGTCGTCACCAACCAGGACCTCGAAAAAAAGATGGACACGTCCGACGAGTGGATCCGTCAGAGAACCGGGATTCTGACGCGCCATCATGTCGAGCCGGGGGTCAACACCTCGGACCTGGCCGTGGAGGCCGCGCGCCGGGCGATCGAAGACGCCGGCCTCGACCCGTCGAACATCGATTTCATTGTCGCCGCCACGCTGTCGCCCGATCACTACTTCCCGGGCATCGGCGTCCTTGTCCAGGCCAAGCTCGGCCTCGGAACGATCGGCGCCCTGGACGTGAGGGACCAGTGCAGCGGCTTCATCTATGCGCTGGCCGCCGCCGACCAGTTCATCCTGGCCGGAACTTATAAAAGAATCCTTCTGGTCGCCGCCGAGGTCCAATCGGCCAACCTCGATTTCTCGGACGAGGGCCGGGACATGGCCGTGCTCTTCGGCGACGGCGCGGGGGCGGTCATCCTCGAGCCCAACGACTCCGGGGACGGGCGGGGGATCCTGTCGACCCACCTGTACTCGGACGGCCGCTTCGCCTCCAAGCTGTGGATGGAAAAGCCGTGCCCCGGCGACAACCCGACCTTCCAGAGGGAGTTTTTCGACCAGGGGAAGTTCTATCCAACGATGGACGGACGGCACGTGTTCGTCAACGCCTGTGAGCGGATGCCCGAGGCCGTCCGGACCGGCCTCGAGCGGAACGGCCTCTCGGTCGGGGACATCGACGCCCTCATCCCCCACCAGGCCAACGATCGGATCTCTCTGATGGTCGCCAAGGGACTCAAGATCCCCGAGGACAAGGTCATCCGCAACATCGACCGGTACGGCAACACGACCGCGGCCTCCATCCCCATCGCCCTCGACGAGGCGGTCCGGGAGGGCCGGATCCGGAAAGGGCACCTCGTTGTCTTGACGTCGTTCGGCTCGGGATACACCTGGGCTTCGGCCTTGATCCGGTGGTAGCGTTCAACTCCTTTCATATATATCGAGGGTCATGAAGGGGATTGTCAGGGAAGGAAGAATTATGCTAGGATGTGCGGCAATGATTGCCATTGCCGGCAGGAGGTGCGAATGAAAAAGACAGTTTTGACACTGACAATGGTGGCGTTCCTCGCGTTCGCCGCCGGAAACGTTCTGGCCCAGACCGCCGAAGACGCCAAGTTCAACAAGTTCCAGGAGACGTTCTGGGATGCCTATTTCAAGCTCTTCCCGACCGCCGGGACCCTCCAAGGCTACACCAAGTACAACGACAAGCTCGAGGACCTGAGCCAGGCGACCATTGAGAAATTCCTGGAAAGCGTGGACGTTTTCAACCAGGAGCTCGTGGCCAAGATCGACAAGTTCAAGCTCTCCCCGGAGAAGCAGATCGAGCAGGAGATCATGCGCGATTTCCTGGACCTCCAGGTTCTGAGGCTCGAGAATTCCCTTTTCCTGATCGACAACCCCGTCTATTACAACGACCTCTTCGTCAATAGCGTTCGGTCCCTGATCGTCAGGAACCCCGGCGCTCCGGCCGCCGCAGCCCGGGCCAGGCTGCTTCCCGGGCTGATCAAGAAGGCCAAGGACAACCTGAAGAACCCGCCCCAGGAATACACCCAGGCGGCCATCAAGCAGGTCCCGGGGATCATAGACTTCTACAGGACCGATGTCCCCAAGCTGGGCGGCTCGGGCAACGGCCTTCTGGCGGAGACGCCCAAGATCGTGGCCGCGCTCGAGGACTACCAGAGATTCCTCCAGAACGAGCTCCTGCCCCGGTCGAACGGCAACTTCAGGGGCGGCGAGGCCCATGTCAAGATCCTCCGCTACCTGACCCAGGGCAACCTATCGATCACGGCGGACATCGTGGCCCGTTCCAAGGCTGACTACAACAACATCCGCCGGGACATGTTCCTCGTCTGCATCCCGTTCTACAAGATCATGTATCCGGACGTGGAGATCGAACAGCTCGGACGGACCAAGGGTGAGGAAGCGACGCGGAAGGCGGTCATCCAGGGCGTTTTCGACAAGATCAAAACGGACCACGTGGGCCGGGACGAGTATGTCGGCCGGATCAGCCAATCCGCGACCAATATCAAGAGTTTCATCCAGCAGGCCAAGCTCCTGGACCTCCCCGAGGAGAACCTCCAGATCGAGCCCATGCCGGCCTACATGGCCGGGGGGGGAGGGTTCCAGCTGGCCGGGCCCGGCGCCTTCGAGGCTTCGGGACCCAGCACGCTCTATGTCCAACCCATCCCGTCGGACTGGCCGGCCGATCAGGTCTCGTCCTTCCTCGAGGAGCACAGCAACTACTACATCGACTTCATGACCGTCCAGAGGGTCTACCCGGGCAGCTTTGTGCCCGCCTATTTCACGCGGCAAGACCCCTCGGTCATCAAGAGGATGGCCGCCAACCAAGCCCTCCTCAAGGGTTGGCCGGTCTATATCGAGGACATGCTCATCCAGTCCGGATTCGGCAACTTCGACCTCCGGATGAGGCTCAACCAGCTCAAGCTCATGCTCAAGAACGTCATCGACTTCCAGATGGACATGAACGTCCATGAGGCCGCGTACACCAAAGAACAGGTCGTGGATTACATGATGCGCGGCGGATTCATGACTCAGGCGGAAGCCGAGGCGCGCTGGAACCATATTGTCCTCAACCCCGGGGAAGCGGCCCTGGCCTATATCGGCTATCAGGAGATCGTGGAGCTCGGGAGAGACTACGCCAAGCTCAAGGGAGCCGCCTTCGCCCAAAAAGACTTCCTCCAGAAGCTGACGAGCTTCGGGGCCCTCCCGCTCCGGACCCTGAAGACCAAGCTCGCCCAGTGACCTGAGCGGCCGACAATCATCGATCCTTACGGATCAGGCCCCCAGAACCGGGGGGCGGCCGGGAGCGGATTCTTAGGAGTGATGGGTTTTTCTGCCCATATCTCAAGGAGGTAGAGGCGGGGATGCAAACGGCCGCCCATCCTCCCCGGCTCGTGGATTCCCACGCCCACCTCGACATGCCGGAGTTCGACCCGGACCGGGAGGATGTCGTCCGGCGGGCCTTCGCCGCGGGCCTCGTCGCCATCCTTTGTCCGGCGGACCTGGTCCAGCCCCGCAGCCTGCCCGCGATCCTCAATTTGGGGAAGCTTTTCCCGTCGGTCCTGGCCGCGGCCGGGGTCCACGCCCATCAGGCCAAGGACATGACCGACGATCACCTCCGGGAGCTCCGCGACCAAGCGGCGAAAGGAGCGATCCGGGCCGTCGGCGAGATCGGGCTCGATTACCACTACAACTTCTCTCCCCCCGAGCGCCAGCGGGAGGTCCTCCGGATGCAGCTCGAGATCGGCCGCGAGCTCGGCCTCCCGGCGATCCTCCACAGCCGTCTCTCGGGACCGGACATTATCGCCGCTGTCGACGCCGGGCGCTTCACGGCCGGCGGGATCCTCCACTGCTTCACCGAGGATTGGGACACGGCCCGGGCGATGATCGACCGGGGCTTCCTCATCTCTTTTTCGGGCATCCTGACCTTTCCCAAGGCCGGCGATCTCCGGGAAGTGGCGAAGAAAGTCCCCCTCGACCGGCTCCTGGTCGAGACCGATTCCCCCTACCTCACGCCCGTCCCCTTCAGGGGAAAAGTCAAGAGGAACGAGCCGGCGTTCGTCGCCGAGACGGCCAGGCTCCTGGCCGGGCTGCGGGGCATCCCTCCTCCGGAACTGGCCGAGGCCACGACCCGCAATTTCGCCGGCCTCTTCCCGTTTGAAAAAGGCGGCCGTCAATGCTAAGATAGGGCCGCCATGGCCCAGGATCATTCGTTCGACATCGTCTCCCGGATCGACTTCCAGGAAGTGACCAACGCCGTCCAGATCACCCTGAAGGAAATCCGGAACCGCTTCGACTTCAAGAACAGCCGCGCGGACATCACCCTCGAGAAAGACAAGCTGACCCTCGTCGCCGATGACGACTTCAAGGTCAAAGCCCTGCGGACGGCGCTCGAGGAGAAGCTCGTCAAGAGGAAAGTCCCCCTCCGGGCCCTCACCTACGGGAAGATCGAGGACGGGGCGAACAGGACCGTCAAGCAGGTCGTCAGCTTTCAGGTCGGCATCCCGATCGAAAAGGCCCGCGAGATCGTCAAGCTCGTCAAGGGGGCCAAGCTCAAGGCCCAGGTCGCCATCCAGGGAGACGAGGTCCGCGTCTCCTCTCCGAAAATCGACGTTCTCCAAGAGGTCATCACCTTCCTCAAGGGTCAGGACCTGGGCATCCACATGCAGTTCATGAACTACCGATGACGTCGCCCTATCCCCTCCCCGGCCGGTGGATGTCCGAATCGATAGGATACGAAATGGCCGCCGTTTTCAAGGACATTAAGCCCGACCTGGACAAGGTCGAGGGACAGCTCGAGGGCTGGTCGCGCTCCGAAAACCCGTTGACCGCCGAGGTCAGCCGCTACGTCCTCAGGAAGCGGGGAAAGAGGCTGCGCCCCGCCCTCGTCCTCCTCACCTCCCGCCTGTTCAAGCCGGGGGCCGACGAGGCCGTTTTCCTGGCTTCCCTCGTCGAACTCATCCACACGGCCAGCCTCATCCACGACGACATCATCGACAAGGCCGACCTCCGCCGCGGGACCGAATCCGTCCACGCGAAGTGGGGGCCCAACATCACGGTCCTCCTCGGCGATTACCTCTACATCAAATCGATCGGGCTGTCCCTGCAGTCGAAGCATGACCGCATCATTCAGCTTCTGGCCGACGTTTCGACGCTGATGATCGAAGGCGAGCTCGACGAATACGCCGTCGGAGGCGACCTAGGCATCACCGAGGATCGATACCTGGGCATCATCGAGAAGAAGACGGCCGTCCTGTTCTCGGCCTGCTGCCGGATCGGAGCCGTCCTCGGCCAGGCGTCTCCCGACGAGGAGGGCGCCGTCGCGGAATTCGGCCGGAACCTCGGCCTGTGCTTCCAGGTCGTCGACGACCTCCTCGATTTTACCGGGGACGAGAAGGCCCTGGGCAAGCCGGTCCTGTCGGACCTGGCCGAGGGCCGGGTGACCCTGCCGCTGATCCACGCCTTGCGGAGCGACGGCCGCCCCTATCGCGACCGGATCGCCGGGCTTGTCCGCCGCAAGGACATTTCCGGGGACGAGAAGAGCTTGCTCCTGGAAATCCTCGCGGCGAGCGGGGCCCTGGCCTATACGAGCGCCAAAGCCCGCGGGCTTTCGGAGAGGGCCATGGGGATCCTCGGTCGCTTCCCCGATTCCGGCCCTCAACAGGCCCTGGCCCGGCTCACCCGGTTCGTCCTGAACAGGAAACATTGATTCCGGCCGGAAAATCCGGAGACGGGATCTTTCCCTGAGGAGCCGCAGCGATGGTTGAGATCGAAGTCAAGATCCGGATCCAGGACCCCGAGTCTGTCCGGGACAAGCTCCTGGCCCTGGGGGCTGCCGTCACGAGGGACCGGCTCCTCGAAGAGAACGTCCTTTATGATTTCCCGGCCGGGACGCTCAAGTCCGGCCGCCGGGCCCTCCGGCTCAGGACATCGGGAAAGCGGGCCACTCTGACCTTCAAAGGGAGCCCGCAGAAATCGCGCTCGTTCAAGGTCCGGGAGGAATTCGAGACGGGCGTCAGCGACTCGGGTCAGGTCCGGAAAATCCTCAAGGCTCTCGGTCTCCAGCCGACCTTCTCCTACCGGAAGCACAGGACCCTTTTCCGCAAAGGGCGCCTGGTCATCTGCCTCGACGAAACGCCCGTCGGCGCCTTCCTCGAGCTCGAGGGTGAACGCCACGAGATCATCCGCTTCGCCCGAGCCCTGGGTTTCGGACGGGCGGACTTCATCCAGACGGACTACATCGAGATGATCGAGCGGGAAAAGGAAAGGGAGAGAGCCAAAGGCGATTGACCGGGCGGCCCGGTCCTATTCGTCCTTGTCTTCTTTCAGGCCGTTCTCGAGTTCCGCGTCGGGCTCGTCTTCGGTCTCTGCATCCTCGTCCTCGACGACTTCCCCGGCATCCTTCACGGCCTCCCCTTCAGCGATCTCCTTGCCGGCGGCGGCTTCGGGCTCGCCGATGTCGTCAGGGCCGATGTCGGCGCCGACGAACGCGTGCTCATCCTGGTCCGGAATCTCGTCCTTGCCGGTCGGGATGAGCTCGTAATCGATGAGGCCCGACCGGACTTCCGTCTGGGCGATGCGGATCAGGTTCCTCGACTTGGTCTTGATCTTGGGCTTGGCGCCCTTGAGAAGCTGCTTGGCGCGCTTGGAGGCCAGGATGATGAACCTGTATTTGCTGTCGATATTTCCGAAGCTATCCAATGTCGTTCGACTCCTCGCCGGAGATTCAAAGGAAAGAGCGCTTAAGCATACCAGAAACCGGGGCAAATTGCAAATCGGCGGCGAAGGCAAGGTCCCCGGGGGCATCCGTTTTGACAGGGCGGACCGCTCATGCTATAAAATCCTCTCTCTGTTCGAGACCCGCTCACTTCACGTCTCCGAGGAGGTATCATGAGTCAGGGCTTGACCGCCAACGGTTGGATCTTCCTCGTCTGCGGCTGGGGATTCATCCTCATCCTGACCTTTTACTGTTTCTCCCGCGTCCTGTTCGGCAAGAAGCGCCAAGGCGCCGTTTTGGTGGACGTGGGCAAGCGCGAGCAATGGGGATCGCGCATCGGCCTCATCATGGCCGTGGCCGGGAATGCCATCGGCCTCGGCAACTTCCTCCGCTTCCCCGTCAAAGCGGCCGCGAACGGAGGGGGCGCCTTCATGATCCCCTACTTCGTCGCCTTCCTCCTTTTGGGGATCCCCATGATGTGGGTCGAGTGGACGATCGGCCGCATGGGCGGGCTCAAGGGCCACGGGACGACCCCCGGGATGTTCCAGATCATGTGGCGGAAGCCGGCCTCCAAGTACCTCGGCGCCCTGGGCATCGTCCTTCCTTTCATCATCGTCATCTACTACAACTTCATCGAATCCTGGTGCCTCGGTTTCTCTTGGTTCTCGCTGACGGGAAAGTACTTCGGCAACACGAACCGGGAGATGATGGGCAGGTTCCTGCGCGGCTTCCAGGGCGTCGAGTCCAACGAGTTCTTCCACTCCCTGGCCCCGGTCCTGATCTTCTGGGGCATCACCATCGCCCTCAACTTCTACTTCCTTTACAAGGGCATTTCCAAGGGCATTGAGGTCCTGGCCAAGATCGGGATGCCGGTCCTCTTCGTCTTCGGCATCGTCCTGGTCGTCCGGATCCTGACCCTGGGGACCCCCGACCCCTCTCATCCGGACTGGAACGTCGCCGCCGGGATGGGCTACATCTGGAATCCCGACTTCAGCCGCCTGGGGTCGGCCACCGTCTGGCTGGCCGCGGCCGGCCAGATCTTCTTCACCTTGAGCCTCGGCCAGGGCATCATCAACACCTACGCCTCGTACCTGCGCGAGAAGGACGACCTCACCCTGAACGGCCTGACGACGTCGTCGGCCAACGAATGGGCGGAGGTCATCCTCGGCGGCACGATCGCCATCCCGGTGGCCGTGGCCTTTTTCGGCCTGGCCGAGACCCAGGTCATCGCCCAGGAGGGGGCCTTCAACCTCGGGTTCCAGGCCCTGCCGGTCATCTTCCAGAAGCTGCCGCTCGGCCAGCTCTTCGGCGGTATGTGGTTCTTCCTGCTGTTCATCGCCGGGATCACCTCCTCGGTGGCCCTGGCCCAGCCGGCCATCGCCTTCCTCGAGGATGAATTCAAGTGGAAAAGGGAGAAGGCCGTGATCGCCGTCTTCTCCGTGCTCGTCGTCTTGACGGCGTCGGTCATCGCCTTCTTCAAGTTCGGGTTCCTGGACGAGCTGGACTTCTGGGCAGGGACCTTCGGCCTGGTCGTCTTCGCGGCCATGGAGATCGTCCTCTTCTCCTGGGTCTTCAAGATCAAGAAGGGCTGGGAGGAGATGCACAAGGGCGCCGACCTGAAAGTCCCGCGATTCTTCAAGTTCATCCTCAAGTACGTCACGCCGCTTTACCTGCTGGTCCTCCTCGGGTACTGGTTCTTCACGGACGCCGTCCAGGAGTTCCTGATGAAGGGCAAGCCCAAGGCGAACCACCCCTATCTCTGGGGGGCCCGGATCATGATCGCCGCGATCCTGCTCGTGGCTCTGATCCTGATCCGGAACGCCTGGAACAGGAAAAAGGTCACGCGGCCGGAGGTTGCGGCGGGTCCCGACGCCATTTCAGCGAACTAATCCACGGCGCCTCGGACGACCGCCGAGGGACGCTCGCTGCCGAATTCCTTCTCCCGGCGAGCGGCGGTTTTCCCGGGTGTCCTGTCTTTTGGGTCCATCGTCGGAGGCCCGAATTCTCAAGAAAAGCGCCCGCCAAGTCAATTTGAAATGAGGGGACGAGTTGTGCTAAGGTAGTCCCTGCGCTAAGGACATGGACACAAGAATCTGGGCCGTCGGCGGAGGAAAAGGCGGAACGGGGAAGAGCTTCGTTTCGAGCAGCCTCGGCCTCCACCTGGCCTCCCTCGAGCGCGACGTCCTCCTCATCGACGCCGACCTCGGCGGACCCAACCTCCACACCCTCCTGGGGATGAAGAACGGCCACCCGAACCTCGGCGATTTTCTGACGAACAAGATCCCGACCCTGGAGGAAGCGGCCGTCGAGACGCCCTTCCGGGGGCTGCGGATCATCCGCGGGACGGAGAACATCCTCTTCATCGCCAACCTGAACCACTACAAGAAGCTCCGGCTTTTGCGCCAGATCCGTCAGCTCGGGGCCCAGGACATCATCCTCGACCTCGGGACGGGGAGCTCTTTCAACACCCTCGATTTCTTCCTGAGCGCCAATCCCGGCATCGTCGTGGCCACGCCCGAGCCGACGGCGATCGAGAACTCCTACCTGTTCCTGAAATCCTGCATCATGCGGGTCCTCAAGCTCTACATGGACCACTACCGGATCCCGGACCTCCACCAGAAGATGCTCGACCAGATCGAGAAGAACTCCCAGTCCCTCTACAGCTTTTTCAAGTCGCTCGTCGAGGCCGACCGGTCCTACGGGACAATCCTCTACAGGGCCCTCCGGAACTTCCGGCCCTGCCTGATCATGAACAAGGTCCGGGACGAGCGGGACGCCCTCCTGGGCCGGTCCGTGGCCGACGTGGCCCGGAGGTATCTCCTCATCGACCTCCATTACCTCGGGGCCATCCCCTATGACGAGAGGGTCCACTCATCCCTGAGATCCCTGCGTCCTTTCTACGCGGCCCACGAGGATTCGGCCGCCGCCAAGGCCGTCCGCGAGGCCGCCGAAGAGCTGGCCTATTCGGTCGAATTCTCCCACCGGACGCCGCCCGAGATCCGCTTCCCGGAGGGCCGATGATCAAGAGGATCGAGGACTGGAACTGCTACGAGCTCCTGAACGTGGAGAGGACGGCCTCCAAAGAGGAGATCTGGGAAGGCTACCAGCGCGCCCTGGCGACCTACCACGCCGATTCGCTGGCCACCTACAGCCTGGTCACGGAAGAGGAGCGCCGCCAGATCATGGAGCGGATCCAGGAGGCCTACCAGATACTCCGTGACCCCGAGAAGAAAAAGGCCTACGATCTCGCCCTTCTCAAGCACTCCTTCTACTATTCGCCCAAGGCCCCGTTCCGCAAGTCGGTCGGGAAAGTGGAGATCGAGGAAGCGGCCCACAAGCCCGGATTCTGGGAGAAGGTCCGCCGCCTGTTCTCCCGGCGACCCCCCTCCTCCGACTGATCCGGGCTCAGTAATCCTTCACGATATCATCGGCCGTGTCGAAAACGCCGTCGGGCCCGGCCGACCGGAGGCGGAACCCGGTGTCCGAGAGCCTTTCGTACTTGATCGCTGTTCCCCAGGCGTCCAGGAGCCCCATCCCGAGAGACGGCCGCCACCTTTGGAGCTGCTTGAGGTCCTCCGGAAGCCCCTGATCGCCCGTCGCGAAGGAGAGGACCTCCCGGGCCAGGGAGTCGAGGTTCACCTGGGTCAGCTTGATCTTCGTCTTGGCGTACTGGTCGATCTCCGTCTGGAGCCCGCCCTTGCCGTTTTCGACTTTGGCGAAATAGATGAAATAAACGACGACGGCTGTCAGCAGGACGATGACCAGCAATCCTCTGAATTTCATGAGAGTGCCCTCCCTCCATGGATCCCGCGATGACCGGCAGCGCCGATCATCCGCCGGCGATCCCCCCCGGCCGGGCCCAAAGGCCTTCCCGGACGTACGAGGCGATCCTGGAGGCGATCTTCCGGACCACCGCATCCGGCACCCCGTCCGGGTGTCGTGACCTGAGCCTCATGTCGCAGATCTCGTTGACGTAGTCGACGGCGACAAACCTCCCCCGGACGTCCCGGACAATCTCCGTCGAGAAGAACCTCAGCCCGGAGATCCGGGCGATCGTCCGGACGATCTCATCGAGGGGTCGGAGCGAATAGCGCTCGGCCTCGCCCTCGGCGAGCTCATCGTAAACGTGGGTCCGGTCATCCCACCACGTGGAGTGGACCTCGCCCAGGATGTAGAACCCGCGGAACCAGAACCGCCGGCCGTCCCGGTCTTCGGGGATGATCTTCTCCTGGAGGAGATATTTGTCCAGCGGGTAGGCCTGGCGCGCGGTCAGGACTTCCTCGAGGCTTGAAGAGGCCTCGAGGACCCCCAGACTCCCGCCCGTCGTGTTGGCCGGCTTGATGACGAACGGCAGCCCGAGCGGGAGGAGCTCGTCGGGACGGAGCGGGGGGACCTTCGCCGATTCATAGGACGGGAGGATCAGGGTGTACGGCGTGTGGATGCCGTGGGTGATGAACTCGAGGTGCATGGTCGCCTTGTCGGAGGCCCAGCGGAGCTTGTCGGCCGGTTCGATGACGTCCAGACCCCGCTCGAGGGCGACCGTCTGGAAGGCTAGGAAGTCCGGCGAGGAGGCCGCGGCGCGGTCGAGGAGGACGCGGAACCCGAGCCGACCTGACCGGAGCTCTTCCAGGCATTCGGCGATGTTGGCCGGGGAGACGGTCACCGTCTTCAGCCCCAACGCGCGGACTTCCTCTTCGACGACACGGATGAAGTCCCAGTCGTATTCCCAATCCAGGGAGAGGGCCAAATCATGCGATGAGGTCAAGTCCATATCCAAAACGCCGGGCCGCGACGTTCGGGCCATGGGGTCCTCAAGCGCCGCGCGGTCCACGGCGATTGTGATATATTTCGGCGGGTCTGTCAACGCCGCGCGGACGGCGCCGGCCTCCCTTGGGATCCCGTCGACCGCTCCCGGGGAGCCAAGGATGCCTCTTCGCTTGGACTTCGGTCACGGTCAGGAGCCGGAGATGACCCCGGTGACGATCGTCTGCCCCTCCTTCAGCTCCCCGCCCGCGACTTCCGTAAAATCATGCCCGACCATTCCGAGCTCGAGCACGACGGGGGTCAGGCGCCCCTTCTGATCGAGCGTCCAGACAATCGACGGGCTTTGGTTTTGGGGCATGTCCTTGGCGGCCTTCCTGACGAATTCCGCCATCGGGGCCGTCACGACGGGCGGGACAAAGCGCTGGGCCGCGTTCGGAACCCGGAGAACGCCGTGGACCTCCCCGGTGTAGACGGTGACTGTCGCCGTCATGCCCGGCCTTAGCTTGTTCTGCGCGTTGTCCAGCTCGCAGACGGTCGGATACCGGACGACATCGGAATCCACCTCGGCGTCTTCCTGGACCTGGAGGACCCGTCCCGTGAACACCTCCGTCGGAAAAGCTTCCACCGTGAACTCGACCTTCTGGCCTTCTGTGACCCGGCCGACATCAGCCTCGTCCACGTCGAGCTGCAGCCTCATCTTGCGGAGATCATCGGCGATCGTGAAGAGGACGGGCGCCTCGAAGCTCGCGGCTACGGTCTGTCCGACGGTGATGTTCCGGGTCAGGACGATGCCGCCGATGGGGGAGCGGATCTGCGTCTTGGCGAGGTCGATCCGGCTCGACTCGAGCTCGGCCGCGGACTCCCGGGTCCCGGATTCCGCGACCTGGGCCCCATTCTTGGCCTCGAGATACGCCGCTTCTTCCGTTTCCTTCTCATCCTGGGAGACGAGCTTCTTTTCATAGAGGTCGAGGGTCCGGTCATATTTCTTCTTAGCCAGGTCCAGGTCGAGCTTGGCCTTATCCAGCGCGGCCGCGGCCACCCTGAGACTTGCGTCGGCCTGTTTCACCGCGTCCTCGAAAGGAGTCCGGTCCAGCTCGGCGATGATCTCGCCCTTCTTGACCGGGGAATTGAAGTCGACGTTGACTTTCACGATCTGCCCCGAGACTTCAGCCCCGACTTCGACCAGGGTCACGGGAGCCAGGAGCCCCGTGGTGGCGACGACGGCCATGATGTCTCCCCTCGTCACCGCGGCTGTACGATACTTTGGGCTGTCTTTTCCGCCGCCCGCGGCGGACCGGCCTGAGGATATCCCGGCGGCGGCGATCAAGATCCCCAGGGCCGCGGCGATCTTACTTGTCATGACACGCCTCCTCTTATCTCATATCATTTTAGACCTTCCGCCAGGGAATTTCTTCCGAACGGGCCCTGCCCCCTCAGGTTCCCGGCCGCCTCCGGGCCGCGCCGGCCGGTCCCGGGTTTGACGCGTCAGACCCGGTATGGTATAAGCCTGAGGAGCAGCGCCCCCCATAAGGAAGAGGAGGCCGGGCTTGAAACCGGACAAGGTTGACAGGCGCGTCGTCTTCGTTTTCACCCTCCTCCTTTGGGTCATCACGGCCTGGTTCCTCTACCCGCTCATCAACCTCGACAAGGTCGACATGTCCAACATCAAGCCCTATCTCTATCGGTCTGTCCTGGGGCTGACCCTCCTGATCATCTTTTTCGGAAAGACCATGTTCGACCTGATCTACCCTTGGGTGGTGGGGCGGAAGCTCCCCATCATGAATGTGGTTTTCCTGACCCTGTACGCCCTGGCCCTCTCGGGGGGAATCGTCTTTCTGCTCATCCGTCTGGCCCTCCTTTTCATGAGAAACCGCCAGGGGAGCGGGCTGATTTTCTGAGCCCCCGCGGGTGCGCGGGAGTTCTTTGGAATCCCCCGCAAAGGAGCAGGCAATCACCTCGTGAATCACCCCCGGAGGCGATTGACCCTCCCCGGGCTCCGGCCGAAACTGGGGGGGTTCAGGAGCTTAATGGAGTAAGGAGCCTGCGATGGCCAACAAGCGCAAGGAAGACCGGATCGTCGAACGGAACAACGTCTCGATCAAGCCCTCCCTCCAGGCAAGAAACGGAATCGGGATCAACGCGCACACCGGCGACATCTCTCTCGGAGGGGCGAGGATCTTCACCAAGGAGCTGTTCGACGTCGGCTCGCACATCAAGATCCAGATCGAGCTCGCCGGGCCCGACGAGCTCATCACCCTCGAGGGGGAAGTCAAGTGGCTCAACGTCAAGAAAGATGAGGACCTCTTCGAGCTGGGCGTCGAGTTCAAGCACAGGATCTCGAACAGCATCCTTAGCCTGATCAAGCACATCTATCAACAGGATTCGAGGATCCCGACCTCGGTCGCCTGAGAGCGGCCTCTCCCCTGCTTCCGCCGATCCATTAGGACCGCCGCGGCGGAGCGAAGCCCCCGCCCGCTATTTACATCACGCCCCTTTTTTTCTCCGGCCGGATGTCGAGCTTATAGGTCTTCTCGGCAAAACAACGCGGGCACTGGATCTCGAGGCCCGCGACGGACCAGTTCCGGACGTCATATTCCTGGCTTCCGTCCCGGGTCGGGGCGTCATTGTAGATCCGGATGGCATGGTGGAAGACCGTGCGGCAGGCCCCGCACTCAAATTCCAGATACTCGGACGTCCGATCGACAGGCTTAATCATCTCTTGTCTCCGTTCCGGTCATCTTACCAATTCTCACGGCCGGATGGCAATGCCTTCCGATTGGCACGGGACCATGCGACAGGAACGGTATTCCGAGGACCGGGGGGATCGGAAATGAGCGGTGAGAAAAAGAACAGCCGCGGGCCCGGGGCCCGCGGCTGTTGACGATTCGATACGAACTGTCAGCTGATGATCTGGAAGGCCATCACCGTGTAGGCGCGCCAGGTGAAGGTGCCGTCGCTACCTTTGACCGGCCGGACCCAGACCCTCACTCCGAGGCGGCTCGGCGTGAGCAGGGTTTCCCATTGGTCGGAGGGAACAGGGACCGTGAACGTGAGAATTCTGGTGGTGGAGTTCCAGCGCAGGGATCCGACGACCGTTTGGAGGTCACCGGTCTTGTCCAGGAAGACGGTCATGACCGTGGGGAGCGTTTCATCGTCCCAGTCGAACGTCGAAACCCCCATGGACCCGCTGGCCGCAGTGTAGGCAGTGGTGATCTTGGCGGGGTCGGGCAGCTTCTCGGGGGCGAGAACGACGTTTTCAGCGACCCACTGGTTATTGGTCATGTCCCAATAGAGCTCGGCCCTGGCGAAGACCCTGAGGCGGGCGGCCGTGGCCTGGCTGACCGTGTCCATGAAATCCTGGATGCTCGTGGAGCTTCCGGACGGCAGGCCGAAGAACCACCAGGAGAAGACATGGTCGGTGACGGTGCTGTAGAGCCACTCATGAGAGTAGCCCTGGGCGTCTGGGGGGACGGGAAATCTCCACCCGTAGCAGTAGTCGCCGCCGCCGAACGTGAATCCCGTGGCCGAGACGGACCGGATGGCGCCTTCGTCATGGGCGCTCTGAACATTGATCGACTTGGCCACCTTGGGAGTGACGTTCGCGTCGACATAATCCACGGAAACACGGAATCCCCGCCGGATGGTCTTGAGGACGGCGGTGCCGGTCCCCATCGAGATGTCGGTATGGAAGGTCCAGACCGTATTCGCATCCACGTAAATCGTGTCCGAATCCCAACGGCAGAAATGGCTGTCGCCGCCGGCATTTTCGATGTTCTTGTTGAGAACCTTGATCCAATTGTCCCCCACCCGGCGCACGAGGCCTTCGGGAGTGAACACGGGGAGCTTCGTTTCGTCGGCGGAATACCAAACCCGCCGCGCGTACAGCGTCCCGTCGGCGTTCATGTTGGAATCCACAAGAGCGAAATGGCCATCGCCCACGGGCATGTCCGTGAGAGTGCCCGCCTTGCTATTGTCCACGTCGACGAAGATCGTGTTGGCGTTCGCGCCGAAGACGACGTCCGAGCCCTGGTCCGTCGTGATGGTGAAGCCGGTGTCGCTCTTTTCTTTCACCTTGCCGATGGTCCGGGCGAACTGGATGTCGCGGAGGCTGCGCGGCACGGCCTTGTGACGGATCTGGAGGTTGATGACGACCTTCCCGTTCTGGACGATGATGGACAGCGGATGGGCCAGGTCGAAATCGATCTGCAGGATATTGTTGGTCCCGTCGGCCACGGTGATCGCTGGGGAGATGTCCACTTTGATCTCACCGTTCCCGCTCGGGTCGGCGACCGTGATGTTGGCCGGGTCGATCGTGTTGCCGGAGTCGTCCACAAGATTCATGGTCGTCGGATCGGTGTTGATGAAGATCTTCAGGCGGTCATAGGTGCCGGCGGAGATCGTCGCACTGGACAGGAGCGTGGATACTCCGGCGAGGTCGATGAGGTTCAGCTTGCCGGAGTCCGCGACCGCGGAATCGGCGGTCCAGACAGAGCTCCAGGACTGGTCATCGGCCTTGCGGATACTGATGGATTTGACATGAACGGTCACTTCCTGCCAGTCGTCCGAGGGCGCGTCCGTCACCAGAAGGCGGACGGTGCCCGTGCCGCCGGCGGATGATGACGTAGCGTTGCACGCTGAGAGAAAGACGAGGCCCGCGACGCCCGCAGCGGCCAGGGCGTAGGTAGCCAGCAATCGGATGATTCGGCTCATGGATCCTCCTTTGCGCCGAGACGGAAAATATGCCCCTTTCCCACTTTGGATGATATACTCCGCTCGAAGCCCTTGTCAAGCCAAGGTCCCTGTCGATAAGCGCGGCCTTGGTCATTCCTGCCTTCCTTGACACATTAGACATCACGATAAGCCGAACCTTTGCGGCCGAACGGACACTTGAGAAAAATTCGGGTCCTCCTCAGGACAAACACTGTCATTTTAGTCGCAGATCGAGGCCGATAATTGTTAATAAGCGGGAGGTCGCGATGTGGACGGCGCCAACGGTCCTAGCGAGTTCCCGTCTCTCTCTTTTTCTCCTCGATCTTATTCCAGTCCGGCGGCTCCACCCCGAGGAGGTTGTGGACGAAGAAATCGCGCCTCACCCGCTCGCCGTAGTCGCCGCCGCCGGTATGGTTCTGGCCGGGAAGGACGAGCAGCCCGAAGCTCTTATTGGCTTTGATCAGGGCATTCACGACTTGCATCGTCGACGACGGGTCGACGTTCGTGTCGAGCTCGCCCACGAAGAGGAGGAGCTTGCCCCGGAGCCGCCAGACGTTGTCCACGTTGGACGAGGCGGCGTATTCGGGGCCCAGGGGCCAGCCCATCCACTGCTCGTTCCACCAGATCTTGTCCATCCGGTTGTCGTGGCAGCCGCAAGAAGCCACGGAGACCTTGTAGAACTCCGGGTGGAAGAGGACAGCGCCCATGGCGTTCTGGCCGCCGGCCGAGGTCCCGTAGACGCCGACCCGGCTGATGTCGTAGGAGGGATACTTGGCGGCCACGGCCTTGTGCCAGAGGATCCGGTCCGGGAAGCCGGCATCGCCCAGGTTCTTCCAGCAGACGTCGTGGAAGGCCTTGGACCGGTTGGAGGTCCCCATGCCGTCGACTTGGACGACGATGAAGCCCAGCTCGGCCAGCGACATCATCCCGTTATAGGCCATGAACGATTTCGGGACGAAAGAGTCCTGCGGCCCGGCATAGATATTCTCGATGACGGGGTACTTCTTGGATCTGTCGAAGCTCATCGGTCGGATGATGATCCCCCAGATGTCCGTTTGACCGTCGCGGCCCTTGGCCGTGAAGACCTCGGGGGCCCGCCAGCCGGCTTTGACCAGGGCGGAGATATCGGCTTTCTCGACCTCCATGAGGGCCTTCCCGTCCGAGGCCTGACACAGAACGCAGACCGGCGGCAGGTCGACCCGCGACGAGGTGTCGACGAAGAATTTCGCGTCGGCGGAGTAGACGATGGAGTGGTTGGCCCCGCCGTCGGCCAGGGGCGTGAGGCCTGTCCCGTCGAAATTGACCCGGTAGGGGTAGACAAAATACGGGTCCTCGCCGGCCTTCATCCCGCTGGCCCGGAAATAGATCTGCCTTCGTTCCTCGTCCACCTTGTCCACGTCGCGCACGACCCAGGGGCCCTTGGTGATCTGGTTCTTGACCACGCCGGTCGCGCCGTCGTAGAGGTAGAGGTGGTTCCAGCCGTCCCGCTCGGACATCCAGATGATTTCCTTTCCGTCGCCGGCGTCGTAGCGGTATTTCTTACCCGAGTAGCAGAAGAAGGTTTCCGGCTCCTCGCTGATGAGCGGCCGGGCCTTTCCGGTCGCGGCGTCGACCTCGATGACGCGATAGACCTGGTGGCCGCGCTGGTTGTATTCAAAGGTCAGCCCGCGGCCGTCCTTCCACCAGGCGATCTCCGACAGCTCGAAGGGGTTGGGAAAGAGGCCGTTGTCGACGTCGACCTTTGTTTTCGCCTCGACGTCAAGAACGACCGGCTGCTGGATGTCCAGCGCGTCCCCCGGTTTGGCGTAGACGATCGTGAAGGCCTTGGGCTGGAGCTGGTCCTCCGGAGAGGATTCGATGTATTGGACGATCCGCTTGTAGCCCGGGCGGACGCGGTAAGCGGCAAGTTTCTTGGAACCCGGCGCCCAGCGGATGGAACTCAGGGCGTAAGCGTTCCCCTCGCTCCCGTCCAGGCTCAGGGCGATCTCGTCCTTCTTGTCCTGACCTGTGGAGCGCACCCAGACATTAAAGTTTCTGATGAACGCCTCCCGCTTGCCGTCGGGCGAGACCTTGGGCTCCTTGGATTCCGGCGGCTCGTCCAGGGGCCACGACCGGCGGCGTTCGACGGGGCCGAGCTTGGTCACGGCGTAGGTTGCAAGGTCGCACGTCCATTTGAATCCGGCGGCCTCGAACTCGATGGCCTTTTCGCCGTCCGTGAAGCGGATCATGCTGAAGGGGAGCTTCGCGGCCGTGGATTTCTCCCCGGTCGCGGCGTTGAGGGCGGCCGCGACCTTTTCGTGGTCGAAGGCCGGCCTTTTGGCCAGCGTATCGGCATCAACAAGCTCGAACTCGAAACCGTCCTTGACCGTCTTTCGATACCAGAACCTGTGCGTTTTTTCGATCCAGGTGACCCGGCCCGGAATGTTGAGGGCCAGGCTCTGGAACTTATCCCTCAAGCCGTTGGCCCGCTCATAGTCGCCCTGCCGGCCTTGGGCCGACAGGCCGAGCGGCGATAACAGGAAAACCAGCATGGCGGCTATTGAGGCCAGGGATGCTTTGCGTTTCATGGGACCTCCGATCATTAATCTTCCGGATTATAGGCCAGCCGGCAGGAGTGAAACAAGGTGCCAGCCCGGACGAAGCTCGAGGACATGAAACCTGTGGTCCGGGCATCGGGACGAACTTCGCATCAACCGGGAATTTCCATTTTTCCCCGAGTGGGGGTATGATTTAATGACTAGGAGGGAACATGATCCGGATGTTCGCCCGCCGGCTTCGCCCCCGAAAATCGCCGTCTGCCACCGGGATTTCTCTTCGCCGGACCTTGATGATCTTGTCCGGCCTTGCTCTGATCCTCTCGGCCGGGTCCTGCGGCGGCTCCAAAAGCAGCGCAGTAACCCCGCCCACTTCGACAGTCACCATCACGCCAAAAACCGTGACCTTGTCGAGAGGCGCATCTCGGCAATTCTCGGCCACGATTACGGGAGCGACGGACCAGACGGTCCTCTGGGAAGTGAACGGCAGGCCGGGTGGCAGCGCCAGCCAGGGGTTGATCTCCCAGGGAGGCGTGTATATCGCGCCCGTGGCGGTTCCGAATCCGGCCACGATTTCTGTGACGGCCGTTTCCTTCGCAGACCCGACCAAGTCCGCCACGGCGACGGTCACGATCCAATCGGGTTCCACGGTCAGCTTGGCGATCACGGGAAGCGGCGCGCCGGTCACCGTTCCGACCTATGGCTCGCACGCCTTTACGGCCACGGTCTCGGGAACGACGAACACGGCCGTCACCTGGCAGGTCAATGGGGTCGCCGGTGGCTCCGCGACGACGGGGACCATCACGTCCCAGGGTGTCTACAGCGCCCCGCATTCCGTTCCGGTCTCCACGGCTGCGAACAACGACGGCCAGACGACCGACGTGATCATCACCGCGGTCTCCCAGGCGGATCCGTCCGCCTCCGATTCCGCCGTCGTTCTGATCGCGCCGGCCCAGCAGGCCCATTTCAATACGCCGATCCCGCTCGGGACGTCGGGGGGAAACGGAGAGGACACGTCGACGGTCAGCAGCCAGACGTTTTGTTGCGGCGGAACCTTGGGGTCGCTCGTGTCCCGCGGCGGCAAGCTCTATCTCCTGAGCAATACCCACGTCCTGGCCCGCAGGGACGCCGCCTCCATCGGAGACCCGGTCGTCCAGCCCGGGCTCGACCAAAACAACTGTGCCGTGAACGGCACGGCCCCGGTCGCGAATCTCTCCCAGTTCTTCAATCTGGAAACGGGCCCCTTGCCGAACGTCGATGCCGCCATCGCCGAGATCATCTCGGGCGCCGTGGATCCCGAGGGGACCATCCTTCAGCTGGGCAGCGTGAATAATGGGAATATGCCAACGGACGGGACGCCGAATCCCGGGCCCGGGGTCTCCCCCACCGTCGGACGAAACGTCGTCAAGAGCGGCAGCGCCACCGGCCTGACGTGCGCCCCGATCCTGGCCATCAACGCCTCGATCAGCGTTGAATACCAGAAAGCGTGCAATTCGGGCACGACGTTTACCGTCGATTACGTGAACCAGGTAGACATTGCGGGCGTGGGCTTCAGCGCCCAGGGGGATTCCGGCTCTCTCATCGTCACCCAGAACACGGCCGACCCCGTGGGACTGCTGTACGGCGGCTCGGATTCGGACACGGTGGCGAACCCGGTGGCGGACGTCCTCGCCCAGCTCGCCGACTCGGCCACGGGTGAAACGCCCCTGTTCGTGGGCGATGGGACCGTCGGCCCACATCCCGTCGCGGCCTGCAGTTTGCCGCAGCCGCAGGCCTTGGCGGCCCGGACCCTGATCCTGGGGAATTCGGCCGTGACCGCGGAGGCCCTGCAAGCGGCGGGCGCCGCTCGCGACAGCCGCGCGGCGGAGCTTCTGGCGCGTCCCGAGGTCCTGGCCGTGGGCGTGGGCCCGAGCTACGACAGCCCTGGCGAGGCCGCCCTTCTCGTCTTCGTCAGCAAGGGCCAGCGGCCCTCGGAGATTCCTGCCCAGGTCGACGGCGTCCGGACCCGGATCGTCGCCCTGGATCCGGCTGAAAAGCTGGGTTCGCTCTCGGCCGCCGCGAGCGCGGCCGTCGAGGAGACCGCCGTCCCGCCGCAGATCGTTTATGCCATCCCGGAGTCTGAAGCCGATCGCGCGAGGGCCGTGCACGCGCTTCGCGCCGCCGATTGGATGAAGCGCCCGGGCGTCCAGGGGGTCGGCGTCACCTCGAGCGTCGATGCCCCGGGCGAGGCGGCCCTCATGATCTTCGTCATCAAGGGAGAACCCCACGGTCCCGTTCCGCCGGTGATCGACGGCCTGCGGACGCGGGTCCGGGAAACCGGCCGGTTCCGGGCGCGAGAGGTCCGGGCGATCGGATCAAAAGGAGGGGGATCACCGCCGGGACGCGAACGATGAACGATCCGGAGGCCGCGGGGGAATTCAGTGCTTCAGGACGTCGATGTTCATGACCGGGTTGACTTCATGCCAGCCGCGGCCGGGTTGGGAATCGTAGCGGGCCATCCCGTAGACGCGGACACGGCTGCCTTCCCGGGGAATAGCCATCCCTCCGGGACTCAGGATCTCGCAGATCACAAAGGGCTCCGCTTTCTGCTGGACGTCCACCAATTTGATGTGCAGGGTTTTTTCCTCTTGATCGAAATACACGTCGCGCACGAAGCCTTCCGTGACGACGGGGGACCTGGTGTTCGATGAGAAATCCTGGATGCGGAGCGGAGTGAAGTTGCGGAATTCCCGGGCGTTCGACAACATCTCGGCTCTGTCGCCGGCCCTCCACAGAGTGATCCGGTTGGACAGCACGAGGAGAACGGGCAGAGCCAGCACCAGCGCGATGAGGGCCCGGACCGCGAACGGGGTTGTCAGCGGGTGGAGGATGGTCCTGCCGGTGCGGACCGGCAAGCCGCGCCGGTCGAGCGTCCCGCCGATATCCGCCCGGAGCTCTTTAAAATCCGGCGGGCGCTGACCGATCTCCGGGCCGACCCGGCCGAACTGCCGCCCGGCCTGATGTCCGGCGCGAAGCCTGGTGAAAAATTCTCCGCACTCCCGGCAGCCGGCCAGGTGTTCCTCGAGGCGCGCCGCTTCGCGCGGCGAAATCCCGCCCTCAAGATAAGGGACGAACCTTCTCCGCAGGAACAGACACCGGCCTTTCATCTCCGGAACTCCAAGGCCTCCCCGTCTCTCATAAAAGCTCCCGGAAGGGCCGCAACCGCGATTCGAGTTCCGCCAGGGCCCGGTTCAGCCTCGAGGCCACCGTTCCGGGCGGACATCCGAGGATCCGGCTCATCTCTTTGTAGGACAGGTCTTCCACGTACTTGAGGACGATCACCTCCCGCATCTTGAAGGGCAGCTGCATCACTGCGTCCCGGAGCGCGGCCTTGCGCGCTTCCGATGGATCGGGAATGCGGGCCCTGTCGATCTCATCCCCACTCCCGAGGATGGCCTCCAGCGGGATGACGGGGACGCTCCGCTTCCGGAGGTGATTCCGGCATTCGTTGTGGGCGATCCGGTAGATCCAGGTGAGCAGGCCGGACCGGAACCGGAAACCCCCGAGACCCCGGAAGGCTTTGAAGAAAACGTTCTGGAGGACATCCTGCGCCTGGAGGGAGTCGCCGATCAGAGTGTTGATCAGGATCCAGATCGGGTCGCGATAGGCCTGATAGAGTTCTCTGAAGGCCTCCTCATCGCCGCGCTGCGCGGCCAACACGAGCCTCCGCTCGCCTTCGAGGGGGACAGCCCTCAGAGTCAGGGTTTGATCGGAAGAAACGTCCGGAGCCACGACGGCACTTTATCCCCGGCCGAAAACGATGTCAAGTGGTCTCGAGTCCGGGCGAGAGCCGGCCGGCCCCCATGGAAGAATCCCGGCTTTTCGCGTGTCTAATATAATAGAGGAGAAATTCTATGCATTATTTCTTCCCGAAGCCCCGTTGGATATCATTGGTCATCGTTTTTGCATTCATTTTCCTGGTCGGGCCGTCTTTCGCCCTGTCCTTCCCCCCGAAAGACACGGACCCGGCGAAGGCAGCGTCCGAAGAGAAATCCGGGCAGCAAGCCAAGGAAAAAGAAACGGCCCGGACGGAAACGAACGTCGAGATCACCGTCACGGCGCCGCGCATCGAGATCCCGCTCAAGAAGAACCCCGCGGCGACCACGGTCGTCGAAACGCCCATCCTCAAGACGATGCCGCGGACGATCGGCATCGACGAGGTCATGAAGCTCGTCCCCGGCGTCAAGGTCGACAACCAGGCCGACGGCGAGCGCGTCCACCTCTCGATCCGGGGCGAAGGCATCCTGACCGAGCGCGGCACCCGCGGCATCAAGACGCTCGTCGACGGCATCCCCCTCAATGACCCCTCCGGCTATGTCTCCGACTTCTTCGACGTCGATTGGGCCACGGTCCGGAGGGTCGAGGTCCTGCGCGGGCCCGCGGCGGCCTTTTACGGCAGCGGCTCGTCCGGCGGGATTATCAATATCCTGACCCGCGACGGCGGGCCCGAACCCGTTTCCGGGAACGCCGCCCTCGTGCGCGGCGCCTACGGCCTCAAGAAAGGCCTGGGCGAGATGGGCGGCACGACCGGCATCATGAACTACAACATCACGGGCTCGATGCTCTCCGGCGACGGCTACCGCGACCAGTCGGCCTACCACGGGGACAACGCCCGCGGCAAGTTCGCCTTCACCCTCAGCCCGACCGTGAAGATCACGGCCATCCTCGGCTGGACGGATTTCTTCAACCAGAACCCCGAGGGCCTCAACCTCGACTGGTTCAGCGCCGACCCAAAGGTCCTGCGCCGCAAGGCCAATCCCGATTCCTACACCTACAACGAGTACATGAAGACCCAACGCGGGACGGGCGGCCTGATGGGATCGATCGGCCTCGGAGCGAACCTGGACCTGGCGGTGACCGCTTACTACCGTCATACGAAATACACGGAGGCCGTGCCCTCCTCGGTCATCCACCGCGACCTCGACCTTCCCGGCTTCACGCTCCAGATCAACCACAAGGCCGGAGAAGGCTGGCTAAAGAACCACCTGAGCGCCGGGGTGGACGTCGCCTGGCAGGGGATCGATGAGTTGAAGCATGACAACATCGGCCATGCCGTCGAAGGGTCCGTAGTCCAATCCAATCAGACGCTGTCCCAGACCGGCGCGGGGGTTTTCGTCCTCGACCGGCTCGAGATCGGCCCGTCCTGGGGCGTTTCGGGGAGCGTTCGCTACGACCATGTCACGAACAAGCTGGAGGACCATCTCCGGTTGCCCCATGATCTATCCGGCCAGGTCGCATATCACAAAGCGACGGGCCGGCTCGGAGTGACCTGGAACCCGCTTTCCGACTTCGGCCTCTACGCCAGCTGGGGCACGGGGTTCGTGCCGCCCGGGACCGAAGAGCTCGTCAACAACCCGTTTTCTTTGGGCGGATATAACACCCATCTCGTCGCGGCCACGTCGAGCGGCGAGGAGGTCGGGGCGCGCGGCTCGATCGGCAAGTCGGTGAGCTACGATGTCGCCCTCTTTTACCTGGAGACGAACAACGATTTCGGCCGGTACAGGATCGCAGACCGGCCGCTCGAGACCTTCTACGGCAATGTCGGTTCGACCAACCGGTACGGCGTCGAGACGTCCCTGGCCTGGTATCCCGTCGAGCCCCTGGCCCTGAGATTGTCCTATACCTATTCCCACTTCAAGTATGAGACCGTCGATACCCTTACGGGAGAAACGCTCTCCGGGACGTGGCTTCCCAACATCCCCCAACACCAGCTCTATATCGACGCGGAGTACCACGTCACCGGGGCCTTGACGGCCGGGGCCGCTCTCGAATATGTGAGCGCCTGGTACGTCGACTCGACGAACAGGATCCTCTCCAACGGATACGGACGCACCGACCCGTACGCACTCGTTCATGTCCGGCTTGGGTATAAGTTTGAATTCGATGGGACGCCCCTGGAGCTCTTCCTCTCGGGCCGCAACATCTTTAACGTCCTCTACTACGGATTCACCGAGCCCGACCCGGACGGGAACTCTTACCAGCCGGCGGCGACGGCCGAATGGTCGCTCGGTTTGAGGATCGGCCTGGGCCGGACGTGAGCGTGGCCGGCGCGACTTCTTAAGGGGACGAGCACAAGTCCGGAGCGGATCCGGGGCTACACCAGCGCGCCCTTCTTGACGATGTTCTCCATGACGTCGGCGAAGGTATCAATCTCCTTCGCCGAGAGCGACACGTTGACCACGATCCGGATCCCGTCGACGAGGCCGTCGGGATGCTTGATCGGCGAGACGATGATCCCCCACTTGTCGGGGAGATGATCAGTGAGCTTGGCCATGTCCATCCCCTCGATCCCGAAAGTGGCAACCCCGCAGGACTCGGCGGGATCGAGGCTCGAGTAGAACCGGACCTTCGGGAGCGTCCGAAGCCGGTTGGCCCAGCGTTCTTTGAGGTAGCGGATGCGGGCCGATTTCCTCTCGATCCCGATCCCCTCGTTGAAGGTGATGGCCTCGGCGATGGCGACCCGGTTCACCGGCGTGCGAGTCCCGATATCTTCGAAGCGGCGGATGTCGTTCGGGGTATCCGTCCACGGCGGCGTCAGAGGCCAGACCTTAGAGATCCGGTCTATCGGGATCCGGACGAAGCCGTTCCCGGGCGGCGCCATCAGCCACTCGTGGAGGCTCGCCGTGTAGTAGTCGCACCCCAGGTCCGCGAGCTTGAAGGGCACGTGCATGAAGCCGTGGGCGCCGTGGACGATCACTGCGATGCCTTTCGCGTAGGCCATGTCCGAGATCCGGCGGATCGGCGCCATCTGCCCCGTCCAGTGCGTCATGTGACAGATCAGGATCACCTTCGTCCGCGGCGTCACCTGCTCTTCCACCAGCCGGTAGAACTGATCGAGCGGGATCCGGCGGGGCGGGAAGCGGGACGATCTTGAGGACGATCCCCTCGCGCCTCTCCCGCTGTTTCCAGGAGCTTACCAGCCGCGGGTAGTCCTGGTTCGTGGTGGCCACCTCGTCGCCGCGCTTCAGGTCCCTGCCCATAATCGGGATCTCACCCGCCTCCGACCCGGCGCGGCAGATGACGAACTCCTCCGGGTCGCAGCCGAGGTGCGACGCCAGCCGGCGCCGCCAGCTCTCAATTTCCTTATTCAGGATGGCCATCGAGTGCCACGCGGCGTTGCTCGTAAAATCGTTGTGCCTCTGGACCGCCTCCTGGACGATTCGGAGACCGTTCTGGGCGGTACCGTTATTCAGGTTGATGTAGTTGCGGTCCAGGGCGAAGGCCTGCTGGACCTCGAACCAGAAATCCTCATCGGCAGCGACTTGTTCGGGACTCAGCCCGGCCGTGCCTCATCCCGCCTCAAGGATCCGTTCAAGGGCGTTGACGGGTGCGGCGGCCAGCGCGCCGACACCGACCGCACAGCCTCGAAGAAAAGCGCGCCTGTTCAAGTCAAATCGGTTCGACATATCGCCTCCTTGGGCATGGGTCACGTGACGTGAAGGTCGACCCTCCCGCTTTCAATTGACCACCGCTAAAACGAGCTTTTTAAGACCGTACATCCGCCCGAAAATTCCGTCCTTGACAATGGCCGGGCCTCGGAGCAGTAATTATCGGCAGTGGGAAACAGCGTTCAGGCAGGAAGGGGAACTTGAGGACCAGCCTTGCCGGAGGGATATTCTCCCTGATCGTCGTCTTGGGGTTTTCCCCCGTCCGGCAATCTCCAGAAAGGCAGCCGGAGCGCTTGCGGCTGGCAGCGATCCTCAAGAAGGCGGAAGGCTATTGCCAAAGGCTGGAAAACGCCGCCCTCGATTTTGTTTGCCTGGAGGAGGTCACGGAGCGGACATGGCATCTTGACCTGAGGACGGATGTCTATCTTTATGACTACCAGTACATCCGAAAAAACCAGGAGGCGAAAGAAAAACGGAACCTCATCGCGGTCAACGGAAAGACAGAGGACATCCGGGACTCCCCCCTGCAGACGATCGTATTCCGATACGAGAACGTCCTTTTCGGACCGGTCGGGCTCTTGAGCCGGTCCTGGCAGGCCTATCATGACTTTCGATTCATCGGAGAAGACAGTTTCAACAAAGAAAGGACGGTCGTGATCGAGGCGACGCCGAAACCCGAGTTCATCAAGCCCCATTGTTATGGGAGGATCTGGATCCGCGAAAAGGACGGCAGCGTCCTGAAGATCGTCTGGGATCAAAGATCGATAGGGAATTTCCGGAGCGTCGAAGAGTGGGCCAAGGCCCACGAGGCCGAACCCCGGATCATGGCATTTTCGGAATACGGCCTGGAAAAGAACGGACTTCGCTTTCCAACCCGGAACTATACGGAAAACGCATCCATCGGGAAAGACGAACGAAAGTCCGTCAGCGCCGAGGTCAATAGCCTTTATCGACGTTATAAGTTCTTCACGGTCGAAACGGAGATCAAATTAAAATGAAAGCGCTCGTCCTATTCAGAAGCTACTTCGGCAACACGAAAGAGGTCGCGGAAGTCATCGCCCGAGAGATCACGGCCCTCGGGCACGAACCCATCGTTCAGGATCTTCGCACGAAGCTTCCGGACTTGCAGAGCTTTGACTTCATTCTCATCGGTGCCCCGACAAGAATAGCCAGGGTCAATCGGAAAGCTCTCAAGGCGCTGAAGCGGCTGCACAAGAAGGGGATTGCGCAAAAACCCATCGCGGTGTTCGATACCTATGGACCCGTGCCGACGAAGCCCGAAGAAATGGAGAAGGCCAAAAAATGGCTGGAGCCTGGAGCTGCCGGCAAGATGCAGGAGGTCGCCAGAGGCCTGGGCTTGAATGTTTACCCAAAAACCCTTCGGTGTGAAGTCCAAGGAATGAAGGGCCCGCTGGGAAATGACGGACAAGAGAAAGCGGCCTCTTTCACAAGAGAATTTGTTTCGTCAATAGGAAAGAAAACGATTTCTTAAGGGCGAAGATAAGGATAGTCCGCTTGGGTGTGCACAAACAAGGATGTGAACAGGCAGCGTGTGATCTGCGTTCGAAGGGGCAATTCCTCAATGGTGCTTGGCCTTTTCCGCGGCCTCGGCTTCGGCTTTGGTTTTATGAACGGTGCCAGCCGGATGGTTGGGGGGAGAATAAACGGTGTACAGTTTCAATGGCTTGATTTGGGATGTGTTGATGACGTTATGGAAGGTGCCGGCCGGCACGATGGCGGCCTCATTCTCATTGACCCGGTGCTCTTCCGAACCATTCAGGATGAACTTGGCTTCCCCCTTCTCGATGCGGAAGAACTGGTCGACCATGGGATGCACCTCGTTGCCGATCTCTTCACCCGGCTGCAGGCACATCACCACAAGCTGACAGTGCTTGCCGGTGAATAAAACCTGACGAAAATACTGATTCTTGAGCGTTTGTTCTTCAATCGGTCCAAAATAGCCCGCCATGTGTTTGTTCTCCTTTCCGAATAAGATAGGGAAAAGCAAAATGACCCGTGTAGGACTCGAACCTACAACCCGCGGATTAAGAGTCCGCTGCTCTACCGATTGAGCTAACGGGCCAAAAAATCCCCTCTAGTTTAGATGACTTGACCGGTCTTGTCAAACTCTTGAGATCGTCCATTCGGGCCTTCCCCGAGCGGCCCGCCGGCCCCGAAAACGTGCTAAAATGACGTAGCGGAGGCTGCAAGACTGATGTCCGACGACAAGCCCGTGGAGATCCCGATCGACGGCGTCCTCGACCTCCATACCTTCAGCCCGAAGGACGTCAGGGACCTGGTTCCCGAGTACATCGAGCAATGTCTGCGGCGTGGGATCATCGAGCTCCGAATCATCCACGGCAAGGGGACCGGAACGCTCAAGGGGATCGTTCACGGCATTCTCAGGAAAGACCCGAGCGTTGCGTCTTTCGAGGATGCCGACCCGACGGCCGGCGGCTGGGGCGCGACCCTGGTCCGGCTCCGGCGGTAGCCTGCTATCTCCTGAAACGGATGGCGACGCCGACGATCTGCCGCTCGTAAACAGCCATCCTCCCGCGCCAATAATTGTAGACGACGCCTTCACGGAAATACCTGTCGGCGACGATCACCAGGGCGTCGGCCCCCATGAGGGCGGCCTTTTCCCGGAGAATTCCCTCGACGTAGCCACGGCTCATCCCGGGGTCGGGACGGATCCAGACTTCGCCCAGCCGGATGTGGTCCCCCCTCGGATCGTGCCTCATGAGCTCGACGGCCCCCGGATTGGTCGGGGTGAAGCGCGGCACGCCAGGGTAGAAACTGTATCCATAAGGACGGTAGCAGGAAACGATCCCCAGCGTGAGAGCGGCCAAAAACAGGATTGTCAGCCACTTTGCCTTCATCGCTTTTCCTCCTTCATATCCATTCGGTTAGTCGTCCCACCCGATTATAAAGCAAGAACCATACCAAGGAAGCATGCCGGGGGCTGACAGGCCATTTTAGGAACTCCGGGAATGCAGATAACTTATTTAATTTCATCTTGTTAGACGTCAATCGGCCTGCGGCTTGCAAGCCGGCAGGACGAGAGATCTTTTTAGCTCCTTGAGGCCGGCCTGCTGTCCTTTTCCGAGGACAGCCACACTTCAGAATCGAAACTCTTCTCCGGCAGTGCCGGCACGGCGAAGCGAAGACGCGTGGCCTGCCTGCCAAACGCCAACGCCAATCATGACAGCCAAATGGGCATGTACCGCGTAGAGGTCTTATTCCGCGCTTAGCCCGTCCCGTACTCTGCCGGAAGATCTCGGCCCATTTGAGGACCTGGGCTTCTTCCTCAATTCGCCGTAGGCCCCGAAAAGCTTGTGGCAATACGGGCAGACCACCATAGACGGGCATTTTTTAGTTATACCGGAACGCAAGAACACCGAACGAATTTTTTCCCCCATACTATACTATATACAGTGTTGATTTCTGTTTGTCAATAGATAGGTTGTGTTCATGTGATGAAAACTATTTTTAAATCCTTGACCTTTCAGCAGGTCCCCCCGCATGTCCACAAAGGCGGCATAGCGGACGGCAACGCAAAAGAACTTGTGGCGGGGCGGGAAAATCGAGTCTGGCGGGGAACCAGGAAAAGTCTGTAACTTCAGGATTTTCAGTGAATTAGATATGGCGCGCCTGAGAGGATTCGAACCTCCGACCTTTGGATCCGGAGTCCCCTCCTCTACCCTTCTGGATATATGGAGAAAACCCGATTTCCAGGGGAGAATGCCTTGTTTTCCTTTACGCACCATTAGTCAGAATTAGGTAACATGATAGCGAAACGCACCTCCCTGACGGGTAATGCTGTGCTAGATGACTCGTCGGACCAAAATCTCAAAAGGAGGTCCGCAGTTGTATTTTATCGGCGTGGACCATCACAAACAAGTCTCTGTGATGACGGTGTTGGACGAGGATGGCCAGGAGCGGAAGAACGGGCGGGTGCCCAACCTCAGGAGGGATGTGGACCGGTTCCTCGAGGGCTGGCGGCCGTTCACGGCTGTTCTCGAGGCCGGCCGGTCGTCGTATGTGATGGCAGATCTGTTTCGGGAGCTGGGCGGGGAGGTCAAGATCGCGAACGCGCTTCAGGTCAAAGCGATCGCCCAGGCCCGGATCAAGACCGACAAGCGAGACTCCCGGACGTTGGCCCACCTCTTAAGGGCGAATCTCATTCCGGAGGTTTATCAGCGGGGGGATGGGAACCGGCGGGCGCAACGGGTGATAAGGATGAGGGCTTATTGGGTCTGCAAGCAAACCGAAGTGAAGAACAAGATCCGGGTGCTTTTGGCTCAACAGGACGTGCGGTCGGAGGTGGAAAAGAGGGAAAGCGGGCTCTTCAGCTCGAAGGGATTGGAGTTTTTGGCCGGACTGCCGCTGGAAAGCAGGGAGAAGGAAATTTTGAAGGATCTTCTCCAGGGATACGAGGAGATCCAGGCGCATATCAAGAAGTCGGACGGATTAGTGAACGCCCTCTATGGGGAGATGGAGGAGGCGTCCCGGATCGACACCGTGCCGGGTTTTGCCAAGACGCTGTCGGTCTTGGTGGCGGTCGAGATCGCGGACGTCAAGCGATTTTCGAGGGCGGCGGATCTTCATTCCTATGCCGGCTCATCGGGAGAGAGGACGTATCACGGGCCCATCACCAAGCAAGGGAGCAGCTGGCTGAGGTGGGCGGCTTTGGAAGCGGTTTATCCGGCGATCAAGAAAGACCTCGTGTTGCGGACCTGACACAGCCGGCTGGCCCGGAGAAAAGGACCGAACGTGGCCAAGATCGCCGTGGCCCGTCGGCTCCTGACGATCATTTATCGAATGCTGACAGAGAGGAGAGAGGCTGCCTAGGTCCCGCCTTAACGGGCCCGCAAGGGTCGCGTTCAGAATTAGGTTTAGGAGCCGAGATCGAATGTTATGGTGCGCATCATGGCGCGGATAGAAGGGTGGTTCAAGAGGCCGAAGCAGCCATCAAGATGGACAGAAGAAAAATGTATACGAAGACTTGCGTTTCGCAATCATAGAAGGGGGGGCACCCAATCGACTGTGCTCAGATTGTGCTCACCTGTAGAGCTGCATCGAATCGGGTATCAGCTGCCCTTCAACCCGGCCAGCCGCTTCCGAGCGTCCTCGAGCTCGGGCAGGCCAGGGTCGGCGTCTTTCAAGATAAGTTATTTCATACCTTCCAGGCGACGGACCAGAGCCTCCATCTCGGCGGCCCGGGCATCCCTGTGGGTGGCCCGCAGCAGAGCTGCAAAGCCCTTGAGAACGTCATAGGCGCTGGGATAATAGCCTCCGTCCGGCTTTCGGACGAGGGCCAGGGCTCGCTCGTAAAGTGTCTCGGTCTCCTGGAGACGGCCGCTCTGGAAGGCGCAATCTGCCAACCCGCATAGGCTTTCGGCCACCTCGGGGTGTTTCGAGCCGAGAGCTTTCTGCCGCAGCGCGAGCGAGCGCTCATAAAGTCCCCGGGCCTCCTTCAGATCCTTCTCTGCGAGCGCGACGGACGCCAGCCGGTCGAGAAAACGGGCTAGCTCGGGGTTGTTGGGGCTGGCCGCCTCCATGATGGCCACGGCACGGGCATAATAGGGCTTGGCCCCGACCAGGTCGCCGCTCTTGGACATTGCATCCCCCAGGTTCATGAGGCCCGACGCGAGGTCCGGATGCTTGAGGCCCAGCACCTTTTCCTGGATTTTGACGACGCGCTCGAGGAGCGGTATCGCACCTTTAGGATCTCCGGTGTATGTATGTACGATGGCGAGGTTGTTGAGCGACGATGCGATATAGGGATGGTCGGGGCCGAGTGTCTTCTCGCGGATCGCCAACGTCCGTTCCCACAGCTCCCTTGCGCGCTTGAAATCGCCCTCTTTGTAAGCGATCGCTCCCAGCGAGTTGACCGTCGTCGCGACATCAGAATTTTCGGGCCCGAGCACTTTCTCCCGGATGGCCAAGGCTCGTTCGAGAAGACGCCGGGCCTCGGCATAATTCCCCTGGCTCCAGTTGAGATTGCCCAAGTTATGAAGGCTGGAGGCCACTTCCTTGCTGTCCGGACCGAGTCGCTTCTCGCGAATGGCCAAGGCCTGCTCCTGGAGGGCTTTCGCCCTGGCGAAATCGCCCTTGCGCCACACCACCGTGCCGAGCTCGGACAGGGTAATCGCCACATCCGGATGATCCGGGCCGAGGGCTTTCGTGCGGATGTCTAGGGCCTTCTCCAAGAGGCCCCGGGCCGGGTCATACAGGCCGAGGCTCTCGTAGACGTAGCCCATCGTGTTCATAAGCTTGCCCTGGACGAGAGGTTGCCCCTGGAGATCGCGGGCGATCTTGTCCGCACCCTTGTCCAGGATTTCCCGGGCCGTGACGCTGTTACCCCGGGCTTCGCTCGGGTCGGAGACCTTGAAAAGCCCGGTCAGGAAATCCGAAACCTGGCGCGAGGCCTCGGCCTCCTGGTTGGCCCGGTCGCGCTCGCGGGCGATGCGGCGGGCCTGGATGGCCGTCGTCACCGAGAAAACGACCAGAAGGACCGCGATGGCCGAGGCCACCCCGACGCCGAACCTGTGGCGGCGGACGAATTTCCTCGCTTTATAGACAGTGCTCGGCGGGCGGGCGACAATCGGCTGATGGTGCAGATACCGGTCGATGTCGGCCTCCAGGTCCGAGGGCGACCCGTAGCGCCGCGTCCGGTCCTTCTCCAGCGCTTTCATCGTGATCCAATCGAGGTCACCCCGGATCTCCCGGATAAGTGCCGGGCGCTCCGTGCGCCGGTTCTGGGCCTGGGTCGTCGACGCATCGCCCATCGTGCTCAGCTTGGTGCTCGGCCGGGGCGGGTCTTCCTCCCGGATCTTCCGGCGGATCTCGTCGTAGCCGGCCCGCCTCAGCTCCTTGGGATCGAAAGGCAGGACTCCGACCAAGAGCTCATAGAGGATCGCGCCCAGCGAGTAGACGTCGGTCCGGGTGTCGACGTTCTGGCCCGACATCTCCGCCTGCTCAGGACTCATGTACTCCGGCGTCCCGATGAGCATCCCCAGCTCGGTGTACATCGTCCTCTCGGTCAGGGTCTGGGCCGTCGCCTTGGCCACGCCGAAGTCGATGATCTTGGGCACGGCGACCCCGTCCTGGATGGCGACGAGAATATTGGAGGGTTTGAGGTCGCGATGGATGATCGCCTTCTGGTGGGCGTGCTGGACCCCCTCGCAAATGTGCCGGAAAAGCTCCAGCCGTTCCTTGGTCGTCAGGCGGTTCTGGTCGCAGTACTTTGTGATGGGGATGCCCTGAATATATTCCATGACGAAATAGGGCCGGCCATCGCCCGTTTCCCCGGCGTCGAATACCTTGGCAATTACCGGATGGTCCATCAGTGCCAGGGCCTGACGTTCCGATTCGAAGCGGGAGATGACCTGGCTTGTATCCATGCCCGCCTTGATAAGCTTCAGGGCTACACGCCGGTGGATCGGCTTGTGCTGTTCAGCGACCCAGACTTCGCCCATTCCGCCCGCGCCGATCTTCTGGAGCAGATGATAGGGGCCGATGGTTTGAGCAGTCCCGCCAGTTGAAGCCAAGGTTATTGTCTTTTCGGAAGACTCCTTCTTGTCCATAACGTCCCCCTAAAGAGAATTGTCGTGTTGGAGTTCGGGCACCTTATTCTAGCCCTTATCCCCTCATACTTTGCTTGGCGAGAGGATAACGCCGTAAGGGCGGGAAGTCAAACGGAGCGTGCCTTAATATACGAACTTCGAACCTTCCTCAAGCACAACTCCCTAGGCGCCCAGATCAAAGTACTAAAAGAAGCCCAGAGAAGACTCTGCCCGGCGGGAGCTTAAGAGGAGAAATGAAAAAAACAGTCACAGGGTTTCTGCTTAAGTATCACTTGTTGCTCTTTGACAGTGTTAATGAAAACATTTTGATTGCCCGAACCGGTAGCCAATCGTTTATCGAGCGGGGTGTGGTGTGAATATCCGCGACGGGAAAATTCCTTCACCAATACCTCATGCCGAATATAAAGCGCTTTTCGTTTACCGACCCAGCGTAATGTCTCCGGATGGCGCGAATATCCGCACTTGCCTTTATGCCTGGTCAAGATATTCCACAAGCCATGAAGCTCACGATGCTCACCGAGCAAGTGTTTACGGCATAAAAATTTTGGGTGAATATCCCATATTCGCATATATTTTGGGGCTTAGATTTTCGTTTTCGGTGACATCGGGAAAAAGACGCTCACTCGCTTTTTGTACAGCACAAATTCCGGATTTTCGGCCATTTTTTTCTCAAGGATCGGGATGCCGGACACTTTTAATATCAATATAGTGATGGTGATGGGGCCAATGATACCAAAGAGGCCGTACGGCACGGAAAGCGCAATAAGCCAAATGCTCCACCACTGGGTGACTTCGCCAAAATAGTTGGGGTGACGGGTATATTGCCACAGTCCGCTTTGCATAAGCTTGCCATTATTTATCGGATTACTAATAAACTTCGCAAGCTGCGCATCGCCTACGGACTCAAAGAAAAAGCCAATAAGCCACACCGCAACACCGGCGCCATCAAGAAAGCCGAGTGCTTGTCCGGCGCTCCTATTGGTAAGCAGCACTGGTAAAATAATGAGAAACAATAGCGCGCCCTGTAATAAATAAATTTGCGCATAAGAGCGAAGATAAAGCCACTTGCCCCATTTTTTCCGTCACGCCAGATACCGGTAATCCTCCGCTTTACCTTTATTGCGCGTGTAAATATGCCACGCCAAGCGCAATCCCCAAATGCTCACCAGCGTTCCTACGAATAGTCCTCGTATTCCGGAATCGGCGTAAATAAAATAGGATACCCATGCAAGGAGTACAAACCCCAACCCCCACGCTACATCAGCTATATCATTTCTTTTTTTAACCAAAGAAGCCATGAACCACAGGCTCATGTATACGAATAGGACTAAGGCAAGGGTTAGATAATAGTTCATGGGCCGATCTTACTTGCAATGAAGAAGGTCACCGTCGAGACAGAACCTGCAAGCACAGCGCCCCACGCCAAGTCTACAATTGTTACAATAAGCGGCCAGTCCTTAAGCGTAGCGAGGTTAGTTAGATCATACGTCGCGTAGGCAATGAGCCCGAACAATGCGCCGAACGACAGCGCGTGTACCCACGAGTTCTTTCCAACTGCCGGCATAATAACAAAGAGGACCAGTCCGATAATGAAGAGGAGGTAAAAAAGAACGGCCGCCGTCCAATTAATGTCGGTCTTCATCAAAAAGCCGATTCGTTTGGCGTAGAAATTCTTAGCGACAAGCCCCAGCCAAGCCATATCAATGGCAAGGAAAACTGGCAGGGCAATAATGTAAAGTTTTATAAACATAATATTCTTGCCAATTTATTTTACTATCTCCACCATTATCTCGTTTCGGACCATCCAAGGCGGAGTCCATGGCGCATTATATCCGGCATATACCGGGCTACCCGCTACCTCCACTTTATCGCGCGCGAGCGCAGAAAGCAGTTTTATTTCCATTCTCTTAACCCTGGCATCTGCCCTAGACCAAGAAAATTTCAGCGCCGCAAATCTCTTAAGGGGTATCGGCACAATTTCCACCTGTGGGTCTAAGGGCTTGGGTAACGTTTCTAAAGTATACGAACGAGGCATACCAAAAGAGATAATATGCGAGTCGCCTTCTGTGGTGGCCAGCACCGGCGCGGTCATGGATATTTTTTCTGAAATATCCCTCTGTGCGGTAACAAGAGCTGTAGTAGCAATGGTCTGCTTTTTAGTGTTACCGCCAAAAATGTAGCCGGCGACAATTCTAAAGCCAAGATTCAGAGCCTCTCGATATGTTCCTTTAGCAGTGGTTTGAGCGACAATATGAGCCGGATATTCTCGGATTTCATAATCCGCCATTTTTTGAATGACATTATAATCCGTATGTTCAACGCGAGAAGAAAAGTATCCCCACAATGACCAAAGGGCAAGTATTATGATTATAATAAAGGGAATGATCATCTTTATTTTTTGATTATATCAACTAATTTTACACATATCAATTGGAGTTCATCCCTTTAGAATGGTCCAGACATAATGCGAATTTTCTGGCAAACTGTTCCTCCCAATGGACCGGGATTCGGCGAGCAGGTCCCTCCATACCGCCTCAAGAGCGATCAGCCCACCGTGACTCAGAAGGCACCCTTTGCCCTCCGGAGGATGGCCTGGCCCATGGCTCCAAAGATCAGGGTATGGAACGGTTTCATCAGGAACCAGTATATCCTGCCCCATAACCCGCGGGGAACGAAATAGGCCTTCTGGATGAGGGTATCGTCCCTAATCAAGAACTCGAGCCAGGCCTCTCCCGGGAGCTTCATCTGGTTCGCAAGAAGGATCCTTTCTCCGTCACGGAGATCAACGACTTTCCAGAAATCCAGGCTGTCTCCGACCCGCAGCATCTTTGGGTCCCGACGCCCGCGGATGAGTCCCGGCCCGCCGAGGACCTTGTCCACGCCACCCCTGATCTTCCACAGCCAATTGTAGGCGTACCAACCGTTCTCCCCGCCGATGGCTTGGGCAGTGTTAAAAACTCGAGTGGAGGAAATGCCTTGAAATGGGAAAAACTGTTCGTCCCTTAAGACCTTGTCCCCGATCCGGGCGCGCCCCTCCACGTCGCAAACCTCTCTGGCGCTGCTGTCGCACCAGGCGCTCACGACCTTATTATCTGAAACCTCTCCGATCGCCTGGCGGACAGCGGTATCGAAATTCACTGGTTTGATGTCCGGAAAAATCCGGGTGGCCAGGTCATTCTGGACGACGGATTCGGACTTCAAGCCATTGACGAGGGCACCGGCGATTCGGTAGGGGACAGGAGTCATTAGGACGAGCCAGTAGGAGGAAAGCCTGGGCGTGAACACCGGAACCGGGATGAGAAGGCGTTTGAGGCCCATGACGGCGGAAGTCCTAAGGAGCATCTCCCGGAAGGTCATTGCCTCCCCTCCGATATCCACGATGAGGTTCCCGGGCGGGAACGTGCCGGCAGCCCGGACGAGGTATTGGATGACGTCCGCAACGGCGATGGGCTGAGTTCGCGTGTTCACGAATCGCGGCGTGATCATGACCGGGAGCTTGCGGACGAGGCCTCTAATGATCTCAAAACTGGCGCTTCCCGAGCCGATGATGATGCCGGCCCGAAACCAGACCGTCTGCAGAAGGTCCGGCCGGGCGCTCAGGATTTCTCCCGTCTCGAGCCGGCTGAGCAGGTGGCGGCTGGCCGTACCCTTCTCGCCAAGCCCTCCCAGGTAGACAATCCGTTTGACGCCCGCCTGGATGCAGGCGTTCCGGAAATTCTCGGCACTCCGTCTGTCGAGCTCGGGAAACACGGCGCCGGCCCCCATCGAATGGACAAGGTAAAAGGCGGTTTCTATGCTGTTGAGCGCGGGGCCGAGCGTCTCAGGCTCGAGAGTGTTTCCTTTGACGATCTCGGCGGAGTTCCGCAAAAGGACATCGAGCTTAGCGGGATTCCGAACCAGAAGGCGAACCGGAACCAGGCCGTCGCGAATGAACCTGTCGGCCAATCGCCGCCCGACATATCCGGTCGCGCCGGTCACAAGAACTCGTGCCGGAAGCGGACTCATCAGGGGACGCAAAATCGAAGCCAGTCTGACCTGCTTCCGCTCAATGTACCACCTCTGAAGTGAGGTTTTCAACCCTAGGACCTTCGAAGAAGTGGACCTTCCGCCATAGGGACTGGGCTATGATATACTCCCAGTTGATAATCTGTTTTGGCGACGGTTTGGGTGAACGTGCTTAAATGCGAAGAAGGGGTTTACACAGAATATCTGACTCTCCCTATATTAGATGGATCCGCATAGGATGCAATAGTCTTGTATGTTGTCCGTATAAGATACCTCCCGATTTCTTGCCGAAGCGTCGAAAATAACAGAAAGGAAATTCCTATCAATTCAAAGGCGTGGACGGCCATACCGGATTGGCGGCAGATGAGGCTTTTACAAATAAAGGTCATCGCCTTGCATGCTTTTCCGGCCCGAACTACGTAATCGGCTTGAAGAGGAGATCTTAAATAGGTCAAGTCCAATACTATTAAATGTATTCGCCAATTACGTAGTTAGGCGGGCGCCACGTGCGCCCAAGGGCGCTTTCAAAATAGTGGAAAGGGAGATAAATCATGAACCTATCAGATGTATCACAAACTGCAATTTACACATTGCTCTGTCGTGTCGTGCAGACAGCGAATAGAAATCCAGTTATTCATGACCCAATGGCCTCTATTTGTTTAGAAAAGTTGATGTCTATAGCATCAGAAGAAGAAAAGGAACTCCTTCTAAAATGGAGAAAAAGGGTTGCGGGAATAGGCGCCAGCGACGCCAAACTATTGACACCTGCATAATAAATGTCCTATACTCTGATCCGGAGGGAATCGATGAGACCATCCGGAAGCGCAGAGTACCTGGAAGGGCGACGCCTGCGGGCCATGGAGTACTTGGATCAAGGA